>CAVVQL010000019.1:0-112500 GCA_963750355.1 uncultured Cytophagales bacterium | reverse complement strand
ATAACGGTCCTAAGGTAGCGAAATTCCTTGTCGGGTAAGTTCCGACCTGCACGAATGGTGTAACGATCTGGGCACTGTCTCAGCCATGAGCTCGGTGAAATTGTAGTAGCGGTGAAGATGCCGCTTACCCGCCACGGGACGGAAAGACCCCGTGCACCTTTACTACAGCTTAACATGGGCGGCTGGTTGCTGATGTGTAGGATAGGCGGGAGGAGTTGAAGCGGCGTCGCCAGGCGTTGTGGATCCAACCTTGAAATACCGCCCTTTAGCAATTGGCTGTCTAACCCGTTTGGGGACAGTGTTTGGTGGGTAGTTTGACTGGGGTGGTCGCCTCCGAAAGGGTAACGGAGGCTTCCCAAGGTTTGCTCAGGCCGGACGGTAATCGGTCGTGGAGTGCAATAGCAGAAGCAAGCTTGACAGTGAGGCAAACAGGCCGATCTGGTACGAAAGTAGGGTATAGTGATCCGGTGGTGCTGCATGGGTGGGCCATCGCTCAAAGGATAAAAGGTACGCCGGGGATAACAGGCTGATCTCCCCCAAGAGCTCACATCGACGGGGAGGTTTGGCACCTCGATGTCGGCTCGTCACATCCTGGGGCTGGAGAAGGTTCCAAGGGTTCGGCTGTTCGCCGATTAAAGTGGCACGCGAGCTGGGTTCAGAACGTCGTGAGACAGTTCGGTCCCTATCTGTGGTGGGCGTGGGATGATTGCGGGGATCTGGCCTTAGTACGAGAGGACCGGGCTGGACGCACCGCTGGCGGATCGGTTGTCGTGCCCGCGGCACGGCCGAGTAGCTACGTGCGGATTGGATAAGCGCTGAAAGCATCTAAGTGCGAAACCGGCCCCAAGATGAGTCATCCGTTAATAAAGGCTGTGGGAGACGACCACGTTGATAGGCGGCAGGTGGAGGTTCAGAAATGGATGGAGCCGAGCCGTACTAATGAGCCTGTCAGGTTAGTGTCGCGACACTGGTCTGATCGTCAGCTGGCGAACTGACAAAGAACACTACAAGTGTGTGTGGTTGAAAGGGCTTTCTTCTCGATGGGCAAAAGAATAACAAGGCATTACCAACCTGAGTGCAGTGAGCGATCACTAAACAAGGCAAGGTTGAAGATATAGGAGGTTGGTGACGACGGGCGGGTGCACACCTTTTCCCATTCCGAACAGAGCCGTTAAGCCCCGCACTGCCGATGGTACTGGTGTCACGACCGGGAGAGTAGGCGGTCGCCACCCCTAGACATTGCGTCCCCACTTCCAAAAGAGGTGGGGATTTTTGTTGGTACAGTAATACTAAGCTCATAACGCTGAGCAGTAGAATGAAGCCGAGCAAAAAAAAGGTCTCAGGAAACTTCCTGAGACCTTTTTTTTGCTCTATATAGTAGCCCTATAAACCCAATACCCGCTTGTTGAACGCTTCGTCAGAACCTGTACCGGCAAAGTCATCGAAGGCACGTTCTGTCACGCGAATCATGTGATCCTGGATGAATGGGGCTCCTTCGGCAGCTCCTTGCTCCGGGTGTTTAATGGCGCATTCCCATTCCAGCACCGCCCAGCCGTCGTAGTTGTATTGAGCCAGCTTGCTGAAGATACCAGCAAAGTCAACCTGGCCATCGCCTAAGGAACGGAAGCGGCCCGCCCGTTCTACCCAGCCCTGGAACCCTCCGTATACGCCCTGACGGCCAGACGGATTAAACTCAGCGTCTTTTACGTGGAAAGCGTAGATACGTTCGTGGTAGATATCGATGAATTCCAAATAGTCCAGGCATTGCAGGACGAAGTGACTTGGGTCGTAGTTGATACCGGCGCGTGGGTGGTTATCCACCGCAGCCAGAAACATCTCGAACGTGACACCATCATGGACATCTTCGCCGGGATGCAATTCGTAGCCAATGTTTACGCCTGCGTCTTCGTAGGCGTCGAGGATTGGCTTCCAGCGTTTACCTAGCTCGGTAAAACCTGTTTCAACCAGACCTGGTGGCCGTTGTGGCCATGGATACATAAATGGCCAGAGTAAGGCTCCGGTGAAGCTGACATGCGACGTGAGGCCAAGGTTCTGACTAGCTTTCGCAGCCAGCATCAACTGATTTACGGCCCATGCCTGCTGCTCGGTGGGCTTACCTGCTAATTCGGCTGGACCAAATCCATCGAACATGGGAGCGTAGGCAGGATGGACCGCTACCAGCTGACCCTGCAAATGCGTCGACAGTTCGGTGATCTCAACACCAATATCGGCAAGTTTCCCTTTTAGCTCATCGCAATATGTTTTGCTGTCGGCAGCTTGCTGTAGGTCGATTACCCGTGAATCCCAGGTGGGCAGCTGAATCCCTTTATAGCCAAGGTTTGCCATATACCGGGCAATACTGTCGAGGTTGTTGAAGGGTTCGGCATCGCCCATAAACTGAGCCAGGAAGACACCAGGGCCTTTAAGTGATTTCATGTCTTTTGTTAATTAAATGGACTTGGTCACAGTTGTGACTTGCTAACGCCTGGCTCTTCGGCTAGGCGTCAGCAAGTCACAACTGCACTCGTTGAATTTATACCTCCACCCAGGCTTGCTTCCTGTTACTTTCCAGAATCCGCTCACAGATCAGGAGTTCGCGATAGCCGTCGGCGAAGGTTGGGTACGTCGGGTTTTCAGGCTGCTTGCCTGCTTCGATGGCGGCGTACACTTCCTTAAACATCTGCTTCGATGTGTCGGGGAAACCTTCGTTATGACCACCGGGGAAGCTTATCACCGAGCGCGCTTCAGGGTGAACAATGGAGGGGTCGTCGGTCATGGTTTGGTTGTACCCATCGCGGTTGCCCAGCCAAAGCTGATTAGGTGATTCTGAGTCGAAAGCGAAGGTTTTTTTAGAACCAGAGATTTCAAGTTTCAATTGGTTCTTCCGCCCCGCCGATACCTGCGACACCGTAACTACCCCACGATTACCATTATCGAACCGCAACAACACGTTGGCATGATCTTCCGTGTTGATGGCAACGTCGGCGTAGTCTTCGGGTTGAAGCATCTTCCCTGAATACGTCTCAACAGGCTTCAGTGGCTTTTTCCGGGTCTTGTGAATCGTATTGAAATCAGCCAGTACCGCCGTGGTTTTCACACCGGTGACGTACTCGATGATATCCATCAGGTGCGAACCAATATCGGCAATGGCACGTGAATCGCCTGATTTGTCGGGCTCCAGCCGCCAGTTATAGTCGGTTTCGTAGAAAAGCCAGTCCTGTAAGTACGAGCCAATGATGCTGTACACATCACCCAGCTCGCCTTTCTCGCGCATGGCCTTCATTTGCCGTACCAATGGGTAATAGCGCAGGTTAAAATGCACCGCATTGACCAGACCCGACTCTTTGGCTAACTGCACCAGCTCTTCAGCTTCGGCCAGGTCTTTGGCCAGAGGCTTTTCGCAGATCACATGTTTACCGGCCAGCAGCGCTGCTTTCGACTGACTGTAGTGCAGGAAGTTGGGCGTACAGATGTGGATGCTCTGAATATCATCCTGCTTCAGCAGTTCCTCGAATGTGTAGGCACGGGGAATACCCAACTGGGCCGCTTTCGTTTCAGCAAGCTCCTGCGACACTTCGCAGAGGGCAGCTACTTCGACATTGGGCAGGCGACGGAGTGCTTCGATATGAGCGGGGCCAATAAATCCGGTGCCAACTACACCAACTTGAATTTTTTGCATGAGGGGTATAAAGAGTGAAAGATTGACTGTTTTGCTGTAGAGCCGCCTATAGGCGAGTTTCTTTATCAGTAGTTAGCACCAGCACTAAAAAAGATTGCTGGCGCTGGGGAGCCGCATCAGCAGCTCTACGAAATAAACTTCGTCCACTTCTCCGATCGACTTATCAGAAGCGACAACTGTATCGATAAAGGCCATACCGCGCAGGCCGTCCTCTATTCCGGGGAAATCTAATCGGATTGGATCGGGTTGCTGGCCACTGAGGCGAGCGCGGAGGGTTAGCGCAAAGTTGTAATAGATATTAGCGAAGGCTTCGAGGAATGCCTCCGGGTGACCGGCCGGTAGGCGGGTGTTGGCCTGCGCTTCCGGCGACAGGTCGCCGACGCCCGTACGCAGCAGGCGGGCCCCTTCTTCATTCGTTTTGTAGATAAGCGTGTTGGGTTCCATCTGCCGCCATTCCAGACCACCCAGCTCACCATAGACCCGGATCGACAACGGGTTTTCTTCACCATTGGCAATCTGGCTGTTGGTGAGTAAGCCTTTCGCCCCGTTCTCGAAACGAAGCAGCATATTGGCGTCATCGTCCAGCTGACGACCTTCCACGAAGATGGTGAGGTCGGCACAAAGTTCGGTGATTTTCAGACCGGTGATGTATTCAGCCAGGTTCTCGGCGTGGGTACCAATATCGCCAACGCCCCCGGCGGCTCCTGAACGGGCTGGGTCGGTACGCCAGCCCGCCTGTTTCTGCCCGGTTGCTTCGACCAGCTGGGCTAGCCATCCCTGCGGATATTCGACAATAACTTTACGAAGCTTGCCCAGCTTACCGGCTTTCACCATAGCCCGCGCCTGCTTCACCATTGGGTAGCCCGTGTAGTTATGAGTGAGGCAGAACAGGAGTCCACTGTCGTCGATAATGCGTTTTAGTGCCCGCGCTTCATCCAGGTTGAGGGCAACGGGCTTGTCGCACACCACGTGAAAGCCGTTTTCGAGCGCCATCTTGGCGGGTGCAAAGTGCATGTGATTGGGCGTCACGATGGTCACAAAATCCATGCGTTCGCCTTCGGGGAGTTCCTTCTCCCGCCTGATCATTTCCTCGAAATTGGCATAAACCCGATTTTCCGGGAGGTAGAGCGCATGGCCCGTCTGTTTCGACTTTTCGGCATTCGAGCTGAATGCGCCGCACACCAATTCAATTTCATTATCCATCACCGCCGCCCGGCGATGAACGGCACCGATGAAGGCATCTAAACTACCACCAACCATGCCCATGCGTAGTTTGCGGTGCGTAGTGGTCTGATTAACGGTGGGAGAGAGATTTGTTGAGGCTTGAGGGGTCATAGGTCAACGTTGATAAGGCTATCAATTTGGGCGCAACATATAAAAAAACGCCGAAAAGATGAGTCTCCCGGCTAGTTGTAAGAAACTCAGCCGGGTTCTTTACTCAAATTCTGTTCATTATGAGGAGACAATGGGCAGCCCAGGATGAATTTAGAACAGACGAATGTATATTAGCCTAGCGAATAAGCGAAGTTTACCCGTTTGTGTGGACCGATGTCCGATTCGACTATTCTGGCCTGCTGTTCGAATGTTACCTGTTTGGTCTGATTTGTTGAGGGAGTTAGGTATACACTCGAACTATATGCTAGTCTACATCCGGCTTATTTGGGTAAGTAAGTAACCAGTCCAAACCGCTTTATCGGAGGAACCTAATCTACTTTTTACTTACACCTTATCTATCTCTGTTTTTATGGACTTAACCATTAATCGTTCGCGGCTCTTCCTGGCAAGCTGCTTCGCCCTGATTACCACCGCCTTTTCGTTTAGTATCCGGGCGGGAATTCTGCCTCAACTGGGCACCGAGTTTGGGCTCACTGCCGAACAACTTGGCTTCATCAACTCGATGTGGTTCCTGGGCTTCCCCATTTCTATGATCGTTGGCGGTCTGGTTTACCATACCGTTGGGCCAAGAATCATCATGACGGTTGCCTTTGTGGCCCACACGCTGGGTATTCTGTTGACTATCTATTCGGGTGGGTATACGGGTCTGCTGGTATCGACGCTGCTGATCGGTATTGGCAATGGCTGCACCGAGGCGGCCTGTAACCCAATGATCGCCGATATGTATACGGGTGCCCAGATGAACAAAAACCTGAACCGCTTTCACATGTGGTTCCCCGGTGGTATTGTGGTTGGTAGCCTGATTTCTAAATTCATGACCGATGCGGGCCTATCCTGGCAGACGCAGATCTGGATCATTCTGCTTGCCTACCATTATCGTATGCCGTGCTGTTCTTCGGACAGGCCTTCCCGAAAGCAAAGGTAGAAGGGTCAAATTCGCTGGCGCGCAACTTCCAGGCCATGCTAACGCCGCTGTACCTCTTCATTTTCTGCTGCATGGCGTTGACGGCCATTACCGAATTTGGTCCTCAGCAGTGGGTTGGCTTAATTATGAGCAAGAGCGGAGCCAGTCCCATGTTGATTCTGGCGTTGGTAACGGGCCTAATGGCTTTTGGCCGGTATTTCGGTGGACCAATTATCCATCGACTCGACCAAACGGGCGTATTGCTGGGTGGTGCCATTTTTGCTGCCATCGGCATTTATCTGTTCAGCACCCAGACGGGCGCTATGGCCTACGTTGCTGCGGTGTTCTTCGCCATTGGAGTATGTTATTTCTGGCCAACCATGATCGGCTTTGTGGCTGAACGAATTCCATTGAGCGGTGCGCTGGGTATGTCGATCGTTGGTGGGGTAGGTATGTTCTCCACGTCGATTTTCCAGCCCATTATTGGCGGATGGATCGATGCCGAACGGGTATATTCAGACCGCTGCGGGAAAAACAGGTGACGCCATGGAATTAGCCGCCGGACAGGCTACCCTGGTCAAAATGACAACCTTCCCGCTAATTTTGATCGTGGCCTTTGCCGGTCTGTACTTCTTCATGCGCAACAAGAGGACTGTTTACGCTGATGAATCTGCGGTAGCGCAACAGCCGCAGTTGTAGGTACGTCTTTTCATACTAAAAAGGGTGTCGAATCATGATTCGACACCCTTTTTAGTGCAGTTTGAGTTGCTGCGGCGAATTGAACCTATAAGGTTTTAAACGGGGACGCTTGATCCTTGTAAGTGTGCGAATGCCATCCCTCATCCAACCACCGACACGCCTTTCCAGAACGCTACGTGGTCTTTAATCTGGCTGGCTGCTGCTTTAGGGTCAGGGTAGTACCAGGCGGCATCCTTATTGGTCTGGCCATCGACGGTCAGTGAATAATACGAAGCCAGGCCTTTCCAGGGGCAAGTCGTGTGGGTTTGGCTATCGGTAAGGTACTCCGATTTTACTGACTCTTTCGGGAAATAATGATTATTCTCGACAACGACGGTATGGTCACTCTCGGCAATGGTTTGGCCGTTCCAGATGGCTTTCATAATAGTTGTTTTTAAAACTCGGTTTTCCACTGAACAACCCAGCCGGTCTGAAGTTTTTTCGGCAGTGGGAGCCCTAACAAACCCGTTGCCGGGTTCATGGCCGAAATAGTTACCGGTGTGGTCTCTTTTGTTTCGGCCGACATGACCCTGGTTGCCCGCAGGAAAAGCTGCCCCCGACTGTCGATGTCGTCGACAACGGCATAGAGCATGTCACCGGCTTTCAGCTCAACCTCACCAACCTGCGCATCGCGCGTAACAACGAAGGCCCAACTCTGGCCTAACTGGGCCTTGCCTGCTTTCTGAAGTCTGGTCTCTACTTCGCCCGTGAAAATAGCGGGCGTTTTAGGTTTTTGGGCCAGCAGATCGATCAGAATACTGTCCATAATGGCGGCTTCGCTACCCGGTGCCGGATCATAGGCCGCTTCAACAGGTACACCAGTCACTTCCGGGTCTTGATCAATAATCCAGCCCATGCGGCGAGCCTGCTGAAGCTCGCGCTGATAAGGGTCGTCGGTGTAGGCAAGCATACCGGCATTCATACCGGCGTAGCGACCGGGATTCTGCATCAACTCTTTCATGGCAAGCATCCGGTATAGGTAGTAACCAGTTTCCTCGTTCATGGTCATTTCATAATAACTGCGGGTGGCCTGCCGAATCATTTTTTTCTGAACCATACCCATGCCGCCGTTGTAGGCCGCCGCTGCGAGTGTCCAGGAGCCAAGCCCCTTGTAGAGATCGCGAAGGTATCGGCAGGCAGCCTCGGTCGATTTCACCAGGTCCATCCGCTCGTCATTACCCGGATCAATGCGCAGTCGCATGTCTTTAGCCGTTTCGTCCATAAACTGCCAGTAGCCCACCGCACCGGCCGACGAAACAGCGTCGGCTTTCCAGTTGCTTTCAATCAGGGGCATGTATTTAAAGTCATTGGGAATGCCATACTTCGCCAGAATCGGCTCGATCACCGCGAAATACGGAGCAGACCGCTGTTGTAACGCCTGCACCCGTTTGGCATAACCCGATGTGTTCATCAGAGCCATTGCCAGTTTTGCCGCTACGGCTCCCTGTTCTGTGGGAACGACCTCACCGGCAAAGTTGGTCCGCTGAGCGGGCTGTGGTGCAGGAAGTTGCGTTTTACCATGCCTTTTTTTCTGCGCCTTTGTCGGCGCCCCAACCGTCTGGGCAACGGAGAAATGTGCAACGAGCAGAAGTGATAAGGCGCTTACTATGAAGCACTTGTAAAATCGTTTTTCTTGTTTCAAGGCAATTCAGTTGGTACTGTGTTAAAAACTAACCGTTTATGCGATAAGTTCTTTTTTGACCGACTAACGAGCCTACGGTTTAACCGGGCAGTATGGGTATAAGGAACTGAAACCAGAAAGTCCTGTTCCCAATGCAGGTTTCATTGAGAACAGGACTTTAACAGAAAAGGGCAACCTTACAGCGCTTTCCAGGTCAGAATCCAGCCCGCTTTCATCTGGTCGACGTCGGGTAAGCGAATGCCGATCCGGCCTGTCGAGGCGTCGACGGCGGCAAGCGGTAGAGACGTGATCTGCTGACCACCGGGGGTGTAGACCTTGTCGGCCCGGAAATAGATTTTTCCGGTTTTGGTATCAATATCTTCGACGATGGCAAAGAGGCGGTCTCCTTCACTCACCTGTACGTTATCGGCCATACCATTTCGGGTTAAGTTGAACACCCACACCCCCCCACGGCGTAAGTCGCCGGCCTCGGTTAGCTTTGCTTTAATACCTCCCCGGAATACATCAGCAGCGTTGGGCAGTGGTATATCTTCAAGGCGGTTGCTGGTTGCATCGGTGCCGACGGCCCCAGCCATAGACCCGGCGATGGCCTCACGCTCCATTTTTGTCATCACGCCCTCGTCGAACAGCGTTTCGTCGGTGTCAGAAGTCAGGTCCGACGGAGTAGCCTGATTGAGAACGGCCAACAACCGGTCGGAGAGAATACCGCGATAATGGGTATTGTTGATAAACAGCTCTTTGAACGCCAGAATGCGATACAGATATTTACCTGTTTCGGCATTGAGCCGCAGGTAGTAATAATCGCGCTCCTGCTGTTTTCGGATGTTGCCCAGCAGATTACTCAAACCCGTATTGTAGGCGGCGGCGGCCAATGTCCAGGAGCCAAGCCGGTTGTGCAGATCGCGAAGGTACCGGCAGGCTGCTTCCGTAGACCGCATCAGGTTCATTCGTTCGTCGCGGTGAGAAGATACCGTTAAGCCCAACTCACGGGCAGTGCCGGGCATTAGTTGCCAGTAGCCCGCCGCTCCGCTGGGCGAAACGGCGGTGCGAACCAGCTCGCTTTCTACCAAAGGAAGGTACTTGAAATCGAGCGGAATGTTGTATCTGAGCAACACGGGTTCGATCAGCGGGAAGAACTCGACCGACCGGTGCCGCATCCGAATCAGGGTGGAAGCCTGCCCTGCACTGCGCGATAACGCCGAGATCAGCCGCCGGGCTACGCGTTCTTCATGCATGGGCACCACTTCACCGCAAAAATGGACGGGGGGAAGCGCAGGCGGTAAAGCTGGATAAAGTGTTGGGGCGCTGGTAGGCGAAAAACAGGCACGAGCAGAGGTAGGAGCAGTAGTATGGCCGCTGGAATTGGCCAAACCTACTGCCTGCTGTGCCAGCACAAAACTGATTGCCAGCACAGTACGGGCTAATGACTTCATCTAGTACAAGTTCAGTATACGGTTGGCATTGATGTCTCTGTTGAGACGAGAAACTGATGGACTGGTAACAGAAAAACATTCTACTACTCTATCGATTTACTATAAAATTACCAATTTCTGCGCCAATATCCGTCTACTGTGCCTCATCGAGGGGCGTAAAATCTTTAAATGTCCGTTTTAGCGCTTTATCCGTCGCTTCTTTTTTGTTTTGCCAGTTGGCATCAAGTTCCAGCGACACTAAGCCACTCAGACTCATGGCATTTCGAAACTCATCGAGTTTTTTGATAAACTCAGGGCTTCGACGGGCCGATTTTAAGGCAAACTCACGGGCAAATACATCGCCCTTATTCTGCAACTCGGTTTTCTTGCCCAGTACATAGTTATACCGATCGAGCAGGTCTTTCATCGATTTGCCAATTACTTCGGTGGCTTCTAATGTACCCATAGTCAGTACGGCAGTACCGCCGATGGCTGAAATAAGTCGCTGATTGCTTTGCGCACTGGGGCTCGATTGCGCATTAGTCACGGCTGGAGCCACGCCAGTAACGGCTCCCAGCGACGCGTTCGCCACGGATCTGTTCCGCTTGCCTCCCTTCGCCTTTCGATAGTCGCGCTTTAGTTCAATTTCCTTTTCGTCGAGTTGGGTCACCAGGTTCCAGGCCTGCACCAGTGCCTGGTTGTAGAGGGCGTAGGCATAGCGGTCTTTGGCCTCTTCGTTGATCGTGTTCAGCACCGTAATCGAGAGTGTCTGTTCGTCGCGGTTCTGGGCCTTGTCGAGCACAAAAAACGTCAGGTTGATCCGGAGTGTGTCATGCGGATCACGGACGAACTCATAGCCGGGTACCCAGATGAATTCGTACTGGTTGTTGGTATTTTTTACCAACGCCGATTTCGGTACGCGCTGGTCGGTACTCAAAAAGTCGAAGGTATTGATGTCGTCGTCTCCGTTAGGGTCGGCGAGGTAAAATTTCAGGTTGATAGTCGAGTTTTCACGTACCCGGTACGACCGGTCTTTGGGCACTACCGAAATGATCGGGGGCAGGTCCATCTGCGTCACGTCGATCTTCAACCGGCCTTTGGTACGCGTTTTGGCGGGTTGGTCTTCTACCCAGAATTCAAGGTAAATTGGTTTGTTCTTCAGTTGGTTGAACTGATTGCGCGACAGCGACCAGGTCAACTCACCCTGTGCGTTCAGTTTAGCGCCCTCCGGCATCTGATCGGGAATGGCGATAAACGCGATGGGGTCGCCATCGGCATCATAGACCTGCTTGGGGTCGAATTTGTAAAAATTCTGGGTCTGAAACCGCACGTAGAAGGGGGGGAGGTCTTCGACAACGGGGGGGCGGTTAACATGCTGTACCCGGAACTCGACCAGTTGGGTAGCGGATTCGCCCCGGCGGTTGCGGACTTCAAAAATAACGGGAACGATGCGGGTTGTTTTAAGCCGGTCGGCCAGGTCGTAGCCGGGTGTCCAGCTAAACTGACCGAGTGAGTCAAACGCCATGCCGTCGAGCATTCCCTGGGCGATGGAGTAGGTGACCGAATCGGCAAAGATGCCAGTTGTTTTAAGCCTGAAATGGACCAACTGTCCTTCAGCCACGACGTTCCAGTCTGCTTGCTGAGGAAGAACAATCTGAAGTGATTTTGGGTCCTGCGCCTGAGCAGCGGGGCAGATAAGCCACCCGATCAGCAAAAACGCAAGCCAACTGTATTTTATCATGCTACGTACCTGAACCAATTCAACTTTTAGAACGCAAAACTACGGCTTAGATTACAGCCCCCTCTACAGAATGCTATTTTATTGAGGTAATTGCCCATCTACTTGTTCTTTTATTGACTTATTCTGAGAATTTATAGACGCATCGGCTGCATTGCCAGTGCCGCCGCTGACCCGTGTGCCGATTCGGTGCAGCTAAACCATTTGCCTTAAAAGCCTGTTAGAATTATAATGTATAATGGACAATGGCTATTGGATGAACGCAGAATTTGCAATGACTCGGTAGCTATTGTCCATTCTATATTAATACCTGTTTAGTCTATCAGTTTTCTTCAATAAGTGTTGCCAACGAACGTTCCCAACGAATGAGTTACTATAACCTGAAAGCAAAGGAGTTAACTGCTATTAAAACCCTTGGCGAATTGAAAGCCGCCGGGTACCAGTCCCGCCCAATAAAACAGGAATTACGCGAGAATCTGATTCAAAAAATCCGGGCGAAAGAAGCCGTATTTCCGGGCATCTGGGGCTACGAAGAAACCGTTATCCCCGACGTAGAGCGGGCCATACTGTCGATGCACCACCTGAACCTGCTGGGGCTTCGTGGGCAGGCCAAAACCCGGATTGCCCGGCTGATGGTCAATTTGCTGGATGAATATATTCCGGTGGTAGCCGGGTCGGAACTGAACGATGATCCGCTGAAGCCCCTGTCGCGATTCGCCCATGACCTGATTGCTCAGCACGGCGACGCCACGCCTGTTTCGTGGCTGCACCGCGCTGACCGCTACACCGAGAAACTGGCCACACCCGACGTGTCGGTGGCCGACCTGATCGGCGATGTGGACCCGATCAAAGCCGCAACGCTTAAGCTGCCTTATTCGGATGAACGGACGATTCACTTTGGCCTGATTCCCCGGTCGCACCGCTGTATTTTCGTGATCAATGAATTGCCCGATTTGCAGGCCCGGATTCAGGTGTCGCTGTTCAATATTTTGCAGGAAGGGGATATTCAGATTCGCGGTTTCAAGCTGCGGCTGCCCCTTGATATTCAGTTTGTGTTTACGGCCAACCCGGAAGATTATACCAACAGGGGCAGCATTGTAACCCCGCTGAAAGACCGGATCGACAGCCAGATTGTGACGCACTATCCGAAGACCATCGAGATGGGCCGGAAGATCACCCAGCAGGAAGCGGTTGTTAAAACCGAGCAGAAAGGGCTGGTGAAAACCAATGACCTGGTGGCCGATCTGATTGAGCAGGTAGCTATTGAAGCCCGCCAGAGCGAATACGTGGACGCCAAATCAGGGGTATCGGCCCGGATGACCATCTCGGCTTACGAGAACCTGCTGTCGTCGGCTGAGCGGCGTACGCTGCTGAACAGCGAGAAAGAGACCTACGTGCGCATTGCCGATGTATACGGCGTGGTGCCGGCCATCTGCGGCAAGGTCGAGCTGGTGTATGAAGGCGAGGTAGAAGGCCCCGTTATTGTGGCGCAGAACCTGATCGGCAAGGCGATACGAACCCAGTTTCTGAACTACTTCCCGAACCCGGAAAAGGCCAAGAAGGACAAACGCGGTAACCCGTATAAGAAAATTACCGACTGGTTTGGGGAGGGGAATACCATGGATTTGCTCAATGACCTCTCGAACCGGGATTATGAAAGTCGGTTGCGCACCATCGATGGCCTCGACGATCTGGTCGATCAGTTCCACCCCCGGCTGAGCAAGCAGGAACGCCTCTTTATGATGGAGTTTGCCCTGCATGGCATTGCCGAGTATTCGCTGGTGGGTAAAAAAGCCATGGATACCGGCTTGCAGTTCAAAGACCTTGTTGGCTCGATGTTTGACCCTACCAAGCATTTTGGCGAAGAGGAAGAAGACGACGATGATCGATTTTAGATTAGCAATTGGGTAAGTGGTCTGCTTTGGCGTAGCCCCCTTTAGGGGCGGTCCCGCGTCCGGGTTGGGGGCTACGCCAAAGCAGACCACTTACCCAATTACTACTCCCCTATATGCCATGCTCAATGGCGAACCGGACAAGGTCGGTGGCTTTGCTGATGCCCAGTTTGAAATGAATGTTTTTGCGGTGGGTCTTCACCGTTTCCACACTGAGGTGAATGCGGGCCGCAATCTGTTCGTTGGTTAGGCCCTCGCGAATCAGCGCAATGATCTCCACCTCCCGAAACGTTAATTGCAGCCGACGGGCGAAGTCATCGCCGAAGGGGCCGTCGGGTGGTGGGGCTGGGCCGGTCACCTTACTGTCGAAGTAAGTGTCCCCGGCCAGCACCGTCCTGATTCCGTGTAGCAATTCAGGGGTGGCTACATCTTTCAGCAGGTACCCATGCAGGCCCACCCGCCGGGCTTCGTCGAGGAGCTTGGGCTGATTGTACATGGTCAGCATCAGCACCCGAATTTTTGGGTAATTGCTAATGATAGCTTTGCCGAGGTCGATACCGTTGATGCCTTTCAGATTTACATCCAGCAAAACCACGTTCGGGTTTGTACGCGCAACGGCAGGCATTACCTCACGCGCCTCGAATACCTGCCCGCAAACCAGTAAATCGGGCTGTTCGGTGAGCAGACTTTTAATGCCATCGTTGAACGTGCGATGATCATCAATTAAGAGAATTCGGTAGACTGGTGCGGGCTGCATACATGGGCGTTGGATAGGGAATATCCAGAACAACGAGCGTGCCCGCCTCACTCACGTCACGCCACAAAGTCGCTCCTATATATTCGGCTCGAAAGCTACTATTTTTCAATCCAATACCAGTTAATTTAGTCGCTTTTGTAACTATCTGGTTTCCCAATCCGTCATCTTCAACGGTAATAGTGAGCCGGTCGTCTTTATAAAGCAACTGTACGGCGGCACGTCTGGCCTGAGCATGTTTATTGATGTTCTGAACAAGCTCAGAGACAATCCGGTAGGCATTCAATTCAATGTCGGTGGGCAGCTTTTGCTCAACTCCCGACCAGACAAACGTAAACTGCGTGGGCTGCACTGGCTGCTGGTTCACCAATTGCTCAAGGGCATCGCGGAGGCCAATGCGGGCAAATTCGGGTGGCATCAGGTTATGGGAGATACGCCGTAGATCATCGCTGCTTTTCTGAATGAGTGGTTCTGCGTCGGCAAAAGCGCGTTGGGTGTTGGCATCGGTGGTTTGCTGGCTGATATCAGACAGTCGGCGGCGCAGCGTAGCGAGTGTACCCCCCAAATCATCGTGCAGGTCGGCCGCGATACGTTGCCGCTCGGCTTCCTGCGTTTGAATCACATCTGAATGCAACTGGCGATTTTGAATTTCAAGTTGCTGACGGGCATTTTGCAGGAGTTTCCGGCGGTAGAGCCACCCAACGGAAAGGATGGAAAACTCGATCAGCAGCGTGATGCGTAACACCACCATATCGGGAAGTGGATTGATGATGAGCCCAAAGTTGATCACTGCTGCCGTGGTAACTAAAAAGATCAGCAACGAAGCTACGGCACCGATGAGTAACCAAACCAGCTTTAATTGCCGTCTGAACGCATCGGCCAGATAAGTGAACCAGATAAATCCATACCCGGAAAAGCCAACAAAACCTGCCACGTAGAGTGCCCTCGAGAGGCCATCGTACTCTTTCCCATGTGCCCACTCGACCAAAAACACCAATCCGGTCATGAACACCATCGGGATAACTTCTGGCCATCGAAAAAATAATTTCCGGCCTGCCTCTTGTGATACGGACAGAAATCGTCGGCTAAACATGACGAAGGCACCGAAACCTAGAATGAGCCAGTGCACAATGGCGGTGATGCTATCGAAGCAGGCCAGGCTGCCGGGCAGAAACGCGCCCCAGCCGTCATTCAGGAGGGCATAGACCGACAAACAGATAACGTAGCCTGCATAAAGGATGTAAATAGGCCGACGGTTGAAGACAAATGAGATGAGTATACCGCCCAGAATAGCCAGTATGATACCGGTAAACATAGCCCAGCCCCAGATGTCGCGTTGTTGCCTGGCCAGAAAGCGGGTGGGTGCCCACAATCTCACGCCGAATTTTAGCGCGTCGCCCGGTATTACCTGTCCCCTGATCCAGACCGTGGTAGTTTGCCGAGCGGACAGATCAAGTGCATATAGAAAATAATGGTGATTAACCGGGGCCAGCGGCGTAGCCTGGTCCCGGTGCGACGAGGGCCCTCGAATTTGGTGGGGAGGCGTGTGTGGCTCAGCTACCCATACCCCAACTGAGTCCATAAAATGGGTGGTTAGTTCAAGCCAAAGCGTTTGGCGTTCCTGACTATGTACCGAGAAACGCGCCCAGCCTACAGTAGACCCTCGTCTGTAGTTGACGCTTTCTACCGACTGCCAGTGTGTCAAGTTAAGGGGTAACTCAGCGGCTGAACCCAGGTGTGTGGGCGGTTCAGTAAGCTGGTACAAAAAAGGCTTTTCAACTTTAACGTCCTGAAAGGCAGGTCCTATCAACAGCGTTTTCTGAGCGTAGCTGGGAACTGGCAACAGCAGAAGCCAAATGATGGACCAACTCAGTTTCATAGCTAACGGACCTCCCTGACACGGAAGCATCAGCAAAATACGATAACAAGCCAGCATAAAAAATACCCTGAAAGCGGTATGGTGATCGGTTTTTATAAGGAGCAATTTTGTTGAGCCTTTTATCTATCTACACCTTCCCTTTACCTCCTTCACGAGTGAAGTTAACCAGGGCACCCATGTTGGTTGCTAGTCTCGTGAAGGAGGTTTTTAACTATTCATACTGCCAATCGGCCGCCACTTGCCTGTGGGGTTATGAAGCACTACCTCAGCTTTCGTAATCAACTTAAAGATGCCGGGTCGTTTCAGCATAGGAATCGGCCTGATGAAGTATATCGATCGCCTGCTTCAACTGGCCGAAACAGCCCCTGCGTCTACTACCCAGCGCCTTTCACGGACGGATTTTTTGCGCTTCACTGGGCAAAGCGTAGCACCTGACGCTCGAAGAAACAATCCGGCTCAAATTCGAATAAAGAGCTTACGGCGGTACATCCAGAGCAGAATGAGGTACAACACACCCAGGGTTGCCGCGCCAATGAGCAGGGGCTCAAATGCTTCCCCAAACAACTGGAAAGGACCGTGCCCCAGGTGGATGTAGAATGAGTTGCTGATGAAGCCGCTGATCAACTCGACCAAACAGTAGATCGCGATGGAATTCATGCCGATCACCATTAGAAAGAATGCCCAGCTTCGGCGGCCCGCCACATCGATGACGCTGTAGAAGAAAGCCATAAACCCAAAGCAACATCCGCCGCTAAACAAGGTCCAGGCGGGTGTCCAGATGCGCTTTACGATAGGGCATAGGCCCGTAAAATGCAGCAATAAACCCAGCGTAATGCCAGCAGCACCGGCAAGCAGTAATCGCTGAATAATAACCCGGCTTGCCTGACCAGACCGTAGCCATTGGCCAGCTTGCAGGCCCAGCAGCATGGTGCCCAGAGTTGGAATAAAGCTCAGCGTGGCATAACCACCCCCATTGTACAGAAAGGGTTTTTCGCGAGGGAATACATTCAGAAACCAGGTATCGAAGCGCCAGGCCAGGTTGCTGTTTTTATTGAAATGGGCTGCCAGACCCGTGTAGTGATGGGTCCAGTCGGCCGGTACGCCAACGGCCTCATAGTTGAACAAGGCGGTGGGAGCTGGATATGCCACAAACGCGAGCCAGTAACCGACAAGAATACCCGCAAGGGCGACCCATTGCGTTCGGACCGACGCAGTGCCCAGCAAAAACAGAAACGGGTAGCCCAGTCCAATCTGGGTCAGCGTGTCTTCAAATGTAAAATTGGTTTGCGAACTGTGAATTGAGCGCAGAAAGATGCCCAGCAGAATCAGGATGAGCGACCGCCGCACCGCATGACCGAACTGCGCTGCGACCGACGCGCCGCGCGCCACCCGGCTCGCCAGTGAGTAGGGTAGGGCCACGCCCACCAGAAACGAAAACGAAGGCTGAATCAGATCATGCAGCGAACAGCCCGCCCAGTCGACATGGCTTTGCTGGTCGGTGAGAAAGGCCCAGAACGAACTGGCCGGAAAGGTTTCGTGCAGTTTGTGAAACCGCAGTAATTCACCAGCCATCAGCAGCATGACAAACCCCCGGTAGGCATCCATCGACATCAGCCGATTGCCCAGCGTACCGCTCTGTGCAGGCAATTTGTCGATGCCCGGATTGGCAACAGGGTGGAGCGGAAATGTGTCCATGGGGGAAAGGTAGGGAGATAAGTTTCGGGTTATAAGCTTCGCTAATCGAAGGCGGTCCGGCGTCCGGGCACGACTAGCGAAGCCGCTGCACAAGCAGCACACCTAAACAGCAGAAAATGCAAGCGTCTTACTCATCGCCCCACCACAAAAAGCGCTCCCTACAACCCATACGTATCCAGCAGGTAAACCAGTGCGGCCATGGAGGCACCACCCAGTTCAAGCTCACGTTTGTTAACGGCCTCGAACCGGTCGTCGGGGGTATGGTGAAAATCGAAGTAGCGCTGCGAATCGGGTTTGAAGCCGAACAGCACCGTGCCAATGTTAACCAGCGGACCAATATCGGCCCCACCACCACCGGGGCCAATGTCGTGCAGGCCGTAGGGCGTCAAGAGGGGTTTCCACTGAAGCACTTTCTCTTTCTGCTGGGCCGTGCCAACAATGCCAAAGCCACGGGGCGTAAAGCCACCTTCGTCCGACTCAATGGCCGCAATGTGCTTTTCGTTGTTCTGCTTCGCCAGGTCAGCGTACTTAATGCCACCGCGTAAGCCGTTTTCTTCGTTCATGAACATCACCGCGCGGATTGTCCGCTTCGGCTTGATGCCGAGCGCTTTCAGAATCCGCAGCACCTCAATCGACTGGACGCAACCGGTGCCGTCGTCGTGGGCACCCTGGGCTAAATCCCACGAATCGAGGTGACCGCCCACGACAATGATCTCGTCGGGCTTTTCGGAGCCTTTAAGTTCACCCACCACGTTGTACGACTTGGCGTCGGGCAGGGTTTCGCAGTTTTGTTTAAAGTAGAACGTAAGAGTCGGGTTCTCGGTCAGCGACTTGCTAAGCAAATTGGCCCCGTTGGTGCTGATCGCCGCCGTGGGAATCAGCGGAACGCCGGTACCGTAGCGCGTACCGCCGGTATGTGGGTTATCGTCCTGCGCCAGCCCCATGGAGCGAACAATGGCCCCCACGGCGCCCAGCTTGGCCGCTTCCGTTGCGCCGTTGGCCCGCTGATCGACTGCCCCGCCGTAGGCCTCGAACGTGATTGTTTTGGTGGGGTCCATCGGGCGATTGAAAAACACGATTTTGCCCTTCACCTTCTCGACGCCCAGCGCCCGCAGTTCCGGGAAACTTTTCACCTCGATCACCTGCGCTTCTACCCCTTTGGCGGGCGTGGCAACCGATCCGCCCAGGGCGGCGATGGGCACGGTGGTTTTCTGTTTACCGGTCTGAATGTAGGCTACTTCTTTGGCACCGCGTACCCAGTGCGGTACCATCACTTCCTGCAAAAACACCCGGTCGAACCCCTGCTGCTCCATCAGTTGTTTCGTCCAGTCAACGGCCTTTTGGGCACCCGCTGATCCGCTGAGGCGAGGACCGATTTGCTGCGTCAGGTAACGAAGCCATTCGTATGATTGGCCATTGGAAAGGGCCTCGTTATAAATTTTCCGAATGGTTACCGAATCGGCATTCTGTGCGTAGGTGCATAATGAAAGGCAAAGCAGAAGTGAAGTAATCAGTTTTCTCATGGAGGTGACGTTTATTGACTGGCTATTTTATCGGGTTGATTCTGTCATCGAAATCTAGGCAAAAACGGCCGTGTCATCACCAGTTACCCGCACTTATAGTAGGTGGTCTTTTCATTCGCCGACGATCCAAACTGCCAATCAGCATATAGAATCGGGCTGAACGCCGGGTAACTGGGTAATTGAGTAATTACTCACCCTAGGCGTAGCAATTACTCAATTACTCAATCACCCAGTTACCAATCAGAACACAAAGGCCAGACGGCCGTAGTAATAGGCACCGTTGAAGCCAAACTGCTGACCAGCACCAGTACCCCAGCGGGTAGCGCCCGTTTGGTTGTTGGCAATACTCAACTCATCGGGGTACACATCGAACAGGTTGTTCGATCCGGCGGTGAACGTCATGGCTGGGGTCATCTGGTAATTCAGCGTCAGGTCGGTGACGTATTTAGCGCCGAATGTCTGGTCGCGACCCCCGGTTGGCGAGTCGATATTGCTCTGATTGGTGAAGAACGTGTATTCGCCGAAGCGGGTAACCACCACGTTGGGCGTCAGCTTGCCAAAGCCGTAGCTAATCATGGTGATAAACTTGTTCTGGGGCGTGCCGCGCTCATACCGCCCGCGTTGGGCCCGGTCGAAGAAGATTCGCTCAGAGAGGTAGTTGCGCACGTCTTCGCTGCCGTTCGAGGTCAGGCCCCTGGGAACGTGAACTGCCAGCACATCGGTATGCGTAAAATTGCCCGCCAGCGAAATCCCCAGCGGACCACGGCCCACCCGGTTACGGTACGACAGCACAATGTCGACTCCCTTCGTTTTGGTGTCGATGGCGTTGGCGAAGAATTGCGCGGCGTTCACATCGGGGTAGCTGGCCAACAGGCCTTTCACGAGTTTGGCGGCACCGGCCACCGTCGCATTCGAGCTGTTGATCGAGGCAAAATCGAACGTACCCGTCAGCGTTACCCGGTTATTGATCGCCATCTGATACGCGTCGACCGTGGCCGTCAGGTGCCGTAACAACCGGGCTGTCAGGCCCAGGCTGACGTTATTAGAGGTTTCGGCCGTTAGGCTGGGTACGCCAAACGCTTTGGTTACGGCGCTTTCGTTATTGGATACCAGCGAGAGAATCAGGCTCCCGTCGGCTTGGGGGATAGACGTCGTAGCGGAATAATATTTCTGTTGCAGGCTTGGGGCGCGGAAACCCGTACTGACCGCGCCACGCAGGGCCAGGCTCTCGAACGCCGAGCCGGGATTGTCGATGATCTTCAACCGACCTGAGGTTTTCCAGGTGGTTTGTGAGCCAAAATCACTGTATTTCTCGTAACGCAGGGCACCAGTCAGCAGCAGTGCATTGGTTACGTCCACTTCCACGTCGCCGTAAAAGCCGAGGCTATGCCGGAACTGGTTCTGCGCATCGTTGGGCTGAAAACCGGGAAACGCCTGAATACCGGCCGGACGGGCACTTTTCGTTTTGCCGCCCACCGTGGTAATGTACGTCGTGTCGCCGTAGTTTTTCCATGATTTTTCTTCCCCCGCCATGATTTGATAATTCTCCAGCCGGTACTCGCCCCCAAACGCCAGGCCCACCGATTTGACCAGGCTGAGGTCCTTGATTTTACGATAGATACCCAGGTTGGTAGTGTTCTGCTGGAAGTACAGGCCACCACTGTATGCCTTGGTTGGGCTGGCTACGCCTAATGAGGCGTTTATTGAATTCTGCACATAATACAGCATGCTGTTGCTGCCGAAGGTGTTGCTGAAATCGATATCCCATTCGCCTTTCTTGCCTTTGAGACCTATGGTGAGAGAGCGGTCGTTGATGTTGGCCAGCACTTCGGGCAGAAAGCCATCCGGGTAAAGCGTCGGGAACGACCGGCTCGACATGTTGCTCATCGATGACGTGCCGTTTGGATACCGGTAGCCATTGTTGGCGTTATTGCCCGACCGGCTGGCCAGCCCTCCGAAGGCGTAGATCTCGGCCCCACCCGCCAGGGGCAGGCTCATGTTGAAGAACATACCGGCATTGTCCTGCGCTGAGTTACCGCTCGACCCCATGCTGTAGCGGTTTACCGAGGCCTCTTTGGCCTGAATCTGTTCTTCAGACGTGCCGGGCGCATACGAGTACCAGTATTGCCGGGTGCCCGTCAACCGGTTTTTGAACTGATAAAAATCGGTGCGGTTGGTCTTGTCATGGTTGTTGATCTGGCCCGTCACGTTGAAATAACCGCCTTTTTCACCCAGTTTAAAGCCGTAGTTTACATCGGCCTGGAGGCTGAACCCGTCGGTTTTGTTCAGGAACCTGGTGTTGTAGATGCCCGACGTGGCCGAAACGCGCACTTTATCGGTATTCGATTTCAGCACGATGTTCACTACCCCGGCAATGGCATCAGAACCATACTGGGCCGCGGCCCCGTCGCGCAGCACCTCGATACGCTCGATAGACGCCGCCGGGATGGCATTGAAATCGACGGCAACCGATCCCTGAGAGGGCGTACCCAGCACGTTGACCAGTGCGCTGCCGTGCCGTCGTTTCCCGTTGATGAGCACCAGCGTCTGGTCGGGCGAGACACCCCGCAGCGAAACCGGGTCGACATGGGCGGTGCCATCACCGCCCGCCTGCCGGTTCGAGTTGATCGACGGGGCCACGAAATTCAGAATCTGCGTGACATCGACCCGGCCCGTTGCGGTAATCTCTTTGCTGGTAATCACATCCACCGGGGCGGGGGAGTCGATATTCGACCGCCCTTCGCCTGACCGGGAGCCCACCACCACGACCTCGCTCAAATCCTGCTCACTGTCGGTCAGCATGATGTTATGCACGGGTTTCGACCCGGCTTTCACCTCATACTTTGTAAAGCCGATAAACGAGAACACCAGGATATCTTCGGGCGCAGCCTGGAGGCTGAATTTACCGTCTGCACTGGTAATGGTGCCAGTTGTGGTGCCTTTGATCACCACCGAAACGCCGGGCAGGGTCTCTCCGTCGCCAGCGGATGTTACCCGGCCCGTTACAAATTTGTTTTGCGCCAGAGCCTCTAGCGAGAAGAGTAGCGTCAGACATACGAGCAGTACATTTTTGTTCATGAGTTGCGATGATTGGTTGAACGATTATTCAGGTTGTATTCTGTTAAATGAGCCTGAAGCAGGCCGTTGCGGCTGCTGCTTCGGGTTTAAGGTAGATTTTAATTGGTATACACTCAAAGTTATATGCTTAATAATATTTGTATTTATTTAAAAATTGCAAAATATTGTTCTGTATATTCTACAATAAGCCAAATTTACTAATCAGCGTACAGGACTTTGCAAGCCGTTGCACGGCCAGGGTCAGGATTGGTACCCAACGGTAAGGGTGGGGCTAAACCCATGCGCTGCCAACCAGGTTCTGATAGGATCATCGGGCCTTGTGAGTTTTCGCGCTGCCGTTCAGATTAACTGACAGATTTCCGTAGTTTCACGGAGCCAATTTGCTGAAACACCTCCCAGCCACGTTTACGCTGTACCCAATGAACACGTCAAAAAGAACCGGTCTATCCCTGCTTGTCTTCCTGCTGACCCTATCGGCGTTTGCCCAGTCGACATTGCCTGTTTCATCGACTGGCAAAACGACGTATGGCAGCAATGCGAAAGTGGGTAAATACGCCACCCTTCGGGGCTTCAAAATGTATTATGAGGTCTATGGGGCGGGTAAACCCCTGCTTCTGATTCACGGTAATGGGGGCTCCATCGAGAATTTCAAGAACCAGATTCCCTACTTCGCAAAAAACTACAAGGTGATTGCGGTCGATAGCCGGGCGCAGGGGAAGTCGGTAGATCGGAGCGATTCGCTGACGTATGAGATGATGGCCGACGATCTGAATGCGCTGCTCAATCAGCTTCGGATAGATTCCTGCTACGTCATTGGCTGGAGCGATGGCGGCATCAATGGGCTATTGCTGGCCATGCGGCATCCCAAAAAAGTAAAGAAACTGGCCATTACCGGGGCCAACTTATGGCCTGATACGACCGCTGTTGAACCGAATCTCTTCCAGTGGATCGTGTCGACTAATGACAGCCTGGCGAAGGTGGCGCAGACACCAGCCATCAAAGCAGAGAAGAAGCTGATTAACCTGATGGTGTTCAATCCACATATGTCAACGGCAGATCTCAGGCAAGTGAAGTGCCCGACGCTGGTGATTGGGGGCGATAACGATGTTATTTTGCCCCGGCATACGCTGGTCATTGCCGAAGCCATTCCGCAATCGTATCTGTGGATTTTGCCCAACTCCGGCCATTCGACCCTGGTCCGGTATAAAACCATGTTCAATGAGGTGGTGGGCGATTTTTTCAAAACGCCTTATCGGAAAAATAAAGGCATGTCACAACTCGAATGAACACTCATTCTGCCCATTAATGAAACACATATTACTCGCTTGCCTGCTGCTGGTTTCGTCTTTAGCTAATGCCCAGGGAAAAACGAACAGCCTGAAAATTAATCAGCAACGGATTCAGGATCGGATACTGGCGTTGTCGAAATTCGGGGAGCTGCCCAACGGCGGAATAGGGCGGGTGGCCTACAGCAAAGCGGATCAGGAAGCACGGACCTATTTTATCGGGCTGATGAAAAAAGCCGGGCTTGCCGTAACCATTGACTACGCGGGCAATATTATTGGCCGCCGCAACGGGAAAAACCCGTCTCTGAAACCCATCGCCTTTGGCTCCCATATCGACAGCGTACCGAATGGCGGTAATTACGATGGTCCCGTTGGGTCGATTAGTGGGCTGGAACTCATCGAAACCCTGAACGAGAACAACGTCGTTACGGAACACCCCCTGGAGCTGATCATTTTTGCCAATGAAGAAGGGGGTACGGTTGGGAGTGGGGCCCTGATCGGTAAAATTACCCCGGCCGCCCTGAAGTCGGTCACCCAAAGCGGGTTGACCATCGCCGACGGCATCCGGGCCATTGGCGGCAACCCCGATAGCCTGAGTAAGGTGGTTCGGAAAAAAGGCGATGTGGCTGCCTTCGTTGAATTGCATATTGAGCAGGGCGGTATTTTACTGACCGAAAACAAGCAGATCGGTGTGGTCGAAGGCATTGTGGGCATCGAGCACTGGGACGCAACCATTGAAGGGGCAGCCAACCATGCCGGTACAACACCCATGAACATGCGGCGCGATGCGCTCCTGGCAGCGTCTAAACTGATTATCGCCCTGAATGAGGTGATTACCAGCCATGAAGGGCGACAAGTTGGTACTGTCGGGAAACTGGCGGTTGAACCCGGCGCGTATAATGTGATACCGGGCAGGGTGATACTGGGTATAGAGATCAGGGATCTGTCGCACGATAAGCTCTGGAGCCTGTTTCGCGAGTTTGAGGTTAAAGCCCGCGAGATTGCCAAAGCCAGCGAAACGACCATCACGTTCCAGCAGTCGTCTATCGGGGTAACGCCCGCACTGACGGCTAAGCCGATTCAGGATAAAATTATCGGGGTGGCCAAAGCCCTGGGTTTTTCGTACCGATACATGCAAAGTGGCGCCGGGCACGATGCGCAGGAAATGGCGCAGATTGCCCCGGTGGGCATGATCTTCATTCCCAGCGTAGGCGGCATCAGTCACTCTCCCAAAGAATTCTCGAAAGGCATTGATATGGGTAACGGGGCAAACGTATTGCTGCAAACCCTGCTGGCCATCGACCGTGACTGAACCGCTCATCAACTACGAATTGCCGGGTTTGGCCTATTATGAGCGCATGATATTCTCAACAATAGTTGGCCACTCATAACCGTATAATCATTCAATGGTGTATATTGTCTATTGTAACGGTTGTTACAGCAACACTCCTGACCCCATCCACACAAGCGGGTACAGTGGGTTGCAGAACCGGTGAGGTGGATTTACCCGCACCGTGTTTCGTTATTATGGTTTTGTTTGAAGAAGAAGTTCGCGAGCTTGAAAAGAAGGTCAGTACGTATCCGCCCGGCGGAACGGTCTTTTACGGAAGCTCATCTATCCGCCTCTGGACTACACTGGAGGAGGATTTCCCAGAAGTACAGCCCATCAACGTAGGGTTTGGCGGTTCAACGCTGGCTGCCTGCGCCTGGCATTTCGAGCGGCTTGTTGTACCCGCTCAGCCCCGCGCCCTGATTATCTACGCGGGCGATAATGATCTCGGCGAAGGTCGGCAACCCGAAGAGGTATGTCTGTTTTTTTGCGCCCTGGCCGAAAAAATCCAGCGACACCTGCCAAACATACCCGTCACGTTCTTGTCGATCAAACCCAGCCCCACCCGGTGGGTCTTTGTCGACCAGATTCGATCGGCCAATGCCTTGGTTTCTAGGGCGATCAGGGACTATCCACGGTTTCAGTTTGTCGATGCGTCGGAGGCCATGCTAACGAGCGACGGTCAGCCCGACCGTAGCCTGTACGAAGCCGATGGCCTGCACTTAAATCCGGTTGGGTACACCCGCTGGCGGCAGCAATTGAGGCGCAAGTCTACAGCGCTGAAGATGCAAATGCCGGTAACGGCGTAGGGGCGGCGGACTTTCTGGTAGATTGCTGTTAGGCTCCGCTAACCAGGCTGAGCAATATAGCTTCGCGCTGGGCCTGGTTAGCGGAGCCTACAGCGCGAAGCTATATTGCTCAGCCTGGTTGCTGCTGAATGGCCAGTAACGCTTCGCGGCCTGTATTCCAGCGGCGAATGACGTTGACTTCCCGCACGACATTGGGCGCTTTTGGGCAGTTGGCGGCTTCAAAATAATCAGACATCCGTTCGGTCATGTGGCTTACAACAGCGTCGATAGGACCGTAAAGTAGCACCTCAGGCTCTTGAATGGCTGTCTGGATCAGGGCGCGGGCCATGGAGGCGCTGTAAAACGCACAGTCGATGTCCTGATGCCGAACGGGAACGCCATCGTGTAGCCGCTGAAGATTGACGCCTCCATCTTCCAGTCGGTCAGAGACCGGCGCAACGCCTTCTGGTTGAGGAAAAACCGCATCGATCTTCCGTTTAAACGATTCCCACCAGGGCGGTTTGCCGCTGGGGTTCAGCGTGTCACAAAAAATAAGGCGTTGCGGCTGATCGGGCGTAGCGGGGTTCATCAGCAAAAGGGCGGCCCCCAGATGGCGATCATCGGCGGCGTGACGACGCTGCACGATAAAACAGTGTAGCCGCGAATCGCCTTCAGTATGGAGTTGTTCGGTTGCCGTTTTGATGGCCCGCAACGAGTCTTCCATGTAGCCTTCCAGCACTACATGCACGGGTAGTTGATCGGCCAGCAGGGCTTCGCGGTGCAACTGCCGACCCAGAATGGCGAGGGCGGTAGAGTCAGAGCGGCGCGTACCAAAATAGTAGCCGATGTCCTCCCGAACGTGATGGTCGGGGGGCAGATCGGTCCAGCCAATCGAGTCGCCATGCGTACCCTGACGGCTGGTTGGACTATACCGGAATGGGACTTCGAGGTGTTCCCGATGGGCGGCCAGGTTGTAGATACGCCGCTCGAATTTGGCCAGCATGGGTTCGTATGCATCTGGCTCAAACTGAACGGCCCAACCCTGCCTCAGCAGGTGGCTGGCAATAGCGGGTTCTTCGAGTAGTCGTTCGAGGGCATCATCGTGGTGTTTGAAGAAACTGCGTAACGCGCCTTCGTCAATGAAGGCTTCTGTTTCTTCGGCAATGGCAACGTACCTGACAAAGTCGGTAAATGTACCCGCGTTATTGCCTGCCTCTTTACCGTCGATAGGCTCTGAAACGGTGCCGTTCTCAATCCACTTGCGTAGAAATTGCTTTACGGCCTCGTCAAAGGCGTGGTTGGCCTGTACGGCTTGTTCTTTTGTGTATTCGGTATGATTAAAGTGTCGGTTATCCATCGGCTCCCCCCCGTTGGAGCTGATCGGAATGAGTACATTCATGTTACGGTGATGCAGTGAAGAGGTGATTTTGTCGATTTTGGTTATGGGGTAAAAATACTACAAATAAAACAGGGTTGTATCCCACAAAATTCAATCATTTATAGGCGTGAGTAATATATTTTTTAAAAAAAGACAATACATTGATCGTCAGTCTATTGTCTAACGTATCAGTGGTTACTCACCCCATTTTAAGCTTGCTTTTTCGTCTGGCTGGTGCCTGGTCCAGTGTTAACCAGACGAAACCGCTAGTCGATGACCACCGCCGTGCCGTTGGCCGATACCATCAGCATGGTATTGTTGATATTTTCGTAGTCCATATCAACGCCAATAACCGCGTTGGCACCGAGGCGCGTGGCCTGATCCATCATCTCTTTGATGGCAATGCTTTTAGCCTCACGAAGGGCCTGCTCATAGGCCCCCGACCGGCCCCCAACGATGTCGGTAATACTGGCGAAAAAATCTTTTACAATGTTGGCCCCAATAATGGCCTCTCCGTTGACAAGGCCGATGTAGGTCGAGATGCGTTTGCCTTCGATGTTTGAGGTAGTAGTAACAAGCATGAAAATAGGGGTTCAGGTTGACTCAGACCCAAATATATCGGTTACGCGGGCTTATCGCGCAGTGCCGACCTGACCAGGTACGTAACGGCCACGTCGTTACTGGTGAAAACGCGCATGAACCAGTCTTCGCGTAACCCCAGCCGCTCCATAATCCGGCCCTCTGACCACCCCTGCTTTTCGCCCTCAAGCGACTGATCGACAATTCGTTGCAGGTGGTCGATCTTGCGCTGAATGGTGGCTTTGCCTCCGGTCAGCACGGGTTTGTGGCCGCAGAAGAGCGTGTCGAAATCAAGGGTCAACACCTGTCGGGCCGCGTCGATCTGTTGGTAAATGTTCTCGCCCCGCCGGAAAACGCGCAGATTGCCTACGTAGAAATCGCCCGAGAAGAGCCAGCCCTCATTGGGTTCGAGCAGCACGTAATGGTCGTCAGAATGCCCCAGGGTAGGGTAGGGAATAAACCGATGATGCGCTGTCTCGAACGGGTCGGGGAAGGTCCCCTGCACTGCAACGCCCACCGCCGCCGAACAGGGTTCGATCGGGCCAAACCAGTACTGCTCGTAAGGAAGCAGATGATACGGCTTCTCAATCAGTTGGGCGGTCAGCGAACCACAGCGCACGGGCGCGTTATGATGCCGGGCCAGCGAAGCCGCATTGGCCGCATGGTCTTCGTGGAAATGCGTCAGCGCGATCTGCTCGATCGGGTACGTGGCGTAGGTCTGCAATACCTCCCGTTGCGTATGCCGCGAGCCCGTATCGATCAGCAAGCCCATCGACGTAGTAGGTCCAGACGGGAATGGGCCTCGGCCACGGCAGCCGCGAATAGCCAAACTGATGCCCTTCAACGGGTCCATGACGGAGTGAATGTGTAACGTGGGTAGCCAGTGGCAAAGCGTTTTTTAATTGAACAGCCGCGTATCGAATTGATAGGGTCGATTGTCTGTGATTCGGATTTCCGCCGCCCGTGGATGAGCCGGGTTAATCAGGAAGTTGTACTCACCCTCAACGATGGCCGACGGTACCTTTAGAACCAACAACTGATTGGTGATAATCCAGTCACTAATCAGTTGTTTTGCTGTGTCGGGTGGTGCCAGGTCTGCCCAACAGTCAGGCAGTGTCTCAGAAGGTAAGGTTTGCAGGGAGTCATCAGGTAGCTGAAGCGTCAGCATCCGGTAGTCATCGGGGACAAATGATAAGGGTATATGCACCAATACCTCAAGCGTAGCTAACGCCCTGGAAGCAGCGGTATACAGTACCGCAGTACCAACACGGTTCCAGCGGCCACCAGCCCGCCTTGCCCCTTCACCCGACAGGTCATTGGCCCGCCGGGCAGTAGCTAATCGGTAAACATCCATCAGGCCAATACGCCGTAGTCGATTCGAATCAATTCTTCTTCTATGGCCCGGAAGCCGTACAGGCTGTCCAGTAGGTCAATGGGCTTTCTATCGCCCAGAGCCGGGTTTGGATAGGACATCCATCCCCTGAATTTCTCGGCCCGCCCAAAGATCTCTTCGCCTTGTTGATACAGGGATGCCAGGTGAAGAGCACGCTCGGTCATGTCCTGCGGTAGTAGCTTATCGTCACTGTATCGTTGCCACGTACGTTCCGACACATGAAGAATTGGCAGTAGCTGGTTGGTCGACATAACTAACCCCTTTGCCAGCACCAGGGCCGCCTTCTTTGTAATTCCCTGCCGACTGATGGTAATCAGATCAAGTGTGGAGTGAATCGGGGGTACATTCTGACTACCGAAATACTGATTAATCTGCGGTGCATTCATGGAGCCTTGCGTCAACTGTCGTAACTATAACGTCATCTGTCGTAAGTTGGTTTAGACCTGCTATTCATTGTGGCACTTCCCCTTACAACTCGGCCAGCAGGACGTTGGCAATGGTGAAGTAGACACCGATGAGGTCGTTGGCGGTGGTAATGAAGGGGCCGGATGCTACTGCCGGGTTGGTACCAGATTAGATTCATTTACTCAACCTCAAAATTTCTGGCCTGGTGGACAATTTGCTGAATCAGCACGATGTCGTCCAGCAATTCATACATGATGCGGTAATTGCCCTCAAGTAACTCCCGGTAAGTATCCCTGTTTATTTCGGGAATAACCCGGCCCATTTCGGGAAAAGAGGCAAGTTGGCCAACTCGACCATATAACTTGCTGACGAAACTAGCGGCATAGGCTGTTGAGTAATCGTCAAGGTAGGCAGCTATTTCTGCTAGCTCATTGGTGGCACGCGTTGTCCAGAATTACCTGAGCCATTTTTCCAGGCGTTTGCCCACTTCTTCATGACTGATGGCATTTCCCTGCGCCAACTCAGCACGGCCTTGCTCAAACCGCTGAAGAATGAGTAGGCGTTCGACAAGTTCGTCCAGTGACACTTCAGCAGGAAGTTGGTCAACTACGCTCTGAATTTGTTCTTTGCTCATGATAAAGTAAATATAAGAAATATACGATTTACTGCACTTCCCCTTACAACTCGGCCAGCAGGACGTTGGCAATGGTGAAGTAAACGCCGATGCCGATGAGGTCGTTGGCGGTGGTGATGAAGGGGCCGGATGCTACTGCCGGGTTGATGCCAATGCGATCGAGGAGGAGGGGGGTAATGGTGCCCATAAACGAGGCCAGCAGCACCACACTCAGCAACGACAGCCCCACGACGGGAAACAGGCGCGGCTCGCCAATCAACAGGGTGTAGGCGCCCGCCATCAGGCCCACCACAGCGCCGTTCAGCAGGGCCAGAACAAAAGTGCGTAGCAGACGTTGACCCAGTGAGAGGGTCAGGCCCGAGGTGTCGGACAGGCTCTGCACGATGAGCGAGGCGGTTTGAATACCGACATTGCCGCCCGTGGAACCGATGATGGGAATGAACGCGGCCAGCGCAGCTACTTTGCCCAGTTCGCTTTGAAACCCGTTGATGACCGTCGCGGCCATCAAACTGCCAACGGCTCCGGCCACGAGCCACGGCAACTGCGCCTTGGCCCGTACCCACAGCGTATCGTCTTCCTCTACTTCGCCCGACAGACCGGAAATGGCCTGCAAGTCATCTTCGGCCTGTTCGGTAATGACGTCCACCACGTCATCGATGGTAATGAGGCCCAGCAGCCGACCCTGCACGTTCACCACCGGAACGGCGTCGAGGTCATACTTGCGCATTATTTCGGCTACCTCGTCGACGGGGCGGTACGTCTCGACCGCTACGACATCCTGCTCGTAGATATCGGCGATTTTGGTGTATTTCCGCGACAGCACGATTTTCTTCAGCGACACCAGACCGAGCAAAATACCGGCATCATCGACCACATACACATCGTACACTTTCTCAATGTCTTCGGCTTGCTGACGGATCTCCTCAATGCACTGGTTCACGTTGGTGTTGACGTTGACCTTCACCAACTCCTTCTGCATCAGGCCACCCGCTACGTCTTCGTCGTAGTGGAGCAGGTCGATGATGAAGCGGGCCTGTTCGCGGTCTTCCATCAGGCCAATTACCTCTTCCCGGACCTGAATAGACTGCTCGTTGAGCAAATCCACGGCATCATCGGAGTCCATCTCTTCGACAAAGGGCGCAAGATCGGCCGACGTGAACGAGGAGATGAAGGCGTCGCGGATCGAATCGTCGAGGTTGGCAATGATTTCGGCCCCAATTCCCCGGTCGACCAGATTAAGGAGGTAGCGGGCCGAGTCGGTGTCGAGTTCGTACAGAATGCCCGAAATATCAGCCGGATACAATTCCTCCATATCGGCGCGAAGCATGGTATCGTCGTGCTGATCGATCGCCGTCTGAATCCGGGCGAGGTACTCTTTGGTTAGTTCAAACGTCACGGTGTCGGTTGGAGAGGAAAAGTAACACAACGGGTTAACGCCCGTTTTGGGCTGTCTGTTTCGAGGGAGACGTATGCCCAGCAAAAAGCCCGTCGGCACGAGGCCGACGGGCTTGATACGAAACGGATGGCTGCGTTAGGCTTTTTTCTTACCCTTGCCTTTGGCAGGCGCAGTAACCGGCATTTTCGACTGGTACTCCGTGACCCCTTTCGCAATAGCATCCTTGAAGAACGCGAAAGCCTCATCGCCCGATGTCTGACCCAGAGTCATGGCCTTCTGCGCCAGGGGCAGTGCCTCGGCGTATTTGCCCATTCTGGCCAGAATCTGTGATTTCAGCCACACGTTGCGGAAGGTTTCCTTGGCTCCGATCGCTTTATCGACGTACGACAGCGATTGCTCCAGGTTACGCCCCTTGCTGAGGTTGTAGTTGGCGGCGGCAGTCAGCGTATTCACATCGTCGGGCTTGTCGGCCACGGCTTTGTCGAGCAGGGCGATGGTGTTGGCCGTGGTGTTCACCATCAGGTTAGTCGAGGCCTTCACGTCGGCCCACATGATATCCATGGTGGCGGTGCTGTCGGTTACGTTGCTGAACCCAATCGTAAACGTTTCCACTTTTTCGCCGGTTTGGCTGGGCTTCATGCTGGCACGCAGCACGTCCTGCTCCTGCTTGTAGCTCTGCTCGGTTACGTTCAGGTCTTTGCTGAAAATCAGCGTCCATTCAGCGGCAGCAGGAATAGACAGGATGGCGTAGGTGCCGGCGGCGAGTGGTTTGCCGTTCACCATTATATCCGTTGTGGTGGTGAAGGCCGTGGCCCCATTGGCCCCGGTACGCCAGGTTTTGCCGCTCGGTACAAATTCACCCGTAAATGGCGAGCGGCCTTTCAGGCTGGGACGCGAGTATTTCACGGTAACGTCGGTAACGCCGATCGTTTGCATCACAGTGGCGGCAGGACTTGGCGACGGCGTTCTGATCTGAGCCGTAGCCAGTTGGGCCACCAGCACAAGGCCAACGGCCGAAAGCATCATTTTTTTCATTAGACAGCGTAGTTAGTCTGTTAGTTTAGCCACAAAAATAGTCGGAAATAGTCGTAAATCGGCGGTCTGATACAGGTGCTGACCTACGACTACCAGGACGTATACGTTTCTATGACTTCCCACTTACTGACCTTGCTACGGCAACATAGCCAGCACCCCCAAACAATGGCTGATGGCAATGAGGCCAACATGACCGCCCGGACCATCGCTTTTGTGGAGGCTAACCCTACCTGTTTCGACCGGTCGCTGCTGGAAGGGCATATCACCGGTTCGGCCTGGATTCTGTCGGAGCCGCCAGCTGACCTACCGCTCAGTGAGCCGCAGGTGCTGCTGATTCACCATCGCAAACTCGACCGCTGGTTTCAGCCCGGTGGCCACGCCGACGGCGACCCCGATGTGGCGGCGGTGGCCCGGCGCGAAGCAGCCGAAGAAACGGGACTGCCCAATGTAAGGCTGGTTAGCCCGGCCATCTTCGATGTGGATATACACCCGATTCCGGCGAAGGGCGAAGTGCCCGAACACCTGCACTACGACATTCGGTTTCTGTTCACGGCCCGCCCTGATACCGCCCTGGGGGGTGAAACCCGCGAAGTAAAGGGCATTCGCTGGCTGACACTCGACGAGGCCGATCGGTTGGCAGATTCCGAATCGATCAGCCGGATGATCCGAAAAAGCAGGCGCTAGTGCTCTGGTGACGTTGGAAGGCGAATGCCAGCTGTGCGCTGCCAGTGTTACCGTAACAGGTCGGCTGGTAACGTACTGATTTCGCGGAGTTGCAGGTTGCGGTAAAACACTTCGGCCCCTTCTGACTGAAGCTGAATTTTGCCTTTGGTCAGCGGTTCAACCGTCCCGTTGACCAGGTGCCGGGTGTTCGTCAACATCATATTTACTTTCCCGTTCATCACATGCAGGCAGGTAGCGCCCACGCAGTACAGGTCAACTACGTTCCATTGACCAGACGGTTTTTCGGCGTTCGGGTTTTTAAGGCAGGTGCGTCCATTTGGTGTTTTGTCCTGAAACGCAACCAGCGGGCTACCCGGCTGATACACGTACCGGCCCTTGTCGTTCTTACTCGCGGGAATATCCGTCAACACATCCATCACCCCCCAGTAATCGCCACAATCACCCTCCTGAATCTGAAATTCAAACGATTCCATCCAGAGCATGGGCGTGCCATGCGTCCCCACGCTATGATACAGCAGCCCACTGTCGCGGGGCTGACCAAGTTTCGGGGGCCACTGTTTCTGGCCCCATTTAAACTCCAGCCGAAGGTGGTAATTGCCATAATCGGCCAGGGTATTGACGCCGCCGAAGGTTTCGCCCGAAATACGCAGGGCTGGTTTCCCATCTACCGTTACCACCGAGAAAACGTGATTGGGGTCGTTGTTCAGGCCCAGTGCTTCGCCCCCTGCCGACTTATCGGTGGTGTAGGGCTTATCCAGGTACGTTTCCCAACCCGCCAGGTTTTTTCCGTTGAACAGCGAGATCCAGTTGCCCTGCTTTACCGATGACTGCGCAGAAACGACGGTCAGTGAAAATAAGCCCAGGCAGAGTAGGCAAAACAATGATTTCATGAGGCACAGGGTTATAAAGCTGAGGTATTGGCATGCTTTTGAACTAAGGTAAGCCGACCCATAGTCTACTGACTTGTTCCGACTGTGGGGAACACGTGTTCCCTACGGTAGCCAGGCGGTTGGGCCGGCAAATAGGGTTGCCAGGGTGTAGCGTTTTGCTTCTTTGGCCGAGAGCTGTTTCGACCAACCCGCCCGCTTCGATCCGGTACCGCCCGGCCCGTTGCTGCCAAATTCAGCATACTCAACGGTCTGTTCGTTCAACGGGTTTCGCCAGTTATCCCAGCCTTCTGGCAGGATGTGGGCACCCATCTCTGTTCGGATAAAAACGGTTTTGGCATACGGTCGCCATGGGCGGCCCAGAAAGACTTTTTTAGCGGCTTCATCGGCGGTGAGTTTGCTATCGAAGAAGACAAACCCATAGCGCTGGTACGCTGGCGTGGCGGCGGCGGTGATGTACGAATTAACCAGGCTTTTGATGGTGCAGGACTGAAAGACAGCAATCGCCTTGCCAAAGATAAAATCGGTTGTGCCCTCGATGTAGCAACGCTCGTAGTACTGCCGACTACCTTCAGCGGCGGCATAGAGCGTATCCTGATTCCCCAGCAGCAGGCAGTTTTTGCACACAAACCGGTCGCCTTCAACATGCAGCGCCACGGCCTGCCCAACCCGACCGGCGGTATTGCGAATGGTCAGGTTTTCGAGGATAATATCCGGGGCATCGACCAGGACGACATACGACGTGTAGGTGCTGAATTTATCTTTTCCCGTTCCGTCTTTCCCCCCAGGATACGCTTTGCCCGAATAGTCGTCGCCCGTGATAATGACGCCCTCTTTGCTCTGGCCGATGAGGTGGATATTCGGTTTCCACGACGGAATAACGAGCTTCTCGGCATACACCCCATTTTTAATGTACAGCGTAACCCGCTCCTGCGAATGGTCGCGAAAGGAATTGACGGCTTCCTGAATGGTGTTGAAATTGCCACTGCCATCCTGAGCTACGGTAAACGAGGCTGGGTACGTTGCCGATGTGGGGGGCGTTGTTTGAGCCAGGGCAACGGTAATGCTGGTCAGCAGGCAAAGTAGCAAAGAGAAGTGGGTCAATAGTCTCACAAGTGTCAGGCAGTTGTGCAGTAACGTCAACTGTACGATGAATTTTGAAAAGAAATTTTATTTCGGGAAAACGAGAAAGTAAAGGTAATTCAGCAAGGCTTAATCCGGGAGACCAAATGATTATCTGACGCTGGTTCTGGCGGCAAAATACGGGAGTTGAACGGTGCTACCCCGTGAAACAGACTACATTAGGTTATCGTTGTAGATATAACGAAAAGATTAAATTCGCATTAAAACAAAACCACAGAACGTCATGAAACCTATAACCACCCTATTGATAGCCCTTGCCCTGTTGGCCGCTGGTGCCCCCGGTAAGGCGCAGGATGATCAGAAGCTTCGGAAAGATCATACGTACTCGACCCACAACTATAAGCACCCGAACAAAGCGGCGGCGGCCCAGCGTTGGGAAGCCAAAGAAGGGGTGCGGGTGCAGCATACCCCGCCCTGGTATAGCCAGCAGGCTAACTACAAAACGCAGTTTCCCGGTCAGCCACCAGTTGGCGGTATAACGGTTCCCCACACGCCAAATGAGAACCTGGCCAACCGGAACTATAAAATGCAGCAGCCCTCCATCAGCACCAGTCAGGATACCACCCTGTCGCGGAAGCGGGCTAAAAATCGCACCGATTCAACCATCGGCGAGTAAGGCCATCACGTTCGTGTAGCTGGTCTTGCTAAGCCAGCTTATAAAAAGCCGCGCCCACTGCTAGTGAGCGCGGCTTTTTTGGGTCAATTTTGGCGGCTGTACCAGATGGATAGACTTATGAGAGGTCGCACCAGCTTTATTGGATTGACCGTATCGGTACTGAATACGGTTGTGTTCAGTGGGCTACTAACGTTCGTGTATCAGGCAGCGGGTGCCCAAACCCCCGATACGACGCAGGTGGCGGCTGGTTCGGGCCTAACCGTTACGGGGTACGTTGAGGCGTATTACGCCCATGATTTCACCGCCCCGAAAACAAGGCAGGAGCGACCCGGCTTTTTGTATAACCACCGGCGAAACCGCGAAGTGACGCATCAATCTGGCTTTTGTTAAAGCCGCCTACAGCGGTGATCGGCTGCGGGCCAATCTGGCGTTGCAGGTGGGTACCTACGCGCAGTACAACTATGCCGCTGAACAGGAGTTGACCAGGAATATTTTTGAAGCCAACGCCGGACTGAAACTGAGCAAAACCCGTGATCTGTGGCTCGACGCAGGCATTTTTGCCTCGCATATCGGATTCGAGAGTGCTATTTCGAAAGACTGCTGGACGCTGACCCGAAGTCTGGCCGCTGAAAACTCGCCCTATTATCTGTCGGGGGCTAAAGTAACCTACAACACCGGCAACGGAAAGTGGACTATGCTGGGCATGCTGACCAATGGCTGGCAACGAATTAAAAAGATGGACGGGTACAGCGGTCCGTCAGTAAGCACGCAGGTACAGTATCGTCCATCGTCGAAGGTGACGCTCAACTGGAGCAGCTTCGTTGGCTCCGACCGTCCGGACTCGCTCCGGCAGGGCCGGTTTTTCAATAACGTCTACGCGATTATCAACCCCGGCGATGGGGCATTCATGAGTCGGTTAGGCCTGATTGTAGGGTTCGATATCGGGTTAGACCGCAAGCCGGTTGTGCGTACCGGTGCAGGCGCGAATGCCGTGGCACAACGCGTGGGCGCGGGTAGTTACGTCTGGTATTCGCCCGTTGTGATTGCCCGCTACAAGGTGTCGGATCAGAGCTACGTGAATGGCCGTGTAGAGTACTATGCCGATCCGAATGGGGTCATTATCAACACAGGCACACTTGGCGGCTTCAAAACGGCTGGTTATTCGCTGGGCTATGACCACGCCATTTTTGACAACCGAATGCCCGGTCAGGCGCTGGTTCGGATCGAAGGCAAAGTATACAGCAGCCAGGACCCGATTTTTGAGCACGATGCCGGGCTGAGCCGAACAAACGTTGCGCTGACAACCAGTCTGGCTGTCAGTTTTTAATCGCCTTCGCCAACGTCACGGATACAGCAGGTACTTCTGGCGGGTCTTTTTAAAGGTCGATAAACCCGGCTCCCAACTTTGGCGGATCTCTGCTTCTGACGTACCGGCGATGATCTGCTTTTTCAGGTTTTCGGTACCCGCCAGCTTGTCGAAGTTGCCCATCTGCCTGCTCTGCGTCATATCGAAGAAACGCGCTTTGTCGGGATAGGCGTTGTAGAGCTCCATCAGCCAGCTCAGGTTCAGCTGTTTCGACTGGCGGAGTTTGTTGGTGTCGTACTGCCGCAGATCGAGGCCATAGCAGTCGGTATCCTGATGCAGCGGGGTTTCGCTCATTCCTTTCAGGCTAACGGGCTTGAACGAAAAGGCGTATTTCCCTTTCAGGGCGGGGGCGCCAAGCACCGTAAACGGAATGTATGTACCCCGGCCCTGGCTCAGGATGGTGCCTTCGAACAAACAGAGGCTGGGGTAGAGCAATACCGATTGCTGGGTGTTGAGGTTCGGCGAGGGCAACACCGGCAGGGTATAGGGGGTGTCGTGCGTGTAATTGGCCACTTTCACAATGCGCAGCTTGCAGGTGGCTTTGTTGGGCAGCCAGCCTTCCCCGTTGATGAGTTGGGCAAACTCGGCGATGGTCATGCCGTGGGTGATGGGGATGCGGTGCATGCCAATACCCGAACGGAGATGATCGTCCAGAATGGGTCCATCAACCACGTATCCGTTCGGGTTGGGCCGGTCCAGAATCAGCAGCTCTTTGTTGTTCTCGGCGCAGGCTTCCATTACGTGGTCCAGCGTGTTGATGTAAGTATAAAACCGGGCACCCACATCCTGAATGTCATAAATCAGCACGTCGATGTCGGCGAGTTGGTCGGGAGTGGGTTTCCTGTTTTTACCATACAGGGAGATGACCGGAACACCGGTTTTGGCATCTACCTCGTCGGCCACCTTCGCGCCGTTGCTGGCGTTACCGCGGAAACCGTGTTCGGGCCCGAAAATCCGCACAATCTTAACCCCCCGGCTAAGGAGGCTGTCGACGCTGGACTTATTGCCAATGATCGATGTCTGGTTGACAACCATGCCCACCCGCTTTCCCTGAAGGTAAGGAAGGTACAAATTTATCTGGTCGGCACCGGTCAGGATGGATGCCGCTGCCTTGCCGGGTCGGGTAGCCGACGCCGCAGGCCGACAGGCTGGAGTCAGAAGGCAGATAGTGAACAGGCAGATCAGCAGCAACAGGATCTTTACAGGCAGTTTCATAAACACAGTCAGGTACGTTTAGGGTAGCAAAATAAGGTGCTTTGGGCCAGGGTATACCCATAACGCAAAAAGTGCTGCTGATTACCGATGTGGTAGTCAACAGCACTGTTGATAGACGAATCGGCGTGTTGCTTCGCTAATCGTGCCTTACACCACTAGGAAAGCGGACCGGCAAAGCTGATCAAGGCCGTAGCCAGATTGGTCAGGTGCTTATTAAACGGGCCATCCGGGGTATTGTTGGCATATTCCTGTGCTATGCCGGCCAGGTCGCGGAGGAGTTGCTCCGTGTTGCGCATGTCACCCGTAGTGAGCGCATCGCGAAGCTGGGTCAACGGGGCGTCGAGCCACTGGGTGCTTACGTCAGAACGAACAACAGTAATCCAATCGCCGATCAGGGTCGATCCTACTTCAGGCGTGGCAATGGCCGGTCCTTCAGCCAGCGCGTCAAGTGTGTTGATAAACATCTTCGACGCCCGATCTCCTGGGTTTTGGAGGTCATAAATCGTTAGGTCATCCTCCTGATTTTCGGCCAGTTGGTCATCGTTGCCGATGGGGGTCAGGTCATTCGCCAGCGACCGCAACGAATCGGCGAGGGTCACCAGATTAGCACTGAACTCGGAATCGGCGCTGCGGGCGAGCAGTTGCGTGTGGCTGGCCAGGGTAGTTAATAACTGTTGAACCCGCTGGGTATCTGGCTCCGGATTCAGCAATTCATCGTAGAGATCGGTTAGCTTTTGATGAACTTCCTCGGTACCGTCGGTATTTTTGAGGGTCGTTTGCCAGTCCTTAATCAAATCGAGGCCATTCGAGGGCTGTACGTCGGTAGCAGAAAGGGTTTGAAGCGTGTTTTGCAGAATCGTCTGCGGATACGTCTTTGACATAATAGTGGTTCGTTGAGTACGTGTTTGTGTCTCTTACGAACCAACAGCCGCTCCGAATGTTCGGCTAACTAATTATAGCGATTGCAGCGTTTACCAGATATGCCGAAATACATTAGAAACTGGTTAGTACGCATTGTACTGCACTTCATTGGTCTGTTGCTGTCGCTGGGGCTTATGTACGTGGCCAGTGTGGTGGTGGTGCTTCAACTCAGTACGCGGGCTACCGCGAAGAATCCGTTGTTCAATATCATCGACCGTGAATCGCTGGTGGTGGTGGTGGGCATAGTAGCCATCTGGTTGATCTTCAGAAGCATTGGCAAACTATATACCCTCCTCGCCAATCCGCCGAAACCAGACTGAGCAACCATAAAAAAGCCAGAACGTACCTGACGTTCTGGCTCAACCCTGATGGGGTATGCTACTTACAGTGTGTCGGCGATCACTTCGCGAATGTCGGAGATGATTTTGTTGGCTAAATAGTTGGCTGTCGAGAGGGTATCCGATTCTGAATAGATGCGGATGATTGGCTCGGTGTTCGATTTGCGCAGGTGTACCCATTCTTTATCAAACTCGATCTTTACGCCATCAATCGTGTTGACCGGGTTTTTGGCATACTTGGCCCGAATGCGTTCCAGCACGGCATCGACGTCGATGTCGGGGGTAAGTTCGATCTTGTTCTTCGAGATGTAATAGCTCGGGTACGTCCGGCGGAGCATCGAGGCTGATTTGCCTGAATGAGCCAGATGGCTCAGAAACAGGGCGATACCGACCAGTGCGTCGCGGCCGTTATGCAGTTCGGGAAAGATGATGCCCCCGTTCCCTTCGCCGCCAATCAACGCGCCCTGGGCCTTCATCATGTCGACCACGTTTACTTCGCCTACGGCCGAGGCAAAATGCTGCCCACCGTGTTTCTGCGTTACATCGCGCAGGGCTACGGTGCTCGACAGGTTGGAAACGGTGTTCTTCGATGAGCCTGCCGGACTGTTTTTCAGGACGTAATCGGCCACGGCCACCAGCGTATATTCTTCGCCGAAGGGCGATCCATCTTCGCAGATCAGCGCCAGCCGGTCGACGTCGGGGTCGACCACGATGCCCAGATCCTGGTTATCGCGTTTAAGTACGTTGATAATGTCGGTGAGGTTCTCGGGCAGTGGCTCGGGGTTATGGGCGAAGTAGCCCGTTGGTTCGCAGTGCAGTTTGGTGATCTGCTCCACGCCGAGGGCTTCCAGCAGAAGCGGCACTGCCAGCCCGCCGGTTGAGTTGACCGCATCGACAACCACCCGGAAATTGCGTTTGGCAATGGCCTCGCGGTCGACCAGAGGCAGGGCCAGAATAGCGTCGACGTGTTTTTGCAGCCAGGTATCGTCCGTCCTGTACTGGCCCAGCTTTTTTACGTCGGCGAAGGTAAAGGCTTCGCTATCGGCCAGCTCCAGCACGGCCACGCCATCGTCGCCAGAAATAAACTCACCGGTTTCGTTCAGTAATTTCAGGGCGTTCCACTGAACCGGGTTGTGGCTGGCCGTGAGGATAATACCACCAATGGCCTCCGAACCGGGAACGGCCAGTTCAACAGTGGGCGTGGTCGACAGACCCAGATCGAGTACGTTGATGCCCAGGCTCTGCAACGTAGCGGCTACCAGTTGAGAAACTATGGGGCCCGACAGCCGTCCATCGCGGCCAATAACGACTGTGTGCGGGCCTTTTTTGTCGGCCTGACGTGACAGGAGCCACTGCCCAAAAGCCGCCGTAAATTTCACTACATCGAGGGGGGTAAGGCCTTCGCCTGTCCGCCCACCGATGGTTCCCCGGATGCCAGAGATTGATTTTATTAGAGCCACGTGATTGGGTCTTGTAAGCAACGTAAGTACGCCGCAAAGATAAATTGACCCAAGCCCAAACCCTATCCGTTCATCCTTAAAGGCAAACTATTTATTGAAGCGCACATCGCCGTAGGTAGCCACCACTTTGATACGTGGCCCCTCGCCGGTACCTACCCGACCTACATACTGACGGGGCCGGTTTGGCCGGGCCGGTACCGACACTGACGGGCCCGTGGGTGGGGTAGGGGGCGCGCCGGGTTGAGCCGATAGTTGCAGAGTAGGCATCGACGGGTAGGAGAAACCCCCATGCGTGACGGTTATGTCGAAATCGCAGTTGGGGGTCGACTGCATGGGCAAGGCTATCATCGAATAGCTGGCTTCTACATCGATCTTATCCGCAGCGGCATCGATGCGCTCCAGCCTGAACTGCTTGGCGTAATTCATCTTAAACTTGCCCGACTGCCGTACCGCTCCAATCAGGGCATCGGTATAGCTGGTGCGCAGGTCGACCCTGTTGGTTTCGCCAATGTTCAGCTTGCCGTAGGTCTGCTGAATAGACAGCACATTGCCCGAATTGATGGCTACGTCGCCGAATGACATCACCACGTTGCCGTTCTGCACGTCGCGGATTGACACGTTGCCAAATGATGCCTTGATTTTGGTGGTAACGTTGTTCAGGGTAGCTCCGTACACATTGCCGAAGCTCGATTCGACCGACAGCGGTGCCCAGAAATCGGGAATGGTGGTGTTGCCGAAGCTGTTTTTGATCGCGAGCTTATTGGCTTTGGGCATCGAAATCCGGTAGTTGACCCGCAGGAAGTTACGCCGGTCGCCCTTCTTCCAGCCGCCATCGAAGCCATCGGCAATCACGGTCTTGAACAGGTAGGTATCGCCCTCGCGGCGTTCGTCGAGGCTCACGGCCTGAAGGGCCTGCCGGGCCCGGTCGGCACTCTGCGACGAGGATGTAATGTCGATCTCCACGCGCATTTCGTTGCGATCCCAGAGGGACACATTGACGTCACCAAACCGGTTATCGATCGACAGCGCATTTTTGGCATCGACCATAAACGATTTCACAATGGTGCGGTGTACTTCGGTCCGGTCGTCGGCTCCTTCCTGCAACTCGATCAGGGGAGACAGGGCAGTCCAGGTAGCGGGTTGCGGGGCTGCCTGCGCTATGGTTATGGGTTGGTCGTCGGGCGACTGGGCGTAGGCGCAGGCTGCCAGCAGGCAGGCGGCCACGACGAGGTATGGATTAAACAGGTTCATTGGTGTGTTTGTTGTTTAATGCGCTGAATGACACGCAATTGCTCGTTCAGCAGGTCAATCTGAAGTTGTAGGTTCTGAATCATGGCCTGAATCAGCACTTCCTGATTGGGCGTGTTCGGCAGCTCTTTTTTCAGCCCTTTGTAGCTGGATTCGAGCCGGTCGAGGTCCTGCGCAAACTGCCCGTACAGCGCCGGATTGCTTTCGGTGAGTTCGCGTAGTTCCGATCGTTTGGCGTCGATCAGGCTGGCATACTGGGCCACTTCCCTGGCGTAGGTAGGGCTAAAAGCAACCACGTCCGACTGGCTGGTGGGGGCATAGCGGTCGTTTACCCACCAGAGGCTACCCGCCAGTAGCAGTAAGGCAATAGACGCCGCCCAGGTCCAGTAGGAACGGGTCCAGTGCCGTTGCCGGTGAACCGTCCGGAATGGCTGGGCTGTTTCAAGGGAGGTCGGCTCGTCGTCGGGTAATTGGTCGGCAATTCGCTCCCACAAACCAGCCGATGGACCGTCCTGCTCAAAAGCGGCCCGGTTATCGCGGATGAAATTTTCGAGGGACATACTCTTAGTTGTAAATGAGCGGATTAGTGAATCCGTTATGCGGTGTCACTACTAGAACTGGCCAGGGAGTCGCCTGTTCGCTCACCGATACGTCGGACCGCCACTCATTCGCTCATTAGTTAAGTGGTCAATTAATTTTCGTTTGGCCCGGAGGTACTGCGAACGGGAAGTCGACTCCCCAATGCGTAACACCTGACCGATCTCCTCATGGTCGTAGCCTTCAAACAGATGCAGCGTCAGCACCACGCGGTATCCTTCCGGCAGATTCTGGATGGCGCGCCGTACCCGCTCCACATCCCAGTTCAGGCTTTCTTCATCGATTCCCCCGTCGGTATCGTCGGGGGTGTCAAATCCGTCGCCCAGTTCGTCGGTGCTGACCAGGGCCAGCCGCCGACTGCGTAAATGACCAATGGCCCGGTTCACCACAATCTGCTTCAGCCACGCCCCAAAGGTGCTTTCGGCGCGGAACCGGTGCAAATTGCTGAAGGCGTCGAGGAAGGCTTCCTGCAACACATCTTCCGCTTCGGCGTCGTGCCCTACAATCCGCAAACAGACGTTGTACATCGCTTTTGCGTAGCGATTGTACAGCTCATACTGCGCTCGCCGGTCGCCCGTTTTCGAGCGCTCAACCAGGTCAGTGATCAGGGCGGGGTTTGGGTACGTCGCCAACAGGTAAAAGGCCGCCGGTGCGGTAGCGACCGGGTTTAGGTCATCAATCGGGGTAAAGACGTGAGGCCATGGAGGAACGTTGCACGGCTAGGGAAATTTAGTCCCTAAAAGCTGGCGAGACCTATATCGCGCAACCTGAGTCGCTTGTAATGGGGTAAACGTGTTTAAAACGACCAGGCAACGAACGTAGCGCAAGTGACAATGCCCCGCGCTTTTCTGGGCCGAGTATTAAGCGGCTACAGTCGATTTATAGCGGTGCGCCTGACAGCAGCTCAACGACCTGTTCGGCCGGGAGCTGCTGCTGCTCACCCGTGACCATATTCTTTACCGACAGCAAGCCAGACTGCACTTCGTCGGAACCAATCAGCACAACATACGGAATTCGTTTCTGGTTGGCGTAATCGAGTTGCTTCTTCACCTTCGATAGGTCGGGGTATAGTTCGGCAGGTACGTTGGCGGCCCGCAACTGACTCAGCAAGGGGAGGGCCACCGCCCGCCCGTTGGTATCGAAGCAGGCCAGCAGCACCTGCGTGCCCTGTCCCGGCCGACGCCGGGAATAGCTTCAGCTCATCCATCACATCGTAGATACGGTCGACGCCGAACGAGATACCTACGCCCGACAGACCCGGCATACCGAATGTACCGGTGAGGTTGTCGTACCGGCCACCGCCACTGACGCTGCCGATGCTGACACCATTGGCTTTTACTTCAAAAATAGCCCCGGTATAGTAGGAGAGGCCCCGTGCCAGGGTGACATCGATCTCGATTCGCGCATCGGTCAGGCCCAGCCCGTCGACTAGTTGCAGCGTTTCTTCCAGTTCGGCAATTCCCTGTTGAGCTAATGCCGATTGGACAAGCCAGGTACGCAGACTCGCGAGCACCTCGCCGGGCTGACCGCTGATGGTAAACAGGGGTTGCAGGGCCGTGATATGTTCAGCTGAAAAGCCCCGTTCGCTCAATTCTTCAATTACTTTTTCCCGCCCAATCTTATCGAGTTTGTCGATGGCAACGGCCAGGGTGCTCTCATCGCCCGGCCGGCCAATCGCTTCGGCAATACCCGCCAGAATCTTACGATTGTTAATCTTCAACGTGAAGTCAGCTACGCCCAGATTACGAAACACCTCGTGTACCATCAACACGATTTCGGCTTCGCAGAGCAGTGAATCGGTGCCCACTACATCAGCGTCGCACTGGTAAAACTCGCGGTAACGGCCTTTCTGGGGCCGGTCGGCCCGCCACACGGGTTGCATCTGGTAGCGCTTGAACGGCATGGGCAGGGCGTGCCGGTTCATCACCACGTACCGGGCAAACGGCACCGTAAGGTCGTAGCGCAGGCCTTTTTCGGCCAGTTGGGGCGTCAGCTTCCTGCTCCCCTGGGCCAGATCGGCCTCGGTAATACCCGCCGCAAAATCACCGGAGTTAAGAATTTTGAAGAGAAGCTGATCGCCTTCATCGCCGTACTTACCCGTCAGCGTCGAGAGGTTTTCCAGGCTCGGTGTTTCGAGGGGCTGGAACCCGAACCGACGAAATGTTTGCCGGATGGTATCGAATATAAACAGCCGTTTGCTCATCTGCTCCGGCCCAAAATCGCGCGTTCCTTTAACAAGTGATGGTTTCATGGCGTAAAGGTACGGCGGCGTTCGCAATGGCGACGGAACATCGAAGGGAGTTGTCCCGTTTTTAGAACCATCCAATTCAGCGTAGCTTTGTCGGCTTAATTCGGCATAGCCCCCAACCCGGACGCGGGACCGCCCCTAAAGGGGGCTAAAGCTCTGCTGGAGGCGCACCTGCGTCAGCTTTAGTCCCCTTTAGGGGCGGCCCCGCGTCCGGGTTGGGGCTACGCCAATTTAATCCCCAGTTACCCATTTCCAATGCTTTTCAATTCGCTTCATTTTCTACTGTTCTTTATCTTCACCACGCTGGCATACTACAGTCTGCCAAGGCGTGGGCGGTGGGTCTTACTCCTCCTGGCCAGTTGTTATTTCTACATGGCGTTCATTCCGGTGTACCTGCTCATTCTGGGCCTGGTTATCCTGATCGACTATGTGGCTGGCCTGTATATTGAACGCTCGGAGGGGCCGCGACGACGGCTGTTACTGATTATCAGCCTGGTGGCCAACATTGGGCTCCTCGCGTTTTTCAAATACTACGATTTCTTCCACGTACAGATCACCGCGTTGCTGGGTACGGTTGGCCTGACCCACTCCGTGCCAATGCTGGGCGACCTGGTACCGGGCATTGTGCTGCCAATCGGCCTGTCGTTTCATACGTTTCAGTCCATTAGTTACACCATCGAAGTGTACCGGGGCAACCAGAAAGCCGAGCGCAATATGGGCGTGTACGCGCTCTACGTGCTGTTTTATCCGCAACTGGTAGCCGGGCCTATCGAGCGGCCACAGAATATTCTGCCCCAGTTTCATGCGTTTCAACCCTTCGACTGGACACGGGTACGGTATGGATTGCTGCTGATGGCGGGTGGTTTCGTGAAAAAAGTAGTCATCGCCGACCGCATGGCGCTGGTTGTCGATCCGGCCTTCAGGCATATAGATGCTACCAACGGATCGACGCTATTGCTGGCGGCGGTATTCTATTCGATCCAGATCTACTGCGATTTTTCGGGCTATACCGACATTGCCATCGGGGCGGGGCAGGTGCTGGGCATCCGCATGATGAAGAATTTCGACACGCCCTATCTGTCGGCATCCATCGCCGAATTCTGGCGGCGCTGGCATATTTCTCTGTCGACCTGGTTTCGCGATTACGTGTACATCCCGCTTGGGGGCAACCGGGGCACTACGGCCCGAACGTACCTCAATACGCTGACGGTCTTCGGGCTGAGCGGTCTGTGGCATGGGGCCGACTGGAAATTTATCATCTGGGGAGCCCTGCACGGCATCTACCTCATCATCGGTCAGATATGGTCTCGCAGGCAGCGGCAGACGGGCACGATGGCCAACGTGGAGCAATCGCAGGTAACCGGACTGGCTATTCACCGGGTGAACCAATTGCTGACCTTTGGGCTGGTAACGCTGACCTGGGTGTTTTTTCGGGCGGCCAGCACCAGCGATGCCCTGGTGGTGCTGGGTAAAATTCTGACGGTCGATCTGTCAGCGCCGGTTCAAACAGCTATCTCGGTCACTGAGCTTGCGTTCTGTGCCCTGCTGATTGGCAGTCTACTGTTCGAACCTCGCTGGATTGCCTTCACCAAACGGGCGACTAACGGCCAGTTCTGGTTCATCTTTATCATGCTGGCCCTGTTCTGTTATTTCTTCGGGGTATTCACGGCTAATCAGTTTATCTACTTCCAGTTTTAATAAGTAAACGCATGATTACGAGCTTGCTGCGCTTAGTATTTATGGCTGCTTCGGGTGCTTTGCTTGTTGTGGCCCTGTCGCCCCCCATGCAGCGGTGGTTCGACCAGCACGGTTTCATTCCGAATCAGTACAGCTACGGCGATTTATACAACCTGTCGAACGTGCCGCATTTTAAGGAAATCGACATTGTGGAGAATGGCGATCTGACCGAAGCCGATAAGCCCGCCAACCACATCCCCGATGTTGATCTGTATACCCTCGGCGACAGTTTCACGAATATCGACACCAGTTTCTACGCCGGTCATCGCAATTTTCACCGCTGGGTTGGCAACCGGATTCCGCTGGAAGTAACTCTCGACACAACCCGGAAGAATATTTTAGTGGTTCAGGTGATCGAACGGGTGCTTCAGGAGCGGTTGTACTCGCCCGAAATTGAATCCATGTTTGTCTACGGCGGGTTTGTTCCTAAAGGAACGTCGGGCAGACCAACGGAGCCTGATATAAGTCCGATGATACCCGAGCCAGAGACGTCATGGCTGCTGGCCCGGTTCGGCGAGCAGATCAGTCAGCGGATCGAATTCCTGGTTTTCAATGGCGCGATCTCTACCCGCTTCAAAGAAGCAAAAGCGGAGTTGCTGTTTCATATCTTCGGGAGAACGACAGGTACTGCCGTGTCAGGAAACAGAAAGCACATGTTTTACGACGTGGAGGTCGATACTACGTCCAATTACAGTTCGTTCCGTTCCATTACCAACCAACGGTTAGATACGCTGGTCGATAATCTCAATACTATGCGGCGGCATTACTTAAAAATGGGCTTCAATGAGGTGTATCATCTGTCTGGTTCCCAACAAAGTATCCATTCTCGATCCAACCTACGGTCGCTACAACCATCAGGTAGAACGGCTTGAGGCCAACCCACGCCTGGAGTTACCAATTATCTCGACGATTGACACCCTGCGGCAACATCCAGACTGGTACCACCTTGGCGATGGGCACTGGAACAAACACGGGAAGCGATTCTGGCTCAGGCGGGTCAATGAGGTGGCGGCTTCCTGGTCCGGGAAACCATAACCGCCCTTATCGGCTGGTACGGCAAGGGTGCTACGAACTGCGTTTCTGAAGAAGGTGTAGCTGAGCGGATTGACGCGCAAAGTTCAGTGTGAATGCGACTTTTTTGCCTGAAAATGCCTACTTTTGCGTTCCAAAATTGAACCGACAATTAACGATATACCACAATGGGAGTTACCAAACTACTTCGTAAAGGCCGCAAGAACCGCGCTATTGCCAATAACGCCGTTAAAGCCATTAAGCAACTAACGCTGAAACCGACGATCAAGAACGTCGATGTAGAAGCCATCAAAGCCTCTTTCGCTGAAAATAAGGCAGCGTAACTAAGTTTCAGTTTCAAGTTTCAGGTTCCAGGTTTCAAGTGGCGCTGCTAGCTTACCAGTTGTTTGCTTAGCAGCGCCACCTGGAACTTGAAACTTTATTTAAGGTCCGTCCCGCTTTGGTGACGGACCTTTTCGTTTTTTGTTGAACTCCTTCTGGCGGCGTTTAAGCTCCTGCCGAATTATCTGACGGGTATCGATCATCACCCGGAAGCGAATGGCCGAGCCAAAAATAGACAACCCTCCATTGATCAGGATCAGGCTGTAGGTGCCTTTGAGAAACCACCGCATGAACGGGGCCCCGTTTTGCATGTCGTAGCTGGCACCGGAAAAAACGCAGAGGCCAAACCCGATGAGCAGGAGCCCTGCGGGGGCCATGATCAGCCACTTTGTTCGGGCACTCATGCGTTTAACCAACCGCTGTCCGGGCGGCTTCGTGGGATTGGCCATTGTACTACGTCAGAAGATAGACTCGAATTAATGGCTGCAAAATACAGTCTTTCGTTAACTAGTTGACTTTTACACCTGGCCAACCCTCTTTTTTTGGTCAAATAAATGGAACCATTCGCCTAGAAAGCCAAATCCATACGCTGAAAGCTGAGTGACCGCCGCCTGTAGGCTCAACCAGCCTACCCGTAGGCTCCCTTCCTGCCGGGTGGCATCGATGAGCACAAGCACGCCAAACACCAGATACCCCATCAGACCCAGCCCCGCGAGCAGAGGCCAAACCAGCGCCAGCAGGGGTAAACTAAGCCAGCCTAAGGTGAACAGCACGGGGAACGTATGCACTGGCTTAATTGGAATACCAAAGTCGCGCTGCAATTGAACCCGGGTGCGGCCGAAGTTGATAATCTGCCGGAAGAAGGCACCTAACGTACCCCGTCGTTTATGATACACAACGGCGTCGGGAATGAGCCCCACCCGGTAGCCAAGGCGAATGAGCCGGGTGCTTAGCTCCATATCCTCGCCCATATCGCGTTTGGCAAATCCGCCGGTCTCCTCAAATACCCGCCGCGATAGCCCCATGTTGAAGGAGCGGGGCAGAAACTGACCGCCCACATTCTGCTTCTTTCCCCGAATACCACCCGTGGTAAACACCGACGTCATGGCGTAGCTGATGGCTTTCTGGGTAGCCGAAAAATCAGGACTTGCCCCGTCTGGTCCGCCGTAGGCATCCAGCGGGGTTTGTTGCAGGTAGGTATCTACGGTTGCCAGGTAGGCGGGCGGCACTACGGCGTCGGAGTCGAATACCACGAAATAGTCGCCCGTGGCCCGTTCAAAACCGTAGTTACGCGAAAAGCCCTGTCCGGTGTTTGGCTTATCGAAATAGCGAATCGTGAGCCGATTCTGGTAGCGGGCCACCACCTGATCGGCCTTTCGCGTTGACCCATCTTCAATCACCAGTACCTCAAAACCCGTCATGGTCTGCCGGGTCAGGCTATCCAGCAGATCAGCCAGTTCGTCGGGCCGGTTATAGACGGGAATGATGACGGAGAAGGTCATGGTGTATCAGCCAGTCTTTATTGTAAAAGCCAGACTCTCCTCGTTGGCCTGAATAACCTGTTCGATCAGCTCGTCGGTAAGGGCGGTCGACAGGAACAGGCTTTCGTACTGGGCCGGAGCGAGGTAAACGCCCCGGTCGAGCATGGCGTGGAAATAGCGTCCAAACCGGGGAATGTCCGATGTCTTGGCTGAGTCCAGATCCGTAACCGGTTTATCGGTCATGAAGAGGGTGAACATCGACCCGATCTGATTCACGGTATAGTTCAGCCCCAGCTTTACGGCGCTGTTGCGGAAGCCATCCGCCAGCCGCTGCCCAATCTCCTCCAGGCGGGTATATACTTCCGGGTGATCGTTCAGGTGATGCAGCATGGCCAGCCCCGCCGACATGGCAATGGGGTTACCCGACAGCGTACCTGCCTGATAGACCGGCCCGGCCGGGGAAACCATGTTCATGATGTCGGTACGGCCGCCATAGGCCCCAACGGGCATACCACCCCCGATGATTTTACCCATCGTGGTCATATCGGGCATCACACCGAACCGTTCCTGCGCGCCCCCTTTGGCCAGGCGGAAACCGGTCATCACCTCGTCGAAGATCAGGACAATACCGTGTTTGGTACACAGGTCGCGAATGCCCTGCAAAAAGCCGGGTTCGGGCAATACGCAGCCCATATTGCCTACGACCGGTTCCAGAATAAGCGCGGCAATCTGGTTGGGGTTTGCGTCAATCAGCTGCTCAACGGCGGCGAGGTTGTTGTAGGGGGCCGTGAGTGTGTCGTGGGCCGTTGCCTTAGTCACGCCGGGGCTATCGGGGGTGCCCATCGTCATGGCCCCGCTACCCGCAGCGATCAGAAACGAGTCGGCATGGCCGTGGTAGCAGCCTTCAAACTTGATCAGTTTGTCACGGCCGGTGAACCCACGCGCCACCCGAATGGCCGCCATGGTAGCCTCGGTGCCTGAATTGACCATCCGAACCTTCTCGACCGAAGGTACCATGTCGATGATCAGTTCAGCCATCTCAACCTCCTTCCGCGTGGGCGCACCAAAGGAGAACGAGTGCTGAATGGCATCGCGAACGGCCCGCTCGACGGGCTCGAAGGCGTGACCCAGAATCATGGGCCCCCACGAATTAATCAGTTCGATATACTGCCGGTCGTCTTCGTCGGTGATATAGGCCCCTTTCGCCGATTTAATAAAGAGTGGGTTACCACCCACCGCCCGGAATGCCCGTACCGGCGAATTAACGCCACCAGGAATCAGCAACTTCGCCTTCTCAAAAAGTTCTTCGCTCTTCATTGGTGAAAGAGCGAACGAGTGAGTGATTTACTCAGTGAACGAAGCGCTGCTAACCCACTGCGTGTGGTGCATGGCAACGCTTCGTTCACTGAGTCAATCGCTCACTCGTTCGCTCATTTAAGCTCGTCTAATTTATTTTTACAAAGCGTGCGCCGTCGAATTTAATGATCGGAACAACTCTGTTGTCATTTAATTTTGTGTAATCGAAACCTGACAAAACGTAATCCTCGCTTTCATCTGTTCGCAGGGCAGCTCGCGTCTGAATTGTTCCTTTCGCCAGCTGACGACCGAAGAACAGCAGCATATCGTACCCCTGCGCCGCAAATGTCGATGGAATCCCGTTCCGTTTTGAGAGATACGTTTCCTGAAAAGCGTCGGCCGCACTGCGCTCCATATCGATAAACTCGGGAGCTATCAGGTACAATTCGCGCCGGGTGAAAGTCGACAATGAGTTGCGGTAGTAATCGAAGGCGGGGTAGGTGGCAATCAACGGACAGGATACGCCCCTTCGACTGAGGGCGTCCAGTATAGCGGGGCCGTCGTCTTTGTTGCTGCTGGCAAAGAATACATGACCCGGTTTGTTTTCTTCGGTCAGGTTGATCGCCGTAGCCATAGCGGTTGTTTTACCACTCAGACGCCTGAAATCAACTACCTGGAACCCCTCGGTTTTTAACGCGGCCTGATAGGCCGATGCCAGCAGGGAATCTTTGCGCGATGCCCCAAAATACACGGCGGCTCTTCTGTTGGTTGCCACGCCCCTGACAAAGCTGGCCGTTTCAATCGCCTGCTGTACGGTCGAAGGCTGCGCCAGGTAAGCGTAAGGCTGATTGATAATTAGCTCGCGCGAGGTGGCGATGGGGTTTATCAGCGGAATTTCATTCTGGGTTGCGAAAGCCGAAACCAGCCGATTGGGCTCAGCATAGAGCGGGCCAATGAGCAGGTCATTCTGCGCAAAGGACGGATTGTTCAGCACTTCGAGCGTTTGATCTGCATCGTTGTCTATGTCGTAGGCAAACAGGTTCACAATAACACCCTCGGACATTAACTTGGCTTTGGCCAGTTTCATGCCCTCATACAGATCATACACGTATTGGTTGGGCCGGGCCCGGTCGTTGAGGTTGACCCGGTCAATTCGGAATGGGAACAGGACACCCACGTTGAAATACCCTTTTGCCTTGGTGCGGTCGGGGCGGCTGGTAGCAACCGGCTGGCTGACCGGAACGCTTGGCTGAACCGGTCGGGGGGCTGGCGCTCTCGGTACCGGCGCGGGGGCAATGCCGTAGCGGTTCGATAGTCGGTCTGACAGTTCGAGGTCATTTTTATCCGACGAGGTGCGCTGGATCAGGTCGATCAGCGTACGGGCCAGTATTTTGTCTTGCGGATACTGCTTTTGCAGCCCTTTCAGCCGGTTAAGGTCGCTGATTCGGGGCAGGAAATTTCGCTCCATCCGCTCAACATCGGCGCGCAGATCCGGTTCAGCAATCAACTGCGTATACGACAGGCCTTCGTCGTATAAGCCCTGTTCAAAAGCCGCTGCCGCAGCCAGGTAGTACGCCTCTTCCCGTTTGAGCCAGTTCGGAAACCGATCGATCAACTCTTTCAGTGTGCTGCGGGCGGCTTCGTACCGGCGTTGCCGAAATGACGCCACCGCGTAATAGTAGTAGGCAAAGGGGGCTAAGCTGCCGCCCCGCTGCATAATGGGCTGTAGTTCGCTACGGGCACGATCATACTCGCCCAGCTGCACATACCGGACGCCAGCCTTGTACCGTCGCTCCAGATCTTTGGCTTTCTGAGCAACGGCCGACGTACTCAATAGCAGCCCAAGCCAGCAAAGCACTACTAATTCTATCTTCTTCGTGGTCATAAGTCTCCTTGGAACGCGAAAAAAGCAACGCAGGGTAGGCGTTGCTTTTTTTAGTGAACAGGTTAAGTGGTTTCTGTCGCGATGCCGTAATGAAGTAACAAACCGGCCAGGGTAATTGACACGCAAAACTTATTTTTTAGCCCGTTTTTTGGCTTCATCAGCTTGTTTCCGTGCCTCTTCAGCGGCCGATAGCTGCTTTTGAAGCATCTCCTGAAACTTTGATTTCTTGCCACCACCGGCGGCAATCTTCACCCGGTTCTCGTCGAGAACCGCTTTCAGTTTTGTTTCGTCAACGAAATTCCGAATGAGCAACTGCTGGGCAATCGTCACTACGTTCGAGACAAAGTAGTACCAGGTCAAGCCAGCGGGGAACGAGTTCAGGACGAACATGAACATGACCGGGAAGATATAGCTCATCACCTTCATGTTTACCGGACCGGGCTGTTGCGGCGTAGTCTGGTTGTTGTAGTAGGCGTAGGCTATGCTCGAAATGGTCATCATCACCGTAAACAGACTCAGGTGGTCACCCACAAACGGGATGGTAACGCCAAACTTGATAAACGAGTCGTAGGTCGATAAATCGGGTGCCCACAGGAATGCTTTCTGGCGCAGCTCGATCAGGTTCGGGAAGAGCTGGAACAGCGCAAACAGAATGGGCATGGTGGCCAGTACCGGAATACAGCCGCTCAGGGGCGAAACGCCCACTTCCTGATACAGCTTCATCTGTTCCTGCTGCTGCTTGGTCATGTCATCGCCAACCCGCTCTTTAATAACCGCGAGTTCGGGAGCCAGCACCCGCATCTTGGCCATGCTGACGTATGATTTGTAGGTCAGCGGCGTCAGGAGCAGCTTCACAAAAACAACCAGGCAGAAAATCAGCAGCCCATAGTTGCCAATAAACTTTTCCAGGAAGTTGAATACCGGTACAAAGAAGTATTTGTTGATCGGCTTCAGAATGGAGTACCCCAGGTACACGTTCTGATCGAAATCGGGCGCAACCCCTTCTTTAATGACCTGGAAGTCATTGGGGCCATAGTAATACCGGAATTGCCCTTTGCCCGATTTAATAGCTGCCAGAGGAAAGCTCACATCGGCCACCGCTGTTTTCACGGTGCTGCTGTCGGCGAGGTCCACTATGGTCTGAAATTTCGCTTTCGTCAGCTGGGTAGTCTGCGCAATAAAAGCCGACAGGAAGTACTTATGCTTGATGGCGAACCACTTCACCGGATCTTCCACCACCGTTTCGTTGCTGCTTTCGTTTTCGGGCAGGTGGTCGAAATTCTCTTTCGTGGTCAGGTAGTTAATCGTGGCGGCGATACGGTTGTTTTTCAGATCATTCTCGAACTGTGGCATCCGGTTTTCCCATAGGAAGCGTACCTCACCTTTGCCGGGCAGGTTATCTATGTTGCTGGCCTTTAGCGCGTAGTCGATCGTGTAGCCCGTGGCGGGTACCGTGTACGACTGCTCAATCGCCTGTCCGTCGCCAATGTCGGCCCGGAAGGTAATCACCTGCGGCTGACCCCCTACGGTGCCCCCCTGGGCGTCGGTCTGAAAATAGAGTCCGTGCAGATCGACTTTACCCGTTTTGGTGGGCAGTTCCAGCGAAGTGCGGCTGGTTTTGGCATCGACCAGCAGCAGTGGCTTACCGTCAAACGTCTTGTATTTCTTCAGCAGCACTTCCTTCACGCGGCCACCCTGGGTGCTGAACGTAATTTTCACGTCCGGGTTTTCAACCACAATATCGCGGGCCTCACCGGTGGCAGCCTGGGCAAACTCACCAAATTGGGTCGATTCGGCGTTCCGAAGTGCGGCCGAATCGAGGGCAGTGGCAGCGCTACTTTCCGAAGATGGCCTTGTTGTTTTGGTGATCTGGGCCGGTTTTTTTTCCGGCGGTGGTTTCGGTACCAGGTATTGGTAGCCGACAAACATGGCCAGAATAAGGAGCAGGCCAATTAGTTGATTGCGATCCATTCTATAGTCTAAATTCAACGTCCAACGGTTAAAGAGCTTTGCTCAAAGGCAGTGCGCTTTGGACATTGGACCCGCAACGGCGGACCGTTTGAACGTTGAACAGTATTTTGAAGTGCAAAATTACGCCAATACGCCCGGTTAACCAACAAGGCTTTCGCTGGTTACAGGAGTGGCAAATGCCTGCCGATGATCGGCAAAAGCCATGGCTGCTTTGACAAATTGCACAAACAGGGGCTGAGGAGCCATGACCGTACTTTTTAGTTCAGGGTGGAACTGCACCCCCACAAACCAGGGGTGGTTCGGTAACTCCACAATCTCGATCAGCCCGGTTTCGGGGTTGGTGCCCACCGCGCGCATACCGCCTTTCTCAAATTGATCGGCATAGGCGTTGTTGAATTCATACCGGTGCCGGTGCCGTTCGCTGATGTTGGTTTTTCCGTAGGCCTGGTAGGCCAGCGAATCCTTTTTGATCCTACAGGCATAAGCTCCCAGGCGCATGGTGCCGCCCATGTTGACCACTTTTTTCTGGTCTTCCATCATGTTGATGACCGGGTGAGGCGTGTCGGGGTTCATCTCGAATGAATGCGCATCGGCCAGGCCAAGTACATTGCGGGCATACTCGATCACGGCGCACTGCATACCCAGGCAGATCCCAAAGAACGGCACCCCGTTTTCGCGGGCATACTGAATGGCGTTGATCTTGCCCTCGATCCCCCGTTCGCCAAAACCGGGAGCTACCAGAATGCCGTCGAGGTCGCGCAGCCGGTCGTCTACCGCTCCTTCCTGAGCCAGGTGCTCCGACTGTATCCATTCGATATGCACCTTGCACTCGTTCTTCGACCCGGCATGAATAAACGACTCGGCGATTGACTTATAGGCATCGTGCAGTTCTACGTACTTGCCCACCAGACCAATCCGTACCTCGTTGCTGGGGTTTTTCAGCCCGTTCAGAAAGCCCTTCCAGGCGTCCAGATCCGTTTCCTGGTCGTTGTAAATGTCGAGCATATACAGGGCCCGCTGATCCAGTTTTTCTTTCTTCATCAGCAGGGGCACATCGTAGATCGTTTCGGCATCGATGGCCTCAATGACCGAGTTGACCTGCACATTGCAGAACAGCGCTATTTTACGCCGAATGTCCATCGGGAGCGGGTGTTCGGTACGGCAAACCAGAATGTCGGCCTGAACGCCCGATTCCTGCAACATTTTCACCGAATGTTGGGTGGGCTTGGTTTTCAATTCGCCCGCCGACTGAAGGTAAGGCACCAGCGTCAGGTGAATAATCAGCGTGTCGTGCTCATTCAGCTCATGCTTGAACTGGCGAACCGCCTCAATAAATGGCAGTGACTCGATATCGCCTACGCAACCCCCAATCTCGGTGATCACGATGTCGTACTCACCCGAATCGCCCAGCAGGCGCAGATTTCGCTTGATCTCGTCGGTGATGTGCGGAACGACCTGCACCGTTTTGCCCAGAAAATCGCCTTTCCGTTCGCGGGTGATCACGTTGTTGTAAATCCGCCCGGTGGTGATGTTATTGGCCTGCGAGGTGGGCGTGTTCAGAAAGCGTTCGTAGTGACCCAGGTCGAGGTCCGTTTCCGCCCCGTCGTCGGTCACGTAGCATTCGCCGTGTTCATACGGGTTCAGCGTACCGGGGTCGATATTGAGGTAAGGATCGAACTTTTGGATGGTGACCGACAGGCCGCGTGATTGCAGCAGCTTGGCCAGCGAAGAGGCAATGATGCCTTTTCCGAGAGAAGACGTTACCCCGCCGGTAACAAATATGTATTTCGCGGATTTAGTGTCCGTAGCTGCCATGAGAGTAATCAGGTTGACGCATTACGGGGTATAAAGATACTACTAAGCAGGGAGGAAAAAGGCAAGTCTCGCCGGAATTTATGGCAATGCCCTACTGTATGGCTCAACGCATCGGTATGGTAACTGCCCCAATCACCTGACTCTGAAAGGGCCACGCCGTTTCGATTGCCAGCTGAAAAAGTTTTCAGAAAAGCCCCTTACGTTTTACCATGCTCACCGATACAGAAGCAACCAAATCGGCCGTAGTACCGGCCACATGGGTGAGACGCCGACGACCCTAACATGCAGGTGGCGAATGCCGAAAAGCCAGTAGAGTAGGCCTATTAACTTCATAATTTCGTGAAAAAGATCCTTTTATCAATCGCCTTTGCCTGCATTAGTACGCTCGTCTCAGCCCAACTCAAAAAAGATGGAACGCCTGACATGCGCTACAGTACAAATCGGTCTACTTATGGAAGCAGCTATTCAACGCCTACCTATAGTCAACCCACTACTGGTACAGCTTATCAGAATAGTTACGAGCGTAATGGAACAGTTGTGGAAGGGAGCTATCATACCCGGCCAAATAACACTAACACTGATAACTGGAGTACATCTGGTAACACGAATCCGATCACAAATGAACGGGGCACCCGTGCGCAGGATTATTCACCTGGGGCGCTGAATTATGGTCAGGGCCAGGTTATCCAAACTGGTCCCAGGGGTGGCCAATATTACGAGAACAGTAACGGAAATCGGGTATACGTACCTAAACGTCCAAACTGACACAGGTATAGCTATTTATCAAACTTGTTGTGGGCATAAGGCAGCGGGTATTTGTGGTTACAGACTTACCTATTATTCTTGTAGAGAATCTGTCCGAATTAATGCAACGCCGCCCACTTCAATTTGAAAATGACCAATCAATTTATCAGGCCCTTCTCCGTCGTGATGAAGAGGCATACGACTGGTTGTATACTGACTTGTTTCCTTCCTTCCGTTTCTGGATGACAAGCAATAGTGGTACTGTAGTTGATGCGGAAGACGCCTTTCAGAAGGGGCTTGTCAGTTTTCTGACTAACCTTGAATCAGGGCGCTATCAGTATCAGCCGGGAACGAAGGTTACCACAGTTATTTTCGATTACTGTAAGAAGGTATGGCTTACCGAATTAGATTCGGCTCGTCGGCGACATGCGGCGGCTATGCCCGAAGAAATCACCCTGGCCGATACGGATGATGCTTTACATGAATTGATTAGAACGGATACGGTAGAGGCCGTGCGGGCTGCGCTGGCTGAGTTAAAAGAAGGATGCCGCCAGTTAATGCAGTGGTTTTATATCGATGAACAGTCGCTTCGGGACATTGCTGAACAGATGAACATGAAAGAGACCTCAGTCAAATCGAAGCGTTACGAATGTACTGAGCAGCTTAAGCGGATTTACCAGCAAATTGCCGTTCGGCGAGGATTATGACGTTATCAAGGGAGCAATTTGATCTAATTGAAGCTTATCTGGCCAGGGAACTGTCGGCAGCAGATGCGCAGGCCTTTGAACAGGAAGTAGCTGCTGACCCTGCTCTACAGGCAGAGATCCAGACGCAGCGAACCATGCGAATGGGGCTACAGGCGCTGGCAATTGAACAACGACTACAGCGAGCCCGCCAGCGAGTACTGGCAGATGCTGTAACTGTTGACCACTCTTCCAGTCAGCAGGTCGATGAGCCTCTTGTGAAACCCTTGAACAGCCGTCTGCGATCGTTGTCGTGGGGGTATTTGACAGTAGCGGCCAGTGTAGTGTTGCTGCTGGGTATTGGCGTGTATTGGTATCAGCAGCAACAGCAGTTCCCTGAACTAGCGTACGCTGATACTGCTTCAACCGATCAACTGACCAAAAGCCTGCCTACGGACCTCAGACCTACGGATCGTCAGCGCATTACTGATGCCATTCAGGGGTATAAAGCAGGGCAGTATGATAAAGTAATTGAGCAGCTCAGAATTCCATCGGCCGATCGTCGGACTATTTATTACCAGTCGTATTTTCTAGGGTTAAGCTATCTGGCAAACAAGCAGCCAGCCGAGGCTATCGCCCCACTCAATGTAGCATTGGGTACCTCTTCTGTAGCGATCAGGCAGAAAGCCAGTTGGTTTCTTGCGTTAGCCTACTTAAAAAATAAAGACAAACAAAAAGCCCTGCCGATTCTGGATAAGATCCGAACCGACAGGGCCCACCCGTATTATGAATTAGCAGAACGGGTCTATGCTAAAGTGAAGTAGGTCAATTGTTTACAGGTCAAATAAAGCTTTTACCTGAGTGCTGGTTAACGCCCGCCGATAGACATCGGATATCATCCATCATTCCGTTGAAATACTGAGGATATTCCTGAATCTGGGCACCAAATTTCAGGTCGCCCCCCGCACAGTTGTCCAAGGTGGTATTGGGTAGGTCGATCCGTTCCGAAAGTAATGCTGCCGTTCAGGTACATACGGGCCGTACGACCTTCGTAGGTGAAGACAACGTGCTGTCCAGTTGTTTAAGATGGCGAAACTGCTGGTAGACGTAAATGTCTGCCAGCCTTTGGCGGTCTGGCAATTGCCGTTTTGTTTTACGTCGTTAGTAATTGTTAACGCCGGACCACCGTTAACTGGCACAATTTTCGAACTATACTGTTCACCGGAGCTATCTTTAAACTGCGACTTATTATACAACTGCATAGTCGTGTTGATCGACCGGGCGTTAATCCAGAAGCTGATGGTTAACGCCGCTGGGCGCAGAGCGGCCCCATCAATAAAGTAGAAGTACTGACTGCTACCATTGAGCAGAATAGCCGAGTTAGCCACACCCTTACGATCCGTGGCAAAGGTTGGGTTTCCGACCGGACGGGCATCATTGTTATTTCCAGTCTGATCAATGACTGACTGATTGGTAAAAGGGACATTAACAATCAAATCACTGGCGATATCTATTGTGCTGAACGTACCTGAAGGACCATACGTGATGATTCCATTTGCAGCCCGGCTAAAAGGGCGGTACGTGTATATCTTGTCAATAGTGAGGCCATTCAGCGTTACGGTCGTGGTCAGCGCCGGGGCTGTAACTGGTGGCGTTTACTGATGATGAATTCTCAACAGTTGGTGTATTGTTTGTTTCGGAATAAACAATGCCGTATTGGGTAGCCACCGGGTTACCCTGATCTGTTACCGTAAACCCTACCAAAGCGCTGTTTTTTGTTACAACAGGTGCGGCTGACAAGTTGATAACGGGATCATATGATAACTTTGAATTGATAGACCTCTGGGCTATAGCTTGGTTCGCTGGGGGCTGGGTTAGCCTCGTTCCGGGCATATGCCCGTGCGTAGTAGGTTACTCTTGGTTCAAGACTCGCAATTGGCAGAGAAGCAACTGAACTCACATTGATCGTACCGCTGCCAAGAATCTTTCGAATCTGCCAGAGTTGGCCTGGCATTCGTTTTAGAATAAACTATACCGTACTCTGTAATTGGGGCTTTGCCATTGTCTGTTACCATCATCCGCAGGGCAGCCGAGCTTTTTGTGATGTCAGTTGCATCAACTATAACTACTGTAGGTGGTATGGCGTCAGTGACCTTCACATTCATAGTGAGGGTTGTTGTCTGACCGCACAGGTTGGTCATGATTGCTTTTACAGGATACGTACCCTTAGCTGCGTACGTATGCGATACCGTCAGTTGCAGTGGTAGTGTTCTGCGTTTTTGCATCGCCAAAATCCCAGTCAACGCGATCTGTATTGCCTGTAGGTTGTGAGATGGTAAACTGAACCTGAAGCTGGTTGCCCGTGCTGCCAAACTGCCCACCGGGCGTAGTACATTGACGTTGTGTTTTTCGGGTTGGTAAATCCCAGGTTTGGCAATTAAGTAGAAGGCTAATGCCTGCAACTGCCAGTAAAAGCGGATAAATGCGACGACTGAAAATCATAATAAGGAGAGTATTGGACTAATTGTGAGTGTGGATGTTAAAAACGGTAGCCAACAGCCAGGCCATAGCCTGCCGACGATGGTTTCCAATGAAAACCAACTACCTGCCGGGGCTTGGCTTTATGGATTAAGAGATACAGTTCTGTGATGGTAGCAGCGGCAGCTACAGCCATACAGGCTGTCGACAGTCCGCGTTTACTTTGAGCGTTCTCGGCATCAGTGTATGCTTTGTTATAACGCTGGTATTCATCAGGCGTATTGATGATGCCATCCCCGTCTGGGTCCGTTGACTGGGCTATCGCGTCAAACGCGTTCTTCTTTGTGGTAAAATCATTTTGTAACGTGTAAGCGTAGAAGCCTGAGCCCAGTGCCAACGCCGCCATGCCAACCTTAAGGCCAGCCCGTTTGGGGGTTACGAATGTCACAGTGGTGTTGCGGATCTGTTGTTCAAGTGTACTTTGTTTAGCTCGATTTCCTTCGGCTTTTGCGAATACAAGTCCTTTGTTGTACTGATCTCTTGCCTCACTGTATCGCTTCTTGGTCAATAATTCGTTGCCCTCCAAGAGGTAATAATCAGCTAGTCTACCATTGGCTAAAGGGTCAACTGGGTTAACGGCCAACAATTGATTTAGTGCATCAACCATCTGACTATTTTTCTGCTGTTGCATACTTTCATCTGCTCGTTGTAATAATTCCAAACACTTGGTAGCTAAGTCGATACGTTGTTTAGCGTAGGTATCATTCTCGAACTTAGGAACCAATAGGCAATTTCGATATTGCCGCCGGGCCTCTTCATAGCGTCCTAGCTTAAAGAAGTCGTCTGCCTTTTGACGGTACTGCACATATTCGTCATCTACAGCGGTGGTAGTTCCTGGTTTGTCAGTTGTTTGAGCGAGCGCAGGTAACTGCGTCAGAGCAAGCAGAATAAATAAAAACTGAAGAAAGTTAAGTACGATTTTAAGCATAAAATAGAGTTTTACTGGTTGTTACACATTCTGATTTTTACTTTTACCTCGTTGGTATTGTCAATTGACTGAGCCAGCAAATACCATTTCTTGGCTCCATCATATGCGTCATTTTTAAAGAGTTGGTTAGCCTTTTCAAAGTACTCAGCATAATGCTGCTGGCCCTTCTTGGTGCTCAATCCATACTTTTCGGCTAGTTGCTGAGCCTCGGAAAAAGCAGTAATTGCGGTAGCTTTATCATTGCTCCCCGAAATAGCCGCTGCTCCCTTCTCAATTAATTGATTGTATTCTTGTTGGGCTTTTTGTTTCTGAGCCATAGGATCAGGTTCGACAGACTTTTCTACAACAGGTGGCGTGCCTGTAGGTGTTACAGCAGTAGATATGGATGTGCCCGCAGTGGTAACCGGCTGAGAGAGCGTTGGCGTTATAGAGCTTTTCCCCTCAAGCTGTTTAGTCGCCTCCTGACGTACCAGTTTCAATTCTTGGCGCTCTGGGGAGATATTAAGACCTGAATTGGCTAAGGCAATGGCCTGCTTAAATTGTTTGGCGTAGTAGGCTCTTCTCGCCTGGCTCAATAACTGTTCTGTCTGTTGGGCACTTGCTTGCTCGTCACCTTTGAGCTTTTGCCCGTTTGGTTTTGTTATTTCTGTACCGGGCGGTTCATGTTCTACAATTTCAACTCTAGAAGTTGTATCCACCGGATTTCCCAGCGCTGACGTCTGCGTGCCTGTGCCTCGAAAAAAACCAATGTATAAGCCTACGGCTGCCACAGCCGTCGCTGCTGGAATAGCGTAACGCCAGGGCATTGTCCGTGTTCGCTTTACTGGGCTTTGATTCTGATTACTAATAGCTTGGTCAATAACTCGCGTAGCGGGTTTAATTACCTCAAATACATCGGTTGTTTCAATGGGGAGAATTGCCTTCTTCGCGGGTACATATTCATCGGTAGCTTCGTCAGTCGCGATAGGAGCGGGGGGGCGGCTTTCATCAATGCATCTGGCTAAGCCATTGATAGCGGTGAGGTTAGTAGACGAGAAACGGAGCACTTGCTCATAACCTGCTCTGGCCTGATCGTAGTCACCCCGTTTTTCGGCGGCCTGTGCATCGGCAAGTAATTTCGGTATGTTATCCAGGAGGTCGAGTAGTTCGCTTACCTTCCGGACACGCTGGTGAATATCCCGAATAAGGCAACGTCTGATGAGGCTCTGGTACGGTTCGGCTACCTGTTTAATCGGGTTGGGTAACTCCACGGCCATGATCTTCAACTCCACAGCTCGACGGACGGCTTGTTCACTACCTGATCGCAGATCGGCCTGGAAGGGTTTCTCGCCCACCATAATCTCGTAGAGGATGACGCCGAAGGCCCATAAGTCGAGGTTGAAACTAACTCGACTACCTTCAATCTGTTCGGGAGCTTTGTAAGATGGCGTCCCCCGGCCATCGCTCAGGTCAAAATCAGAGTTGTCAATTTCCTCGTTGCCAACGAGTTTGCTAAGACCGAAATCGGCAATTTTTGGAATCAGTTTGCCTTCGTTATCACGCGAAATCAGGATGTTAGCGGGCTTAAAATCGCGGTGTACAATGCGATGGTTATGTAGATGTTGCAGGCCCAGCAGAATGCCTTTAGTGAGGTCATAAACTTGAGTGCTAGACAGCTTTTCGTTTTTCAGCAGAGTCGCCAGATTGCCATCCTTGTAGTACTTCATTACCGCGAAGTCACTCAGGCTGGTATCTGTTTCCAAGCGGTAACAGGCATCATAGCGGGCAATATTGGCTTGCCGGGGAATTCCCTGCGCTAGTTTTACTTCCTCTAGAAGCGACTTCGTATCCGCCCCCTTGACCTCGCTGATTTTAACGGCGACCCATTCAGTTTCGAGTTGATCTTCTACCTTCACTACCTTACCATACGACCCACTACCCAGCAACATGGTGTCGTCGTTGGGGCGGATAGGATACCGGCGCTTGAAGTCAGAAAATGAGGTAAAACCTTGGTTCATAGAATTAGTACTATAGCGTCAGATGTCGTTTACAGTGATGTCAGAGCCAATGAATCGGGGAATCTTCCGTAGAAGACAGGCGACTGTCGTCCTCTGGTAGCCTGACGAACTCGGGGCGACACATAAGCATGCAGTTCGCGGATGGTCACAATCCGATTAGCATCACGATCGGCCAGCCCACCCAGTCCCTGCAATAGAAAATAGGTGAACACACCTCCCGCCCGGCGCTGGTCTTCGATCGCAAATTGGGTAGACCGGCCTGCCAGTAGCATAGCCACGTTGTTACCCGCCGTGAATGCACCCGCCATTCCCTGAACGGAGGGAGGTGTAGACGTTTCGCGTGTCATTCCACCAGAGAGGCAGGCATCGGCAATGCATATTTTGGTATGCGCTTTTGATTGACGAAAGGCAGCTTTGACAGTTTGGTGAGTTAATACTGAACCCGGTTGGCCGGGCTGTACATCGTAGGGAATGAAACTATTGGCAAGTCCATGTCCGGAGAAATAGAGAAGCACACGGTCTGCGGGTCCAGCTTTGCTGAATAAGCTCATGGCTTGTATAATAGCTGTTCGACTGGCCTGCGCGTTAGTCAGTAACCGAATGTGTGATGCTGGGACGCTACCCCCTTTTTTGCTTTGCAGGAACGTAGCTATCTGTCGGGCATCGCGATCAGCAAAACGCAGGTCGCCATTTCGGTACGTTAACGCTTTATAGTCTGATATGCCAACTAGTACCGCATAGGTTTTCCCTTGCGAGAAGCCGGAATGATAGCTGGTCAAGATGAAAGCCAAAAAAGCTAGTAGCGATCGATTCATACGGCTGTTTCGTTGACGTACCCATGTGACGATTCTGGTTCGGCCTCCTTAGGTAGTTCAATGTGAATCAGGTGTCCAGAGTAATTATCCTTTGTTCGGCCTTCACATAAGCCCAGCATTGTTTGAAGCTTAGTCTGGTCGGGTACATCACTGGTGAGTACTTCTGTGAGCCGGTAATTGTCGACCTGTTCCAGAGTACCATCTGAACACAGAAAGAAATAGTCGCCTGGCCGAACATCATGGATCAACTGAATATCGGGCAGTACACGTGATGCTGCATTCGTTCCATTCTGCCCTACTACCGCCCGACTTAGGCGATTGCGCCAGGGATGGGTTTGGGCCTGCTCGGCCGTAATGATGCCTGCATCAACCAGATCATTGACCTGCTTATGATCCTGAGTCTGAAAAAGCACCTGACCATTTCGAATGTGATACACCCGGCTGTCACCGATATGGGCTGCCAGTACTCCCCGCTCACTGAATTGGAGCAGCGCAAGTGTCGACCCCATCCGGCTAACCAAGGGGTGTTGGTCAAGGTATGTTCTGTAAGAACTGTAGGCCTGATCGAGCGCCGATTGCAGATGTACTACATTTAGTACGGGGGCATCCAGGGCATGATAGTAGTTTACTACTGCGTCACAGAGCAATCGGCTGGCCTCTTCGCCTTTGTCGGCACCGCCCATGCCATCGCACACCAGAAACAGCCTGTCCTGTGTGGTTGCCTCGCCCGCTGTGGGATAAATTGTATCCTGATTGATAGTCCGCTGTCCAATGTGAGAAAATGACAGCGGCTGCTGAATTGTTAACTGCATAAGAAAAGACTATTGAGTCTGGTCGGCGCTGTAGGCTATATCAACCCGGTATGTCTCGCGCATAGTTGGGTCGATTGACTGGTGGGAAAGCCGAAACTGATCCAGTCCGCCGAGGGTAATAATGCCTCCGTCTATCACGTCTATCTGTTCAGTTTTGTGAAGTCGTACTCCGTTCAGCCATGTTCCATTCAGGCTGGGTTTCTGGGTTTTCTCGACGGGATCGATAGCCCCATCCTGGAGTTGATAACGTAACGTACCCAGCCATTTGTCGAGGCTAACCGTCAGCGTGCAATGGCGACGACTGATATAGCACCGCCCTTCATGCTGATAGCGTTCAACCCGAATCTGGCAGACCTCATCTGTGCCAATCACGTTATCGCCAAGATGTAGGGGTAGCATTACCGGCATAGAGCCGTTCAGGTACGTTAATTGGCCATGAGCCGGTAAGCTAACGGCAAGACTCGGGTCGTACTGAAACGCCTTCTGGAATGTATTCAATGCTCCGCAACCTGCATGCGAACATATAATTGTTCCACGCTCAGCATCGGCAGGCCGAACCATGATTTTACGCCCGCACTGCTGGCAGTTGTACAAAGTGGTTTTAAAAGGGGCCATGCTTACAGATGTGGGTCGTCCATATCATTAACATTGGCGTTGTTGACGTACGTGTCCCCATAGCCATCTTCCTCATAAGTCCCTGAAGTCTCCATCTCGTCGGTTTCCGTTTCTACTTCAGTTTCGTCTGTTATATTCTCTGGCTGCTACAGTGGCATCGATAGGCTCGTCCGAATAGTCGGCCATGATTGCATCTACTGCTTCTTTCGACATCGCAGCCTCTAACTCTTTATTAAAATCATCATTGGTCAGCACGATCGGTTCGTTGAGTCTGACCGCTGCAACGTATTCATCCTTTACTGCATCATACACGTACAAAGTGTCAAGACCCTGATCGCCCTCAGCATCGGCTACTGTATAGGTATATCCGTCTTCTCCTTCAACGACTAGCATATCGATCACGCCATCGTTATCCTGATCGATACCCATTACACGACGGTCACCAATTTGGCCTTCAATAGCAGTCGGATTAACTGCCTGGGTGGGTTGCTGTGACAGGCTGGCCTGTGGTATGCGTAACCGGTTGGTGTAGTGTAACGGGTAACTTAGCGTCTAATACATGCTCTACATATTCCTGACGCTGCTGGAGCGATAAGCTTGCCCATTCTTCTTTTATAAAAGTGTTGTAAGCCTTGTTGTGCCAAACAAATACACCACCTAGCCCTACCTCTTCACGAGCTGTGGCAAAAGCTGTGTCAAATGGCATATCGTCGTTCACGCTCATGAGCCACGTTCAGCCTTAGGCGGTAAACAACAGGAGGTAGCGTTTCAGGTTTGGGATCAGCTATATCAGGACCTGGTTCGTCAATATCTGTTGGCATATAAGCAAGTGCTGCACCACCCAGTAAGAGCACCGCTGCTGAAATTCCCAATTGTTTTTTAGTGTCGCTGGAAAGACCAGACTTAACCATTGGTGAAGCGCTGCCGACGGGGAAAGCGTCGGTACGAAGATCTGAAGAGGCAGGAAGTTTTGCCATAGGATTGGTAGAAAGATTGAAGTGTTTGAGCCGACAGAATTGCCTGCCTCCACTGAATAAGGGCTAGTGCGAAAAAGTAAGTCGAGGTGAAAAATAATTAGGCCGCCCAGATGGCTTTGCACTGCCTACAGGTCTTCTGACGCGCCAGAACCTCCCATTCGCGGGTACCAAATGGATCACGGCAAGCAGAGTTGGGGCATCGATAGCGTTCCCGGTACTCTTTATCGATAACCTCCAGCTTCTCGTCAGTTGACAGCAGCGTTGAGCAGAGTGTAGGAACCAGCATACTAAGCCCTGCTCCCGACAGAATTTGCAGCAGCGGAAGACCAACACCACCCGTTGACAGAACCGTGCTGATACCAATCACCGAAGAAAGAATGACACTGCCCGTGCGAATCATTTTTTCACGGTCACGACAGCTTTTTCTGAGTTTTGGGTATTGCTCGAAGACGGCCTGAAGCTGACCGAACTCGACGGTGAAATCAAGGGAATCCTTGGCGCGTACGTCAGGTTTGGGCACCTGCTTAGCGGGCTGTAGGGCGAGCAAGGTACTTACCGTAAATTCAGCATCGGCAAATTGAAGATGGTCGTCAGAGCCGATAATTTTGCGCGTAATCCTGATGTTGTTAACAAATGTGCCATTCTTGCTGCCTAGATCCTCCAGGAGATACACATGGTTGGAACAGCAGGTTAAGGAGGCGTGATGGCCACTGATTCTATTGTTCTGAATCAGTAACGTATTCCCTGGGAGGCGACCAATTGAATGCCGGGGTAATTGCCCGAGGCGTTCCATCAACGAATCGATGGAAACATTTTCTTTCATTAAAGGCTGGTGTGTCATACTAGGGTACAGAAGCATATGCAACTTACAAAATACCGTTCATATTATGGATGATTTATACGATATCAGTAGGCAAAGATTGGACAAACCGTTAGGATCACTTAGCAGTAGATGATCGATAACGTGGAGGAACCTTTCCGGGTAATGCCTTATTTTGCGCCCCCAATAGTCTTAGCGCATGACGAATTCAGATATAATCGATAGCCTCGAACTTACCGCCCGCCTGATGGAACTCCATAATGGCGATCCATTTCGGATCAGGGCGTTCTCCGGGGCAGCTTTCTCCCTCGAAAAAGTAACCGACGACCTTACCGAGCTACCCGTTGCCGATCTGCTTAAATTGCCGGGGATCGGTAAAACGGTGGCTACTAAAATCAGGGAGTTTGTCGATACGGGGCACCTCACCGAGCTTGATGAACTACAGGCCCAGACGCCCCCCGGTGTACTCGACATGTTTCGGATCAAAGGCCTGGGCGTGAAGAAGGTGAAGACGCTCTGGCACGAACTGGGCATTGAAACCCTGCGCGATCTGCGGCAGGCCAGTGAAACGGGCCGGGTAGCCGCCATAAAAGGGTTCGGCGAAAAAATTCAGCAGAATATTCTCGACAGCCTCGATTTTCTGGACAGCCAGTCGGGCAAAGTACGGATGGATAAGGCCGAGCGGCTGGCCACTGAACTCCGCGACCAACTGGCCCGGCTGGGGCGGGTGGAGATAAGCGGTCAGGTACGGCGGCGGGCCATTGAAGTAGACACCGTCGAGCTACTGGTTGAGTCAGATGATCCGGTGGCGGTGCAGACCTACCTGAATCAGCAGCCTGGCTTAACGCAGCATATACCCGCTTCGTCGCCGTTTGCCTGGCGGGGACGAGCCCAGGAAACCGATGTACAGGTGGCCATTATTACGTACCCGGCCAGTCAGTTCGATCAGCAATTGTTTATCCGGTCGGCCACAGAAGCACACCTGATGGAGACGGGGCCGACGGGGAAAACGTTGTTACAGAGTGCCATGAGCGCGTCGGCCGGGTCGACGGAAGAAACGATTTACGCCCAGGCAGGTCTGCCTTTTGTGGTGCCCGAAATGCGAGAGAACGAGCAGGCCTTTGTCTGGTCGCAACGTCACCGGCCCGATGAACTGGTCAGCTGGGATGACCTCCGGGGCACAGTGCATAACCACAGCACCTGGTCGGATGGGAAGCATACCCTTCGCCAGATGGCCGACTACGCCCGTGAACTTGGCCTTAGTTATTTCGGGATCGCCGACCATTCGCAAACGGCGAGTTATGCCGGTGGACTGACGCCGGACCGGGTTGCCGCTCAACAACTGGAAGTCGACGCCCTTAATGCAGAGTACAAGGCGGCCGGTGTTGATTTCCGTATTCTGAAAGGGATCGAGTCAGACATTCTCGGCGACGGGGCGCTGGATTATACGGACGAGGTACTGGCTTCATTCGACTACGTAGTGGCTTCCGTGCACCAGACACTCAACATGACGAAGGAAAAAGCCACCGCCCGATTGTTGCGAGCCATCGAAAATCCGTACACCACGATTCTGGGGCACCCCACCGGTCGGCTGTTACTGGCCCGCGAAGGCTACCCGCTCGATTTCCGGGCCATCATCGACGCCTGCGCGGCCAACCGGGTGGTAATCGAGCTAAATGCCAGCCCATACCGACTCGATATCGACTGGCATTGGATCGACTACGCCATGAATCGGGGGGTGCTGTTGAGCATCAATCCTGATGCCCATGAAATGCGCGGGTTGCTCGATATGCACTTCGGCATTTATGTAGCCCGGAAGGGGGGGCTAACCCGGTCGATGACCTTCAACGCGCTGCCGCTCGATGAGATGATCCGGTACCTGGCCAAGTGAGTTAGGCCGGTTCGCCCAACTGGAAAAAGTACTATTAGTGCCGCCCCAATTCTGGATTTAATCAGATTTAAAGCGGTACCACCAATTTTCTGTATAAACTTTGTATCCTGAACAACACTTTAACCGGTCTAAAGCGCATTTTATCCTTAAATCGGAACATTCAAGTAAAAATTGTTTGGTTCTACCGGCTTCCTGTCCTTAATTTAGACCCCAAAATTTAACACGTAGCTTCCTTGATCGTACACAGTTACAACTGTCGCCAATATGAGAAAACTGCAATGCCCCACGTTTGAACTGGGCGAAACACTCACCGCAGAACAGAAGAATTTCTTTGACAAGCACGGAATAATCATTTTTCCGAACTTCCTGAACCGTGATTCCGTAAAGCTATTTTTAAGTGAACTCGCCCGCATCGAGCGGGAGTGGCTCGCTGATGGCCGTGATAAGATCAACGGTGTTCCGCTTAAGTTCGGTCGCGATGAAGCCGGCAACAAAGTCATTCAGCGGTCGTGTTTCCTGTCTCATGCCAGCCAGGTATTGCATGAATTCCTCCAGGACCCACGGCTTCAGACGGTTGTTGACCTGCTTCAACCCTACGAAGGCCGGATGGGCGAAAACGAGAAAGACGGCCTGGTACTGAATAACTACGTGCGCACAGCAAGCAGCCAGTATTCGCAGATGGGCTGGCATACCGATAGCCCCCGCGATATTTTTCTGGGTCAGCGCATTATGCCTATGTTGAACGTAGGTATTCACCTCGACGACTGCCCAATGGAAAACGGCGGGCTACGGGTGTTGCCCGGCACGCATAAGCAAAGCACGTTCCGGATGCTGTTCGGCAAGAAATACTTTGTCGATAACAACCCCGATCCACGCGAAGTAGGGCTGGATATTCAGGCCGGTGACCTGACCGTGCATGATGGCCGTATCTGGCACCGCGTGCAACAGTCGCCGCTGTTTGGCGAGGCCAGCCGCCGCCGGGTTATGTACGTGCCAGTGGTAACGGGTAAATACAAGCCTAAAAACGAGTTTAGCAAAACGCCTTTCTATCACCGCTTCATTCAGAAGGTGAATATTTAAAATAAGTCCAAAGTTCAAGGTCTAAGGCGGTCCGCCGCTGCGGTCTAATGTTTAGTGGCTCAGGTGCTGTCTCAGGCAACGCAACATTGAACCTTAAACTTTAGACCGCAGCGGCGGACCGCTTTAGACCTTTTTTTATGTCCTACGCACTCATTACAGGAGCCAGTCGGGGTATCGGCCTGGCCATCGCTACCGAATTGGCCCGTCGTAAGTATAACCTGCTGCTGGTGGCCCGGTCTGGCGATCAGCTACAGAAACTGGCCAGCTCAACTGGCCGCCGATCATAAGGTGAAAGTCGATTCACTGGCCATTGATCTGGCCGATCCGTCGGCTCCGGAGCAGATACTGGCCTGGTGCAGTACCAACCGGTACGACGTATCGGTATTGGTGAATAATGCCGGGTATGGTCTGAGTGGCCAGTTTGAGCAGTATTCGGTAAGTGAAAACCTGGCGATGATGCAGGTGAATATGACCGCACTGGTGCAACTGACCCAATTGTTCCTGCCCGAACTTCGCCGACAGACCCGTGCTTATGTGCTTAACATTGCCAGCTCAACGGCCTATCAGGCCCTGCCCGGCATGAGTCTCTATGCCGCCACGAAGGTATTTGTGCTGAATTTTAGCCGTGGCCTGCATCATGAACTGGCCGGTACGTCGGTGAGTGTAACCTGCATTAGCCCCGGTGCCACCGATACGGGCTTCAACGACCGGGCGCAGATTAACCAGAAGGCCCGCGAGGCGGCCAAGAAAATTACCATGACCCCCGAAGCGGTTGCCAAACAGTCGGTAGAGGCCATGCTGGCCGGTAAAGCGGAAGTTATTACCGGAGGAATCAACAAGCTGGGTGCCTTTGCGGCCTGGCTGCTCCCTAAAGGGCTGGTTGAGAAAACCGCCTATAAAATTTACAAGGATTCCTGATTGACCAGACTGGTCTCGGTAAACGGCACCGGCCGGTTAACGCTCTCTTCGAGGGAAATAAACGTTTCGGTCCGCTGAATACCGACCACTTTCTGAATCTTGTCGTGCAGCACCTCGCGCAGGTGGAGGGTATCGCGGCAAACGATTTTGGCGAAGATGCTGTAGATACCGGTCGTGTAATGAATGTTCACCACTTCGGGGATCTTCATCAGTTGTTGGGCTACCTCTTCATACAGCGAACTCTTGTCGAGGTAAATACCCAGAAACGCACTAATGTCCCAGCCGAGCTTCGTATGGTCGATGATGAGTTGTGAGCCGCGGACGATGCCCATGTCTTCCATCTTTTTCATGCGGACATGCACGGTACCACCCGAAACAAAGATGCGCTTACCAATTTCGGTGTAGGCCATCGTGGCATCCTGCATCAGAAGGTTCAGTATCTTCAGATCGACGTTATCAATTTCAGAATTTTTGGCCGCTTTTTCCATAGTCATTTTGATGAATTGCTAACAAAAATAGCTATTTTTTGATTGTATCGTAAATATGTAGTTATTTTAATAAAATACTTGCAATGAATTAGGGCGCTACCCTATCTTTGCATTGTCAAGTTAATCAGGGAGTTGAGACGCCCGGATGAGTAGAAACAAGACAACGCTTTTTCATTGTAGGGTGTCGAAATTGGCAGACGTGCCCTCCTGTCTCGGGGGTGGTGATAAGGGATAAACGCAGCATAATGCCGCTTTGCGGAATTCGTTTCTTCGGAGCGACTGGGGTTGACCACCAGATGTTGTACTGTAGCTAACCGCACCGTGGGTGGTTCGAGTCCCCCTCCTACAGCTTTTTGGTTTTTAGTTTGTTGATGAAGTGTAATTACGACACGCCGGCTCAAATTGAGGCCGGCGTTGTTTATTTGTGCCCGGTCTGAAAAGTGGCCTGGTGCCGTTTTGACAGCAGCTAGGGCGAACTGAACAGCGGATAAGGCAGCGGTTTAGGAATAATTAACAGCCCCCCTGGCCCTTAATTCGCTATTTTTGGGCATTCTTTACGTTCAATCCCTACACAAACATGCTTTCCTATAAACGCCTGAATAACCTGACGGGCTGGATCATTTTCGCGGTGGCATTGGTAACCTATAGCCTGACCGTCGAGCGTACGGCCAGCTTCTGGGACTGCGGCGAATTCATTGCCTGTGCCTATAAACTGCAGGTTCCCCACCCGCCCGGTGCCCCGTTTTTTCTGCTGTTGGGTCGCCTGTTCTCCTTTTTATCGCTGGGCGACGTAACCAAAGTGGCGTACTGGATCAACATGGTGTCGGTGCTCTCAAGCGCGGCCACGATCCTGTTCCTGTTCTGGACAATCACCATGCTCGTTCAGAAGACACTACCGCAGGCCGAATCGGAGTACACCACGGGCGATACGCTGCTGGTAATCGGATCGGGTGCCGTGGGTGCGCTGGTCTACACCTTCTCTGATACGTTCTGGTTTTCGGCGGTTGAGGCCGAGGTGTACGGCCTGTCGTCGTTTTTCACCGCTATTGTTGTCTGGGCCGCCCTTCGCTGGGAACGGATCGAAGACGAAGCCACGGCCAACCGCTGGGTACTGCTGATCGCGTACCTGACGGGCCTGTCGATCGGTGTTCACCTGCTGAACCTGGTCACCCTGCCTGCGCTGGCGTTGCTGTTCTACTACAAGCACTATAACCGCCTGTCGCCCCGCGATATGGTAGCTACGTTGCTGCTGGGTGTGATGCTGATGCTGGGCCTGATACTACTCGAAAACGTGATCTGGCGGAGTATCTACATGGCTGCGCTGGTTGGGGCGTTCATCCTGGTCTTGCGCACAATGCCAGCCAACAAGTACACGCAGCCAACAACCTGGGGCGTGATTCTGTCATTCTGTATCGGTATGGCGTTTCTGGGCATCATCAACGCGGGCGTTATTCCGGGTCTTCCGAGTTCGGCGTTTGCGGTTGAACGCTTCGCCGTCAATACGCTGGGGTTGCCCTTCAACGTGGGGGTAATCACCTTCGTTATCCTGTTCTTCGGTGCCCTGACCTACCTGATTATCTGGTCGGCCCGGAAACGCAATGTCGCCTTGCATACGGGGCTATTGGCCTTTGCCTTTGTGCTGATCGGGTACGCTTCGTTTATCCAGGTGCTGGTTCGGTCGAATTATAATACGCCGATCAACGAAAACGATCCGAGCGATGCACTGAACTTTATTTCGTACCTGAAACGGGAGCAATACGGAAGCCGCTCGCTGACCTATGGGCCTATCTTCACCGCCGAGCCTACCGGGCAGGAGAGTGATAAGAGCAAACTGGAGCCAGTGTACATGAAGAACAAAACCGGCTACGAGATCTTCGACTATAAGCCGGTTTACACCTACGATAAAGGCGATCAGATGCTGTTTCCACGGGTGTGGAGCAGCCAGCAGAACCACCCGCAGCTGTACCGTCGCTGGCTGAATCTGGCCGAGGGTCAGAAGCCGACGTTTGGTGATAACATCAACTTCTTTATCACCTATCAGCTGGGCCACATGTGGGCGCGGTACCTGATGTGGAACTTCGCCGGTCGGGAAAGCGACATTGAGGGAGCAGGCTATCTGACACCGTTCTCCAGCAATAAAGACTTGCCCGAGACCCTGCAAAACAACAAAGGCCGCGACAATTTCTACATGCTGCCGCTGATTCTGGCCTTGCTGGGTATCGTATACCAGGCGTTCCGGCGGCGGGGCGATTTCCTGGTCGTGATGCTGCTGTTTCTGTTCACGGGTATTGCCTTGCAGGTGTTCCTGAACTCGCCACCCTCTGAGCCCCGCGAGCGTGATTACATCTACGTTGGCTCGTTCTATTTCTTCGCCATCTGGGTGGGGCTGGGTGTTACCTCCATTGCCGAGGGGTTGAACACGTTCATCAAAAATGCGACCCTGCGCAATGCGCTGGTGCCCGCTGTGTTCCTGCTGGTGCCGTTGATGATGGCTACTAAAAGCTGGGATAACCACGACCGCTCGAACCGCTACCATTCGGTTGACTTCGCCAAAAACCTGCTGAATTCCTGTGCGCCAAACGCCATTCTGTTCACCGGTGGTGATAACGATACCTTCCCGCTCTGGTACGCTCAGGAAGTAGAGGGCGTTCGTCGCGATGTGCGGGTGTGTAACCTCAGCCTGCTGGGAACCGAGTGGTATATTCAGCAGATGAAGCGGGACACGTACGAGTCGAAGGCCCTGCCTATTTCGCTGGAGATGGAGCAGTTCAACAAGGGCAAGAACGATATCGTGCTGTATTACGCCAATCCGTCGGTGAAGAGCGGTATCGACCTGCGGCAGTACATCAGCCTGATCAAGCAGGGTAGCCCGGCCATTCAGGTGCCGCTGACAACCGGCGAAATGGCTAACACACTACCGTCGTCGACGCTGTTCCTGCCCATCGACAAAGCGGCGGTTGACAAGGCCGGTTTTGTGCCTGCCCAGCTGCGTCCTTACATGAAGGATACCCTGCAATGGAGCATCGGTGAGCGCAATATCTACAAGCCCGACCTGATCATCCTGGACATGATTGCCACCAACAACTGGCAGCGTCCTATTTATTTCTCGGCCACGTTGGGCGGCGAAAGCTACCTAAACCTCCGTGACCACATGCAACTGGAGGGGTACGCGTACCGGCTGATGCCCGTGGCTATTCCCGGTGTACAGGATGGGTACGTGAACAGTGATGTCATGTATAAAAACATGATGAACCGGATGGCCTGGCGCGAGATGAACAACCCGAATACGTATTACGATGAGACGTACAAAGGATCGCCGGTGGTATCAGCGCGTATCGCCTTCTTCCGCCTGGCCGATCAGCTGCTGCGCGAAGGCAAGAAAGAACAGGCAAAACAGGTTCTCGAACGCAGCCTGAGCGTACTGCCCGACAAGAGCATTCCGTACGATCAGGTATCGGCCAGTTATGTGCGGCTACTGCTCGAAGTCGGCGATACCAAACAGGCGACCGACATTGCCGATACAATGAGCCGACGGGCTGACCAGAACCTGACGTACTACGAAAAAACAGGTCGGACAGTGGGCGAAACCAATGCTGATTTGTACGGTCTGCAAATGCTATCGGAGACGTATAAAGAGGCCAAGCAGCCCGAACTCTCGAAAAAATACGAGGATCTGCTACAGAAGCACCTGGCCATCGTTGGCAATTAACCTGAAACGGCCCCTGCGCAGGGGCCGTTTTCTTTTTATCTTTGTGGCAGCTTAGTTAACCAGCTTAGCAGCACCAACCTAATTGTGCCCGCTTCTGCGGCCTTACATTACGATTGACAGCCATGACACACGATACGCTTTCAACCATCGGTACCCTGATTTTTTACGCTGTATTACTCATCGCAGCCTATATTACCGGCCGCTGGCTGGTTAGTAAAGAGCGGAATTACTAGTGAATACACGGTTTAAACGCCTAACGTCCAATGTCTGATTAAGTTTAGACATTGGACGTTAGGCGTTTAAACCACCAATAGACCTACTTTTCTTATGCTTGGTGCGTTGCTCACCTGGATCTATCATCGCTTAGGCTGGAAAATCGTTGGACCATGGCCAACGGTGCCAAAAGCGCTTTGGATAGTAGCGCCACACAGCACCAACTGGGATTTCCCGATCGGCCTCTGGATTCGGCACGAGCTGCATACATACATCGGTTTCCTGGCTAAAAGCTCGCTATTTACCTGGTATGGCGGTTGGGTGTTCCGGGCATTGGGTGGTACACCCGTCTATCGCACAAAGTCGAACAACCTGGTCGATGCGATGGCCGAAACGTTTGCGATTCGCGACGTACTGCACATTTGTATCACGCCCGAAGGTACCCGGAGCGATGTGAGTAATCTGAAAACTGGCTTCTACTTCATAGCGCAGAAAGCGAACGTACCCCTTATCCTGGTTGGCTTCGACTGGGCTCGTAAAACCGTTGTGCTGAGTGCGCCAATCTACGTTACGGGCGATTATCAGCGGGATATGCTGCCCTTCTATCAGTTTTTTGCCAGCCTGGCCGAGCCGCACAAAACCTGGTTGCGCAACTGGGAGGCTACCGGTGTGATTCCCGCGCCAATATCTGTTTCCACTGTTAGGTAATCAGACTGCCAGCAGCTGACGCAGCAAAGACACCATTGCCTTACCCGTACGGTCAGAGGCACCTGGCGTACCCATGCGTTGCTGTAAATCGGCATACCCTGTCAGTACCTCATCGCGGCGTGTACCACCGGGCAGTATAGCCCGTAATTCATCGCTGGTGCGGGCTGGTGTCAGGTCGTCCTGAATGAGTTCGGTAAGCAGCGGGCGGTCAACGATCAGGTTCACCAACGAAATATACGGTACGGCAATAAGTCGGCTGGCAATGACGTAGCTAAGCCACGACGTTCGGTAGCATACCACCTGCGGAACCTGCAGCAGCGCCGTTTCGAGGGTGGCCGTTCCCGACGTAACCAACGCGGCAGTGGCCGCGTGCAACACATCGTAGGCGGCGTCGGCCACCCGTTCCACCGCCGGAAAATCAGCCATCAGTGTGTCGTACAGGGCCTCGGGCAGGTTACTGACGGTGCCCACCACAAAGCGGTAGTCTGGAAACTGCCGCGACGTTTCCAGCATGACGGGCAAGATCGCCGTAATTTCCTGACGGCGACTACCGGGCAACAACGCGATGATCGGTTTGCTGAACCGGGTCAATTGCATCACTACGTTTGGGTTGTGCCGGTGATTGGCCAAAGCATCGAGCAGCGGATTGCCAACATACTCGACGTCGTAGTTGTAGGTGTTGAAAAACGTTTTCTCGAACGGCAAAATCACAAACAGTCGATCGACATTCGCTTTGATGTTAAGCGCCCTCCGCTGATTCCACGCCCACACTTTAGGCGAAATATAATAGAACACCCGAATGCCGTTCTGTTTGGCCCATTTGGCCATGCGCAGGTTAAAGCCCGCATAATCGATCAGAATCAAGACGTCGGGGCGATAAGCCCGCACATCGGCCTGGCATTCGCGCATCAACCGACGAATCGTGCCCAGGTTTTTGGCTACTTCCCAGAATCCCATAAACGCCAGTTCGCGGTAGTGTCGTACCACGGTGGCCCCGGCGGTTTCCATCTGTTCACCGCCCCAGGCCCGCACCTGGGCATCGGTGTCGTGTTGCCGAATGGCCCGTATCAGGTTGGCACCGTGCAGATCGCCCGAGCGTTCACCGGCAATGAGGTAATAGGTCATAAGGTAGATTGAATGGATGAGGGGCATTACCCATTCCTCCGTTACTCGCCGTAATAGTCCACAAAGTTGCGCTCGGTTTCGAAGAGGCGGATCTGGTGGAGGCGGGCTTCGGTGAGTGGAGCGAGAGCCTGATCGAGCAGCCGCCAGATTTCCATCACCAGAATTTCGCAGCTGGCCATTTTGCCCTGCATGAATGGCACATCGAGATTGATGTTTTTATGATCCAACTGCTCGATGACCTCCCGTTTGATCACATCACCGAGTACTTTCAAATCGATCACAAAGCCCGTGTCCGGGTTCGGTTCTCCCTTTACCGTGACAATCAATTCAAAGTTGTGCCCATGCCAGTTGTGGTTGGCGCAGGGGCCAAATACGTCTTTGTTGCGCTCGTCAGACCAGTTGGGATTGAACAACCGGTGGGCGGCGTTGAAATGCTCTTTTCGACTAATGTATACCATTGGGTCTGGTTAGTTTACGGCGGTTACCAGACAACGCCGACTGTTTTACCGGGCAAAAGTACGCCTTTTCAGCCGATAGCGATAAAGTACAACTGCAACAGGTAGTGAGTTTACCCAAAACAGATTGGTCAACGAAGGAGCTATAAGCCTGCAATCAGCAGTATGACCCTTTGCTTTACCGTCTGGTTCAACCGGCCGAAGCATACCGTTGAGGGCGTATCGAGACCTAATTAGTCTAATAGTACTATTTAATACTAGAATACGATATGGTTTACTCTGGTTAAAGCCCGTACCTTTACAGGCTGATTTTTAGATTCTACGGTTCACACTCAGTAATACGCATGGGCCAGACGTTTAACAGAAGTTCTCTATGATTATTGTGACGGGGGCTGCCGGCTTTATAGGCAGTTGTTTGATTGATAAGTTAAACGCGGAAAACTTCAATTATATCATCGCTGTCGATGACTTCTCGAACCCCGACAAGAAGCCCAACCTCGACGGTAAGCAGATTAAGGAGTTTGTTGAGCGCGAACAGTTTTTCGATTGGCTCGACACTAATTATCAGGAAGTAGAATTTTTGTTCCATATCGGTGCCCGAACCGATACGACCGAATTCGACTACGCTGTTTTCGATCATCTGAACGTTGCCTATTCGAAGAAGATCTGGAATAAGTGCATCGATTACCAGATTCCCCTGGTCTATGCCTCATCCGCTGCCACCTATGGTCTGGGCGAATTCGGCTATGACGACAACGAGTCGCTGATTCCGCAACTGAAGCCCCTGAACCCGTATGGTGAATCGAAGAATGACTTCGATATCTGGGCGCTGGAGCAGGAACGCAAGCCGTTTTTCTGGGCCGGTCTGAAGTTCTTCAACGTCTACGGCCCCAACGAATACCACAAAGGCCGGATGGCGTCCGTTATTTTTCATGCGTACCATCAGATTTGTAAGACCGGCCGCATGAAATTGTTCCGGTCGCATAATCCTGACTTTGTCGATGGCGGGCAGATGCGCGACTTTGTGTACGTGAAAGATGTGGTAGAGGTGTGCCTCTTTCTGATGCACCATCGGCGTAACTCAGGCATCTATAACCTCGGTAGCGGCACCGCCCGTACGTTTCTCGATCTGGCCAACAGTACCTTTGCCGCCATGAATCGGGAACCGCAGATCGACTTTATCGATACGCCCGTCGATATCCGCGATAAGTACCAGTATTATACCCAGGCCAATATGGCCAAGCTCCGTTCGATTGGCTACGAGCACCCCTTTCACACCCTCGAAGCGGGCATAACCGACTACGTACAAACGTATCTGCAAACGGGGAAGTACCTGTAAGGCAAAGCTGAAGGGGCTACCAGACTACCTCGATTACTTCGTTTTTCAGATCGATCGTGGTGAATCGTTCGCCTGCCTGGCGGTGCAGCGTGAGCTGGCCTTTGCTGACCCGAAGGGCTTCCTGCTGCAACACATGGGTGGCATCTTTTTTACGAAACACCGACACGATCGTTTCCGACGTGGGCACCATCACCACCATCTTGTTGCCCGACGCTTTCACCTCTTTCGCTGTTTCTGGTAGGCCCTGCCCCCGTAACAGAGCCAGCGCCCGGCTAGCCTGGGGCACCCCGTAGCCCACGAAATTATTGCCGTATGGATATAGATGCGATGATTTTTCGATCAGCTCACGAACCTGCCGATTGGTCAGTTTGGGGTTTGCCTGCATGAGGCAGGCGGCAAAACCGGTAATGACGGGTGCCGCCAGTGAGGTGCCGTAGAGCGAAAAGCAGGATACGTTTGGCTTCAGGTAGGCTAGTTTCTCGGGGCCGATGCTGCTGTAGCCAATGCGGTTCCAAAGCCGCGAATTGGTGGCTCCAACCGCTATTACCCCCTCCGCATCGGCGGGGGTGCTGATGATGCGCCAGCTCCGGTCATCGCCTTCGTTGCCCGCCGACACAATGATCAGCATGCCTTTTTTATCGGCTGCCAGCTGGGCCGCCCGACTAATCAGGCTGGTGTGGCCGTCCATCTGGGCAGGCTGGTAATTTTCGCTGGGGTTGGTGAAGCCTTTGGCATAACCGAGCGAGGTATTCACCAGCCGCACGCCCAGACTGTCGAGCCACTCAATGGCCTGCACCCAATTATCTTCTTCGCCCCGAAATTCACGGTTGCCGACATCGGTACGGGCCAGGTAAAAGGTAGCGTCGTAACCAAGGCCAAGCTGTAGGTTGCCCACCGGGTCGTAGCCGCCAATGGCCGCCAGCACTTCCGTACCGTGCATGTCCGACATGGTTTCGAGCGTGCGGAACAGGTTGTTTTGCGTACCGGACCGGTTTACATAGTCGCGTACCTGCCGAAAGCCACCGCGGGCCGCAATGGGTTTGAGCACGGCTACCGAATCGGCCCCAAAAAAACCCGCGTCGACCACACCTACCTGCACAAACCGACCCGTCAGGTTTTCGGCGGCAAACGCACTGGCCTGAATTTGCGACATCACGGGCGCCAATTTCACCTGCTCGATACCGACCCCCGACCGGGAGGTGACGACGATGGACCGATCGATGGGGCGAACCTCGCGCACGAACGATAGCTTACTGACCTGCTCACGCTGCTGGGGGGTAAGCGCGGCCGACACGGCGTTGAGCCAGCGCGACCGGCAGTTGAGCTGAATGCCCAGTTGAGTGAGTTTTGCCAGATAAACCTCCGAGACAGGCCGGTCGGTGTCATCGATGGGTAGCTGGAGGGCCGCCCGACTGGCCAGTGCCGAGGGCGACAGGGCTGGCCTGTCGGTGGCCTGTTTGTCGGTTAGCAGAATCCAGTAGGTTACGGGCCGGGCCTGAGCCGACGCGCCGAGAAGGAAGAGCAGGAGAATTACAGGTAGACGCACAATTTTTATGGACTAAGGTTGCGGTTTTGAACTGGAAGGCGGAAGTTGCAGCCCGAACGTAGCTGACGACTCGATAGGTAATCGATTGTCAGGCAATGTTAGTTAATACACCTTACGTGGTAAACGAATTTATGCGCTACTTGCCCATCAACAACTCACTTTTTAGTCAAAATCGTCAGCGACTGGCTCACCTACTGCCTGAAAAGGCCATGGCTGTGCTGAACGCTAATGATAGTATGCCCACCAATGCCGACGGCACGATGCCTTTTCGGCAAAATAACGACCTGTTCTATTTAACCGGCGTCGATCAGGAAGAGTCGAGGCTTGTTCTTTTCCCCCATCACCCCGACCCCAAGTACCGCGAAGTGCTGTTCCTGCGCGAAACCAGCGAACATATCGAAATATGGGAAGGGCACAAACTGACCAAAGCGGAAGCGGAGCAGGTATCGGGTATTTCGGAGAAGCAGGTGTACTGGATGAGCCAGTTCGAGAGCATTTTTACCCAACTGGTTTTCGAGGCCGACCAGGTTTTTCTCAATACCAACGAACATACCCGCAACGGCTCGTCTGTACAGACGCAGGATGATCGGTTCATTGCCGACTTCAGGCGGATGTATCCGTTGCACAGGCTGGGTCGGCTGGCCCCGCTGATGCATCAGCTGCGGGCGATCAAATCGCCCAGTGAAGTAGACCTTATCCAACGGGCCTGCGCTATTACGGAGGGTATGTTCCGGCGATTGCTCCGGTTTGTGAAGCCGGGCGTATGGGAGTACGAGATCGAAGCCGAAATGATGCACGAGTTTCTGCGAAACCGCTCACGCGGGGCGGCCTATACGCCCATCATTGCGGCGGGTAAGAACTCGTGCGTGCTTCACTACATCGAGAATTCGGCGCAATGCCAGGCGGGCGACATACTCCTGCTCGATCTAGGAGCCGAATACGCCAATTACAATGCCGACATGACCCGGACTATCCCCATCAGTGGGCGGTTTACCCCGCGCCAACGGGCGGTATATGATGCCGTGTTGCGGGTAATGAAGGCGGCTCAGGCCATGCTGGTAACGGGGAACATCTGGGATGAATACCACCGCGAAGTGGGCAAGGTGATGGAATCGGAACTGATCGGGCTCGGGCTGCTCGATCAGCATGATGTAGCGAAGCAGGACCCCGATACACCCTTATACAAGAAGTATTTCATGCACGGCACCTCGCATTTTCTGGGCCTCGACGTGCACGACGTGGGCAACAAATACCGCCGTTTCGAGCCGGGCATGGTTTTCACCTGCGAACCGGGTATTTATATACGTGAAGAAGGAATCGGCATTCGTCTGGAAAACAACATCCTTATTACCGAATCGGGCAATGTTGATCTGATGGCGACCATTCCGCTGGAAGCCGACGAGATCGAGACGCTGATGCATGAATAAACAGAGCGGTGGTTGGCCGGGTGCTGGGCTGTATCTTGCCAATACAGACCAACACCCGGCCAGACACCACCACAAGTCTGTTGCATTGAGTAGGGTGGCCAGCACGGAGGCTATTTAGAGGGAGGTGTTTCCTGGGCTTCCAGGGCATGGCTAAGGCTGCTGAATATGCGCCTCACTGCCGTTTCGATGCGTTCCCAACCTTCGTCGGTACTCACATCAATATCAACCACTTTATTCCGGTTATCACTGACCAGGGTCAGGTACGTTACACCACCAAGCACAATGGCCGTCAGCGCCGTAGGGTCGTAAGCCGGGAAAGGAGCCAGTTTATCGATTATTTTCTTGTAAGACTCATTGCGGAAAGCCGACAGCCGACGGGCCAACTCGGTTTCGCCGTTCTGCATCTCCCAGCGAATCAGTTCCTGCGACGATTTGCGGCTCCGAAACTCGCGGGCTACTTTAATGACGTACTCCGACCAGATTTTGCTTCGTTCTTCAGAACCCGGATTCGATGGAACGGTATCGAGGAAACGGTCATTGAACATCGACAGGAAAAAGCCGCGCTGAACGTAGGCCTCCAACAGTCCATTCCAACCGCCAAAATAGCGATATATAAGCACCTTGTTTACCCCGGCTTTTTCGGCAACAGAGTTGATGCCCGCCTTCTTCGTGCCTTTCTCGGCCATTACGTCGCCCATAGCCCGCAAAATGCGTTCCATAGTCATGGCTCGGTTACGTCTTTTAACTTGCTTCATAGTCACTAGTATTAAGGATGGTTAATTCATGAAGGAAAAGTCCACAAACAAATCTGTACAATAAGCTGCATGTTACCAAGCGGTAACCTCATAATGAGGCCATTTTTAGTATTATTTTATCTAATAGGTGTAGATATATAGCCGAATCCGCTATTTTTTTTAATTGGCTGATCGTCAGGTTTATGCTATCTAGTGTCCAAATCAGCGCTAAATTTTTACAATCGCTAAATTTGATAAAGGATTTTCAGCTTTGCTAAGAAGATTTATCACACGGACATACTGTTAGGTTGAATTCTAATGGCCCACGTAGCGATCTATGTATCTTTGCAACGTCATTTTTAATGAAAAACAAACATACTTATATGGCCAATGTGCTGATTATTGGAGCCGGTGGTGTGGGCAGCGTAGTTGCGCATAAATGTGCATTGAACGCTGAGGTGTTCACGTCTATCACGCTTGCCAGTCGCACCAAATCAAAATGTGACAAAATAGCGGCGGAGGTAGAGGCGATGCACGGCGTTACGATCGCAACGGCCCAGGTCGATGCCGACGTAGTTGCTGAGGTAGTGGCCCTTATCGAGCAGGTAAAGCCTTTTCTGGTCATCAATGTAGCGTTGCCCTATCAGGACCTGCCCATCATGGACGCTTGTCTGGCTACCAAAACGCATTACATGGATACGGCCAACTACGAGCCGAAAGACCTGGCTAAGTTTGAGTACAGCTGGCAATGGGCCTACAAACAACGCTTTGACGAAGCAGGCATCATGGCCCTGCTGGGTTGTGGATTCGACCCCGGCGCTACGCAGGTATTCACCGCCTACGCCGCCAAGCACCAGTTCGATGAGATGCATTACCTGGATATCATCGACTGCAATGCGGGCAACCACGGTAAAGCGTTTGCCACCAATTTCAACCCGGAAATCAACATCCGTGAGATTACGCAGCCAGGGCGGTACTGGGAAAACGGCGAGTGGATCGAGATTCCGGCCATGAGCATCCATAAGCCGATCGATTACCCCGAAATTGGCCCCAAAGAGTCGTATGTCTTATACCACGAAGAACTGGAGTCGCTGGTCAAAAACTTCCCAACCCTGAAGCGGGCCCGCTTCTGGATGACCTTCGGGCAGGCCTACCTGACTCACCTTGAGGTGCTGCAGAATGTAGGCATGACCCGCATCGACCCGGTGAAGTTTCAGGGCATGGATATTATTCCGCTGGAATTTTTAAAAGCGGTTTTGCCTGCTCCTGAGTCACTGGGCGAGAACTATACGGGCCAGACCAGTATTGGCTGCCAGATTAGAGGGGTGAAAGATGGGCAGGAAAAAACGTATTACATCTGGAATAACTGCGACCATGCCGAGACCTATAAAGAGGTACGGGGGCAGGCGGTCAGCTACACCACGGGTGTGCCGGCCATGATCGGGGCCATGCTGCTGGTAACGGGCGTTTGGCTGAAACCCGGCGTCTGGAACTGTGAAGAACTGGACCCCGATCCGTTTATCGAACAGATGAACAGGCAGGGCCTGCCAGTGCAGGATGCCGTGAACGTGCCCCTGCCGCACGAATATTGAGTTAAGAAGTAAGCGTCAACCATCAAGAGTGGCTTTATTATCAGCACAATACGCCTGATAGCAGAGCCACTCTTGATGGGTACGCAAGGTGACTAATGAACAAGGTATGCGCACTATGGCTACTTATTCTCTGCCGCCAGTTTACCCGATTGCTTGACAACCAGGCCCTCGTTGGGTTTCCACTTGTCATACTCCATGTAGCGGGCCGTTTGTGTAGCCACCGTCAGCCCTTTCAACTTAGCCACTACATGCAGGGCACCGTCGATACCCGCCGAAACACCCGCCGTTGTAATAACCTGCCCATTATCGACAAAGCGCGTATTCCGCAAAATCTGCGCCTTTGGGGTGGCCCTCTGAAGGGGCTCGATGTAGTCATGGAACGTAGTGGCCTGTTTGCCGTCCAGTAAGCCTGCCTTGGCGAGTAGTCCCGCTCCGGTACAGACAGACAACATCACTTCGGCCTGCGCTGAGCAACGCTTGATCCAGTCGATAAGCGCCGTATTCTCGATCATTGGCCCCGTTTGTCCACCCGGCAAGACCAGAATATCCGGCTTCGGGCAGTCGGCCAGGCTGTAGGTAGGCACCACTTTTATGAATCCCTGACTGATAATGGGGTCTTTGGTGAGCGAAACGGTGTACACATTGAATCCTGCCGTAGACGCAAAGACCTCACTGGGCCCCGCAAAATCGAGCACCTCAACGCCGTTGTGAATAAAAATAGCCACGTTTCGCTTTCTGGTTTGGCCCTGGCTGTCTCTGGCCGAGTCCATCAGGGCAACGCTGCGTTTGATAAGGGGCATGTTGCAGTGCGCACAGACGCCCGGCTTGTCGTGCCGTTCCAGATCGCAGGCACTGCCGCACGGCTCGCAGTAGTAGGCCATCAGGTCGGCGGGATCACTCACTTTTTGGGCGTAAACCGAACTGGACGCCAGTGTTACCCAACCGGTAACAATCAGACAGCAACTGTAACGGATGATCTCGTTCATGGGCTTAATTTTTTGACATGGCCTTCAAGCAAATACATTGACACAATCTCTCAAACCGGCGGTATGCCTACGCTGGTTCAGCCGCCGTCGATGGCGAGGGTTTGGCCGGTGATGTGGCTGGCTTGCGGCCAGACCAGCAATAGATCAGTAGTGCCGAGTCTGGAAAGTTATTTAGGAGCAACTTTCCAGACCCGGCACTATTGTGAACGCTCAGAGTGCTTCGAGAAATACTTCGGCCAGCGGAATGGCGAGATTCGGGAATATGACGCTGTTTAGTGTGTCGTCGATGACATGGATGGTTACGGGGCCGTATGCGTCAGCTTCAATGAGGTGGAATTGAAACGCTATTGTATGTTCGGGGTCGATGATCCAGTATTCGCGCACACCATTTTCTTCATACAGCGATTTTTTGATCTTCATCTCCTTAGCTGAATTACCCGGCGAGAGAATCTCGACTACCAGATCGGGCGCACCCAAACATCCTTTATCATCTAATTTGGCTTCGTCGCAGATAATACAAATATCGGGTTGCACCACCGTCAGTATCTCCCGGTTTGCCTTTGCAGACTTTCGCTTATCGGTCAACCGGACATCGAACGGCGCAGCGTAAAAACGGCATGCATTGTTGCGGAAATGGTTGAAAAATAAGCCGTTTAGCTCACGTGAGATACCTTGATGTCGCCGGCTGGGGGCCGACATGGGGAATATATGGCCTCTTATCAACTCAACGGCCTGGTCGAACTGCCAGGTGAGGTAATCGGCGTAGGAGTAGACGCCGGTAGTGAGGTTGAGTTGCGAGAGGCTATTAATGGCTTCCATGTGATAACTGTTTAGCCCAAATTTACAGAAAACACCGCTGTTATCGTCTCTCAAACCGGCGGTATGCCTACGCTGGTCCAGCCGCCGTCGATGGTGAGGGTTTGGCCGGTGATGTGGCTGGCCTGCGGCGAAACCAGAAACAGTATGGCCGCCGCAATATCATCCACCGTAGCCGGGCGACCCATCGGCGTAATGCGCGACCAGATGGGAATGTAAGTCGGATCATCGGTGGTGCGTTCGGTCAGGGTGGCACCGGGGGCAACGGCGTTGATGGTAATACCGTACGGCGACAGATCGATTACGGCCTGTCGGGCCAGCATCTGCAAACCCGCTTTGGTCAGGCTATACACCGGCAAACCCGGATGCCCCAACTGACCCACCACCGATGACATCAGCATGATGCGCCCGGCGCTTCCGCGTTCGTCCCGCCCCTGCGTCCGCATCTGCGTAGCGGCGGCCTGCACCAGAAAGAACGTGCCCCGCAGGTTTAGGTTGACGATCGTCTCGAAGGCCTCGGGCGTGGTGGTGAACAGATCACCAAAAACGGTAATGCCTGCATTGGCAATGGCGATGTCGAGCCGCCCGAACGTACTCACTGCTGCGTCGACCATCTGCCGGATAAACGTAACCTCCGACGCATCGCCGGGATACGCGATGCACGAGCCGCCCGCCTGCCGAATAGCCTCTGCCGCCTGCTCTGCCAGCGTAGCGTCGAAATCATTGAGCAGCACGTTGGCACCCTGTTGGGCCAGTTGGCGGGCAGTGGCAAAACCGATCCCTTGCCCGGCACCGGTGATGATTGCAGTCTGGTGATGGAATGTCATGGGTTGAAGGCAGAAACGGGGTTCAGAAGGTTGTTTTGCCTGCGCACAACGTTTCGTAGTTGACGTCGTTCGGCTCCCAAAGTTCAATTTTATTGCCTTCGGGGTCCAGAATCCAGCCGAATTTACCGTATTCCTGCTCGTCAATTTCTCCTAAAATGGTCACGCCTTCCTGCCGCAGCAGGTCGAGTAGGGCGGTTAAGTTTTCGACCCGGAAGTTGAGCATGAACGGCTTCTCCGAGGGGGCGAAGTAGGTGCTGCCTGCTGAAAAGGTAGTCCATTGCGTAAACCCTTTCTGCTCAGGTACGTCGGCTCGCCGCCACTCGAAAGTAGTGCCGTACTGGTCTGTATTCAAGCCGAGATGCTGGCCATACCATTCCCGTAGTTGATCGGGCTGTTCGGCTTTGAAAAAGACGCCACCAATTCCTGTGACACGTTTCATGATGCACTGATTTTAGGTAGATACGCTGGGAATCAATGCGAATCACGGCGAACTACACTGCCGGAGCTACCGCGCAAGAAATCAAAGTCGGCACCTTCGTGGGCCTGCGTTACGTGGCGGATGAACATATTCACATAGCCGCGCTCGTAGCCTAATTCGAGGGGTTTGAAATGGCTCAGCCGCATAGCCAGCTCCTCGTCCGACACGTGCAGGTGCAGGCTTCGGTTCGGTACATCGAGCGTGATCAGGTCACCGTTTTGCACGAAGGCGAGGTTACCCCCCACCGCCGATTCGGGCGACACGTGCAGCACCACGGTGCCGAATCCGGTTCCGCTCATGCGGCCATCCGAAATGCGAACCATGTCGTGTACGCCCTGCGCCAGAATTTTGGCGGGTAGCGTCATGTTGCCCACTTCGGGCATGCCGGGGTAGCCACGCGGCCCTACATTTTTCAGCACCAGCACGCAACTGGGGTCCAGGGGGTAGGCCCCGGCCGAGAGGTCGGGATCGTCGATGCGCTTTTTGTAATCGTCGATGTCTTCAAACACCACCGCCCGACCGGTGTGCTGCATCAGTTCGGGCGTGGCGGCCGACGGCTTTATCACGGCTCCGTTGGGACACAGGTTGCCCCGCAGCACGGCAACGCCAGAGTTGGGTTTGAAGGGTTTATCGAGTGTGGCAATAACGGCCGGGTCGTAGCAGCGGGCGTCGGCGCAGTTTTCGCCCAGTGTTTTCCCATTCACCGTCAGCGCATCGGCGTGCAGGTGGGGGAGAAGCTCACGGATCAGCGCGGGCAGGCCACCGGCGTAAAAAAGGTCTTCTACGAAATGCTCGCCCGACGGTTGCAGATTAGCCAGCATGGGAATCTGCGCCGATAGCCGGTCGAAGTCTTCCAGCGTTAGCTCAACGGCATCGCCTAACGTACCTAGCCGCCCGGCAATGGCCATGAGGTGCAGAATGAAGTTGGTTGATCCACCCAGAGCAGCGTTGATCATGATCGCGTTTTCAAAGGCCTTCCGGGTCAGCAGCTTCGAGGGCGTCAGGCCTTCGCGCACCAGCTCAACCGCCCGCACACCGCTCATGTGGGCCAGCACTTTTCGGCGCGAATCGGCAGCAGGAATGGTTGCGTTATCAGGTAGCGACAGGCCCAGGCTTTCCACCATAGCCGCCATGGTACTAGCGGTTCCCATTACCGCACAATGCCCCTGACTGCGGGCCATACTGGCTTCGGCGGCAATGAATTCGGCCTGGCTCATCTTGCCCATCTTGTAGTCTTCGGCAAAGCGCCACAGGTCCGACGTACCTATTTTCCGGCCCTGAAACCGGCCCGCCAGCATAGGGCCACCCGATACGACCATCGTTGGAATATCGACGGAACAGGCCCCCATAACGAGTGAGGGTGTCGTTTTATCGCAGCCGCAGAGCAGAATTACCCCGTCGATGGAGTTGCCCCGGATGCTTTCTTCCACGTCCATACTGGCCAGGTTGCGGAACAACATGGCCGTGGGTTTGATCTGGCATTCGCCCAGCGACATTACCGGAAATTCGAGCGGAAAACCACCGGCCTCCCACACGCCGCGCTTAACGGCCTCGGCCAGTTCGCGGAAGTGCGCGTTGCAGGGCGTTAGCTCCGACCAGGTGTTGCAGATGCCGATAACGGGCTTTCCTTCAAATTCATGATGCGGAAAACCCTGGTTTTTCATCCAGGCGCGGTAAATGAAGCCGTCTTTCCCGGTGCGGCCAAACCATTCTTGTGAACGCATTTTTGGGTTCAAAGTCTAAAGTTCAAAGTCTAACGTTGCACTGCTCTGCAAGTACTGTCGTAATATAGCAGGGCAACTTTAGACGTTAAACGTTAAACCTTGAACTCTTTACTTCCCTATCAACCTATTGGCGTTTTTGATTCTGGCTATGGCGGGCTGACCATCCTGCGCGAACTGGTCGGTGCCTTGCCCGAATACGACTACCTCTATCTGGGTGATAACGCCCGCACGCCCTACGGTACGCGCTCGTTTGAAACCGTTTATGAGTACACGCTCGAATGCGTAACGTACCTGTTCGGGCGGGGCTGCCGGTTAGTCATCGTGGCCTGCAATACGGCGTCGGCCAAGGCGTTGCGGAATATTCAGCAGCTCGATCTGCCCCATCTGTATCCCAATCCAACGCCGGGGGGCCTACCCACCCGACGAGTGCTGGGCGTGATTCGGCCTACGGCAGAAACAATCGGGCAGTACACTCAGACAGGGCATGTGGGCATACTGGCTACCAACGGCACGGTAACATCGGAGTCGTATCCGGCGGAGATTGGTAAATTTTTCCCCGACTTAACCATCACTCAGGAAGCCTGCCCGATGTGGGTGCCACTGATCGAAAATGGGGAGTCGGACAAGCCGGGTGCCGATTACTTCGTCAAACAGCACCTCGACCGGGTGCTGACCCGCGACCCGCAGATCGACACGCTGCTGCTGGCCTGTACGCATTATCCGCTGTTGCTGCCCACGTTACGGGCGCTGTTACCCGAGGGTGTCCAGCCGGTCAGTCAGGGGCCCATAGTGGCGCAGAGCCTGGTCGATTACCTGCATCGCCACCCCGATCTGGCCGCACAATGCAGCCGACAGGGAACGCGCCAATTCCTGACCACCGACTCGCCGACTGACTTCAGCCGTCAGGCCAGCCTTTTCTGGGGCGAACCCGTAGTGGCCGATAAGGTCACTTTTTAGGGAATGGCGATTGGGTAAATGAGGATTGAATAGTAGAATCGGTCTCACCGGGCGGTGCCCAGTGCAAGTAGATGCGTTGCTTGACGAGATATTGGATGTGATACTAATTTTTGGAATAGTGGAACATCTACTTGCACCGGGCACCGCCCGGTGAGACCAATCCCCATTTACCCAATCCCCAATTCCCCCATCCACAAGTAATCGAGTCAGTTGGTAGGCTTGGCTTTTTAGCGAATTTTTTTGACCTTTGCACGTGTTCTCTATTTAACGGTACGTCGGGCAAAATTAAGGCCTGACAACCGACTCGATAGCAACACGCCTGCATTCTTATGACTCCCGAACACGTTCATTGTCTGATAATTGGCTCTGGCCCCGCTGGGTACACTGCCGCCATTTATGCCTCTCGTGCTAACCTCAAACCCGTGCTTTATCAGGGCGGGCAGCCAGGTGGGCAACTGACCATTACCACCGAAGTCGATAATTTTCCGGGTTATCCTGATGGGGTGCAGGGGCCGCAGATGATGCAGGATATGGAAGCGCAGGCCCGCCGGTTTGGTACCGATGTTCGGTATGGTCTGGTTACCAAAGTTGAGTTTACTGAAAATCCGGGTCCGGGTCGGCCTCACCGCGTGTGGGTCGATGATGAGCATGAACTAACCGCCGACAGCGTCATTATTTCAACCGGGGCATCCGCTAAATGGCTTGGCCTGCCGTCTGAAATGCGCCTGAACGGACATGGTGTCTCTGCCTGTGCCGTTTGCGACGGGTTCTTCTTCCGCAATCAGGACGTGGCCATCGTAGGTGCCGGCGATACCGCCGCTGAAGAAGCCAGCTACCTGTCGAATCTGTGCCGGAAGGTGTACATGATTGTGCGTCGCGGCGAAATGCGGGCCTCCCAATTCATGCAGCAGCGCATAAAAGCCAAGGAAAATATTGACATTCTGTGGCATACCGATACGCTTGAAATTTTAGGCGATAATGAGGTTGTGGGTGCCCGGTTGAAGAATACACAAACGGGAGAGGAACACATTATCAATGTGACGGGCTTCTTTGTGGCCATTGGGCACAAACCCAACACCGACATTTTTAAGCCTTACCTCACGCTCGATGAGCAGGGGTATATCCTGACCGAGAAAGGCAGTACCCGTACCAACATTCCCGGTGTGTTTGCCTGTGGCGATGCGCAGGACAACATTTACCGGCAGGCGATCACGGCGGCCGGTACGGGTTGTATGGCGGCGCTGGATGCGGAGCGGTACCTGGTGACATTGGAAGTGCCCGGCGAACCTACCGTGAGCCAGGCAGTAGTTTCGGGGGTCGACCTGTCTGTCGGCGAGCCGGTTATAAGCTAACCTACTACACACGAAACCAACAGCAAACGCAGGCAACCCGGCCACCAGGCCCCCTTGTCTGCGTTTATTGTTGGCTTCATTTTATATCGTTGAATGAAAAAAACAGCAGTAACGTGGCTGGCAGTCATGGGCTGTCTGTGGGCAACCGTAACCACACAGGCACAGGAAAGAGGGCGTTTTAAAAACGATACAAAGTTTACGCCAAAGAACCGGAGTAACACGCCGTCTCCGAATCGGCAAAGGGTCGAAGAGGCGTTTGAGCAGGAGACCACTCAGCTACGTTTCAATAATCAGTTTGAACCCAAAAAAGAACTGAACCCCGTCGTAAGCGAAGACACAAGCAGTATCGATCAGGGAGAAACCAGCGTAGTGGAAGTTATTCAGGAAATGACCGTGGGCGACGAATGGGTAAAAATTGCCGATTACTATTCCATCTGGGATTCCCGAAACATCGATCCGTACAACATCGATCCCCGCGATTTTGACCAGACGGTCGATTTAAAACTCTACGATCCCAAGGCGAATCATTACTGGTCGGCTCCCCTCGATAAGGGAAATCTAACCTCTCAATTCGGGTTTCGCTGGGGCCGCTGGCATACGGGCATCGACCTCGATCTTGAAACCGGCGACCCGGTCTACGCTGCCTTCGACGGTATTGTGCGCGTGGTGGGTTGGGATGGCAGCGGATACGGCAGGTATGTGCTCCTTCGGCACTACAATGGCCTCGAAACGCTCTACGGCCACATGTCGAAGCAACTGGTTGAATCGGGGCAGTTGGTGAAAGCCGGGGATCAACTTGGCCTGGGTGGTAGCACCGGCCGTAGCTCAGGACCGCATCTACACTTCGAGACGCGTTACGAAGGCAACCCATTTGCCCCGGTCAATATTTACACTTTTCCGGCCAACTCGATCATCTCTGACCATTTCCTGCTTACACCGGCTGTATGGGATCACCTGCGAAGCAGCGCCTCCCGGTCAACCGAGGTTTCGTACAAACCAAAGTTCCGGCAAACCGTACTGCATAAAGTACGTTCGGGCGAAACGCTGTCGTCCATTGCCAGCCGGTTTGGTATGTCGGTCAGCAAACTGGCCGAGAAAAATAACATCTCTTCCCGGTCCCGTATTCGCCCCGGTCAGAAGCTAAGGGTGAATTAAGCTGAGTTTAAAGTCTAAAGTCCAATGTCTAAAGAGCTTCGCCTGCTCATGTAGTGTGAATCAGCGAAGCTCCTTAGACATTGGACTTTGAACTTTAGACCCGCAGCGGCGGACCGCTTGAACTTTCCCCTACATAGGCCGCAAGTCGGTCGTGTTTTCGTACTTTTCCTGTATCAACTAATTCTGTTAACCGCATGACTTTACGTACTCTTACCCGATCGGCCCTGCTTTGGCTACTGGCGACCGGTGTGGCTTATCCGCAAGCCAGGCTGGTTGAAAAAGTGACCCGGCAGGGAAACGAACTCGTCATTCCCTATGAGAAATATGTACTTCCCAACGGCCTGACGCTGGTTGTGCACGAAGACCATTCAGACCCCATTGTCCACGTCGATGTGACCTACCACGTTGGTTCGGCCCGTGAAGAAATCGGCAAGTCCGGGTTTGCTCACTTCTTCGAGCACATGATGTTTCAGGGCTCCGACCACGTGGCCGACGACGAGCATTTCAAGATCGTGACCGAATCGGGTGGAACCCTGAACGGCTCGACCAACCGCGACCGCACAAACTACTACGAAACGCTCCCCAGCAACCAGCTCGAACGGGCACTCTGGCTTGAAGCCGACCGCATGGGCTTTTTGCTGGATGCCGTGACGCAAAAGAAATTCGAGATTCAGCGCGCCACTGTTAAAAACGAACGCGGCCAGAACTACGATAACCGGCCCTACGGACTAGCGGGCGAATACGTCGCAAAAAACCTGTATCCTTACGGGCACCCGTATTCGTGGCTGACAATCGGCTATATCGAAGACCTGAACCGGGTGAACGTGAACGACCTGAAAAACTTCTTTCTGCGCTGGTACGGGCCCAACAATGCCGTGCTGACGATTGGGGGAGACGTGACGGCAAAACAGGTGGTAGCCCTGACCGAAAAATATTTCGGCACTATTCCACGGGGTCCGGAGGTCACCAAAACCCAGGTGCCAACGCCCGTGGTCGACAAAGACCGGTATATCTCCTACGAAGACAATGTCCGTTTCCCGATGGTGCAGATGGTGTTTCCAACCGTACCGACGTATCATCCCGATGAACCGGCCCTCGATGCGCTGGCTGACATTCTGGGTGGCGGTAAAAACTCGCTCTTCTACAAAAATCTGGTAAAAAACCAGTTAGCCGTGCAGGCAAGTGCCTCGCACCCATCCACCGAACTGGCCGGTCAGCTGACGATGGTTGTGCTGCCTTTCCCCGGTAAGCGGTTAGACAGTATTCAGACGGTCATTCGGCAAACGATGGCTGAATTTGAAAAGCGCGGTGTAACCGATGATGACATCGCCCAGTTTACGGCCACTCGCGAAGCCAACCTGATTAATGGCCTGGCGAGTGTGTCGGGCAAAGTATCGCAGCTGGCCGCTTTTCAAACGTACCTGGGCAATCCTAACTACCTGCCTCAGGAGCTGAAGCGCTACAAAAGCGTAACGAAGGCCGACGTAATGCGGGTGTATAACCAGTACGTGAAAGGGAAGAGCGCGGTCATTCTGACGGTGTACCCGAAAGGGAAAGGCGAGATTGTAGCCACCCCCGACAACTACACGGTGTCGACGGCGAACTACAAAGCGCCTGATTACGGCTATAATGGGCTGGCGTATACCAAGCCGAAGGATGCGTTCGATCGGGCTGCGAAACCCGGCCCCGGTGCCAACCCGGCCCTGAAAGTGCCGCCCTTCTGGACGGATAAACTCGCAAACGGCCTGAAGGTGATTGGCGCACGGAACAGCGAAATTCCTACCGTGACGATGCTGTTCAGCATTAAAGGCGGCCACCTGCTGGAAGCCACTAATCCGGCGAAGGCTGGCCTTGCCCAGTTAACGGCAGCACTGATGAATGAAGCTACCCAGAACTACACCAACGAACAGCTAAACACGAAACTCGAAAAGCTGGGTAGCAGCATCGACGTTCGGGCAAGCACCGAAGAAATCAACATCTCCGTTGAGTCGCTGGTGAAGAATCTGGATTCCACTCTGGCCCTGGTTGAAGAGAAACTGCTCCGGCCCAAATTTGCGCCTGACGATTTCGAGCGGTTGAAGAAACAACAGTTGGAACTGATTGGTAGCCAAAGCACGCAGCCGGTGGTGATTGCCAACAAAGCCTACAACAAACTGCTGTATGGCCCCGCCAACATTCGGTCGGTACCGGTTAGTGGAACCACCAAAACCGTGGAGGCCATTACGCTCGACGATGTGAAGGCGTTCTACACAAACTACCTGTCGCCCTCAGTTACCAACATGGTCATCGTGGGCGACATTGAACAGGCCGCTGTAATGCCAAAGCTGGCGTTCCTGTCGAAGTGGGCGGCCAAGCCGGTGAACGTACCAACAACCCCGCCCGCCCGGAAAATAGACAAAACGCGCATTTACCTCGTGGACAAGCAGCAGGCGGCCCAGTCGGAAATCCGGATTGGTTACCTCACCGATCTGCCCTACGACGCTACCGGCGACTACTACCGGACCACGCTGGCCAATTATATGTTGGGTGGTGCCTTCAGCAGCCGCATCAACATGAACCTGCGCGAAGACAAAGGCTATACGTATGGTGCCCGGTCGGGCTTCTGCCAGTACGCACACGCCTGGCCCCTTCACGGCACAGGCGGGTGTAAAGGCCGCTGCGACGGATAGCTCGGTGATCGAGTTTGTTAAAGAGATTACGAACTACGGCAAGTCGGGTATTACGGAGCAGGAACTGGCGTTTGTGAAGAGTTCGCTGGGGCAGAGTGATGCCCTTCGCTACGAAACGTCGCTCCAGAAAGCGTTCTTCCTCAACCGGATTATCGAGTATAACCTGCCGCGCAATTATGTTGAGCAGCAAAGCGACATCCTCCGCAAAATCACCAAAGCCGAGATCGACGCCGTGGCTAAAAAACAACTGCCAGTCAACAACATGATCATTACCGTGGTCGGCGACAAAAAGCTGGTCAGGCCGGGTTTGGCAAAACTAGGTTACGAGCTAATCGAGCTGGATAAAGAAGGCGACCCGATTGCTGCCGCCGCCATCCCGACGGAAGGGGCCGCACCCGCTAAAGCGTCGGGTGGTAAAAAGGATTAATGGTTGACTGCCCATAAAAAATGCCTGTTTGTAACAACAAACAGGCATTTTTTATGGGCAGTCGCTTACCTGACTTATTGATGCGCCATGCCGCCTTTTTTGCAGCAGCTCGGTAGCTTGTCGTAGCCTTTTGGATCAGCCGTTACTTCATCGGCATCGTAACCGGTTTTGGTAATGTTGGCTTTCAGCTTGGCTACGTCCGTCTTGGCGGGGTTGTATTTGATCGTTACCACCTTCGTGCTGACGTCCAGATTTGCCTCTTTTACGCCTTTCTCAAACGCCAGATTACGCTCGATGCGGGCTTTGCACATCTCACAAATCGCCGATGTTTTGATCTTGACTTCTTTATCTTTATCGTCGGCGGCAAACAGGGTGGTGCCAACCAGAAGCACAGCCATCAGGCTACTTAGAAACAGGTTGCGGTTCATAGACATGGTTTTTAGGTAAGACCTTTACTACGGCTGTTCGTTTAACGGGCCTTGTGAAGTACTAACAAACAATGAATTACATCTGGTTCGCCATCTCGCGGCATTCGGCCGCACAACGACGGCAGGCTTCGGCACAGACTTTGCAGTGGGCATGGTGGTCGGCATGTTTTTCGCACTCGGTAGCGCAGGCCTCACACACATCGGCGCAAAGTTGCATATACTGCTTCATAAACTGCGACCCTCGGGCTTCGAGCCGCCCGCAAAGTGTACAGATATCGGCACAGTCGCGGCAGAGTTTTATGCAGGCCGTCATGTCGTGGTGCTTGCTGTCCTGGTCGCCCATGTCAAGGTTGGCGGTCACGCAGCGCTCGCAGGCTTCAGCACACTCAAAACAGGTATCGGCATGGCCGTGGGCATGATTCGTGGTAGTCATAACGGAACATTGGTTTAAGGTGAAATAAATACGTTTGTAAACCCATTTGACCGGGCTTTTAGAGAACAATATCCCGCAGGCAATTGCTTTTGCACTTATCGTGCAGTCAGCAGGGCGGGGGTCAGACGGAGGTAGATCTGGCCTGACAAGGGTGTGTTTCCGTAAAACTGCCGTAGCTCACGACTGGGCAGACTGACGGTCAATTGCGTACCTACGGCCAGGTCGGTGTTGGCCATTCGCATCACGCGCCAGTTGGTACCCAGTGTTACATTATCCACGTTGGCGAGAACCTGATCCGGGTCGGCTCCGCCACTGGCGGGAAGCACCAGCTCTGCCAATGATTTCGTCACGTTTTCGTACCGGCCATACAGCGCCAGGCGGCCCAATTGCAGACTTGTTTCGGCGAGGTAGGCGTTTTCATTGACCCCATCGTGGCTATTCATGCCCCAGATCAGCGAGGAGGTCATGTAGCGGTCACCGGCACCGAACGAGGTACTGTGCAACAGCGACGCCGTAGTGCGACGAACGGTACCGTGTGCGTTCAGTACCTCCGGGTTGTTCAGCACCCCCTGCGACACCTGTAGGGCCAAACCCGGCGTGGGGTTCACCGACAGGCGGTACGAATAGCTGTCGAAACGGGGCTTGTCGAAATTATAGCGGAACTCGTCGGGTTCCCGACCGGTGAACTGCGAGAATTCGATCTTCGCAATCCTGTACCGGAAACCGGCCGTAGCCACGCCAAACGAGATATGCGTTGCGTCGATCCAGTGGTGGCTCAGGGGTGAGTCAGGGTTGTTGAATGACGACATGCGGTGCATAAAAGCGGGTGCGCCCAGCGCTGGCTCGCCCGGATAGCCAACGTAAACAAACGCGTCTGCATCGCGGCTAAAGGCGTGGCTGTAGGAAACCGACAGTTCCGAAAAGAGATCGTGTGGGTGTTGCCGGTCTACCAGCGGTTCGCCCCGAAACGATTCACCCGTTTGAAACAGCAACGGATAACCGCCGTTCCCCACCGTCAGCGGATCGAGCGACATCATCAGTTTAGCCGTGAACAACCCCCGTTTCCCAACCGTGCGCTGCGCCATGCCCATTGCCCAGTTTGGCGCATCGATTCGGGCTTCGCGACCCCGCTTATCGGGATTGTTGATATTCTGATTCGTATGACGGAGAAATAAACCGTAATGAAGCATGTACATCCACTTGCCCTCACCGGGCGAATGGGTCATATAGGCGTACATGGGTGTTTTGTCGGGCATCCAGGACGTACCTGAACCGTTTCGGTTCATCGGCAGATTCCTCGACAGAGAGTGCGACATACTACCCATTGGCGAAAAGGTAATGCTTCCCATGGCGTCTTCGCCGTGGCTCATTCCCGCCATCTTGCCGTGATTCATGCCACCCATCTTGCTGTGATCCATTTTACGATGGTTCATTTTGCTACGGTCCATGGTGCCCGGTGTGGTGGCTTGTGGCCTGCGGTTCGTGTCGACCGCTACAGTGGCTTTTCTGGTCCGGGCATTGTCGGCGGGTATTGGCATTGTATGTCCCGTATGTTGCGCTGAGGTCGGCAGCCGGGGAGCTGCCAACAACGTCAGCAGGGTAAGAATCGTTTTCATAGGTTGTTGAGAAGTAAGTATTGCCCCCGCCGGAATGCCGGGCTCCCTTTAGGTGGTCCGGCATTCCGGCGGGGCAGTTAGACACGGCACTATAGCATGGCGAGCATCAGAGCGGCCATGCCAATCATCAGGCTGTCTTCAACGATGGTGACGGTGGTCATGGGCAGGTTGAACACCGAACCCAGACAAGCGCAACGGATCTTCCGTTTATCGAGTACACTCTGCACCACCCCAATCAAGCTTATGCTCATCACCACCAGGGTTACCCAGTTGGTCAATACCGGATTGAACCCCGTCAGGTAAGCCGCGCCGAGGGCCAGTTCGATGAATGGATAGACGTACCCATAACCGGGAACCGCCTTCGCCACGATGTCGTACATGCGGTAGCTGCTGGCAAACCCGTTGAGGTCGAGCAGCTTGAAAAACGAGAAGATCAGGAAGAAGCCAGCCATGAAGGTGTTCATCGCCCGCATTGGATCGAACGCTTCCGGAGTGGATGCTCCCATGCGTACTTCAATCAGCACTGTAACGCCCAGAATAAACGCCAGGATAATCAGCAGGGGTTTGTAGGTGGTTACCGTCGGCTCGGCCAGGTCGTCGACGCCCGGAGCCGGGGCGGTCATCACGTCGATTTTCTGCGACTGATGGCTGGTTGCCTGCTTACCCATCGTGTCGATCACCTGCACTTCGTCGGTCAGCGAATAGGCCCCGGCCTTCTTCACGGCCCGGTCGAGTACAGCTGTATTGATGTGATGGCTCATGCTGACAACCGCTTCCTGCGGGGCCAGCGAAACGGCCACTTTTTTAACGCCCTCAACATCCTGGAGGGCTTCCTGCACCCGCCCCACGCAGGAGGCGCAATGCATGCCTTCGAGTTTATATGTATGAATCATGTTTGTCGATGTTTGTGGTTGATCAACGGCCTTAGGCTACGCCCTTAACTCGTCATTCAACGAAACAAAGGTACAACGACTGGTAAGCCGATTTTTTACAGAATTACCGGCCCGACTTACATCATTTTGGCCTGCCTAAACGGTATCCAGTGTTTGCCGACCGGTGGGCAGTTTGCGGAACTGAGCGGGGGTACTGCCCACCATACTCCGAAACTGATTGGTGAAATGAGGCACGCTGCTGTACCCCAGGTCAAACGCAATGTCGGCAATGCGCTGCTCGCCATTCTGCAACAATTCCTTCGCCCGTTCAACCTTCTGCGCAATCAGAAACCGTTCGATGGTCGTTCCTGCCTGCGTTGAAAACAACTGACTCAGGTAGGCGTAGTCATACCCCAGCTTCTGGCTCAGAAAGTCGGAAACGTTCTGATGCTCCGGCCGCTGAGGCACATGATGTACTTCATTGACAAGCAACGCTTTTATTTGTTCAACCAGTTTAGTCTTCGGGTCGTCGATCAGGTCGAAACCTTCTGCCTGTAGCGTGGTCCGAACAGCTTCACGGCTAACGCTGGCGGGCCAGTTCACCACCTCCACCCGGCCCAGCTCGACAGGGCCGATCGCCAGCCCCAGTTGGGTCAGGTCACGCGCAACCGTGCGGCGGCAGCGGTCGCAGACCATGCCTTTAATGTGTAGTTCCGTCATGGCTCGATCGTGAATCTGAAGCCGGCGTAAATCATGGCCCCGGTGACGGGCCCCCAGTTCTGCCCGGCTGCGTCGAAGGTGGTGCCGAACGGATCAGCCGCACCAATAATGGGGGTTGGCTGCCGGTAATTCGTCAGGTTCTCGCCGCCCAGATACACCTGCCACTGCCTGAAACTGCGCGTTAGCTGCGCGTTGAGGTTTACGAACGAGGGCGAGTAATACCATTTCATGGCCGAATAGCTCATGTGCGTATGCGAATCGTCGGCGTCGGGCAGGCGTTTGGGGCCGTTCCATTGCAGGGTCGCGTCGAATTTCCACTTGTCGTAAGGCAGGGCGTAGGCGGCGTTGAACAGGAACCGGTCGCGGCTGACCATCATGCGCGGCATCAGAACACTTTCACCCAGGGGGGCACCCATGCTTTGCCGGGCATCGAAAAGGCGGTAGGCGGCTTTCACCTCGGCCCGTTTGATAGGCGATACCGTTAGCTCGGCCTGAAAGCTGTTGGCATACGACTGGCCCGACAGGTTATAGAACAGCAGGCTCCGGGGCTGGTCGGCATCTACCACCAGCTGATTCTGGAAATCGGTTCGGCTGGCGTCGACGGTCAGCGTGGCTTTCCTGCCGAACAGGAGAAACTCGTTGGTAGCCCCCGCTGTGTAGGTCCAGGCAATTTCGGGCCGCACATTCTGGTTGAGAAATACGCCCCGCGACGAGACCAGATACCCGTAGTTTTCGGCGATCTGGTTGGGCACCCGCCAGCCGCGCCCGGCCGACGCCCGGAGGGTCAACTGCCCGTGAACATGGTATTTCAGGTGCAGCCTCGGCGTCCATTGCGGACCATACAGGTTGTGGAAGTCGAGGCGATTGCCGAGTACCAGCGCGAACCGTTCGGGGTAGGTGTAAGCATACTCGAAAAAGGCCCCCGGCACCGACTCGAAGCGGTCGAGGGGTTGCGCCACGAAGCGTTCCCGGTAGTCATCGAGCAGGTAGCTGACGCCCGTTTTCACCGTATGGTTGGTGTTATCAATGATGGTCTGGTAGATCAGATTACCGTACACCGACTGTTGCTTTCCGGTGTAAGGCCGCAGGCCAAACGTCGATTCCTGGTTATGCCAGGTTGCGTTCAGGATCAGGCCGAGGCCCCGGTACGGCTTATCGGGGAACAGCCGGGCGGTTTTGCTGAAGACCTCCGTTCGCTGCGTGCGGTTGGTAAACCCGTAGCGATAGGGGCCAACGCTGCTGAGCTGTCCACCGTCGCGGTCTTCGGCCAGGGCTTTCACGCCAAACTGCGCCATCCACCGCTCTGAACTGTATTTGGCCCGCATCACCCCGTTGTATTGCGTGTAGAGGGGCAGGTCACGGAATCTGTCGCCGTTCTGGTCCAGCTCCGTACGCAGGGCGCTCACGTGCCCCAGTGCGCCAATGCTCCATTTGTCAGACAGGGCCTGCGAGTAGTTCACGTTTCCTTCCACCCGCCCGAAGGCGTTGACGTAGCCGTTGAGCAGTACGTTTGGCAGTTTTGTTTCGCCCCGGTATTCAGGTTTCTGCAATTCCACGTTCATCTGCCCGCTCATCGACTCGTAGCCATTAACCACCGAACCCGCCCCTTTGCCAATGTCGATACTGGTGATCCAGGTGCCCGGAATGTAGTTCAGGCCAAAGGTGGTGGCCAGCCCCCGAATTGTCGGAATATTTTCGACGTTGGTTTGTACGTACTGCCCGCCGAGGCCCAGAAACTGGATCTGCTTGGCACCCGTCACCGCGTCGGCATACGACACGCTGACCGAGGCGTTGGTCTCGAAGCTCTCCGACAGGTTGCAGCAGGCCGCTTTAGCCAGGGTGCGCTGGGTCAATACCTCCGTCTGAATCGGGTTCATCCGGTCGATCTGCGTATTGCTGGCCGTGACCACCACCTCCTGCAACTGTTGCGTCGCCTTGAGGGTGACGGTCAGGGCGGTGGCGTAGTTGGTGATGTCGAGTGTGTCGGGCTGGTAGCCCACGAAGCTGACAACGAGCCGGTTGGTCTGCCCGGTCGTGTCGATGGTAAACCGCCCGACCGAATCGGCCGATGTGGCTTTTAAGCCGCCCAACCAGTAGACGGAAGCTCCCGGTAAGGGTAGTGTCTGGCCTTTTTCAACGGCCTGAACCCAACCCGAAAGCGTTTGCGCCTGCCCGAAAAAGGGCAGGCATAAGAAGCTGATGAGATATTTAGTCATGATAGGATCTGATGAGAGAAACGCCTAAAGCCTGATTCAAGTTTAGAATCGGGCAACGGACTAATCCATCAGATCAAATCAGGAACGCCTGCACAAAGACCAGCAAGTGCCGCCCGGCCGGGGGTGGGGGCGAGGCATAGTCGGCAAGGGGAATGTGCGTTTGCTGAACAAATGTCCAGTTAAACAGAGCGACCAATACGGCCACCGTACCGGCCCCGAAGCGGTCGCTGACAACCTTGACGAATTTGGTCAGCTGATGACTTAGCGACGAGGTAGTATCGACCTTAGTGTAGCGGGTTTCGTCTTTGCAGCAGTCGGTGCGGTTAACCGTCGGCGTCTGTTCGGGTGCCTCGGTACGTACCCGACAAAGGTTGCAGCCCGGCTTTTTGTCGTCATGAACCGAATAAACGCGTTTGCCCCGTAGCTGACACGAATGCTCGACCAGCCCGAAGCCCGTGCTGCTGAGCAGCACAACCACGGCCATGAAGAGGTGCAGAAAACGGATCAACGCGAGTTTCATGAAGTAAAGGTCTTAGCCTTGCCCATAGAAAACAAGAACAGACGCAGAAGACGTTCCAACAGACAAGGTTGAATAGACTCGCTTCGTCACTATACACGCTATCTCGATGGCGAGACAGCGCCGGATACAAAAAGTTGGGTGGTCATGTATAGCTAACTGCTTGCCGGGAACCCGGTAGCAATCGACTACACATGACCACCCGTTGCCTTCAGGCAGGTTGCCAAAAACTACCGGTTGTCGTCTGTTACAACATCTTTCGTCTTTTTAGCGGCCCGCTTAACGCTACGGCCCGTAGCTTTTGCCGCGTTACCGACCGCCCGGCCTGTAGCTTTACCAGCCTTACCTACTGCCTGACCTGTTGCTTTACCAGCCCTGCCCACGGCCTGACCTGTTGCTTTACCCGCCTTGCCTATGGCCCGGCCGGTCTTCACGGCAGCACGGCCTGTTGCCCGTGTTCCTTTCTCGGCTGCATTGCCTACATCGGCGGCCGTGTTATCTACTTTGCGTTCGGCAGTGGTTGTCTGGGCAAACGCACCGGCGGAGAGGGTCAGGCATATAGCCAGACTGAAAAACCATGTCTTGTTCATAACAGTTGTTACTCGATTAAGGTGAAGTAGTGGGCCGCCCGCTGTTTGCGAGCAAACCTTGTATATCGCAGTAATAACGTGGTTACTGATAACTATGCTGAATTCTTCCAGCCAACGGTCCACCCAACTGCTAAACAAAGCCGTTGTACGGCCGGTTGCTTTTAGAGGGTACCCACGCAACATGCTTATGATCAGCGAACAGGATAACCAGTTTATACGCCGGGCTATTGCATTGGCACGAGAAGGAATGGCTACGGGGCGAGGTGGCCCGTTTGGGGCTGTCGTCGTTAAAGACGGAGAAGTTGTTGGCGAGAGCAGCAACTGCGTCACCGCCACCACCGATCCTACCGCCCATGCCGAGGTAATGGCGATCCGTGCTGCCTGCCGACACCTGGGCACCGTCGACCTCGATGGCTGCACGCTGTACACCTCCTGCGAACCTTGCCCCATGTGTCTCGGTGCTATCTGCTGGGCTCGTCTGGCTCGGGTTGTCTACGCGGCCCGCCATACCGATGGAGCCGCCGCCGGTTTCGATGATTCGTTCATTTACGCTGAGCTGGCCAAACCCTATTCACGCCGCGCTATGCTGACCGAACAAACGCTACGAGATGAAGCCCGGCCTTTATTTGCTGAATGGGCAGCGAAGCATGGTAAAGCACAGTAAGAATGACGCCGGGCCTACGCTGGTTGCCTGGGTCGACGCGGTGGAGCAACGCAAGCCTTTTAGCTTCGAGCATAGACTCAAACAAAAAGACGGACGTACCCCGAACGTTTTGCCTGTTTTTGTTGGCCTGCTAAAGAGTAAGTATTTGGTTAAACGTCGTTTAAGTTTTCGGTGAAAGGCTGATTCCCATTGGCTAAAAAATAGCCGCGAACCATCAAAGCAGCTCATTTATACAACGCATACCTCCATGCAAAACAACCTCTTTATTGGTGCGGCCCTGTCTGCACTCATGCTAACAGGCGGGCTTCTGCCTGCCACTGGCGAAGGCCCACAGAAATCAGTCGTTCGGCTCAATCGGGCCAAAGCGGTATCCTATACGGTCGATCCGGCCCAGAGTACGATCAGTTGGAACGCTAAGAAAGTTGGTGGCGAACATAACGGTGTGGTCAAGATTGCGAAGGGGCAACTCAACCTGGAAGGGAATAAGCTCGTCGACGGCACCTTCGTGGCCGAGATGACTACCATGCGCGACGTGGATAAGGGCGAAGCCAACCCCTTCAACGAAAGACTGGTTAAGCACCTGCGCTCGGATGACTTTTTTGCCGTAGAAAAATTTCCGACCTCGACCTTCAAAATTACCTCTGTTAAACCCATTAGCGGAGCTAAAGCCGGAGAGCCTAACTACACCATTGGTGGCGATCTGACCATCAAAGGAACCACCAAACCACAGACGTTTCCGGCGATGGTGAGCCTCAACGGGAATGTTGTGCAGGCAACAGCCAAACTAGCTGTTAATCGCCTCGACTATGATATTAGGTACCGGGCGGCCATTATTGGTACGGCTGCCGACAAGATCATCGACGACACGTTTGCGCTCGATCTGAAAATGGTGGCAACAAAAGCATCACTGTAGCTATACTTATACCCAGCCAGACACGCATGGAGACCAATAAAAACATTCGAAAAGAAGACATCAAACAGGAAGTATTTGACCTCTACGATGACTATGCCCATAATCGACTCGACCGGCGGGATTTTGTGCAGAAACTTTCGGCCTATACCGTAGGTGGAATGACCGTGGCGTCGCTGATGAGTTTTATGATGCCCGACTATGAAGGGGCCATCCAGATTAAAGCCGATGATCCCCGGCTAAAATCAGACTATGTCACGTACCAGTCGCCGAAGGGTGGAGGGGCCATTAAAGCCCTGCTGTCGATGCCCGCCGATGCGAAAAAGCCCCTCGGTGGTATTGTCGTCGTGCACGAAAACCGGGGCTTAAACCCACACATTGCCGATGTGGCCCGCCGGGCTGCGCTCGCCGGATTTGTATCCATTGCCCCCGATGCGCTAACCCCTCTGGGCGGCTATCCGGGTACCGACGATGAAGGCCGGACGATGCAAAGCAAACGGGACAGAAACGACATGTTGCAGGATTTCATGGCGGCCTACGACTATCTGAAAACCGACAAAGCCTGTAACGGAAAAGTGGGTGTGGTCGGGTTTTGTTTTGGCGGCTGGATTGCCAACATGATGGCCGTGCGCCTGCCCGGTTTAGCGGCGGCCGTTCCGTTTTATGGCGGGCAACCAACCGCTGAAGAGGTGCCCGCCATTAAAGCGCCGCTTCTGTTGCATTTTGGCGAACTGGACAAAGGCGTAAACGCGGGTTGGCCAGCGTATGAAGCGGCATTGAAAGCGAATAACAAAGAATACACTGCTTATACGTATGCCAACGCCAATCACGGCTTTCATAACGATACCACCCCCCGCTACGACAAAGGAGCGGCCGAACTCGCCTGGCAACGCACCGTCGACTTCTTCAAAGCAAAGTTGGCGTAACGCTTCCTGACAGACTTATTCGGAGCCTGAACGGGGTGAAAAACGGAAAGCCGCACTCACTGCGGCTTTCCGTTTTTTCACCCCCGCAACTACACGACACAGTACCTTAGCTGGTGAGGGGTGCGTTGCCAACCACCTGGGCGGGCGAGCGTAACGCCAGTTTGACCTGGATTGGGCGGTTGGGGCGGAGGGTGATGAGGGGCTTTGGTTTGATGGCGGCGGCGACGACGAGCTGAATATCGAACTGGCGGATAAGGAACGTGAGCAGGATCTGCATCTCCATCAGGGCAAACTGATTACCGATACACAGGCGCGGTCCACCCCCAAACGGCAGGTAGGCGTAGGCAGGCCGGTCTTTATCGCGGCCCTCGGCAAAGCGGTCGGGGTCGAAGCGGTCGGGGTCGGGCCAGTTAGCGGGGTCGTGGTGCAGCAGGTAGGGACTGACAATGACCGTGTCGCCTTTCGGAATCCGGTAGGGGCCAATCTGATCGTCGCTGAGTGCCATGCGGCTCATGGCCCAGGCGGGCGGATAAAGGCGCAGGGCCTCCTGCACCACCTGAAGCGAATAGGGCATAGACCGGAACGCAGCGACAGGTGGCAGACCCGCATCAGCGCTGCCCAGCACGGCATCTGCCTCGGCGCGAAGGCGAGCCACCACATCGGGATGCTGAGCCAGCAGGTACGTTAGCCAACCCATGGATACGGCGGTGGTTTCGTGACCGGCGGTAAACAGCGTGACGCATTCATCGCGCAGTTGCTGCTCCGACATACCCTCGCCTGTGTCTTCGTCCTGGGCGTACAGTAGCATATCGAGCAGGTCGTCGCGCCGATCACCGGTTTGTTTGCGGGTATGAATGAAGCGGTAGATCAGCCCATCTACCTGCGCCCGCGACCGGTTGTAGCGAATGTTGTTCGGCGTAGGCCAGCTACGGGGGACTTTGAACGGCGACAGCAGCGATTTATTGGCCAGCACGTTGAGTAGTTCCAGCGAATGCGAAAGGCCATCCAGCCGACCCTCCACATTGGTACTAAACAGCGTTTTACACACAATCCGCATGGTCACGTCCATGAACGACTGCGAGATATTGACCGGCTTCGATAGATCGAAACGGCGAAGTTCGTCTACCCAGGTGGCCGATTCCTGCACCATGGTTTCGGCCAGGAGCATGATCTTCTGCCGGTGAAAAGCGGGTTGGGCCAGTCGGCGTTGTTTCCGCCAGAAATCGCCGTCGCTGGTCAACAGGCCTTCGCCCAGAAATCGTTTCAGCACCAGAAAAGCCGGTGAGCGCACGTAATTCCGGTTGTTTTCCTGCAAGACATACTTTACATCGTCAGGCTGGAAAAGGATGTACTGTCGGCGACCTCCCAGGCTGATGCGAACCACCCGGCCATAGTCTCGACGCAGTTTGACAAAGAAGCCGAGTGGGTCGCGGGCCATCGAGAGGGCGTTGCCAAGCAGTGGTACGCCCGGATGAACAGGCACAAGGGTCTCCATGAGGTAATGATCAGTTTGCAGTACGGTAGTCAAACGCAGCCTTGTCCCATTCGGAGTAGACGGGGCCGTTTCACTTCTTACCGGTAAATCTATTCATGATTTGTACGTGCAGCGCGCAACCGGGCGCAAATCACGTTCGCTATCCCCGCTAGTACGTATGTATACAGCTGTCAAGCTAGTCCTACTAACGCTCTTTAGCAGCCTTAATGGCTTGAGCATCAGTGCCCAGAGTAAGCAAGCGGCTCCGGCGTTCAATGTGATTGCTTTCTACACGGCAAAAAACGATCGGGCCCATATCAGCTTTGTACACGAAGCCAACCGGTGGTTCCCGAAAATGGCGGCCAAATACGGGTTTCACTACAATTCGACGGCCGACTGGACAAACCTCAACGCCCGGTTTCTGGCAAGGTATCAGGTTGTGCTGTTCCTGGATACCCGCCCCGACGACCCGGTTCAGCGGGCCGCCTTTGAAACGTATATGAAGCAGGGAGGCGGGTGGATGGGTTTTCACTTCGCCGCTTTCGCCCTGACCCCCTCTACCTACCCTCAGAACTGGGACTGGTATCACGAACAGTTTCTAGGGTCGGGTGCTTACGGCAGCAATACCTGGCGACCAACATCGGCCGTGCTGCGGGTTGAACAGGCGGCTCATCCGGCGGTTCGCGGTTTACCAAAAACGTTTACGTCAAGGCCGAATGAATGGTACCGTTGGTCGAACGATTTACGAACGAACCCGACTATCGAAATTCTGCTGTCGATCGACTCAGTCAGCTTCCCGCTCGGCACCGGCCCCAAACCCCACGAGATCTGGCATAGCGGCTACTATCCGGTGGTCTGGACGAACAAAAACTACCGCATGATCTACCTGAACATGGGCCATAACGATATCGACTACGACCACAAAACCAACCAGGAATTATCGACCACGTTTGGTAACCCGACTCAGGACCAGCTGATTATCAATAGCCTGTTGTGGCTGGGTCGGCGCAACTGATCACTGCGTTGGTTGCCAGCTACTTTTTCTTCTTTCGATTTGCCCGCCAGTTTTTAATATCAGACGTCAGGTTTTCGAGGTAGAACGACGGGCCCACGGATATGTAAAAACCAGAGTAATTTACCTGACTTTCGCGCAAATCTCGCTTAAGCGTGAATCGGTAGCCCGTCAGCAGGTTAAAGCCAAACCAGTGCAAGGGGCGCAGCCAGCGAATGCTCGGAAACTGGTAGGAGCTCGACACCCCAATACCCGCCGGAATGAAAATGCCGCGTGCTACTTCATTATTGGTTGGCTGCTCACTGACGAGTTCATAGCGCGAATGGCCGTACCCCACTTCGAGCGGTAAGCTGATCTCGATGGCCTTTTTGCGAAACAGATACGGTTCAAAAAAAGCCGTTACCATGCGCAGGTGCCGGGTAACGGCCTCCGATGTATTGGGTAAAAGCCCCGGCCGGTCGATGGTCTGATTGACAAAATAGAAGCCTACCCCTGTCTTGAACGAGGCCCGCATGCCGCCTGGCTCCCTGTTTTCGGGATGCCGCACCGGGAACAGAAAGCCTGCCCGAGCCCCATACACACTGACCGGTACCCGGCGACCATCTTCGTTGCGGGTATCATTGAAAAAGTAAAAACGCTGATCCGTCGACGCTGTAAATGTGAGTGACCTGGGCGCAGCGGTGCTGGCGGCCGAATCGGGCGATGTGTCCTTTGCGGTGGATAGTTTGGTTGGCTCCCTAACCGATATCTTGGTTTGAGCCAATGTGACCGAGATGTTACTCACCCCCAGCCCGACAAGTAGCAATAAACGCCATAAAAGGTTCATATTTCTCGTAACGTTAGTGAGCATATAACCGGAAAAATGCTCAATAGTTACGTATCCGTATCTTCCCACGCAAGGGCCCCTGGAGCAACAGCCGTTGTCTCTGTTAAATTTTGCTGTTTAACGGGAGCAGAAGCCGTACTGCCAGCGTCAGGGCTACGAATTACGAACCATTTTTCTGACGAACGCGGTCCGTCGGAAGCGCAGCGCGGACCAGTCGCTGTTGATCGCCACCATGCGCACCGATTCAAACCCGGCTGCTCGTAGCGAGGCCCAGCCGGAATCGCGGTTAAACTCGCAGCGGTAGTTCGTCGAGGTTTGCTTGGGGTATACCAGCCACACAATGGCGTCGCCTTCGGTATGGGTAGCTGCCCAGGCCGCCAGTCGGTCAACCTGCCGTAGCTGCTGCACAAAAGCCATCACAAAGTCGGCTTTCTGCAAGGCGTCAGGCTGTGTAGAAACGGCGATGCGCGCCGCAAAAGCATCGGCCAGCGCCGTCAACTCCGTTGGCACATCAACCAGCAGCATAGCCCGCTGGTTGGTGAGGTTCAGCTTTTTAATGAGGTCTTCCATAACCTGCGTCGATAAGGACCACAAATCACAACAGGTAGCGTTCGGTAATGTGCCGGGCCCGCTCCTCCGTTTCAATCAGCAACGGATGGCGGGGTGTTGCCAAGGCTTCTTCCAGCTCGGCGAGGGTGTCTTTAAACAGGAAATGAACCGGTACCTCGTGGTTCTCTATTTTTGACTTGAGATACACCAGCTGCGGACGGGTTTCGGCCAGGGCGGCGGCCACATTGTACTCCGTTTTGGCGCGGTTCCAGTCGGCATCGGTAGGGCCGAAATGAATCACCCGTTCGGGCAGTGATGCGGCCTTACGCGCCGCCAGGCGGGCATCCAGATCCGTGAGCATTTGCTTCAGGCGGTACGTGTCTTTACCTGTCCGTATCCGCTCCCGCAGCGACTGCCGGATCAGGTACGTGAGCGAGTCGCTCAGGTTCATGCCGATCTCCGCCATTTGCTTAAAAATCAGTGACGTTGGCGACATACCCGGAATGGTGTTCGGGTCGTGGAGCAACACCCGCTGCGGTTCGCCCGGTTCGTCGCCACGATTGGGTCCTTCCGGCGTCAGAAAGCCGTCGATGCGGGAGTACACGTTGATGCCCAGCTTGGTGAAGACCTGCTCAATGGCTACCTGAATGGCCCGGTTGTTTTCCAGGCTGGTACCAACCGGAATTCGCTTTTTGGCGACGCTGCTGAGGTATTTGGTCTCGTAATCGAACGCTTCAGTGTTGTAAATTTCGGTGGGAGGGAGCGCCACTGCCAGGCCATCGTCGTCCTGAATAACGCCGCATGAAAACTCCTGACCAGTGATAAACTCTTCGAATAGCAGTTCGTCTTCGGCATTCACCGAAGCCAGCGTGAACATACGGTCGGTGTCCTCGTCAGCTTCGTCGTCGAGCTTTTCAATCAGGTCGGCGGGGTGCATGGCGTAATCACCCGTGTTTTCAATGATGAGCGGATAGCCAATGGCCGAGCTGAGCGTGGCTGTCTGCTGGGCGTAGTCATGCTTGGCCTGCTCGTCCATCGCTGCCCAGTCGGCCAGGTTAAGCGTCGTGGTGAAAAAACACTGCCCAACCGCTTTCTGAAACGCCCCCAGATCATTTTCGCGCACGATTGCCACGCCGATGGACGAGCCCTGATGCGGCGCTTTTACCACCACGGGTAAGCCCAAGTGGTTGACCAGCGAGGTGAAGAAGGCGCCCTGATCGGCCTGATTCCAGGCGTCGCGGGTGACGGTTGCGGTCTTCTTCTGCTGCCCATTGACGAGGGCAATCAGGTGATTTTGCAGGATCTTGTTGATGCCCAGCCCGGAGCCCAGAATGCCCGGACCCGTATAGGGCATTTTATGCCATTCCAGCAGCCCCTGAATAGCACCGTCTTCGCAGTCGGGCCCGTGCATGGCCAGAAAAGCAAGATCGAAATAGTCTTCAAACCATTCGGGCTCAACCTGCTCACCCGGAATGACATCTTCGGCCTCCAGCGATTCGTCGTACACCGAGAAGCCATCCTGTTCGGGCAGGGCGGCGCGAATGGAGGCATTCTCCAGAAATTCGGGCTCAACGATATAGAATCGCCCCCAGCCACTGACGAACACCAGTACCGGGTCGAAGAGGGCTTTATTCAGGTTGGCCAGGGCGGTACGTCCGCCGGCAAATGACACGTCGCGCTCCCGCGAGGGGCCACCAAAGAAGATACCGATGCGCATTTTAACAGTTTTCTGTTTGCTTTAGCGTAGCCCCCCGCCCTAAAGGGAGCCTGCTGGCGCAAGACTAAGCCTACGGCGGAGCTACTAATGCGCCAGCAGGCTCCCTTTAGGGCGGGGGGCTACGCTAAAGCAAATTTTACAATAAAAGTCCCGCCAGGGTGGCAGACATGTAGCTGGCTAACGTGCCACAGATGAGGGCTTTAAAACCGAGTTTGGCCAGATCAGTACGCCGGGTGGGGGCCAGTTCGCCGATGCCGCCGATCTGAATGGCGATCGATGAGAAATTGGCGAATCCGCACAGGGCGAAGCTAGTAATGGCAATCGTTTTCGGGTCGAGCGTCGGCTTGATCTTCACCAGCTCGATATAGGCCACAAATTCATTGACCACCATTTTGGTACCCATCAGCGCACCCGCCGCTTCAATGTCTTTACCCGGTACGCCCATTGCCCAGGCAAACACCGAAAAAAGCTTACCGAGCAGGTAGTTCAGGCTCAGGACGGGAAACCCGGCGAGGCTGCCCGCTTTGCCCAGCAGCATGTCGATCAGTGAAATCAGCGCGATAAAACCAATCAGCATGGCCACTACGTTCAGCCCGACTTTCAGGCCTTCGCTGGCCCCGCTGGCAATGGCATCGACCAGGTTGGCGTGTACTTTCTTGATTTCAATATTG
>CAVVQL010000018.1:0-117841 GCA_963750355.1 uncultured Cytophagales bacterium | reverse complement strand
GAAATCGTTTAGTCAGCTCGGAGCTGCCGATGGTTTGTTTGGCCAGTACAGGCAGCCACGGCAGCGGGTCGTAGCCGCGTCGCTTGGTAAATTCCTCCCGCATAGCCGGGGTCCAGTCCTGATGCCCCGCTTCGTAACTGTCGATTTCGAAGCGCTTGAAGGCCTTTCCAGCCTGTGCGCCCGCATCGTCCAGGAGAATAGCCGGGAATCCCGCCCAATAGGCGTCCAGTGCCGACCGGCTCATTTTGTCGACTTCCAGCCCCTGTCCCGAATTTGGCGCGGTACCGTTGAGCTGCCCCGTCGTTGTATGCCCAAACCGAAGTATAGTCCATTCCCCAGCGGGTACGTTCCAGCGGAGACGACCTCCCGTATCCATCATCGTCGTTAGATCAACGACCTGTTCAGACGATGGTGAGCCGTTTTTGGGCAGGGCAAGTACGGCTATATCCCGGTAGTAGTTCCACTTGGGATCAACTTTTGGTGGCTCCAGTAAGCCTTCAAAAAGTAGAGGACCGGCAATAAACTTGCTTGAGAAGACCACCTTTTGCATTGACTGCTCTACGCGCACCCAGGGACCACCACTGGACGACCAGCCGGGACAATTATGGGTGCCGAACGTGAGCCCCAGCCGGGCACACTCCTCGACAGCAAACTTCATCAGATCCCGCCATTTTGGATTCAGGATCTGAATGGTCGGATCGGTGATGTCGGCTTCACTACCGCCGACAAGAAACTGCTGAACATGGCCAATACCCGCCTGTTTGAAAGATTCCAAATCATAGGTGATTCCTTCTTTTGTCACGCAGCCGTTCATCCATTGCCAAAGCGTAGTTGGCTTGACTGAATCCGGTGGGTTTAAAAAGCCAGCTACCAGTTCAGTTGGCCGCTCCTTCAGAGCCCAGTTAACGAGCGGTTGAACAGTACCTACTTGCCCTGGCGCTATGAAGATGCTAACCGATGAAGCCAGCGTATTTTTTAGAAAAAATCTTCGAAGCATAATTCGCCTGTTACCGCCTTGATGACACAGTTAAATTGTCTGGCTGCCCAGCCTCGGATAGCCGGACGATTAATTAGTAGCCTTGATTTTGGATTAATTTGCCGCTACCCACCGTGATCACATATTGAGGTACGGGGAAAATTTCGGATGGCCCGTGAGTCATTTTTCCGACTGCTTCCAACGCTGATGTCCACTTGCCGAACCGAACCAAATCTACTTTCCGGAGTCCTTCAAAATAGAACTCCCAGCCGCGCTCGGCCAAAATAGCCTCGTTGAACGCTTGTTTCGACGCCGTATATGTGGCCGCCAACGGGGTCAATCCACCGTGCTTTTGCCGCACCTCATTCACCAGTGCGATGGCTTCGGAAGTAGGCCCACTCTGCTGATTGATCGCTTCGGCCAGCATGAGTGTTACATCGGCATACCGCAGAATAGGCATGTCATTGCCCTGAACATCAGCGCCCGGCGATGACTCATCAGGATATTTGCGGAGAATCGGCCCCCGCATGGTTGAGCGGTCCCGGGCTTTGCCGGACTTGTCCGTATACGTTGCAATGAGCAACGAGCGCCGTTTATCAGCCGGATCAAATGTATCGTAAAACTGCCAAGTCGGGCTGAACACCCCACTGGGGCTTGCCCAGCCTCCGTTTAATTTAATGCTCTTGAAGTCGCCCGGCAGACAATACAGCGCCATTGCGTTAAAATTGCCACCCCCTTCGCCATTGGTAGGGGCTACCGGATCGCAATTGACCGCCCAGATAGTTTCATCGTTTTTCTCGGTCGCTTCCCGGAATAAACCGGCGTAATCGGTCACTAGTTTGTATTTTCCCAACCCCACCAGTTCCCTAGCTGCCTTTTCGGCTTCGGCCCAGTTTTTTTCGTTTAGATGCAGGCGCGTCAACACCCCCAGGGCTAAGCCTTTGTTAAATCGTCCGTATTCTGCCGGGCTCAGTTCCAGGTTATCAGCGGCATACCGTAAATCCTGCGCTACGGCAGCTACGTAGTCGGCTCGGGCCGGGCGGGTCAGGTCGCTTTCCGCAGCGGTATTTACTTTTGTGGGGTCCAGAATAACGGGAACGGGCCCGTAGAGGTGGAGCAGGTAATACATGGCCCAGCCCCGGCCCATACGTGCCTGAGCGGTGAACAACTTTTTCTTAGCATCACTAATCGTCGATTTATCGATATCGTTAATGACCTGCGTCATTCGGGTAACGTACCGCACTTTTTCGAAATGGGTTTGCTTGCCCTGCGTTTTCAAGAACGTAAAGTCTCCTTTGCTGAAAAACTCCCAGGCACCTCCCCATTCGGTGAAGATGTTCATTTGATCGGAGGGCAGATCGAACATAGCCACGTGCCCAAATTCGGGACTAAAAAACATGTTCTGATAGGCCACATCGTTGTAGCCCCACTTTGACCCGAAGGGTTTATAGGCCTGCAGGGTATACAAGTCAAAATCTGATTCGGTTTTGGGGAAATTGCTGGGCGATAAAACACCCGTGATGACGGGGTCGAAATTATTTGTGCAGCCATCCAGCAACAAACTGGTTGCGACTAGCAGGGAAAGAATGAGCTTCTTCATGTAGACTTAGAAAAAATACGTTAGAAGTTTGCTTTTACACCCAGGGAAATGGTTCGGGCCATTGGGTAGGGGGCGGGGCCTCCCTTCACACTACTTGCCTGTAATTCAGGGTCTACACCTTGAAATTTAGTAATGGTGAATGCGTTTTGTACATCCCCATACACGCGAAGGCTCTTGATATACTTGGCCAGACCAGGCGAATTGAACGTATAGCCGAGCGTAATATTCCGGAACCGCATAAAGTCCCGCTTAACCAGTCGGGTATCGATTCCAGCGTCGAGGGCTACAGCCGCTTCATTAAACGCAGCGCCGGGTAAAGTGCCCGTTGGGTTGCTGGTGCTCCAGGCCTCTTTGATTCTTGTTGTTCCACTCTGCATGCCCGAGAGCAGGTTAATCGGGTCACCCCATAGGGTGGTGTAATCGTAGCCCCAGGCTCCATACTGGCCGTACATGAAGACGCTCAGATCAAACTTTTTGTAGGTAAAGCTATTACCGAAGCCGACGATCAGCTTAGGAATACCGGAGTAGCTGACCACATCCTGATAATCCAGTTTACCGTCTCCATTCTGATCAACAAAAATGGGCGAACCTGCCTTACGGGCATTAGCCGGTTGCCAGGCCGGGGCCGTCTGGCCCACCTGTAAAATACCGGCTGTTTTATAGGTGTAGAGGATATCACTCCCAACCGGATCGGTAACGCTGGCATAAAGCGCGGGTGGATCATTTGGAAACCGTTCGACCCACCGATTGCGGAAGTGAGTGAGGTTCAGCGTTGTGTTCCAGCTAAAGTCCTTCCGCTGGACATTGGTACTGTTGAGCGTAACTTCATAGCCTTTGCGCCGTTGATGAGCCCCATTGATCGGAGTGGTCGACAGAATGGACAACTGGGCCGTTGTCGCACTACTTAGCAGTTGCGTACGATCTTCCAGAAACCAGTCAACGGAACCCGTAACCCGATCATTGAGAAAGCCGAAATCCAGGCCAACGTTAACCGTTTTGGCGATTGGCCAGCGTAAGTTGGGATTGTCGAAAGCGGTCAGCCGGTAGGGAAAGTAAATGACTGAACCGTTGTTAAATGTAACCGCGTTTGGATCGGGGGCGTAAGCACCATACGCGACACTGCCAGGCCGTTCGCCCGTGGTTCCATAACTGGCCCTCAGCTTTAACTGGCTTAGAGACCGGGAGCCCTTCATGAAATTTTCATTGGAAATTTTCCAGCCGGCCGACACCGATGGGAAATTTTCGTATTTGTTATCGGGGAAGAATTTATCGGCTCCGTCCCGGCGAAGGGTCAGCGTCAACAGGTAGCGATCCAGGATGTCGAAACTGCTACGGACAAAGAACGACCGAAGTTTATTGACGCCCCGGTAGGAGGTGATCACCTTAGGGCCTGTTGCCGAAGCCAGATTATCCGTATTGATCACGTTAGGGACATTGGATGCTTCGACGCTAAACCCGGTAAAATCTTCCAGGTATTGACCAACCCCCGTCACGGCGTCTACTTTAAGCCAGTTCCCGAACGTTTTCTTGTACATCAGCGTGGCTTCCATCGTCTGGTTTTGCCGACGCGTCTCGGCTAATGACGCTCTGGATTTGTAGAGCTGCCCCCAGAATATGTTATCCGGAATAAAGAAGTCTCGAATGGAATATTCACTGGAATTGCCATACAGGAGCTTACCCGTCAGGACATTCGGAATTATGTCAATGTCGAGTGAGGTATTGGCCATCAGCCCCTGAAAGTTCGTCTTGTCTTTAATCTTGAACAGTGAAACGGGGTTGCCCGTATTACTAAAAATGGCGTAGGTTCCGTCGGGATTATAAACGGGCACCGTTGAGGGGTAAGCCAGGGCCGCCTGTAACGCATTGAAGCCCTGCGAACCTGAGCCGCCCGCTTGCCAACCCGCCTGCGGATTCGAATAGCTGTTCCGGTTACCATTCACGTTGACATTAAGCCGGAAGAGTTTGCTTAAGGTAAAGGCCAGATTCATGCGGCCTGAAAAACGGGTTAAATCCGAATTTTTCAGCGTACCGGCCTGATTGAAATAACTCCCTGAAAAATAATAAATTAACCGCTCGGTTCCTCCGTTAATGCTAACTACATGGTTGTCGACACTGCCGGTACGAAAAACCTGCCCTAACCAGTCTGTTCCATGCCCTGCCCCCTGTATTTGCTCATTGGTGTATTTCGATGTGTACTTGCTTAAATCAGCCGCTGCCGCACCAAACGGGTTCATGTTCCGGTCGGCCAGGTATTTATCCTGATTGAGCTGATTGAAGTAGAGCATGTAATCATGGGCATCGAGGGGCTTTAGATACGGCAGGTTATTAACCACCGAGTGACTCCCATCGTAGCTAATGCTCATCCGACCCGCCTTCCCTTTTTTAGTAGTAATCAGCATCACCCCATTTGCAGCCGACACGCCATAGATGGCGGCACTGGCATCTTTTAAGAATTCGATCGACTCAATGTCACTGGGGTTGATCCCGGCCAGTGGGCTTCGGTTGACGCCCTGAATTTCGACAGACCCGTTACCCGGCTCTAATCCACTATTGGGAATAATTACGCCGTCAACAACAAATAAGGGAGTTCCTTTTCCGCGAATGGAGATATTAATAGCGCCACCCGGTTGGGAACTTTGCTGGTTGACCTGCAACCCAGCGGCCCGGCCAAATAACAGATCGCCCACGTTGGAATTGGCCGGGGTTGGGATTTTACCGGGGTCAACTTTAGCAATGGCGGTGGTCAGGTTCCTTTTGGACATAGTGCCGTAGCCTACCACTACGACTTCACCCAGCGTCTGATCATTGGGCGTAAGGGCTACGGTCAGGTTGGTTTGATTACCAACGGCTATTTCGCGGGGTTCATACCCCACAAAACTAAAAACCAGCGTAGCCGTCGCATCCGGGACATCCAATCGAAATTTACCCTCTGTATCTGTGGTTGTTCCACGCGTCGTTCCTTTAATGACAACGCTGACCCCTGGTAGCCCGCTTCCTTTTTCATCATTGACAATGCCCGTCACCGGGCGTTCCAGTGGAGCCGTTGCCGTTATTTCAGTTGGCATACCATTGGTGGTACGCTGCTGATCCGGAGTAAGTCCAGATGAAGGCGAAGAACTCGCGGGTGTAGCTTTTCGATAAATCAAATAGGTACGTACATTGAATTTCTCAAACGTCAGTTCCAGTGGAGCGAGAATTTCGCCCAGTAACATTTCCAGTGTTCCAGTTGACCGGTCAAGTAATGACGCATCGACTGTTTTTTGGTTCAACTGACGATAATTGTAGTTAAAATCAACCCTATATCGCTTGGACAGCCCTTTCAGAAGCTGAGGTAACGTCAATCGATTGGGTTTATTGGGTAGCGTGGGCGTGGCTGACTGCCAGGTGTGGTCAAGTCGAGCCAGCGTCTGTGCTGTTGTATACGCTTGGGTAAACAGACCTACGCTGAGTACTAACCAACTACTTCGTAGGAGTAGGTTTTTCTTCATTGGGTTCTTAATTTTAGGAGTTTATACTAGATGTAAGCACCGCCTGCTACTTCTAACCTTGGCCGGGACCGGAGAGCAGGCGGATATTTTTAGTCGATCTGGTAAGCTTGTCCGTTTTTATGGACGTCTACCTGATAGAGTTTGGCGATCATCTCAAAAAAGGATTCAATCGAATCCGTGGGAATAGTACCGGCAAAGGTTTCATTCCGTAGGGCGGGGGAACACGTTATGACAAATCCATAGGTATCCTGTATCCAATCGAAGATTTCACCTAGCGGCTTATTTTCAACGTACATGGCCCCATCTTTCCAGGCTAGTCGGGATTGCGCTCGAATTGGGGTCTTGGCCAATTCTGTTTTCGTTCGGCTCTGGCTAACCATTTCATTGGGCTTGAGCAGAATATCAGGGTGACGATGGGTTTCATCCACGATCCGAACGGACCCGGAGCGAAGGACGACATTGACTACTTCCCGCCGGTTAACCACATTAAACACCGTTCCCAGTACCTCAATGGCCAACTGATTCGCCGTATGGACAATAAACTTCTGGTGGGTCGCTGTATGCTTCACCGAGAATTGGGCTTCCCCTTCCAGCCATACCTGTCGATTACCGGCCGAATCAGGCGCGTAACGAAGAGATGAATGGCCATTGAGCCACACTTCAGAACCTTCCGGTAAGAGGACATGCTTTTTTTCACCGAAGGCCGTCTGAAATTCTAATTCTGTAGACCGATTACCCCACCAGAACCACAAAGCAGTCATAACAAGCAATAACCCGCTCAGACTAGCAGCCATCGCCATCCAGGGCTGGCCCAAAAGCCGACGAACCTGCTGGAAAGCATAAGGATCTTCCTGTCGAATGGCATGAACAATCCCCCGGTACATCTTTTTTTCCAGTTGCAGCCGCTCCTGAGCCGACAAATTATCGATGATGCGCTGATCCATCAGTTTTTGCCAATGAGCATCCAGTAGCTGCCGCTCTTCGGGGGTGGCCGATCCGTTCTGATAGCGATGAATGAGATCCTGTAGTTGTTTAGGGTCCATGTGGTAATCCGGCTCTTTTCTGTAAGACGGTTCAGCTCGGCATGTCCCTAAACTTTATTCGAAAAAATCTTTAAACTATTCAATAAATAAGAAGCAGGTAGGTATAGGAAGGTTATGTTTAGGATAATTTATACCTTTGGCAGGCTTATTTATAGGTAGTTTACGCTAAATCCCTTCATGTCGACTTTTCCGAACAAGTCTACTCAAGAGCAGTGGCTAGCCGATTTAAAGGCAGGCGATGAGAAGGCTTTTAGCCAACTGTACCGGCATTATTGGCCTTCCTTATATGCGGTCACCTATAATCACGTCCGGGAGCGTGAAACGGCGGAAGAGTTAGTGCAGGAGTTGTTTACGAAGCTTTGGTTAAAACGAAGTCAGTTAACCATACACACCTGTTTGCAGGCTTATCTAGTTAAAGCGATACGGCATCAGATTTACGATCATCTGGATAAACAGGCGGTTCGCCAGCGTGTGCATCAGCAGTTGGTTCATCAAGATTCAGAAGCTATTTATACAACTGAGGAAACCATCGCCTTCGAAGATTTGCAAGCCCGATTGATTGATGCCGTTGACCAGCTTCCCCAACCTGCCCAGACGATCTTTCGGATGAGCCGCTTTGATTATCTGTCTACCCAGGATATTGCCTTAAAGCTTAATCTTTCATCAAAAATGATTGAGTATCACCTGACACGGGCATTACGATTGCTTCGTTTGCAATTGAAGGACTTTGTTCTGATGTTTTTAATGGCGGCAGGTATACTATAGCTTAATAGCTTGTGATTAGTGATTATTTCTTGGTAACTGTATACTGCGCCCCTGAAACCGGACCACTTTGTTGAATAACGAAATTGTTAGCGGTCCGCCGCTGCGGTTATTATTTTTACCCACTTGGTGTATAGCGCTCCCCAATTGTTGGACAGGATTTTGGCTTTTTCAGGCTTGATAAATTAAACCCGAAAAGTGTACTTTTTCTTTTCCTTCTTTCTCCCCCTGTACCAGACCGATGGCGTTTGATAACCTAGTGGCTGGTGCTTACGCTCGTAGTTGTAGAAGCGAAAGTACTCTGTTAAACCCTGATGCAGACTGTGGCCGTTTGAATAAGCCCGCAGATAAAGATGCCGCAGCGGCGGACCGCTCATACTTGATGGTTCTCCAAAACCGCTCTATGAAAATATTATCCAGGGCGCGACCTTTGGAGTCCATACTACTAGCTATCTCATTGCTTGCCAATGGCTCGATAAAGTCATGGCTGGTGAACTGACTCCGGCACCGGCCGCCCGGCCTGATCCGTATTAAAGATCTGGGCGGCCGCCGCGCGGGCTTGCCCCACCTCGATAGAGCTTCTTCCAGTGCATCCACACAGAAGTCGGCTAACAGCGTATTGCTCAATCGCCAGCTCAAAATGTAGCGGCTGAACCAGTCGATGACGGCACACAGATACAAGAAACCGTTCGCTATCGGTACATAGGTGATGTCAGTGGACCAGACGTAATTAGGCCGATCAATGACCAATCCCTTCAGTAGGTAGGGGTAGATGGTATGGCCCTGTTGAGGCTTCGACAGGTTGGGTTTTGGGCCAACCGCTTCCAGTCCCATTAGGCGCATTAACCGCCGTACTCGCTTGATATTGACCGGGTCTTCTGGTGTTGAGAGCGCGTGATACATACGTCTAACCCCCATCTCTGGGCGTTCTGTAAAGAGCTTATCGATACGCGCCATCAAGGCCAGATTCTCCGCTGATTCGCCCAGTGGCTGGTAGTAATAGCTCGAGCGGGCCAGGCCCAAAAGGGTGCATTGCTGGGCGATGGAGAACGTCTCATCAGTGGGCGCGACCAGGGTGCGTCGATCAACGGTCAACTGGTCCGCAATTTTTTTGAGCCAGTCGTTTTCGACCTTCAGTTGGCCAATCTGCTGAAAGAGCTGATTTTCGAGCTGCTCTCGCTGCTCCACTGAGTGCTTCCAAGACTACTTTGGTCTTGAAGGCAGCGTCGTGGATGCGACGAGTTGACTTGGTTATTTTTGGACATTTTGTAGGTCAAAACTAAGTGATTCAAATTATCCTACCTGTCCAGTTTTTGGGGAGCACTATACTTGACGGATAGATAGTACTCCAGATTTTCCTTCGCATTTTATTAAAAGGAGGGTGGTGGAGTACTTAACCTGTTAAAGTACGCCGCCTCCTTCTATACCGTTCGTTCCTATAAACACTGGATTGCTACGCGACCCAGAGGCCCCTCAAAGAGCCAGACAACAAAGCCCCAATGTAACGGAAAACCAGTGGTGATGAATCCATTATTCCATCGGCTTCAGCCGAAACAGCGAATTTCATTCGCCCTTCAACCTATGGATTTTCAGTCCATTTGTATTTGAGTTTTTACCTTTTGCTAACCCCTCTTTATACACCTCCACCACGCGCTGCCGGGCGAATGCGTGGTCGATCATCGGTGCGGGGTAGCTGACCGGGGCACCGGCGGGACTATTGTATTCAGGTACCCAGCGGCGGATGTATTCGCCTTTGGGATCGAATTTCTCGGCCTGCGCGGTGGGGTTGAACACCCGGAAGTAAGGCGCGGCGTCGGTGCCGGAACCCGCCGCCCACTGCCAGCCGCCGTTATTGGCCGACAGGTCGAAGTCGCGGAGCTTTTTGGCGAAGTAGGCCTCGCCAATCCGCCAGTCGATGAGCAGGTGTTTGATGCAGAAACTGGCCACCACCATCCGCACCCGGTTGTGCATCCAGCCCGTTTCGTTCAGCTGGCGCATTCCCGCATCCACAAGCGGGTAGCCGGTCTGCCCGTTCTGCCAGCGTTCGATGTCTTCGGGCCGGTTCAGGAACGTGATGTTGTCGTATTCGCGGCGGAAAGCGTGCTGCTCTACGTGTGGGAAATGGTCGAGCACCTGAAAATAAAAGTCCCGCCAGCACAACTCGCTCAAAAAGGTGGGGCTGCTTTCCTGCGCCTGCCGGGCCAGATCGCGAATGCTGATGGTACCGAAGCGCAGGTGAATACCCAATTCGCTGGTGCCCGTCTGGGCGGGGTAGTCGCGCATTTTCTGATACGCCGCCAGCAGTTCGGCCGATACCGTTGGTTTCGGGTAATTCTCGCCCAGCGGCTCAAAGCCCATATCGTCGAGCGTGACCACGGGTGTCGGCGGCGTTTGAAACAGCCGGTCGAGGTATGTCTCGGTCGGGTATGATTTGAGGTAGAACGGATCGGCGAGTTTGCCCAGCCAGTTGCGGCTGTAGGGGCCAAACACGGTGTAGGGTTTACCGGTGCCGGTCAGCACTTCGTCGCGGTCGAAGATCGCCTGATCTTTATAACTATGAAACCCCGCGCCCACCGTCTTCAGGTACGCGGCCACCTCGGCATCGCGCCCTTTGGCGTAGGTTTCGTAGTCGTAGTTGGTAAAGACATTGGCGATGGTATACTCCCTGGCCAGTTCCTTAAAGATTTCCAGCGGATGACCGTAGCGCACGAGTAGCGACGAGCCCATTTTTTGCAGGGCGTCCTGCATCTTCAGTACCTCTTTGTAGATGAACTCCACCCGCCGGTCGCGTTTATCATCGAGGTGATCCAGAATGTCTTTGTCGAAAATGAACAGCGGCAACACGGGCCGTCCGGCTTTGAGGGCGTAGTACAGGGCCGCGTTGTCGTGGAGACGCAGATCGCGCCGGTGCCACATGATGGCGATGGGGGAGGGGCTCATAAAGTGAGTTTTAGGTTTCATGTTTGAGGCGTAGCCCCCCGCCCTAAAGGGTGCCCGCTGGCGCAGGAATACGCTAACGCGGAGCTAGAATGCGCCAGCGGGCACCCTTTAGGGCGGGGGGCTATGCCAAAGCACTTGACACTTGAAACATGAAACTCCTTATTTCTGTTACCACCATTTCTCATAACCCGCTACGGGCTGGAAGGTGGATTTGGGTTCGAAATGATGCCAGAGCAGGGCTCCCACCGTGCGGAGCAGCGTGAATCCTTCGTTGGTGCGTACCCAGCTTTCGTCTTTCTGGTTTTTGGTCATGATGCAGTACACGTAATCGCCGTGGGGTGCATGAACCAGCACCACCTCCGAGCGCGACTGGTTGACCGCCCCGTTCTTGCAGGCCGCTTTTACGTCGGGTGGCAGCTGCGAGAGCCCGTCATTGTCCCAGTACTGGCGGCACAGGTTCCGGTACATCCGGTCGCTGGCATCGGGGCTTACGGCGCGGCCCTGCCGGATGTACGTCAGCAGGCGGGCCAGTTCGCGGGGCGTGGTCTGTCCCCATCCGTAGCGCGTGCGGAACGCCTCGCGGCCCGGCGTGCGCGAGTTTACCCTGGTTTGTGGAAAACCGTTGGCGTCGAGCCAGGCATTGATGGCCGTACCGCCGCCCGCCAGCGCCTGACACCACAGACTACCGGTATTGTCGGAAACCGTTTCCATCAGCATCACCACCTCGCTCAGCGGCAGTTTAGCGCCGTCTTTCAGCGAGCCCACAAGGCCGTCGTCGTAATGCAGCGAATCGCGGTAAACGACCTCCTGCTGGTAGCTGACCTTCCCCTGCCGGATCTGGTCGAACAGGCCAATCATGATGGGGATTTTGATGGTGCTGGCCGTCGGGAAAAGCGTATCGGCGTTGATGGTCACCGACTTGCCTGTTTTCAGATGCTGGACATAGACACCCACCTCGCCCCGAAAGCCGCGCAGGGCTTCGGTCAGTTGTTGTGTCAGCCGCTCGTCGGTCTTCCCCTGATGGGGCTGGGCAAGGGACGTTGGCGAAAGAAGGGTGCAAACAAGGAGCAGCGCCAGTAGGGCGCGTAGCGGGATGCGTATCATGCAGGGCAGTTCGGGTTGGCGTAAGCCTATATCTAAAGTAATGTCAAAGTACGTAGTTTCCCGGAGAAACGGCCTACCCGCCTGTGGCTTCATACGGGCCTTTTTATGACATCTCGGTTAGTTTCTAAAATTATGACAAGACACGCCCGATCGAATACTCAGGAGAGTACAGGAGGGATGTTGCATCGGAATTAGGCACTTTTGTTTTTGCTATCGCCTACGTGCAATCCAATGTGGTTTAAATCCTCTTGCTAATGAAAATATATCCTCTACAAAGGCTGTTCCTGTTCGTCAGCACCTGGCTGCTGAGTTTGAGCGCAATGGCCCAAACCATCACCGGCGTGGTTACGTCGGCCGAGAACAACGAAGCGCTGCCGGGCGTGAACGTCGTTCAGAAAGGTACGATCAATGGCTCTGTTACCGATGCCAAAGGCGAGTACAGCCTGCGGATCAACGGCACAACCCCCGTTACGCTAACCTTCTCGTCGATCGGGTACGTGACGAAAGACATTCAGGTTACCAATCAGACGGCGGTTTCGGTGAAGCTGGAGGTTGATGATCGCTCGCTGAATGAGGTGGTTGTGATTGGCTACGGAACGGCCAAGAAAGCCGACGTGACGGGCGCGGTGGCTTCGTTCGATGTGAAGACCATCGATCAGCGGCCCATTCTCCGGGTCGATCAGGCGCTGGTTGGTCAGATGGCCGGTGTGCAGGTGAAGCAGACTAGCGGGGCGCTGGGTAAAGGGTTCAGCGTGCAGGTACGCGGGAGCGGCTCTATCACGGCCGGCAACGAACCGCTGTATGTGATCGACGGCTTTCCGCTGGCAACGGCCGCGCCCAACTCGGCCGGTAACTTTGCGCAGGGTAACCCGCTCGACAACATTAACCCGAACGATATTGAGTCGATCCAGGTGCTGAAAGATGCGGCCTCGGCGGCTATTTATGGGTCAAGGGCGGCCAATGGCGTGGTGCTGATCACCACCAAACGGGGCAAATCGGGCCGGTCCACTATCTCCCTCAATACCTACGGGGGCTTCATGGAGCGGACCCGCAAACTGGATATGCTCAGCGCCGAGGAATGGGTTGGCCGCGCTACCGAGATCATCAACGCGCAGTGGGTTGCCTCCGGGGCCGGTCGATCGGCCTCGCAAACGAACGAACAGCGGCGGGTAGTGCTGGGGTTGCCGGTGGGTCAGGTAAACACGACTTACATGACCGACGACCGCTGGGCTTTACCGGGCCATCCGGGCCTGAACTACATCGACTGGCAAGAGCAGGCCTTCCGTAAAGGCATTGTGCAGAACCATCAGCTATCGGCCAGCGGCGGTACCGACCGGGTGAAATACTACATGTCGGGCAACTACGTCAACCAGCAGGGTATGGTGATCAACACCAACTACACGGCGTATTCGGCGCGGGCCAATGTAGAGGTAAACGCCAGCAACAAGCTTAAACTGGGTCTGAATCTGGCCCCTACCTACTCGGTCAACAATGATCCGGGCGTGGAAGGGAAAGACAACATTCTGCACCAGATGGTGAGTATGACACCCGTGCAGGAAGATACCATGGGCGTGTACCCGAACGTAGGCAACAACGGTCAGTATCGGTGGAGCACATCGACGAACAGCCCCATTGGTAAGCTCCAGTATGTGACTGGCGAGACCAAGCGGTTCCGGACCCTCGGCTCTGTCTTTGCCGACTACCAGCTTCTGCCGGGGCTGTCGTTCAGAACATCGCTGAACCTCGACAATACCGACAACACCTCGAAATCGTATAACCCCTATGCCATTGCCAGCAACCTGGCCACCCGTCAGGCGCAGCTCACCACGCTGACCAGCGGAAACTACAACACGTACCGTAAACGGACCTTCGTCAACGAGAATACGCTCTCGTACGCCACCACCCTTAGCGATAAACACACCATTTCGTTGCTGGGTGGGTACTCCTACAACTCGGTGAAGCTGGAAACCTCGGCCCTTAGCTCGAACGGCGGGTTCAGCAGCAACGTGATTACGACGCTCAATGCCGCCAACGGCGTAACGGGTAACACCGGTGAATCGCAGAACGTCCTGATCTCGTATTTCGGGCGGGCGCAGTACAACTACGCCGATAAGTACCTGCTGTCGGCCAGTCTCCGCCGCGACGGGTCGTCGCGCTTTGGGGCCAACACGCGCTGGGGTCTGTTCCCGTCGGCATCCATCGGCTGGCGAATTTCAGAAGAGCCGTTCATGAAAGGCATCACGCCCATCAACGACCTGAAACTGCGGGCCAGCTTCGGCACGGCGGGTAACTACAACATTGGTGATTACAGCACGCTACCCACGCTGACCACGGCCAACTACACCTTCAACGGAACAAACGCCGTTGGGCAGGCTCCGGGTGGGGTGACAAACCCGGATTTGACCTGGGAAACCTCCGAAACGGTTGACTTTGGCTTCGACGCCAGCCTGCTGAACAACCGGCTGTCGCTGACCTTCGACGTGTACAACAAACTGAACAAAGGCCTGCTGCTGAACGTACCGCTGCCGGGTGCCACGGGTTTTGCCTCGTACCTCAGCAACGCGGGCAGCGTTCAGAACCGGGGCTGGGAACTTGAAGTGAGCAGCCGGAACACTACCGGCGCGGTGAAATGGACCACCTCGCTCAACCTGAGTCATTACAGCAATAAAGTAGTGGCGCTGGCCGAAGGGCAGAACCAGATCCTGATTCCGTCGGCCTTCGATATTTCGCACTCGCTGCTGCGTATCGGCGACCCCATGTACAGCATCTATGTGGTGAAGCAGATCGGTATTCTGTCGCAACAGGATATTGACGGTAAGGCGGCCCTGTTCGGCTCAGAAACGGTGGGCGATCCGAAGTATTTCGACGCCAACGGCGACGGGGTGATCGATGCCAATGACCGGATGATCGTTGGGAAACCAAACCCCGATTTTGTGTGGGGGATCACCAACAGCGTGCGCTACAAAGGGTTCGACCTGACGGTACTGGTTCAGGGGCAGAACGGCGGGTCTATTTACTCGCTGCTGGGCCGGGCGCTGGGCCGCACCGGTCAGGGTTTCTCGGATAACGCCCTGGGTACGTATCGTGACCGCTGGTTTTCTGCGGAAAACCCCGGTGCAGGCATCGTCAGTAAAGTGTACTCCACCTTTGGCCGGATCAAAAACACCGACTGGCTGTACTCGTCTGATTACGTGCGCGTTCGGAACATTACCCTGGGCTATGACCTGAAAACGTTCGTGAAAGCGCCACAGTTACAGGGAGCCCGCTTCTACGTGACGGCCGAAAACTTCTTCGGCTTCGATAAGTACAAGGGCGGCTTCAACCCCGAAGCCAGCAACACCGATCTGAGCGGCAGTTCGTCGTTCCCCGAAGCGGGTGATTATGGTGGCCTACCGCTGCCCCGCTCTATTGTTGTCGGCCTGAATGTTACGTTCTAACCAGCCTTACACCCATGAAAAATATAGCATTCGCCTTATTGGCAATTTCCCTGCTGGGGCTGGCCTCCTGCACCAGCGACCTTACCCAGGTTCCGATCTCGGCGGCCACCACGTCTACGTTCTATTCGCAACCCAACGACTTCATCCAGGCCAGTAATGCCGTGTACAGCTCGCTGCGGGGCTATCCAGACCGGCAGCTGAACCTGTCAGAAACGCGCTCCGATAACCTGTACGCCGTTTCTGACGGCGGCGTTCGTGATTGGGAGGGCATCAACAGTTTCCAGAAAAGCATTGCCGGCAACCCCTATGTGTCTGAAGCCTGGTCTACCAATTTCAACGGTATTTTCCGGGCCAACACCTTGCTGGAGCAGCTGCAGAAAAATGGCAAAGTTGTCACCGATGCCAGCCTGCGAACCCGTCTGGAAGCCGAAGCCAGATTTTTGCGGGCCTTTTTCTACTTTGATCTGGTGCGTTTCTTCGGCAAGGTGCCCATCATCGAGCGTCCTGTTACGGCCAATGAGGCCATTGCCATTCCGCGTAGCCCGGTGAAAGATGTGTACACGCTGATTTTGTCTGATCTGACCTTTGCCGCGACCAACCTGCCCGAGGTGTATGCCGTTGCCGATAAAGGACGGGCAACGCGCTATGCCGCCAAAGCCGCTTTAGCCCTGGTTTACATGACCCGCTCAGGCCCGACCTACGACATCGAAGGACCGGGTTTAGGCGTGACCGAGTGGTCGCAGGCGCTGACCGTCCTGAACGAGATTATCGGTAGTGGCAAGTACTCGTCGGTTTCGTCGTACACGAGCATTTTCGCCTACACGAACGAGAATAACCCGGAGGTCATTTTCGATGTGCAGTACGCCAACGGCTTAAACCCGCTGGTTGGCGCTACGTTCCCCTGGGTGCTGGTGCCCGATACCTGGTTTCAGGCCAACGGAAAAGCAGTACAGGGTGGCCTGACTATTCGGCCAGCTGCCCTCGACCTGGTGAATTCGTATCAGGCCAACGACGTTCGCAAAGCCGTTGCCATTCAAAGTGGCTACACCTTCAACGGCATTGCCGAAACCCGGCCATTTATCAAGAAGTACGTCGACCTGACCAGGGTGCCAACCAACAACCGCAGCGACTGGCCGATCAACTTCATTGTGTATCGGTACACGGATATGCTGTTGCTCAAGGCCGAGTGTATTCTGCGGGGTGCAACGGGCGGCACGCAGGCCGAGGTCGATGCCATTGTCAATCAGGTACGGGTGCGGGCTGGTTTGCCAACCATAACCGGCGTAACGCTGTCGCAGTTGTTGCAGGAACGCCGCAAGGAGCTGGTGGGTGAAGGGTCGCGCTGGCATGACCTGGTCAGAAGCGGACAGGTGGAATCGATCATCAGCAGCTGGATTGCCAAAGAAGACACGCAGAAGCAGATGCAGCCTTTCCAGAAAAACTACATCATCTACCCCGTTCCGCAGGCCGAACTGGATGCCAAACCGGGGCTGTACACCCAGAATCCGGGGTACTAAATTTTTAGATTCCCGTTAATTGACATGGTCATTCATCGTAACATGCAGGTGTTTTATGGATGAATGACCATTTTTCTGCTTAGTTAACCGTTAGCCAATGATACCCGCACCGTTTCAGCAGCAATTTGTAAACGCCGACGCTATTCCCTGGGAAACCGTAGGGGAGGGTGTGCGCCGCAAACTATTGACGTATGACGACAACCTGATGATGGTGGTCGTGGCGTTTGAGCAGGGCGGCGTCGGGGCGATGCATCAGCACCCGCATACCCAGATGAGCTACGTGCAGAGCGGCTCGTTTGCGATCACCATTGCGGGCGTAGAGCAGGTGCTCAGGGCGGGCGATGCCTACTATATTCCGCCGAACGCCTTACACGGGGCTGTGTGTCGGGAAGCAGGTATGCTCGTCGATGTATTTACACCCATGCGGGAAGACTTCGTTTAAACCACAGCAGCCCCATGCCCTCAGGTTACCAGCATACCACCCGAATCCTCGTCGCGCTGGATTGTATCATCTTCGGTTTTGATGGCGAGCAACTGAAGCTGCTGCTCATCAAGCGGAATTTTGAGCCACAGTCCGGGAACTGGTCGTTGATGGGTGGTTTCCTGCACGAGGATGAAGACCTGGATGAAGCCGCCGGGCGCATCCTGTATAATCTGACGGGGCTGCACACGAATTACCTGGAGCAGCTGCACACGTTCGGTGCGGTGGGGCGCGACCCCGTTGAGCGCACGATCTCGGTCGTTTACTACTCACTCGTCAACATTGCCGACCAGGACGTGGCGGCCATTCGGTCGCATAATGCGTCCTGGATCAGCCTGGAAAATAAGCCCCCGCTCATTTTTGACCATGACCAGATGGTTAGGGTGGCCCTGCAGCGGCTGCGTTACAAAGCGGCGCTCCACCCGATCGGGTTTGAGCTGCTGCCCGAAAAATTTACGGTGCCTCAGTTACAGAAACTCTACGAGGCCATCTACGACACGCAGCTTGACCGGCGTAATTTCAGCCGCAAGGTGATGGCCACAGACCTGCTGTTGCGAACGGGGGAGAAAGATGCCAATTCGGTCACCAAGAAGGCGCAGCTCTACAGCCTCAATACCGAGAAATACCAGAAATACCTGGCCGGGTATTACACCTTCCTCCCCGAATTGGCCGAGCTGGTGGCCTTATAGTCCCGAAGTATGGCTTCGTAAGCTAGGCTCCGCGAGCTGGGCCCTTCGCCTGGGCCGGTGCGCCGTTGCGATTCCCGACAGCAACATCCACAAATCGTGTCAGCCTGGTTCAACCAGCTAGTTGCCCGCGCTGTCGGCACGCTGCTGCTGCCGACTTGACAACCAGCTTATTAGCTAAGTAAAAATACGCCTCAAAAGGCCGCGCAAGAAAAAAGCATAAAAAGGTAGAATACAGTCAGCTCGATAAACAAATGACTAGTAATTAATTGAATTGTTCTAACTTTTGATCCACTTTTTACCGATCCTGACTGAATATTGCTATTAATTAGTTTTTAATAGCCTTGCATTTTAGCTTCGATTTTTAGAATAAAAGTAATGGCTCTAATCTGGTGAGAGCTGTGGAATACCTACAACCAATTAATTCCTACCTGATTCTTTCATCGGAGTAAAAACAATCTGGATTATGAAAAGACCAGTACAGACAAGGCGGGTGTGTGCGGCAATCAGGCATGCATTCATACCAATTGCCCTCAGCCTAACAGTTGACGTAGCCTTCGCTTTGCCCGGAGCGGATCGGTTAATGACGCATACGGGTGCGCTTTTGCCAACCGGATACACCATCACCGGACTGAACAGCGATGTGTTGCTGTCGGGTACAGTGACAGACGATAAGGGCGAAGGACTGCCCGGCGTGAACGTAGTGATCAAAGGCAGTTCCAAAGGCTCGACCACCGACGCACAGGGCCAGTTTTCTATCAGTGTTCCGGGCCCAGGTACGGTGCTGGTGTTCTCGTTTGTAGGCTACAAATCGCAGGAGGTCACGGTTGGTAACCAGACCAGGGTGGCGGTTAAGCTGCTCGCCGACGAACAGGCTCTCGACGAGGTTGTGGTGGTAGGTTACGGTACTCAGTCGCGGGGAACGGTGACGGGGTCGGTAGCGGCTGTTAAGTCAGAAGACATTCTCAGAACGCCGGCCGTAGCCACGTCGAGTGCGCTGGTAGGGCGCGTGCCGGGTATCACAGCCCGCCAGACCGACGCCCGCCCCGGTGGTGGCACCAGCATTCAGATTCGGAATATGGGCACGCCACTCTACGTCATCGACAACATTGTGGCGGATGCCGGGCAGTTCAACAACCTGGGTATCAATGATATTGAGAATATTTCGATCCTGAAAGATGGCTCGGCGGCTATTTATGGCCTGCGGGCGGCCAACGGGGTTGTGCTGGTAACGACCAAAAAGGGTAAAGCCGGGCAGAAGCCCGTTATCAGCCTGTCGGGGTATTATGGCCTGCAGAACTTCACCCGCTACCCAAAGCCAGCCAACGCGTATCAACACGTTCGGGGCTTGGTCGAGTCAGATCAGAATCGGGGTATTACGTCGACCATTACGGCGTCCGAACTGGAGAAGTGGCGGGTTGGTACTGAAAAAGGGTTTCAGAGCTATGATTATTACACCATGGTCATGCGCCCCAACGTACCCCAAACGTACCTGAACGGCAGCGTGTCGGGTGGTTCCGATAATGTGAGCTATTACGTCTCGGCCAGCCACCTGGACCAGGATGCGCTGATAAAGGACTTCAATTTTAAGCGGAGCAACTTCCAGGCCAACGTAGAGGCGGGCCTGAGCAAGAAACTCAGGATTGGCACCCAGATCAGCGGTCGTATTGAAGATCGTTTTCAGACGGGCGTACCGGGGCTGGACGATTACTTCAACCCATTCCTGAGTATTTTCTCGATGTGGCCCACCGAACGGCCTTATGCCAATGATAACCCGGCGTATATCAACCAGACGCATAACGTAAACGTTAACCCGGCTACTTACAAGAAGGAAATTACCGGCACGATCAGCGAGTTGTGGCGGGCGGTGAAGGCCAACTTTACGGCCCAGTACGATTTCGATTTTGGCCTGGCCCTTAAAGGAACGTACTCGTACAACTTCTCCAATTTCGATTTCGATGGCTTCGAGTACACGTATGATGCCTACACCTACGATGCCAAGACCGATTCGTACAATGTAGTGCCGGGAGGGGGCAATCAGAACCCCTGGCGCGAACGGCGTAAGCGTAATATTGCCGACCGCTTTAGCCAGCTCCAGGCCTCGTACAACAAGCAGTTCGGCGACCACGGCCTGTCATCGGTGCTGGCCTACGAACGCTACGACACCGACAACAAATACATGGTAGTGCATACCGTGCCACCGAACAACTATATTCCGTTGATGTCGTTTGCCAACCAGGATATCTTGATCGACAACTGGGACGTAACGGCACGGGCGGGCTACATTGGCCGGCTCAACTACAACTACAAACAGCGGTATCTGGTCGAAGCGCTGGGACGGTACGATGGCTCATTCCTGTTTGCCCCCGGTCGTCGGTATGGTTTCTTCCCCGGTGCCTCGGTGGGCTGGCGTATCAGCGAAGAGCCGTTCTTCAATAAGGGGGCTGGTAACATCGTCAGTGAGCTGAAGCTCCGGGCCAGTTATGGCCGCACCGGTAGCGACCTGCTCAATGATAGCTTCATTGTGCCACCCTACAGCTACTTACCCGGCTATAACTTCCTGCAGGGCAGCGCCATTTTCAACGGGAACTACGTAATTGGCGTTCGGCCACGGGGCCTGCCCATCACCACGCTATCGTGGATAAACAACGTATCTACCAACATTGGTGTAGACTTTGGTTTGTTCAATGGTAGCCTGACGGGGCAGTTCGATGTGTTTGAGCGGAAACGGACGGGCTTGCCAGCTTCGCAATACGACGTGCTGCTCCCCAGCGAAGTGGGCTATACCCTGCCCAATGCCAACCTGAACTCCGATGCCATTCGTGGCCTGGAAGGTGCGCTGAGTTACTCGGGTAAAGCAGGCGAATTTACGTATACCGTGGGCGTCAATGCCACGCTGGCCCGCATGCGTAGTGTCGACATCTACAAACCGCGCTTCGGTAATGCCCTGGACGAATATCGCAACTCGGCCGTCGACCGCTGGTCGAGCATCAACTGGGGCTATCAGGTCGAAGGTCGGTTCCAGTCGCAGCAGCAGATTGATGAGTACAGGGTTGATAATGATGGGCAGGGTAACCGCACGCAATTGCCCGGCGATTTTATCTATAAAGATGTAAACGGCGATGGCATCATTAATAGCCTCGACGAACGCCCGATCGGCTACGCGGAAGGGGCCACGCCCTACGCCAACTATGCCTTCAACGGCACGGTGGGCTTCCGGGGTTTCTCGCTGCGGGTCGATGTGGTTGGGGCGGGTCTGCAAACGTTCCGTCGGGAAGTGGAGCAGAAGATTCCGTTTCAGAACAACGGTACCTCACCGGCTTATATTCTTGAAGACCGCTGGCACCGGGCCGATCCCTTCAACGGCGATAGCCCCTGGGTGCCAGGTACGTACCCGGTTATTCGGAAAGACCAGCCCAGCCACGTGAACTACAGCCGCCGGAGCGATTTCTGGGTGACCAACGTGCAGTACCTCCGCCTGCGCAACCTCGAAGTGGCCTACAATATTCCGAAAACCTTCCTGAGTAAATTGGGTGTATCGGCCATGCGGGTGTACGTCAACGGCACTAACCTGGTTTCCTTCGATAACCTGAAATCCATTGAGGTAGACCCCGAAATCTCGTCAAATGGTGCGCTGGTGTATCCGCCGCAGCGGCTATACAATACCGGTTTCGCCCTTACTTTCTAATCGACAAAACGACCGCAACGATGAATCGTTTTCATAAATTTTTGACAATTGGTTTGCTGACCCTCAGCTCTACAGCTTGTAAAGAGGATTTTCTGGAGCGTCAGCCCCCCAATATCATTCTCGAAAGCCAGGTCTGGAATGATTCCAAGCTCATTACGAGCCTGCTGGCCAACTACTACGACCGGTTGCCTTCTCACACGCAGACCGACCTGGGCGCGGCCGATTTTGCGGCCTACGACGAGGCTATGTGGTCGGGAAACAATGATGGCCCCAACAACATCATTTCCTATCCTTTCGACCGCTGGCGGTTGTGGGAATACGGCCTGATTCGGGATATAAACCTGGCGCTTGAAAGTATAGCCGAGAAGAGCACTGCCCTGACCACCGCGCAAAAGGCGCAGTTCTCGGCCGAGTTTCGTTTTCTGCGGGCGTACACGTACTTCGAGATGGTGAAACGAATGGGCGGGGTGCCCATCATTACCAAACAGCTCGTCTACGACTTTAGCGGTGATCCTTCTTCACTTCAGTTTGCCCGCAACAAGGAATCGGAGGTGTACGATTTCGTAGCCTCTGAGCTCGATGCCATCAAAAACGACCTTGGCAATGCAGGCAGCAACACCCGCGCCAACAAGTTTACGGCGATGGCCCTGAAAAGCCGGGCGATGCTCTATGCCGGTTCGATTGCCAAGTACAACAACCTGATGGGCGCCCCCATTCAGACGGCCGGTGGTGAGGTGGGTATTCCGGCCGCCCGGGCAACGGAGTATTACACCAAGGCACTGGAAGCCGCGAAGGAAGTGATTGCCGGCCCGTATGCGCTCTACAAGGCGAACCCGAATCTGGGCGAGAACTTCTTCGAGGCCATTACCAAGAAGATCAACAACCAGGAAGTGATTCTGGCGAAAGACTTCCTGACGGCAAAAGACAAGCGCCACTCGTTCAGCTACGACAACATTGCCCGCAACATTCGGGAAGACAACCTGTCGTCGTCGAACATCACGCCAACGCTGAACCTGGTAGAGGATTTTGAATACCTCGACGGTACCTCTGGCGAACTGAAAACGCGCACGGCTGATGACAAAGACTATATCTACTACGACGATCTTAGCGGCCCCTTTGCCAACAAAGATGCCCGGCTTTATGGCACGGTCATTTATCCCGGTACCAGTTTCAAAGGGCAGGAGGTGCAGATTCAGGCGGGTGTTGCTACCTGGAATGGCACCACCTACCAAATCCTGGAGGGCAATACGCTGGGCGCATTGCACACCGACGGCAAACTGCTGACGGGTAGCTCGGGTCCGCAACGGTCACAGACGGAGGTATCGAATTCTGGTTTTTACCTGCGCAAGTACATCGATCCGGCCCCCCTGTCGAGCACGCGCGGTATCCGGAGCGATATGTGGTGGGTACGTTTCCGCCTGGGCGAGGTGCTGCTCAACGCCTCGGAAGCGGCTTTTGAACTGGGCCTGACTACCGAAGCCCTCACCTACGTGAATCGGGTGCGGGAGCGGGCTGGTTTTGGGGCCAACAGTTTGAAGACGCTGACCCTGGCGCGGCTACAAAACGAGCGGCGCGTTGAACTGGCTTTTGAAGATCACCGCGTGTGGGATCTCAAACGCTGGCGCATTGCCCACGAGGTATGGAACGGCAGTACGAGTAACCCCGACGCCATGCTGACGGCCTTGTATCCTTACCGGGTCATTCGGCCTGGCGACCCCCGCGACGGCAAATACATCTTCATCAAGATGGTAGCGCCCCGGTTCCGGGCTCCGCGCCTGTTCCAACTGCCTAACTACTACTCGTCTATCGATCAGGCCGTTATAAATAATAATCCGAAGATCGTTCGCAACCCTTTCCAGTAAGAACCAATCATGAAAGCACTTCTCTTTAGCCTGTTGGCAGGCACTCTGCTGCTGACTGGCTGCGCAAAAGATAATTTCGAACCCCCCAAGTCAACCCTGACTGGTCGCGTCATCTACGACAATCAGCCGGTGGGTGTCCGTACCAACGGCGTTCAGCTGGAGTTGTGGCAACGCGGGTATCAGCTGTTCACCAAAATTCCGGTGCAGGTAGCTCAGGATGGTACGTTTTCGGCCGTACTTTTCGATGGCGACTACAAACTGGTGCGGCTGCGGGGCAACGGTCCCTGGGTTGACAATACAGACACCATCAATGTGCAGCTGCGCGGTGCCGCTACCATTGATGTGCCGGTGCAGCCCTACTACGTGATTCGTAATGCAACGATTCAGCGCAGCGGCACCAACCTGACGGCCTCGGCTTCGGTGGCTCAGGTCGCCGCCGGTAAGGCCATTGAACGGGCTACCCTGTACGTAGGAACAACCCAGTTTGTCGATGTGACCAACAACGTGGGGGCCGCTAACCTGACCGGCACGGCCCTGGCCGATTTAAGCAAGCCGCTTTCCCTCTCACTGGCCCTACCCGCCAGCGTGGCCAGCAAGCCCTACGCCTACGCTCGCGTTGGCGTTAAAACCGTCGGTGTAGCCGAGTTGATCTACACGCCGGTGCAGAAGATTACCTTACAGTAACCGGATTGGCAGAAAACCGGGCAACTGACAGGTATAGTTAGTTGCCCGGTTTTCTGTTTCAGGCAGCCAGTAAACCCACAGGCTAAACTCGTTGCACCTACCTACTCTATCACATTTTACTCCATGAGTCTATTTACCAGAACGGTCAGTTTACTTCTAGTCTTCGCCTGTTTCGCCCACGCTCAGCCAACGCCTGTCGTGCGGGTCAACGTCGGGCAGCCAGTTGCCGACATTCAGCCAACCATGTGGGGTGTTTTCTTTGAAGACATCAACTTCGGAGCCGACGGCGGCCTCTATGCCGAGATGGTCAAGAATCGCTCGTTCGAGTTTTTCAAGCCGCTCATGGGCTGGAAAGTGCAGGGAAAGAGGCGCACCGAAGGCGATATACTGGTGCAGAACCGGGCCGAATCGGGCAACCCGGAGCCACAGCAAAGCAGCAATCCGCGCTACATTCGGGTCACTACAAACGGGGCTGCCAGCGGTGATCTGGAACTGATTAATGAGGGGTTCCGGGGAATGGGTATCAAAAACGGACTGCGCTACGATTTCGCGCTGATGTACCGGGTGCAATCCGGCAATGTCAAACTCCACGCTGAACTACTGAACGCCCAGGGCCAGGCAATCGGTAACGCACTGTTGACGCCCGAAAAGGCAGATGGGCAGTGGCATAAGCAGCAGGTCAGTTTTAAATCGAGCGCGACCGATCCAAAGGGCAGGCTAAACGTATGGTTTGAAGGCACCGGCGCGATCGACCTCGACATGATTTCTCTCTTTCCCGAAGATACCTGGAAAGGCCGTCCCGGTGGCATGCGGGCCGATATGATTCAGATGCTGGCCGATATGAAACCGGGTTTTGTCAGGTTTCCCGGCGGCTGTATTGTGGAGGGGCACGATCTCACGCAGCGCTACCAGTGGAAGAAAACGCTGGGTCCCCCCGAAGACCGTCAGTTGGTGATCAACCGCTGGAATTTTGAATTTGGCCACCGCCCCGCCCCCGATTATTTCCAGACGTTCGGGCTGGGCTTTCTGGAGTATTTCCAGGTGTGCGAAGATATTGGCGCTGAGCCGCTACCGATTCTGAACTGTGGCATGGCCTGCCAGTTCAACACGGCCGAACTGGTACCGATGGACCAACTCGACCCCTACGTGCAGGATGCCATCGACCTGATCGAGTTTGCCAACGGCGAGGTGAGCAGCAAGTGGGGGAAGGTGCGGGCCGACCTGGGCCATCCAAAGCCGTTCAACCTCAAAATACTGGGCGTGGGTAACGAAAACTGGGGGCCGCAGTACATCGAGCGGCTGGCTGTTTTCCAGAAAGCGATAAAAGAGAAATACCCGACCATTCGCCTGGTTTGTAGCTCCGGTACTGACCCTGACGGCGAACGTTTCGATTACCTGAACGGAAAGCTCCGGGCCATGAACGCCGACCTGATCGATGAACACTACTACCGTCGGCCCGAATGGTTTTTGCAGAATGCCCGCCGCTATGACGCGTACCCACGCACCGGGCCGAAGGTGTTTGCGGGTGAATGGGCGGCGCAGAGCGATAAGACCGTCAGCATCGATAACAAGAACAACTGGCTTTGCGCCCTGAACGAAGCCGCTTTCATGACGGGCCTGGAGCGCAACGCGGCGGTGGTACACATGGCCTCATACGCCCCTTTATTTGCCAACGCCGATGCCTGGCAGTGGACGCCCGACCTGATCTGGGTCGACAACCTGCGCGTGTACGGCACGCCCAACTACTATGTGCAGAAGCTGTATTCGCTCAACAAAGGTACCCACGTGCTAAGCATGACGCAGAACAGCGAACCGCTGGCCGGGCAGGATAGTCTGTACGCCTCAGCCGCCTGGGACAAAGCAGCGGGTGAAATCATCCTGAAAGTAGCCAACGTATCAGACAAGCCGCAGGTACGTCAGATTCAACTCGATGGCACGAAGAAACTGGACGCAAAAGGCAGGCTGACGTTGCTGAAAAACGATAATCTGAACGCGGTCAACTCGTTCGAGAATGCCACCAATGTCAGCCCGGTAGAGCAGGCTATTGCCGTTGATGTGAAGAGGAAAAGCGTAGCCCTGAGTCTGGCCCCCCGCTCGTTTTCGGTGGTGCGGATAAAAGCGGTGCAGTAAAGTTTGATTGCTTACGCTAGGCCCATCTATACAAAACAATCCCATGCAAAGCCAACTTACTAAACAAACACTTGCCTTTTTGGCCACGCTTTTGTGGGCAATGACCATCACCTTACCTGGTCAGGCACAGGGCCCCACTTCGGGCACTGGCATCGCTACCCATGACCCCAGCACCATTCAGAAAGAGAATGGAAGCTACTGGTATTTTGCCACTGGCAATGGCATACAGGCCGTTCGCTCGACGGATCTGAAGACCTGGACGGTAGAAAAGCCCATCTTCGAGAAAGGCACCTGGCCCAAATGGATCGATACCACGGTGGTCAACTTCAAAGGCCATTTCTGGGCACCCGACTGCATCCGAATGAACGGTAAATACTACCTCTATTACTCCTGTTCGTCGTTTGGCGCGCCCACCTCGGCTATCGGCGTAGCCACCTCGCCTACGCTCGATCCACAGGCACCCAACTACCGCTGGGAGGATCAGGGTATGGTGGTGAAATCGAAGGTGCGGGCCGATTTCAATGCCATCGATCCGGGCCTGATGCGCGATACCGACGGGCGGGTCTACTTTGTGTACGGTTCATTCCACGGCGGCATTGGAGCCGCTGAGATCGACACGCTGACCGGTAAAACCAAAACGCCGATCAAGCGAGTGGCGGGTGGCCGCGAGTCGGACTGGGAGGCCGCCGCCCTGATCAAAGAAGGGACGTACTATTACCTCTTCGTGAATAACGGCTTATGCTGCAAAGGCATTAACAGCACCTACTACATTGTTGTTGGCCGCTCAGAAAACCCACTTGGCCCCTTCATCGACCAGACTGGCCGCGACCTTACCGCTGGCGGGGGAACAATCGTGTTGCGCACCGATGGTCGCTACATCGGGCCGGGGCATGTTGGATTACTGCGCGAAGGCAGAAAGAATATCGTGTCGATCCACTACTACGATGCCGAAGACAGGGGCCGCTCGAAGCTGGCGTTCAGAGCGCTTACGTTTCGCAAAGGCTGGCCCGTGCTGGAAGAAAAAACGGACTTGCTACCTTGACGGCTAAACGAAAAATTGTACTATTGTGTCAAAATGACACTTTCTTGAAATTAGCTAATTTGAGCTGGGTCTTTTCTTTGTTATTGGTTCGCGAGCTAAGGCCCTTCGACAGGCTCGCGAACCAATAACAAAGAAAAGACCCGCAAGTTAAATTAATGTGGTACTACTGATCTGCACCGAATTGTGTAAAAAATACACATTATAGTTAGAAGTCGTGATGCCCCCTCTTTGGTCAACAGCCGAAGTAGGTTGCTAGGCTTCTGAAAGCTACCCTTAGTTATCCAGTACGAACAGGAATTAATATGAAAAGTCAGTATGTCATTGGGGTCGATTTTGGGACCGACTCGGTTCGGGCTTTGGTGGTCGATGCCCATACCGGGCAGGCCGTCGGCACGCACGTGCACGAATACGTCCGCTGGAAGCAGGGGCTGTACTGCAATCCCGCCCAGTCACAGTTTCGGCAGCACCCGCTCGATTACCTGGAAGGGCTGGAGGCAAGCATCAACGGTGCGCTGGCCAATGCGCCCGCTGACGTACGGTCGCAGGTAGTTGGCATATCGGTCGATACGACCGGTTCAACGCCCGTAGCCGTCGATAAAACCGGCCTGCCGCTAGCGTTGCGCACCGATTTTGCCGAGAACCCCAACGGCATGTTCATTCTCTGGAAAGACCACACGGCCAATGCCGAGGCGGAGGAGATCAACACCCTGGCCCACCACTGGGACACGGACTATACGAAATACGTCGGCGGCATTTATTCGTCGGAATGGTACTGGGCCAAAATCCTGCGTACGCTCCGGGTCGATGAAGCGGTGCGTGAACACGCCTTCTCCTGGATCGAACACTGCGACTGGATTTCGGCGGTGCTGACGGGTAATACCGACCCGCTGACCCTGCGTCGGTCTCGTTGTGCGGCCGGCCATAAAGCGCTCTGGCATAGTGAGTTTGACGGCTTGCCTTCTGAGGAGTTCCTGACCAAACTCGACCCTTTACTCGCTCGTCTGCGCAACCGCCTGTTCACGGATACCTACACGGCCGACGAGCCGATGGGTAAGCTCTCAGCCGAATGGGCCGGGAAACTTGGCCTGTCGTCCGACGTGATCATTGGGGTGGGGGCCTTCGATGCGCACATGGGGGCGGTAGGGGCCGAGATCGAGCCGTATACGTTTGTCCGGATCATGGGCACGTCGACCTGCGATATTCTCATGGCCCCGAACGAAGAGATTGGTCACCGGCTCATCCGCGGTATTTGCGGGCAGGTCGATGGCTCGGTTGCACCGGGTATGCTGGGTATGGAAGCCGGTCAGTCGGCCTTCGGCGATCTCTACGCCTGGTTTGCCCGCCTGCTCACGGGCCCGGTTCGTGAGCTGCTGGGCGACGAAGCCGCCGATACGATGATGAGCCAACTGATTCCGCACCTGTCTGAGCAGGCCGCGCAATTGCCCGTCACCCCATCCGATATGATCGCCCTCGACTGGATCAACGGCCGCCGGACGCCCGACGCGAATCATACGCTGAAAGCCGCTATAGCCGGGTTGAATCTGGGCACTAATGCCGCGCAGGTGTTCAAAGCCCTCGTTGAAGCAACGGCCTTCGGGTCGCGCAGCATCGTCGACCGGTTTATCCAGGAAGGTGTACCCATTAAGAAAGTAATTGCCATTGGCGGCGTGGCCAAGAAGTCGCCGTTTGTGATGCAGACGCTGGCCGACGTGCTCAACAAACCCATTCAGGTAGCCCAGTCTGATCAGGCCTGTGCGCTGGGCGCAGCCATGTGCGCGGCCGTAGCGGCGGGTGTCTATTCATCATTAGGACAGGCCCAGCAGGCCATGGGCTCCGGCTTCGACGCCTCGTATTCGCCCCGCCCCGATAAGGTGGCGGTTTACGAAACGCTCTACCAGAAGTACCTGGCGCTGGGTGCCTTTGTGGAGAGCGTACCCGCAACAGGCTTTTGCCGAGGTAGTGTAGTTAGTTGGTGTCATCCCGACGTCAGGAGGATCGAGGCTGTCCTGTTAGCGATGATAGATTCTTAGCATATTGATGCGCCAGCGATCCCTCTACGTGGTCCGGCATGCCGGCGACAACGTACCGAAATACATACATTTTTCATTTATTCAATTCCTTTATCAATGCTCAATCTGAAGCAGTTAGAAATTTGGTTCGTTACGGGTAGCCAACATTTATACGGGGAAGAAACCCTGCGGCAAGTGGATGCCCATTCGCAGGGCATCGCCGAATTTCTCGATAAAGCTGCGCCTATGCCGGTGCAGGTCGTGTTCAAACCCGTGGTGAAAACGCCCGACGAAATTTATGCGATCTGCCAGGCGGCCAACGTAGCACCCAACTGCGTAGGGATCGTCACTTGGATGCACACGTTTTCGCCCGCTAAAATGTGGATTCGCGGGCTGACGGTGCTAAAGAAGCCGTTGTTGCACCTGCATACCCAGTTCAACCGTGACATTCCGTGGGGCAATATCGACATGGATTTCATGAACCTGAACCAGTCGGCGCATGGCGACCGCGAGTTTGGGTTTATCATGTCGAGGATGCGCCTGAACCGCAAGATTGTGGTGGGTTTCTGGCAGGAAGAAGCCGTTGTTCAGAAAATAGCAAACTGGGCGCGGGTATCGGTGGCAGCCCATGAGCTACGAACGCTGAAAGTAGTCCGCTTTGGCGATAACATGCGGCAGGTTGCCGTGACCGATGGCGATAAAGTAGCCGCCGAAATGACCTTTGGCATGTCGGTCAATACGCACGGCATTGGCGATCTGGTAGCGGTGATCAATCAGGTAACCGACGCTGATGTTGACCAGTTGGTGACCGAATATGCCGATAGCTACACGCTGATGAATTCATTGCTGAAAGGGGGCAACCAGCACACCTCCCTGCGCGATGCCGCCCGGATTGAGATTGGGATGCGCGCGTTTATGCAGGATGGCGGTTTCGGCGCGTTTAGCGATACGTTTGAAGACCTGCACGGCATGGCGCAACTGCCCGGTATTGCTGCCCAACGGCTGATGGCCGATGGGTACGGATTCGCCGGCGAGGGCGACTGGAAAACGGCGGCCATGGTGCGCGCCCTGAAAGTGATGGCAACCGGACTGCCGGGGGGCAACTCGTTTATGGAAGACTACACCTACCATTTCGATCCGGCCAATCCGCTGGTGCTTGGCTCGCACATGCTCGAAATCTGCCCCAGCATCGCGGCAGGCAAACCTTCCTGCGAGATTCACCCGCTGGGCATTGGTGGCAAAGCCGACCCGGTTCGTCTGGTATTCAACGCCTCGGCGGGTACGGCGATCAACGTGTCGCTGATCGATCTGGGTAACCGCTTCCGGCTGCTGGTCAACGAAGTGGAAGCCATCGAGGTAACCGAAGCGCTACCAAAACTACCTGTTGCCCGTGCGCTCTGGAAACCCATGCCCGATATGGCAACGGGCTGTGCGGCCTGGATTCTGGCCGGTGGTGCCCACCATACCGCCTACAGCCAGAACATGACAACCGAACAGATCGAAGACCTTGCCGACATCTTCGGCGTCGAACTCGTCATCATCGACAAGAATACAAACCTTCGGCAATTGAAAAACGAATTGCGCTGGAGCGAAGCGTATTATCGGTAGTTGCTTGTGCATGTGTGTTGCTGACGCTGGGCTCCGCGCCCCGGACCCTTCGACAGGCTCAGGGTGACATCAATCATCACCATGTTCAGCCAACCTGTTTGTTGTTCCTGTCACCCTGAGCCTGTCGAAGGGCCCGGGGCGCGGAGCCCAGCGTCAGCAACAAACGGCCAAACTAGAATTTCACTCTCCCAATCCCATCTCATGAAAAAACAACTCCTTACCCTCTCGCTTGCCTGTCTGTCTTTAGCGGCAACGGCGCAGAACAAGCTGACGATCAATGCCGGTGACGGTAAAACGATCATCAATCGCCACATCTATGGCCACTTCGCCGAACACCTGGGCCGGTGTATCTACGACGGCTTTTACGTGGGCGAGGCCAACAAGACAATTCCCAACAAAAACGGGGTTCGTCTCGACGTGGTTGATGCGCTGAAGAAGATGAAAATTCCGAATTTGCGCTGGCCGGGTGGCTGCTTCGCCGACACCTATCACTGGAAAGACGGCATCGGACCCAAAGCCAAACGGCCGTCCATCGTCAACACCTGGTGGGGCGGCGTAACGGAGAACAATAGCTTCGGGACGCACGACTTCCTGAATATGTGTGAGCTGCTGGGCACCGAGCCGTATCTGGCCGGAAACGTGGGCAGTGGCACCGTACAGGACCTGACCGAGTGGGTACAGTACGTCAACTTCGAGAAAAACAGCCCCATGTCGAACCTGCGGCAGCAGAACGGGCGCTCGACCCCCTGGAACGTGAAATTCTGGGGCGTGGGTAACGAGGCCTGGGGCTGTGGTGGCAACATGAAGCCCGATTACTACGCCAATATTTACCGCCAGTACAGTACGTTCATGAACCCGCAGGTAGGAAAGGAAAAGATATTCCGGATCGCTTCGGGGGCCAGTTCCGATGATTTCAACTGGACCGAAACGCTGATGAAGAACATTCCGGTCAACATGGTGGAAGGGCTGGCCATGCACCACTACTCGACATTTGGCTGGGATCCTGGCGTGAAAGGATCGGCTACGGATTTTACCGAAGCCCAGTACTTCCGTACCATGCAGCAGGCGCTGAAAATGGATGAATACATCCAGAAACACGCGGCCATCATGGATAAGTATGACCCGCAGAAAAAAGTAGCGCTGGTGGTCGACGAGTGGGGCGCGTGGTACGAAGTAGAGCCGGGTACCAATCCGGGTTTTCTGTACCAGCAAAATACCATGCGCGACGCCATTCTGGCCGGGGCAACGCTCAATATTTTCCACAACCACGCCGATCGCGTGCGGATGGCGAACCTGGCGCAGGCCATCAACGTGTTGCAGGCCGTGATTCTGACGAAAGGGGAGAAGCTCATCCTGACGCCAACCTACCACGTGCTGGAAATGTACAACGTGCACCAGGACGCCACGCTGCTGCCCGTCGAGTTGAAAACGGATGAGTACGAAGTTGGTAACGGCAAGCTACCGGCGGTTTCGGCATCGGCCTCGCGCGACAAAGCGGGGAAAGTCCACGTGTCGCTGGTGAATATCAACCCAAACCGGGCGCAGGAAGTCAAGGTTAGCCTGAAAGACCTGAAAGCAACGGGCGTAACGGGCCGCCTACTGACCTCGGCGAAAGTTCAGGACCACAACACCTTCGATAGCCCAGCGAAAGTGAAGCCCGCTGTCTTCACCGGTGCCAAACTGAACGGCGACGAACTAACCGTAACGCTGCCGCCCGTATCTGTAGTTGTACTGGAAATGTAAAGAGTGAATGAGCGTCAATTGCCCAAGAAGAGCGGTAGTCACTCATTCACTCGTTGAAACATGTATAAGACCTTACAGGAAGAATGTTACGAGGCCAACATGCAGCTACCCAAGCTGGGACTGGTGCTCTTTACCTTTGGCAACGTCAGCGCCGTTGACCGTGACCGCGCCGTGTTTGCCATCAAGCCAAGCGGCGTCGACTATGCCAAACTGACGCCTGCCGACATCGTGATCTGCGATTATGACGCGAAGGTGGTGGCGGGTACGTTCCGGCCCTCGTCGGATACGAAAACGCACGCCCTGCTCTACAAAACCTGGGACGATATTGGCGGCATTGTGCACACGCACAGTACCCACGCCGTAGCCTGGGCCCAGGCCGGGATGGACATTCCGATCTTCGGAACCACCCACGCCGACCACACGCATCAGGATATTCCCTGCGCCCCGGCCCTGACCGACGAGATGATCGAGGGCGATTACGAATACGAAACCGGCAACCAGATTTTTAACTGCTTTGCCGAAAAGGGCCTGAACCATACAGAAATGGAGATGGTGCTGCTGCAAAATCACGGCCCCTTTACCTGGGGAAAAAACGCTGAAAAAGCGGTGTACAATGCGGCGGTGCTGGAAGAACTGGCCCGAATGGCCTACATGACGCTCCAGATCAACCCGAACACGCCCCGCCTGAAAGACACCCTCCGCATGAAGCATTACCAGCGCAAACACGGTGTCAACGCCTATTATGGGCAAGGGTGCTAGGTGGGGATTGGGTAATTTGGGGATTGAGTAGTTGACAATAGTCCGTCAGTTTCTAAGCGGCTTTAGAGCCAAAGTAGCGTAGCTGGTCAAAAGCCGGATGATTTAGAATGCGTTCACGCTCCTGGAGTAAGATGCTAATAAATCCCTCCAGGAGCAACTCATTGTGCATCACCGTCTTGTAGTCCGACAACGAGAAGACTCCTGTGGCCACAGGCAGGCTATCGGCTCAAACCGCAACCGGTAATAGCGTACGCTAAACTGATCGCGCATGGCGTGTTCACCATACTACAAAGAGTGGCGGGCCAGCTGGGCAAAATTGAGTCGGCCCTTGATGGTCAGAAACAAGCCCTTGCCCTTGCATAGTCGTTGGCAGTTTGGACGGTGAGATGTCCAAAACTACAACGCCTTTTTGCTTCTTGGACAGCTAGCCTGAAAACTGACGGACTATTGTTAATTACCCATTTACCTTAACTACCCAATCACAATAGGTCGGTGATCCGACGGCCATCGCGGCCGGTAATCGCGTTTTGAAACTCGCGGCGAAGGGCTGCCATGCGTCGGCGTGGGTGGGTCGACACATAAACGGCCCGCATCTTCAGGAGTGATCCCGTGAACAGATAACCAAAAAACGAGGCGATCAGGACAACCAATGACAGCGAGTTGGAGATATTCCCGTGCAGAAACAGGAACAGCAGTGTGTTGAGCAGTGACGCACCGCACAGGACGATGGTAGCACCGGCATGCGACAGCCCATTATCGAGCAGGATATGGTGCATGTGATTCCGGTCGGCTGAGAAAGGCGATTTGCCATTGAGTAGCCGCACCATGAATACCCGCAATGTATCGAAGATGGGCACAATCAACACGACGATGGCAATGATGGGTGCGTTGAAGAACGACCTGGGATCGAAGCGGAAGGAGGCATTGAGGTTAACGAAGCGTACCGCAAAGAAGGCCAGGAAAAAGCCGATGAGCAGTGAACCCGTGTTGCCCATAAAAATCTTGCTGGTCAGCGAGAAATTGAACCGCAGAAAACCAACCAGTCCACCCGACAGGGCAAACGCCATGGTGGCCATGGCGTAATGTTCCGACAGCAGAAACCAGCCGCCAAAGGTGAGGGAGGCTATGGTGGCAATTCCCCCGGCCAGTCCGTCGATCCCATCGATGAGGTTGATGGCGTTGGTGAGGGCGATGAAGACAAAGCAGGTAAGCGCAATACTGACCACATCGGGAATGTGATGAAAGCCCATGATCCCGTAGAGGTAATCCAGCTTCAGGTCGCCCAGGAAAATGAGGCTACAGGCACTCAGCAACTGGAAGAGGATTTTCTTGTTGGGGTCAATGCCTACCAGATCGTCTTTCATGCCAATAAAGAACAGAATGGCGGCTCCGACAATGGATAGGTTAGTGCGGTACAAATCCTGGGCGTCGTCTATGGGCCAGATGAAGTAGCTGATCAGTACGGCGGCGAAGATAGCTACACCACCAAAGGTAGGGGTGGGCACTTTATGAGCACGGCGGGCATCGTCGGGACTTTCCATCAACGATTTCATCTCCGTAATTTTAATAATCACCGGAATCGACACCACGGCAACAAAACTGGCTACCAGAAAAGCCATAATGGCGTGGTAAAGACCCTGTTGGAAGGCCGCCTCCGATAGCTTTTGCTGGATGTAGGCAATAAATAGATCAGGGTTCATAGTTAAAATGCGGGTGGGTCCGAAAGAGACTGGTTACGGTGTAGTTAACTAGTACTCATCCTGCAAAAATTGTACTTTTTATGTTAATGACAAGTCCGGTTCGTCAACGCCGACCTAATGCTTATCGTACGGTCGGCTGATTACGCTGCCAGAATTGAGCAATTTTGCGCAGTGGCTTCAACCATAAGGTTAACAGTCCTGGTTTTATTCCGTTCATTTGCCACGCTGCCCGATCTTCGCGGTTGGCCCGTAGCCGGTTAGCTAAACTGCTGTTACTTATACCACCCAGGCGCATCACCACAATTACTTCATGGAGATAAGCTACCCGAATCTGGTGTTTATGCACGAAGCGAAGCATCAACTCGTAATCAGCCGCTGATTTCAGGGCTGTCGTGAAATAGCCATACTGCTGATACACCCTGGCCCGAACAAAAAACGTAGGGTGAGGCGGCATCCATCCGCGCAGGAACGCACCAGGTGTATACGTACCTGCCTGCCAGTAGCGCATCACCCGGTCGGGGGCTTCACGCGGGGTGTAAACCAGATCACCATAAACGGCATCGGCTTCATGCCGACGGAACGTGTCGACAATACGGCCGATGACATCAGCGTGGCGGTAGAGGTCATCGGCGTTGAGAATGCCGATAAGATCACCCGTTGCCCGCTTAATGCCTTTATTCATGGCATCGTATAAGCCCCCGTCTGGTTCAGAGACAAACTGGCTGATGCGATTGCCATACCGGGCCACGATAGCCTGCGTGCCGTCGGTCGATGCCCCGTCGATGATGATATACTCGATAGCCGGGTACGTCTGCCCTAGCACCGACTCAATGGCCTCGGCAATGGTATCGGCTCCGTTGTAAACCACCGTAATAATCGAAACGGTCATGAGTTAATCGTGCGTTTGCGGACGGCCACGGCCGGGTTGCCCTGATAAATAGTGTAGGCTTCGAGCGGCCGCGTTGCCACAGAACCAACCGCCAGGATCGCGTGCGAACCCACCCGTATGCCGGGGCAGACAGTGGCTTTCGCGCCAATCCAGGCACCATCGTCAAGCGTGATAGCGGCCACTTTCAGGTCGAACGCAGGAGACCGGTAATCGTGGTTGCCCGTCAGCAGCATGGCACCCTGTGAAAGGCAGACATGATTGCCCAAAGTTACCGTTGTCAGGTTATCGATCCACACCCCCTCGCCAATCCAAACGTGGTTGCCAATAGAAAGTAACCACGGGTATTTGATATTGACGGCTGGCTTAATCATCACGCCCACGCCCACCTTTGCCCCGAATGCCCGCAACAAGCTAACCTTTAGCCGCGAAGGCAGGGGCGCATACGAGTTGAACAGCCAGGCGTTGGTGAAGTGCCAGAGTGCTATTTTCCAGCGGGGGCCGGGCTGAAACCAGTCGTTGTTGTACCGCGACAGGTCGGTTTGCCCCAGATTACCGGACACCGGTGGTAAGGTCTCTTCCGTACTCATCTTTGAAATAAGCAATAATGGCACTCTTATCGTGGCCAGCCCGGTTGTAGACTTCCATCATCTTGGCATCGACCAGAAAGCGATACCAAAGGCCCTGCAAAAAGTGCCAGATAAAGCCTCTGCGCCCATCCAGGAACCCGAACTGGGCGATGTACCTGAACAGAAAATAGATGATGGGTCGGGTAAATAGCGGCAACGAGGCGTATTTCTCTTTCAGATACCGCTTCCGTTCTTCCTGTGCGCCAAAAAGACGGGGAGCTACCCGGACGGTTTCGTCAAAATTATACCGGATATTCAACAGGTCGATCACCTCACGGGTGGCGTAGTTATTGTGCTTCTGTGTCCACCAGGTCAGGTTATTCAGGTTATGGTCGACCAGATCGTGGTCAAATTGGATGGTTTTGGCGGCGGTCCCGCGTCCGGGTGCGTTGGTATGGTTGTCCAACTTAATGTGCTCATCCATCCAGGTCTGTTCGCAGATCCCCTGTCCCTGCCGCCAAAGCCGCAACAACCAGATGGGGTAGTAGCCACCGTGCCGTATCCAGCGGTTCATAAACATGACCCGCCGTTTTACATACACGCCGCTGACATCGGCAGGCAACGTGGCCAGCCGCTGGTTGATCTCGCCCGCCAATTCGGGTAAGATATACTCGTCGGCATCCATCCGCATCAGCCAGTCGGTGCGAAAGGGCGTATGGGTAATGCCGTAGTTAAACTGCACGGCATACGTTGACCATACGTTTTGTACAACGACTGCCCCCATCGACTGGGCAATCGCCACGGTACGGTCGGTTGAGAAGGAATCAACGATAAAGATCTGATTGGTAATCAGTTGCAAACTCGTCAGGCAGCGGGCAATGTGTTTTTCCTCGTTGTGCGTGAGAATAATTACGGACAAGCCGCTCATAGAAGACCGTTTAAGAAAAGCAATGAAGCGCTCTCCGTTTGGACGTAGATTAACCCATGTACTACTGACTTACCGGGTTATTAACCTCGTTGATAACGAAAATTAAGTCTGCAATTTTAGCGCAAAAATACCACTTTATGAAGTCCGGCTTTGCGTTAGCAAGGGAGAGCATCGTTGACTACTAACCCGTAAGCGGCTTTAGACGTGGTTTGAGCTGGTCGGCCGAAAGGGGTAAGACAACTATATGGCCCATTCGCTAAATATGAGCGGTGCTTTTGACTGGAAGTGACAAACAGGGTATTTTAGTAGGTAGCTTATTGGCCCAGCGCATGTATCAGCGCCAGCCAATACGTTGACTAGTCAATTGCTATGAACCCATTTTACACGGTGGTTATTGCCACCAGCAATCAGCCTGCTTTGCTGCTGAACTGTTTGCAGGCTATGAATCAGCAGCAACTAGAGCGGGACCAGTTTGAGATAGTGGTTGTGGATGATGCCAACGATGCCGAAACGGCAGCGGTGGTACAGACGTTTGCCCATAAAAGCCAGATTGAAACCAGGTACTTGGCGCAACCCCGCTCTATGGGCCTGGCCGCTGCCCGAAACCGGGGTTGGCGGGCGGCACGTGGCCGGTATATTGCCTTTACCGATGATGACTGCCTGCCCCAGCCAGGCTGGTTGCTGACCGCACAACGGACGTGTGTGCGCGGCGCTCAGGTTGTAACGGGTACCGTTCGTATTACCCGGCCAGGCCGACAGGAGGGGGGCCGAAACGGCCTCAATCAGGGAGCAGAAAGTAGTGATTTCCTGGCCGCTAATCTTTTTTGCCAGCCTTCTGCCCTTCAGCGCGCCGGTGGTTTCGAGGAATCGTTCGACCTGGCCTGGCGCGTCGATGCCGATCTTCAGTTCAAGCTACTTGAGATAGGTGTGCCTATTCTGAAATGCCCCGAAGCGGTGGTGGTACGCCCGTACCGGGCCAGAAGCCCCTATGCCGTACTAACCAACGAACGCCAGAAACGATACGATGCCCTGCTCTACAAACGGCACCCTGACCTGTTCCGGCAGCGGATGCCCCGCCATGAGTTGATGGTGCTGCGTTATTACACAACCATCGTTAGTCTGTCGGTTGCGCTAGGTGCGGCACTTAGCGGGTACTTTCTGCTGCTGACGGTAAGCCTACTCCTGTATGGTTGCCTGACCCTGTGGCTGGCCATCGAGCGCTGGCCTGATGCGTCAGAGTCACGTACTGCGTGGGAGGCGGTAAAAGAAACAGGGCTTGCTGCGGTAGTTACTCCGTTTCTGTCTGTTTTCTGGCGGCTCTATGGCTCGGTCAAATACCGGGTGCTTTATTTATAAGCGTCAGTCTGGATCGTTTGGGTAAAGCGTGAGCCATACCAGGCAGGCGATCCAGACTCGGCGCTCTTTGCTATCCCACTCCCCAGCCTATTTACGCCGTTGTCAGGAAATCGATGAGGAGGCGGATACCGAAGGCAGTTGCGTTTTTCTGCTGGCCGAATTCTGTATCAGCGAAGGCCATACCGGCAATGTCGAGATGAGCCCAGGCGGGGTGATTTTCCGTAAACACCTCCAGGAATTTCGCCGCCGCAATGGCCCCGTTGATGGGCTTGCCGCTGAAATTCTTCACGTCGGCCACGTCAGAGGTTAAATCGTCTTTGTAGGCATCCCAGAGGGGCAGGCGCCAGAGCCGTTCTCCGGTTCGTTCGCCTGCGGCCTGTAACTGCGCCGACAGTTCATCGTTTTGCGTAAATAAACCGCCAGCCTGATAGCCCAGCGCCGCAATAACATTGCCCGTCAGCGTGGCCAGATCGATCAGCACATCGGGTTGAACGTGGCGAACCATGTGGCCCAGTCCGTCGGCCAGAATAACGCGGCCTTCGGCGTCGGTATCGATGATCTCGATCGTCTTGCCGAGGTACGAAGTAATAACGTCACCCGGCTTGGTGGCCATACCGTCCACCACGTTTTCGGTGGTGGGCACTACACCCACTACGCGCCGGGGCAGCTTAAGCCGGGCGGCCGCTTCCACAGCGCCCAGCACGGCGGCGGCCCCACCCATGTCGCTCTTCATCAGGTGCATGCTGGCTGAAGGCTTGATGGAGATGCCCCCCGTGTCGAAGGTTACGCCCTTGCCCACCAGCCCAACGGTCGACCCGGTGCGGTCCGACGGGTTGTAATCCAGCACCAGCAGCATGGGCGGGTTTTCGCTGCCCTGCCCTACGCTGAGCAAGGCGTTGTAGCCTTGCCGGGCCAGTTCGTCATGGTCCAGTACGGTAACGCTGTAGCCATACTCACGGCCCGACGCCACCGCCCAATCGGCCAGTACCTGCGGCGTTTTGTAGTTCGAGGGGGCGTTCATCAGATCGAGCATGGCGCGCTGGGCATCCCAGATAATGGTGGCCCGGTCAACGACTTGCCGGGCTTCGTCCCGATCTGCCTCAGCCACCGTCAGCTGTAGTTCACCCATCGGGCTGTAGAAGAGGGCTACTTCCGGCGTGTTGGTCTGGTACAGCTTCAGGTTATAACCACCCCCCAACGTACCCAGCACCACGGCTTCGACAAGGGCCATCGACAGCCCCGTCAGGTCCATAGCAACCGAGGCGGGTAATTTACCTTTCTGCGTGTAGGTCAGCTTCCGGATGGCTCGTAAATAATCGTGAGTGGTGGGGGTTTCGCCCAGACCCAGCAACCAGTGTTTCTGTCCGTTGGGGGCGTATAGCAGTTGTGTTTCGTGTAACTCGCCCTTAAAATCGGCCTGGGCGGCCTGGGCCACATGGGGTAGTGGCTGGCCTTTCAGCAGGGGCCATATAGTAGCGCCAGAGGTTGGGGCAGTAGTATGAAGATGAACAGTCATGGTACAGGTGCTTGTCGGCCAGATGGCGTGGATCACGCTAGTCTACTGACAATGAAATTGATGGTTCCGTTGATGAGTAAGGCGATGAGAAACGATTGGCCGACCGAATAGCTCGGCAGAAGAAAGGCCTGCAAAAACAGGAAGGTAGTGAATCCGAGTAACCCCATCATGATACCGCGTAAGGCTACGATGGCGGCGCTACTACCCTGGAGGTAGTGCGTGAAGAGAGCCAAAATGGACGTGATGATCGGAAAAGGCGTTAAAATACCGCTCCAGGTTGGCCCCAGTACGCTGGCCAGACCGGTGATGGCAATGACAAACAAGGTGGCCACCACCATGCGTATTGGCAGGTCGTAGGGGAGCCGCCTGTTGGTTGATGGCGCTACGGCCGGATTCGGGAAAAAACGCAGGGCCAACAAAACGCTACTTATAACAATACAGTAACTGGTTACCAGATTGAACTGGATGGCGCTGACCAGTAACGCTGCCAGCACAAAGGCGAGGTAAGAGAGCAGCAACGTCCATATACCGCTTAGATGGGGGGCAAGAAGGGCGTAGCCGTAACAGAAGCAAATGAGCGAAATAATACCGGTAAGCACACCCGGCAGCACCTCAATGCCGAAGGGCTTTCCATGCTCAATAATTAAAAAGAGCAGGATTGGCCCGGCCACCCAGGGCATACTGGCAACGAGTCCGCCTGCTTTGTTTCCCCACCTGCGACTAACCAGGGTTACCAGACCAATCACAAGGGGCATCAACATAACCTTGATGAGCAGGATATTCATGGGGCAGGGAACGTGAGGCTACACGGCCACCGGAGCCTTGATAGCGGGCCAGGGGTCGTAGTTCTCTAGGGTGAAATCGTCGTACGTAAAATCGAAAACCGAGGTAACGGCGGGGTTCAGGCGCATGGTTGGCAAAGGCCTGAATGACCGGGCTAGCTGCGTTTCTACCTGTTCCAGATGGTTGCTGTATAGATGCGTATCGCCGCCCGTCCAGATGAACTCGTGGGCGTCGTAGCCGCACTCCTGCGCCACCATCATGGTCAGCAGGGCATACGAGGCGATGTTGAAGGGCACCCCCAGAAACACATCGGCACTACGCTGATAGAGCTGACACGACAGCTTACTTTTTGTTTCACCCTTCTCCGGATCGGGTGGGGCTACGTAGAACTGGAAAAGGGCATGGCAAGCGGGGAGCGCCATTTTTGGAATGTCGGCGGGGTTCCAGGCCGTCACAATCATCCGCCGTGAGTCGGGTGTGTTCTTCAGTTGCCGCAACACATCTGCTAATTGATCGATGGTGCCCCCGGCTGGGTCGGGCCAACTGCGCCATTGCTTGCCGTATACCGGGCCGAGGTCACCATTTTCGTCCGACCACTCGTCCCAGATACTGACGCCGTTGTCTTTCAGGTACTTGATGTTGGTGTCGCCTTTAATGAACCACAATAGTTCATGAATGATCGACCGGGTGTGTACCTTTTTCGTGGTCAGCAACGGGAACCCATCCTGTAGGTTAAAGCGCATCTGGTAGCCAAATACACTCAGGGTGCCGGTGCCGGTACGGTCAGTTTTACGCGCACCATGGGTCAAAATATGGCGAAGCAGGTCATGGTATTGCTGCATGAGTAGGGCTGAATTGGATGGGCGAAGGTACGAAGCGCCGGGGTTTGCTGCGTACAAACGGCGCTAAAGAGGTAGTTTCGTGCGGAGGTGGCGATACGCTTTATCCTGCTCCAGGCCCGAAATAGACTCGACCATGCTGATAAATGTCCGCACCAGCTCAGCATCGGCCGTGAGCATGGCCCTGGCATCACTGACCTTGTCCATGTTGTACTGGCCAATAAAAATAACCAGCGCCTTGTAGGGGTCATTTGCTTCCCTGTTCACCCGGATCAGAACCTGAAAGGGCAGGCTTTCCAACGTCAGAATAGGCTGGAGGCCCGCTTCACGCTGTAGCCGGTGATCCGAAAATAAATCGAACGTGTCCTGCACTTCATGCAGTGCCGCCTGGTGTAGCCGCCGTTGCTCCTGCCAGACAGGGTCGGGTAGGGGAGTGTCCGGGTAGAATGTGGCCCAGGAAGGAGCCAGATAACAGTGGTAAAGGCTGTTGTGCTCATCAGACGTGGGTTCTTCGCCGGTGTCGAGTGCGGCCAGGTAAAACTCCCGCGCATCCCGAACGCGGGCAATCAGTTTATCATGAATCTGGTCGGTCAGCAAGGTGTATTCCTGGCTGCTGTCGTGCAGCTGCGGATGGTAGGCTACCTGCATTTTGCCAATGGCAGCCGTGGCAGTCATCACCATCAGGCAGTCACTCGCAACGGCTTCGTCCAGAAAAGCGCTGATCTCGGTCAGAATCTGCCGGTAGCCTTTAAACAGCGCCCTGGTTGAGTCGGAGATGGTGTTTACCGAAGATTTGATCTGCTGGTCTATCTCGAAGCTCGTCTGCGCAATCTTGCTTGTTTCATGCAGTACGGCATGCATCTGCCTCAGGGCCTCGTCGGTTTTGCGCGAGGTATCGTCAGCGGCTTTCCAGCTCTGAAAGGCCACAAAAAAAGCCAGAAACGAAGCCACACTACCAATGATCGAGTAGTGCCCGTTGAGGCTATCGTACAGCGCTAACCCCACGCCGATCAGCGAAATGAACAGGGCGATATAAAAAATGCCGCTTTTGGTCGGGTCGAGCAGAAAAGGATTCTGGTCCGATTTCATAGAATCAATTTGGTGCCGACGCGATCAGTCAGCGTTGTCGTACAACAGCACGAAAGGCTGGGTAATGGCGTCTTCGCCCAGGTCATTGAACGTAAGCCATTCGCCCCCCGGTGCGTGGGTCTGCGTGTAGCGGCCACCCTGTTGCGGCGTGTGGCCCACAGCCTGGTTGAAACCAGTGAGCGGGTCGGCCTGGAGTTCACGCTGATCGCACCAGATCGGGCCACCCGATGGCGACAGGCCACCCCGCTTTGTACCAACGGTGGCAATCAGGTTGGTGAATAAATCGGGTGATACGGTCTTCAGACTGGTGTTGAGCGCGGACACCAGGTTGTCCAGTTCAAGTGGCTGGCGTGTCTTGCGTTCGTAGGCAGCCTGGAATTGGCTGGTCCACCAGTTGGTAAAGCCGGCATGGCTGGCCAGCGTTTGGTCGAAGCGCGAGGCAAACCGGAACAGGTCGATGTTTTTCTGCAGCAGCCGGTGCCACTCCTCAGCGGCATCTTCCCGGTAGCCCGATCCGATAAACATCGGGTTGTTGTAGAAATAATAAAAGTCGTGGTTACCGAGGTGTAGCCTAATTTTGTCGGGGTGGGTGCGTTTTAGCTTGATGATGGCCCTGAAATTGCTGTCAATTTCGCCCGTTGTCATCTCCGGGTTATGGGTGTCGAGGTAATCACCCAGGAAAACGATCAGGTCGGCATGGTCGAGCCAGGTTTTCACTACGTTCTTCCAGTAATGGCGACCGTGAACATCTCCGATAAAAACTGCTTGTTTGTGCATTGAAACGGGTATAATCAGCCCAAAATAACATTTTCTGCGCCGAAGACCCACCCAACGCCGCTTTAATTTCTATTGTTCATCCCTTCTTACGTTTCTTCCATGTTTCTTCTTGGACTTGATCTCGGTAGTTCGTCTGTTAAAGCCTGCTTAGTCGATGCCGACACCAATACGGCTGTTGCCTCGGCCTTCTTCCCCGAAACCGAAATGGCTATTGATTCGCCGCAACCGGGTTTTGCCGAACAGCAACCCGATTTGTGGTGGCACAATACCACGCAGGCGATTCGGGCGGTACTGGCTGCTGCCGGAGCCAGCCCAGCCGACGTGACCGCTATTGGTATTTCGTACCAGATGCACGGCTTGGTGGTAACGGATGCCCAATTGAATGTCTTACGGCCGGCCATCATCTGGTGCGACAGCCGGGCCGTTCCCTACGGACAACGGGCGTTCGAGGCGCTGGGTGCCGACCGGGTGCTGCGGCATCTGCTGAACTCGCCCGGCAATTTTACCGCCGCTAAACTGGCCTGGGTTAAAGAAAACCAGCCCGATGTGTACGCCAATGTGGCGCATTTCATGCTGCCCGGCGATTACCTGGCGGCCCGGCTGACGGGCGACATCGTGACCACCGCCTCGGGCCTGTCGGAAGGGATCATGTGGGATTTCCTGGAGAATCGCCCCGCCGACTTCCTCCTGCAGTATTACGGCTTCGACGCGTCGCTGATGCCAACCATACGCCCCACCTTTGGCGATCAGGGCCAGCTAACGGCCGCTGCCGCCGCCGAAACTGGGCTGGCCGCCGGTACGCCGGTAACCTACCGGGCGGGCGATCAGCCCAACAACGCCTTGTCGCTCAACGTATTGGAACCGGGCGAAATAGCCGCTACAGCCGGTACGTCGGGGGTGGTCTACGGGGTGAGTGATAAGGCGCAGTACGATCCGCAGTCGCGGGTGAATACGTTCCTGCACGTGAACCACAGCCCGGAAGCCCCCCGCTATGGGGTGTTGCTGTGCGTAAACGGCACGGGGAGCCTGAATAGCTGGCTTCGGAATACGCTGTTTCAGAAAAGCCTCAGTTACGGCAGCATGAACGAGATGGCTCAGAAATCACCCGTTGGGGCCGATGGGCTGGTGTGTCTGCCTTTTGGCAATGGGGCTGAGCGTGTGCTGGAGAACCGCGATCTGGGGGCCACTTTTCAGGGGCTGAACCTGACCCGGCATGGCTTGCCACAGATGCTACGGGCCGCGCAGGAGGGCATTGTGTTCGCCCTCTATTACGGCATACAAGTAATGGAGCAGGTGGGCGTAGGGCTTAAAACTGTGCGGGCCGGAGAAGCCAACATGTTTCTGAGCCCGCTGTTTGGCACTACGTTTGCCAACCTGTCTGGGGCAGCCGTTGAATTATATAATACCGATGGTGCCCAGGGGGCCGCCCGTGGGGCTGGCCTGGGGCTGGGGCACTACGCTAACCGACAGGAGGCCTTCAGCGGACTAAGCGTGGTGCGTACCCTGGAACCCGACCCACGTGTGCATCAGGCGTATCAGGAAGCGTACGCTAACTGGCTGGCGGTACTGGAAAAACAGTAAGCGATACCGGTAACTACCGGCCGTGGCAACTGGCCGTAGCCCCTTCCCATACGTGCGCTGTTGGGTGCTGCTACGGCCGGTTGCCACTAATTTACTGGCGGTTGTTGCTTACTTTTGGGCAAACAAGCCCTGGTCTGGGTTTCGTGTTTTGTGCGGTGAACCAGCACTGCACGAGGCTGAAACCTATTAACAATGACGCCCACTCAGTTAGCTGATGCGCTATCCCGCCAATTCGATCAAACTTCATACGGTCAGTCGCCGGCCGAACTATACGATCCAATCCGGTACATTATGAGCCTTGGCGGCAAGCGGATGCGCCCGTTGATGACGCTTCTGACTGCTTCGCTCTTCACCGATGACTGGCAGAAAGCCCTGAAACCCGCCGTAGCCGTGGAGGTATTCCACAACTTTACCCTCCTGCACGACGATATCATGGATCAGGCCCCACTCCGGCGCGGGCAACCAACCGTCCACGAAAAATGGAATACCAACATCGCTATTCTCTCCGGCGATGTGATGCTGGTGAAGGCCTATGAGCAGTTGCTCGACGTGGAACCGGCGTACCTGCGGCAGGTGCTGACCCGGTTTAGCCAAACGGCGGCCGAAGTGTGTGAGGGGCAGCAGATGGATATGAACTTCGAGAACCGCGAAACCGTGTCGGAGGCGGAATACATCGATATGATCCGCCTGAAAACGTCTGTGCTGCTGGGTTTCGCCATGGAGTTGGGAGGCATAGTGGCGGGCGCTGATGCCAGCAGTACGCAGCACCTGTATGATGCCGGCGTGAACATTGGCATTGGCTTTCAGTTGAAAGATGACCTGCTCGACGTGTATGGCGACCCCGCAAAATTTGGCAAGCAGGTTGGTGGCGATATTATTGCCAACAAGAAAACGTTCCTGCTCATCGAAGCGCTCGAACGCGCTGAAGGCAAGGTGCGTGCGGAACTGCTGGACTGGGTAAACCGTGGCGTTTTCGACAAGTCGGATAAAGTCGATGCCGTGACGGCGATTTACGACCAGTTGCGCATTCGTGAACTGACCGAAGGCCGCATTGCCAGTTACTTTGCCAAAGGGTTTACCAATCTGGAACAGGTAACCGCCGACCCCACCCGCAAGAATACCCTATTGACGTTTGCCCACCAGCTGGTTGAACGGGAGTCTTAACAACCTGTCATTAACTGGCCATTACGTGGCCACGCTACCCCCTTCACTCATGTCAATAACCCTGCTACTTATCCTCGTTACCGTTGCCATCAGCCTGTGGGCCTGGAATAGCCCGGCGATCATGGAAAAATTTATCATGAACCCCTATGCGGTGGCGAAGCGGGGCGAATACTACCGGCTGGTCACCTCCGGGTTTTTACATGCCGATATGGGCCACCTGTTTTTCAACATGCTTAGTTTCTACTTTTTCGGGCAGGGGATTGAACGCATTTTTGGTGAACTCTTTGGTGAGCTGGGTGGGGTGGTACTGATAGCCTTCTACCTCATCGCCATCGTGGTGTCAGACATTCCGACGCTGATGAAGTACAAAGACAGTCCACGTTATAACTCGCTGGGCGCTTCGGGCGGGGTATCGGCCATTATTTTCGCCACCATCCTGATCTTCCCCTTAACGTCTATTTACTTTTTCTTCATTCCCGTACCCATACCCGGCTTCATCTTCGCGCTGCTGTATCTGGCCTATTCCTACTACTCGGCCCGTCGCGGCGATTCGGGTATCAATCATGATGCTCACTTGTACGGTAGCCTGTTTGGCCTGCTATTTATGGCCATTGCCTATCCTCCCGCCATTCCCGGCTTCGTTGAGCAGGTAGTCACAGTGGCGGCCGTTCTAAGTTGCTAACCAGTCCCCATGGATCTGCTTAAACTACTCCGTCAGCCCTATCCGGTCTCTGAGTCGTCGGGAAACGAGTGGGTTATCGGGGCGTTTGTGGGCGGTTTTCTGCTGATCTTTCAACCCTTCGGACTGGCAGAGTGGCAACCGGACAGCAAGGTCATTAAAGTACTTGGGTTCGGCGCCATCACCACCGGTGTAATGCTTCTCTTCAGGGCGGGTACCCGGTTGCTGCCGCGCTTTTTTGCCGAAGAACACTGGACGGTAGGGCGTGAGATGGCGAAAATTCTGCTACTTATTCTATGCATTGCGCTGGCTAACCGGATGTACCTGAGCTGGCTGCTGGACTGGTCAATGCAGGGGGGATGGCTACAATCTATCGGCATGACCTTCCTGATCGGTATTTTCCCCACGGTAGGAGTTGTACTGACCAACTACATTGTACAGCTGCGGAAGTATCAGCAACAGGCGGCTCATTTTATCGTCCATAAACAACCATCGGAAGCCTCTTGCCACCATCAGATGCTTCAGCCAGTACAAATCGTGAAGCATTGGCTGCTGGTTCGCTGGCAGGTAATGACCTGCTCACCCTTGTTGCTGAAAACGGAAAAGATAGCCTGCAACTGACCCGCGCTGATCTGCTGGCCATCGAATCGAGCGATAACTACTGCACGGTCTTTTACGCGAAGAATGGTCTGCTCGCTAAAGAACTGATTCGGAGCAGCCTCAGCCGCCTCGACAATCAATTAGGCGAAGGAACACCGTTTGCGCGCTGTCACCGGTCGTATGTGGTCAATCTCGACCGGGTCGAGCGGGTGTCGGGCAATGCGCAGGGCTATAAACTGCACCTGCTACATGGCCAGCTTGTGGTGCCGGTAGCCCGTCAATACAACGACACGCTGGTAGTGAGTTTGAAGTAATGTACCCCGGCGCTACTCCCGTATCTGGCCGGTGCCGGTAACGACCCACTTTTCGGTTACGAGCTTTTCAAGCGCAAACGGACCTCTGGCGTGGAGTTTCTGGGTCGAAATGCCGATCTCGGCACCTAGTCCGAAACAGCCCCCGTCGGTAAAGCGCGTGGAGGCGTTGGCGTATACCGCCGCTGCATCTACTTCGGATAAAAACTGGTCGATCAGGGGCTGGTTCGTAGAAATGATCGCTTCCGAATGTTTTGACGAGTAAGCCTGGATATGCGATAGGGCTTCATCGAGGCCCGAAACAACCTTCACCGCGCATTTAAAATCCAGAAATTCGCGGCCAAAATCGGCGGGCTGGGCGTGTTGCAGCTGGGGATAACCCGCCTGCGACAGAATGCCAAAAGCTGTTTCGTCGGCGAACACCTCGACCTGGTACTGGCGTGAACTCCTCGACCAGCATAGGCAGAAAGGCAGCGGCCACCGCTTCATCGACCAGCACGCCGTCGAGCGAGTTACAGACCGACGGGCGCGACACTTTGGCGTTGACCACAATCCGGGCGGCCATAGCCAGATCCGCCGATTGCTCCACGTACGTATGGCAAACGCCCGCGCCGGTCTCGATCGTCGGAATCTGCGAATGCTGGCGAACATACTGGATAAGCGACTCCGAGCCGCGCGGAATAATAATATCGACGTACCGGGTAGCGGTCAGCAATTCGTTCACCACCGCCCGGTCGGGAGGCAGCAGCAGCACCGCTTCTTTCGGAATGGTAAACTCCGTCAGTACGCCCTGAATGAGCCCGACCAGCATCCGGTTGGAGTAGTCCGCTTCTTTGCCGCCCTTCAGCACGCAGGCATTGCCCGACCGCAGACAGAGCGACGCCACATCGACCGTCACGTTGGGCCGCGATTCATAAATAACCCCCACTACACCCAGCGGAACGGCCAGCTTCTTCAACGTTAGCCCCGGCTGCAGTTCGCGCTCCAGCTGCACCACCCCGGCCGGATCGGGCAACACGGCCACCTGCCGCAGACTATCGGCCAGATCGGTTACGCGGGCGGTTGTCAGCCGAAGGCGGTCTTTCTTGCTATCGGTATCCGGCATCCGGTCCAGATCACGCTGGTTTTCGGCCAGAATAGCGTCTGTATTGGCAAGCAGCACGTCGGCCAGTCGGTTGAGTAGGGCCGTTTTCTGTTCGCTGCTCATCCGCCGTACGGCCATAGCCGCTTGCTGAGTTGCCTGAAGGAGTGGAGTGATTGGAGTCATGGAGGAAGGAATATTTCGGGTACGTTGCTTCACAAAAGTACGATGTCATTGGCATTGGCTACTTCTACATTTTGCCGGGAAGTCAGATTAGCCAGATCGAAGGAGGAGAGCCGGGCCTGAGCCACGGCCAGGGCCGTACCGGTCTGGTCGACAATCTCGATGACTTCGCCCGCCGAAAACTCGCCCAGAATCTCGGCGATCCCTACGGCTAGCAGGCTGCTCCGGCGCAGCAGCGCTGCCGCCGCCCCGGCATCGACCCTGAGGCGACCGACCACCAAGCTGCCGCTCCCCAGCCACCGGCTCCGCGCCGATAAAGTCATGGGTTGGGGCTCAATCTGGGTGCCAATACTGCCATCGAGGGCCTTTCGGATACTGTCAGGTTCGGTCAGGCCAAAAATCACCACCCGAATGCCCATGCGGGTAGCCAGTTTGGCAAAGGTCAGTTTAGAGGCCATGCCGCCCAGCCCCATCGATGATTTATCGGTACGGACAACGCCAAAAACGGCCTCGGTCAGGCGGGGTATGTGCCGAATCAGGTTGCCGTCGGGGTCGAGAAGGCCGCCTACGGAGGTGCAGAGCATGAGTACTTCGGCACCGAAACCCACGGCAAGCAGCGTTGCCAGCTCATCGTTGTCCGAAAATTTCAGCTCACGGTTGCTGACCACGTCGTTTTCATTCACAATGGGAATGATGCCGTTGTTCCATAGCTCTTCGTAGGTGTCTTTAAGCTGAAGAAACTGATCGCGGTTGGCGAAGTGATGGCGCTCGCAAAGGCTCTGGGCCACCGTGATGCCGTACACATCGAAGAAACGGCTGTAGAGGTTTAGTAGCAGGTGATTGCCTACGGCGGCGGCGGCCTTTCGCTGGCTGATCTCGCCCCGATAATTACCAATGCTGCCCCGGCCGGCACCCACTGCGCCCGACGACACCAGGACGATGTTGTACTGGTTGCGCAAGGCCGACACCTGCCGGGCGATGTCCATCATGGCGGGTTTGTTTAACTCACCGCCGGGCAGGGTAATGGAAGCAGTACCGAATTTGAGCACTAAAATAGGAAGGGGCATGGGGCAAAATTACGTCCAAAGTCTAAAGGTTCAATGGTCAAAGTTGCGCTGCTTTTCAATCACGTCTTATGATGTAGCAGCGCAACTTTGACCATTGAACTTTAGACTTTGGACGTAATTCTCACTCGCTGGCGTGGCTGTTGAAAAGGTGCTCGACGTCGGATTCCGTGAACCGGGCTTTATGACGAAGGGCTTTTTTCAGCAGGTCAACATAGTCGCGCTTGCTGATGTCGATAGCCCCAAACCGCCGCACATTATCGTTGATAAATTGGGTGTCGAGCAATTGAAACTGCTGTTCGCGCAGAATCATGATCAGGTGGTGAAACGCTACTTTCGAGGCGTTCGGCACGTGGTGAAACATCGATTCCCCAAAGAAAGCGGCCCCGATGGCTACCCCGTACAGGCCACCCACCAGCCTGTTGTCTAGGTACGTTTCCACGCTATGCGCCAGCCCCATCCGGTGCAGTTCAGTGTAGGCGTCAACAATTTCATCGGAGATCCAGGTGCTGTCATCTTCCGAGCGCGGCACGGCGCACTGGCGCATAACCTGCTCAAAATTAGCGTTGATACGAATGTCAAACAGTCGTTTGTTCAGCGTGGGGCGTAGCGACTTCGCCGACTTGTAGGTATCGAGTGGTATAATGGCACGCGGGTCTGGCGAGTACCAGTAGAGAGTACCGTCGGCATCGGCCATCGGGAAGATGCCATTGATGTAACCGTAGATGAGATCGTCGGCGGTCAGCTTATTCATGAAGCCCGAAAGGGATACCGTGTTTTAGCAAAGTTATAGAAAACCCCGCCTTACAAGATGAAACTCCCTTAAGTTTACTGCTACCAAACCACCGCTAAAGACTCCAGTCTACGCTTTTGCCGAAGAAAAAAGCTACGCTGCTGGGGGGTAGCGTAGCTCAAAACTGGCTTACCTGACTTTGCGCCGTTGCCGGGCGAAATAGATCGATAACACACCTGCCGTAACGCCGCTGGTCAGGATGGGGGGCATTTCGTAGCCAGTAAAATAGCGCAGGGCAGTAAAGAAAATCTGTAGCACCAGCACAAAGCTGAGCATCTTCAGTAGGTCAGTACGGTTCATACGTAAGTCAATAAACGAGAAAGTCTACCAAGTTACAGGGTTTTGTTCAAAACGACAAAACGAGCTTCGTTAAAACTGGTAGAAAATCCGACCACGCAGGCCTAACGACAACGAATTCAGACTGCCAGGCGACTGTCGTAGTGGCGTCATGGCAACTGACCCTACCTGACCCACAAACCGGCCCCACTGCCGTTCGGCGTTAATACCAACTACAACGTTACTGTACCAGCCAGTAGGTCGATCGACGGTCAGCGTCTTTCTGATTTCATCACGGAACATCAGTGGTTCATACTGGAAATTAGCCGTTTCGCGGGGAGTAAGGCTCAGATTCAGCCCCAGTGAAGGAGTGAGCACGTAGTGCTCGCCCAGACTGAACCGGTACCCAAACTGCACGGGAACAACCAGGCTCTGCGCTGCCCGGCTGATATTCAGCAACTGAGGTGGGCGACTGGGACCAATCGGTATACCCTGATTCGTGCCGGGATAATCGTGCCTGAAATCGCGTTTCGTTTTGGCCGTAAACAGTTGCTCGGTCTGGTATTCATCACCCGCCCAGTAAATCTGACTGATGCCTGTGCTGATGGTCAGGCGGTTGGCCAGAATAGCTTCGGCATAAATTCCCTGCCCGGACTGGGCTGTGCCAAATTCGCCGCCTACGCCCAGCCGAAACTGAATAGGCAGGGGAGCTGGTATGCTGCGCCGGTGAAGCCGGTTCAGCGGCGGCTACAGCAGGCCCTGTCGAGGTCAGGTAAGGCGACCGGTACCGTACCCGACGCAGGTGCCGTTGCCAGCTTTCGGTAAACGCCCCGGCCGGGTCAGGCATGGGAAGGGGGGCTAGCGGCTGTACGGTAGCCAATGGGCCCGTGGCTGTACTGCTGGGTTGACCGCAGCCGATGGGGCGGGGTTTCCCTGATTTGTTACTGGAGTAGCGTAAAGAGTTGGCTCATTTGATCGGGGTAAACGACTGGTTGACTGAGTTGATTGATTCGTGGCGGGCTGGTTGCTGTTTGGGAACGTACCTGCCCGTCCGTTTCGGCGGGTAACGGCCCGGCCCGCCTCGGGCGGCATCGGAACAGACCCCGGCCGGTCGGCGGCGTAGTCGGGCTGCTGTCGGGTGGTTGGGTTAGCTGATGTAGTAACAGGCTGACCGGTTGCCAGCTGCTCGGCGTCGGATTGAGGTTGACGGGTTGTCAGCGGATCATTCGTCGACTGGCGTTGGCCTGTTGGTTTAGCAGGCGCATCCGTTACCTGCCCCGCCACCAGTTGATCGACCGATGAGCCGGCCCGGTTGTTTACCCGGCTGTCAACAGGCCGTTGGTCCCTTCCGCGCGCTGTGCGGCTCGCTGATGCCGACGCTACGTGCTCATTGGCAGGCGTAACAGGCTCGTCGGCTACCTGCTGGCGGTCAGAACGGGGCCTGTCCGATGCAGCAGGCGCGGCATACAGGTCGGGAATACGTATGGCCACCGAACCTGACTGGGTCGACCGCGTCACGTAAACGGTATCGACACGGGCCGGAACGCTGGCTTTAGCGGTCAGCGATTCCTGCAGGCGCATTTGTGTCTGCTCCATGCGTTGAACCGTTTTGGTCAGCGACTGTACGTGTTCGGTCAGTGACTGCGTGGTGCGGTATTGCCAGATGGTAGAAATGATGACACCGGTTACGGCCGCCGCCATCAGGGCGGGTTGCAGCCATCGGGTGGGTGTTTGCCATAACGATGGCGGAAAGCCCTGACTACCCATGAACCGCTGAAACTGCGTCCAGCTTTTCTCCTGAAACGGCGGATTGACTCCCTCTAGTTTCCGGCGGATAGCGTCGTCAAACGGATCAGTTTTCATAGAATTGTGACGGACGTTTTGAGGATGATGAGGCGTTGGTGACTAATTCCTGAAGGCGAACGCGTGCCCGCAGAAAATGAGATCGGATGGTGGCCTCGTTGGCGTTGAGATTATCGGCTACTTCGCGCAGGCTATAGCCATCGACCACATGCATTAAAAAAACGGTTCGATGAATGGGCGGTAACTGCTGCACGAGGGCCAGGATCTCCTCGGCCGCCAGCTGATCTACGGCTGTTTCATGAACGGGTAGATCTGGGGGCGGGCTGTTGCCTGCCACAGGTGATAAAGAAACCGTATCGAGCTTGTGATGTTTGCGGTGGTAGCTGATCGTGGTATTCACCACGATCGTTCGGAGCCAGGCCTTAAAAGGCAGTGACGTATCGTACGAGCCGAGGTGCTGAAAAACTTTCAGAAAACTCTCATTCAGCACGTCGTCGGCTTCATCGACGTTGGCCATATACCGCAGACACACACTTTTGGCATAGCTGTAATACTGCCGGAATAACGTCCGCTGTGCCCGAACGTCATTTGTTCGGCAAGCGTCAATGACACTCAACAGGTCGTCATCGGTGAAAGAGGAACGGCGTCGAAAAAACACGAGCGTTGGCAGGTTATATGAAGACACACTACATACTACAGGCTACGCTAAAAGCACGGGCTCTGTTGCACGATGGACGCTGTTTGCTAACATTTTATCCATTCGGCTGATTCAGCAAATTTGCCGATGAGCACTGCAACGCCAGCCCGCACTACTACGTATGGGTCAGTAGTGGGTTGGTCACCGTATCGACGCGCCCGCTGTAAACGTCTATCAGAGCTATTCGTGTCATAAACATCCGTTGCAAATACCATGAACGTACTGATTTTGGGTGGTAAACAGGCTTGCGGGCTGGGCTTGCCCGACGGTAAGCACTATGTAGCTCAGTTTGTCCGTCGACTACAGGTTGCCAAAAGTGCCATCCAGGTCGATTATCACCTTGTTACACCAACGGAGGCCATCCAGTTACTGCCCAGTCTGCGTTTGTCTGAGTATGATCTGATCCTCCTTCAGTTCGATCCCCTGCTCAACTGGCTTCCGGTTAACCCCCTGAGTCGGCTACTAATGCAGGGCAGGCTCCTGCTATATGGAATTCGGCTTAGCCAGGTAAAAATGCTGCGCCAACAGCTCGCCAAGGTTTTGCTGGAAGTGCGGGTCTATAATCGGCAGGTCGTGTTGATGTCGCCCCTGCCGCATAGCCGGGCGCTCGAACAACAGTTTATTCAACTGACTCAGGCTGTTTATATACAGGAAAGCCGGGATTGGCAAGTTCCCCTGTTCAGGGTGAGTCAACATGTATCGGGCGGCGATGAGCTTTTTCAGGCGGGTTCTTCAGACCGGCTGAGCGAGGTCGCCCATGAAGTGCTGGGCAGTGAACTGCACACCTTTATCACCGAACCAACGTATACGCTATGGTCGTAACCGCTACTACCCGATCTGTCTGGCAACAGGCAGCATCATTCATTACGCGTACCTAATTCCTTTTCACTTGTCAAAAAACCATGTCTATGTTCCAAAAATTAGTACTTGGCCTGGCTCTGCTGGTAGCCGTAGCCGCTTGTACTCAACAAAACGCAGCCGTTGATCCGCAGGACGACGTGACAATCATTGCTTCGCTGGCCCGTCTGGGCAACCCCAATAATGCCACGGCAGTAACGGGCAAACCGTGCAATGAAACAGTGGTGGCCAGGGAGACTGTGCCCGCAGTGGTGTTCACCTACCTGGACAAAACGTACCCAGGCTATGCCTTTACACAGGCCGAAAAGGGAAACGACCGGAATGGTAAAACGTACTTCGAAATCCAGTTCACGCTGGATGCTAAAACCCGGCAGCTCCATTTCGATGAGGCGGGCGCCCTACTGGAAGGTCCGGGTAATGGCCCTAAAGGGGGAGGCCCCGGTGACCCGAAGGGGAATCGTACGCCACCCATACGCACTGCCATTGCGCTCGACAAACTACCAGCGCCCATTACTGCCTACATGACAGCCAACTTTGCCGGTTACTCGCTGGTAAGGGCTGAAGTGGTAACCGACGCCACTACCGGCACGGTGAAGTTCTACGATGTTCGGTATACGCTGAATGGGACAACCAGCGAACTGCATTTCGACGTGAATGGTAACCTGCAGGCACCACCGAAAGGCCCCAAAGGACCACGTTGATGAGTAGCCCATCAGCCTAAAAAAAATCCTCGCAGCCATTGCTGCGAGGATTTTTTTTAGGCCTTTATGAGAACAGACTTACCGGCTCCGGCCAACGGCCACTGGCTCAACGATAGCGTCTACATCGGCCAGAATCCGGCCGCAATGTTCACACACGATGATCTTCTTCTTGTCTTTAATGTCGGCCTGCCGCTGAGGAGGCACTACGTTGAAGCAACCGCCACAGGCACCGCGACGAACCGTTACCACGGCCAGCCCGTTGATGGCGTTGTTCCGAATCTTGTCGTACGAAAGCAGTAACCGGGCCTCAACGTTCTTGGCCTGCTCGTCGCGCTCCAGCGAAAGAGCCTTTTCGTCAGCCTCGCTTTCAGCAACCAGTTGGTCCAGCTCCTGCTTCTTCATTTTCAGATCTTCTTTGCGAAGATTGAGCGACTGCTGCGTGGTAGCGATCTCTTCCTGCTTGCCCTGAATCCGAAACTGTGATTCGGCAATTTTCTTATCCGACAATTCCATTTCCAGCGATTGCAACTCGATCTCTTTCGTGATGGCGTCGAATTCGCGGTTATTCCGCACGTTCATCTGCTGCTCTTTGTAACGGGCAATCAGTTTGTCGGCGTCTTTCTTGATACCCTTGTGGCGGTCTACTTCTTCCTGAAGGGCACTGACTTCGCTGTTGAACTTACCGACACGGGTTTCGAAACCGGCAATTTCGTCTTCAAGGTCGCGGACTTCTTCGGGTAGGTCGCCCCGCATTTTGCGAATATCATTTAACTGAGAATCAATGGCCTGCAGTTTAAGAAGTGCGTCTAACTTTTGCGCTACCGTTAGTTCCATTCGGAGGGGGTGATGTTATAATGTATAATGAAGAATGAACAATGAATAAGTCCTATGCTGGCCCGTAAGCCCTGTAGGTTACAGTATACATTATTCATTAGAAGTGATACCGAACCGGATTCGTGTCAGTACCCGCTAAAATTACCGCAAAGGTAGTGAATTTCTGCCTCAAATGCTGGGCAATCAGGTCTTTGGTAAAGACCTCGCTTTCGTAGTGCCCAATATCGCAGATGACCGTGCGCCCATCGGCATCAAAGAACTCATGGTACTTGTAATCGGCCGTGACAAAGACATCGGCTCCGGCCCGGATAGCGTCGGGAAGCAGGAAACTACCCGCCCCGCCACAGACGGCCACGCGGCTGACGGGCTTATTGCGCAAGGCCGTGTGCCGTATTACCGTGACGTTCATGCGGCTCTTCAACTGCCTCAGCCAGTCGGCCTCCGCCATTGCCTGGGGCAACTCACCCACCGCGCCGGCGCCCACTGTCTGATTGGTGTTGTTTAGCGCATACAGGTCATACGCGGGCACTTCGTAGGAATGAGCCTGTTGCATGGCGCGTACCACTGCCGCTTCCAGGAACGTCGGCAGCAACACTTCCAGGCGCTGTTCGGCCACGGTTTCGTCCCTGTCTACCTCGCCAACCACCGGCTTTGCCCCGTCGAGTGGCCGAAACGTACCGGTGCCACCTACCCGAAACGAGCAATGATCGTAATTGGCGATATGCCCCGCCCCGGCTTCATGCACGGCAGTCAGCACATTGGGCAGGTCGGCCTCAGGCACATACACCACAAGTTTGCTGAGCGTTTGAGCCTTGGGGGCCAGTATCTGTACATTTTGCAGCCCCAACCGGCTGGCGATGTGGTAATTGACGCCCCCCGCTACACTGTCGAGGTTAGTGTGGGCGGCGAAGATGGCAACGTCGTTTTTGATGGCCTTGATTACCGTCCGTTCCACGTAATTTTTCCCGTTCAGCTTTTTCAAGCCTTTAAACACGATGGGGTGATGCGCCACAATCACGTTACAGCCTTTGGCAATAGCCTCATCGACGATGGCTTCGGTAGCGTCGAGCGACACCAGTACGCCGGTTACAGGCACGTTTGGGTCACCCACAATCAGCCCGGCGTTGTCGTACGATTCCTGATAAGCAGGTGGTGCCCAGGCGTCGAGGGAGCGCGTCAGGTCGCGGATTAATGGCGTTGTCATGCGGGCAAAGGTATTACGCTCCCTGCTTTACATGTTCATACACATCGTGAACGGTGATTGCACATCCCCCAATGGTGACCGACTGGTCGGGTTGTTCCGCAAACGTGTTGAGCCAATCGTTTGTATCGCCAACACGGGTGTAGATGTCTAACCGTACCACTTTTTGCGATACCCGGACGTATTGTTGAAGTGAGTGGAGCTGTTTGTAATCGTACCATTTCATTGTCTCATCGTAATCGCTGGTCGACTCTGAGAGGACCTCAACCAGGCCAGTTGGGTTAACGGTTGCCTGCATCTTGCCTTTATAGGTGTTGAAGACCGATTCGCCGCATACCACCATCACGTCGGGGTAATAATAGTTACCGGTTTCGGGTACGTAGAGCATCCGGTCGCTAGGGTAAACGCGGCAGCCTGTGCCTTTGAGTGCGTTGAATAGTAAGCCAATCAGGTTGGCCACAATCAGGCCGTGGTTTTCGGAGGTATAAGGCATAGGGCGGATCTCACCGTCGATGTATTCGTGTTTCTGAACGGAATGCGCTTCCGTGGTCATGTACTGATCCAGGGTGGCTTTACGTCGACGTTGAGGCTTGCCTGATGTGGCGCGGCGTGTTGTTGTAGCTTGCATACAGCGAAACGAGTTAAGGGAAGATATCAGGTCAATGACTCCTGAACAATAGTCAGCAACTCAGCTTTGTCAATACTGTCTCCTTCCGACTTGTCATAGATCGTCACCAGGTACACAATCTCGTCGTCGCCCACCTGCTCGACATAGTATGTTATAACCCGAAACCCGCCGCTTTTGCCTTTTCCCTTGCTCTTACTGGCGAGTCGGATTTTAAAGAGACCGGCACCCAAGTCATTACCCTGGCGGGGTGATTCTTTAAGAGAAGCAACCAGAGTAGCTAATTCATTGTCAAGTAGTCTAAATTTTTTGGCCAATCGTCGTGCTTTCCGCTGAAAATGACCTAGGGCTATTACTTCAGCGCTCATGGGCTAGCTCTTCTCTCAGTTCAGCCAAAAAATCATCTGCCGATTTCGCCTCTAGCTTTCCTTCTTTAATCAGACGAATCTCTTTCATTCCCTGCCTGATTTGTTCGCGGAGCGGCACATGCTCATCCGCTTCCTCCTGATTGATAAGCGTCTTCAACTCGCGCTGAATGCGGGGAGGCAGCACTTTGTATTGCTCAAATAAGATCTGGGCCGTGCTCATAGCATAACAATATCTGTTTTGTAAATATACAATAGAAACGCAAAACGCCCCTGACTTGATAGCCAGGGGCGTTTTGCGTAAGAAACAAATGGTTGATTACATCATGCCACCCATTCCGCCGCCACCGCCGTGGGCGTGGCCACCGGCTGGGGCTTCTTCGGGCTCGTCAGAGATCAGGCACTCGGTCGTCAGCAACAGGCCGGCAATAGAGGCTGCGTTCTCAAGGGCAAGACGCGTTACTTTCTTCGGGTCGATTACACCAGCGGCGAACAGGTCTTCGAAGGTGTCGTTCTTGGCGTTGTAGCCAAAACCGCCTTTACCTTCTTTTACCCGGTTCACAACCACCGAACCTTCGCCACCGGCGTTGGCCACGATTGTGCGCAGGGGTGACTCGAGGGCTACGCGGATGATGTTCACCCCCGTTTTCTCGTCTTCGTTGAGCGTGTTTACACCGTCGAGGGCTTCGATAGCGCGGATCAGCGCGATACCACCACCCGTTACGATGCCTTCTTCAACGGCAGCGCGGGTTGCGTGCAGGGCATCATCAACGCGGTCTTTCTTCTCTTTCATCTCTACCTCGGTAGCGGCACCGATGTACAGAATGGCTACACCACCCGACAACTTGGCCAGACGCTCCTGTAGCTTCTCGCGGTCATAGTCAGACGTGGTGTTTTCGATTTGTGCTTTAATCTGGTTCACGCGGCCAGTGATATCCTCTTTCACACCAACACCGTTAACGATGGTCGTGTTGTCTTTGTCGATGATGATCTTCTCGGCCTGGCCCAGGTACTCAGCCGTTGCGCTTTCCAGTTTGTAACCGCGCTCTTCGGCGATTACCGTACCACCCGTCAGGATGGCGATATCTTCCAGCATGGCTTTGCGGCGATCGCCGAAGCCAGGGGCTTTAACGGCAGCCACTTTCAGGGCACCGCGGATTTTGTTTACGACCAGCGTAGCCAGGGCTTCACCGTCAACATCTTCGGCGATGATCAGCAGCGGACGGCCCGTCTGGGCCACCTGCTCCAGAACTGGCAACAGTTCCTTCATCGACGATACTTTCTTCTCCGAAATCAGGATGAACGGACGCTCCAGTTCAACTTCCATTTTCTCGGTGTTGGTCACGAAGTAAGGCGACAGGTAGCCGCGGTCGAACTGCATCCCTTCTACGGTTTTCACTTCCGTTTCAGTACCGCGCGCTTCTTCAACCGTGATAACACCCTCTTTGCCTACTTTCTCCATCGCCTCGGCAATCATTTTGCCGATGGTGTCGTCGTAGTTGGCTGAGATAGTGGCAACCTGCTTGATTTTGTCGAAGTTATCACCAACCGTCTGCGCCTGCTCTGACAGATTGGCCGTTACGGCTAATACTGCCTTGTCGATACCGCGCTTCAGGTCCATTGGGTTGGCACCAGCCGCTACGTTCTTTACACCGATTGAGTAAATGGCCTGAGCCAGAACGGTGGCCGTAGTAGTACCGTCACCAGCTGAATCAGCTGTTTTCGAGGCTACTTCTTTCACCAACTGAGCGCCCATGTTCTCCATGGCGTCTTTCAGTTCAATTTCTTTGGCTACCGTAACACCATCTTTGGTGATCGAGGGAGAGCCGAATTTTTTGTCGATAATGACGTTCCGGCCTTTGGGACCCAGGGTCACCTTGACGGCATCGGCCAATGTATCAACGCCCTTCTTGATTTTATCGCGGGCTTCTGTATCAAAAAGAATTTTTTTAGACATGATGATTAATAATGTAATATGAGAAATGAATTAAAGACTCAGTGCGCAAACGGTAGGACAACAACAGCATTAAATAGCCAGTCTGCCCTATTCGCTTGACTTGTTACATTAATCCGTTAAACAATAGCGAAGATGTCGGACTCACGCATGATGAGATACTCTTTACCTTCGATGGTGATCTCGGTGCCGGCATATTTGCCATAAAGAACCGTGTCGCCCACCTGAACGGTCAGGGGTTCGTCTTTTTTGCCTGTACCGATAGCGACGATAGTGCCACGCTGGGGTTTTTCTTTGGCCGTGTCAGGAATGATGATTCCAAAGGCGGTCTTTTCTTCAGCCGGGGCCGGTTCAACCACCACGCGGTCGGCGAGGGGTTTTACTTTCACGTCTTCCATTGCTGTGGTCATAGCGATAAGAGATGATTAAGGTTGTTAAAAACTAGTTTGATTGTGATCAATCAGACAATTCGCTCATGGTCAACCTCTATGCCAAACAATAAACCTGACAAATTTTCAGGGCAGGGCTGACAGGAGGTGATTAGCGCGTGATTGATCTGATTTATTTGGTAAAATAGCCGGTCAGGCTACGATTTGTGTGGCAATAACGAGTTATTGCCATATCTTGTAAAAACGAATAGTCTTTCACCATGTCCGTATTATTTGCGTATGACTACGTTACCGTACGATTGGCTGACACAACATCGAATTGACGCCGAGTATAAACAGTATGTCGTTTTGGCGTATTTGCAGAGTGTTGAACGGCGGTTTGCTGCTTACCAGCTTCATCCAGACCTTCCAGACCTGCAGCGCCACTACGAGGCTACCCTTCATTTTCGGAGGGGCAAAGGTACACTTATGGCAGGCTTTCCCAAACGAGTGGCCGGCATCAGTGGCCCACCGCCCCGGATTGACTACAAATCTGAGCTACCGGACGACCCACTGCTGGATGAAGTGGACGAGATCGTTGATTTTGCCCTACCCCGCTTCAACGCAACCCTGACCGAGGGTCGGCAACGCTGGGACGATCTGGCTGCCACGCTGACCCTGGAACCTGTGGGCCTGATGCCGCTTCGTCCAGATGAAGGCTACCTGTTTGTTCACTACGCCACATCGACAGACCTGTCTATTTATCAGTACCGACTTACGCTCTACGATGATCTGGCTCCGGGTGGGCGACTGGTTCACTGGCAACTGCGCGAACGTACCCAACGGACGGTGGGCACCACCTTCGAGCGGCTTAAGCTCGATCTGATTCGGCGCTACAATCTGCCAAATCCGGCTGCTTTCCGGCTGGAAAGTCAGCGTCTTATGCCGGAGCAGGAGACGCTGCTCCCCATTGCCCAGCAGCTGCTAAATCGGGCTATCTGCTAATAGCCAATTCTGGATCACGTACCGCTCACTTGCGTCCAATGTTAAGAAATTGTTAAGTTTCTTACCATTGGACTTATTTGTTTATTAGATATATAAGTAGTTAATATACAGAGATATAGTTAAAATTTCAAATAAAAAGAGCCACAATTTTGGGCGTAGTACGCAATCGGGTGCGTAACATACGGATAACATAGCGGTAACAAATACGTAATATTACATATCAGTCAGCCAGCAGTAGTCAATACGATAGCGCATCCTGTGCTTATACGAGCGAGTGCCCCGACAGACTGGGTTTGGTCTATTTTCTCCCTTTAAAAGCCTTATAGCATGAAAGCACTCATTTGCTCATTGATTATCCTCGGTGTCTACCACCGTTGGGGCTTTTGCCAACCCTGGAACTAAAAAAATCAGCAAGGCAAAGCCACAAGTCAGTTTAGAACAACAACTGGCCAGTCAACTAACCTACCCCGTCTGCTATGCAGAAAGCAACCGGTAATGGGGTAGTTGTGATTCAGTTTCGCCTTGCCGATGACAATAAGCTGGTTAATCCAACTGTGTTCACCGCCGACAAACAACTCAGTGACGAACTGACGAAGCAGTTGCTGAATGCCAAATTGTCACTGCCAGAAGCCACTAATGCCGATCAGGTGCATACGGCCCGTCTACGTTTTAAGGCGGCCGAATAGAGGCTTACACAAGTAGGAATACGATTCGGGGTTTTACAGGCCTATCGCGATCAGCATCGCGAACGCCTGTAAAACCCCGATTTCAGTTTGCAGGCTGCTCGCCCGGATGGATGATACACCCGTTTGGCATTGCGCAGCACGGCCGCTTTATCCAGCGTAGGCGGTGGTGGCTTTGCCGCTGAAAAAGAAATCAGTGAGCGTAATCGGGAAACTACCGGCATGAACAACATAAAATAACCAGGGTTATACCAGAAGCAGATGGCAACATAGCGTCTGTTTCAGCCACTTGCCGATACCGACATGCTGTTAAATACCCACATAAAGCACAACCCCAGCTACCTTCTGCGGATTAGTCTGGTTTTTTTTGCGCTTCTTGCCTCCTGCAAGGCACCGTCCACCACTGAGCAGCCCATGATTGAGACGCACAAATTCACCTTCCTGTCACTTGGCGACTCCTATACCATTGGCGAAAGTGTGCCCGAAAGTGACCGTTGGTCAGTGCAACTGGCCGGCCTGCTACGGAATAAGGGGACTGGACATTGGCAACCCCACTATCATTGCCCGCACCGGCTGGACAACCGCCGAGTTGATGGAGGCCATCTCGGCCTCGGGCAACCAGAATAACTATGAGCTGGTGTCCCTGCTGATCGGCGTGAACAATCAGTATCGGGGGCAGAGCATTGAGCAGTACCGGGTCGAGTTCCGCAAGCTGGTACAGACAGCCATTCAATTCGCCAACAACCGACCTGCCCGCGTAGTGGTGCTCTCCATTCCAGATTGGGGGGCCTCGCCCTACGCCGCTGGCCGCGACCGGGCAAGTATTGCCGGGCAGATCGATGCGTTCAATGCCGTGGCCCGTCAGGAGTGCGACAAGGCCACCGTAGCCTATGTTGATATAACCCCACTAACGCGGCAAGCCACCGGCGATGCCACTCAGTTTGCGGCCGATGGCCTGCATTATTCCGGAAAACAAATGAAGCAATGGGCGGAGAAGACGCTGCCCGTGGTGGAGGGATTGCTGAAGTAAGGGCTAAAAGTATAAGGTTCAAAGTCTAAAGTTCAATGTCCAAAAGTGCTTCGCGTGCGGGCTACCCCCAGTCAGCGGTAAAGCTGACTGGGGGTAGCCCGCACGCGAAGCACTTTTGGACATTGAACTTTAGACCTTGACTTCACCTCACCGTTGCGTAAAATCCGAGAGCGGCGGGTTGTCGGCCTCGTCGTTGAGTGAGTTCAGCATCTGCTCTACTTCCTGCATACGCACTTTATCGCCGTTCCGGTCGAAGGAGAGCATCAGGTTTCGCAGCATACGACGAATAATATCGACGTTCGAGCAGGGCTGATAAAAGATCGGCGCGGGTTTCAGGTTCAACTGCCCGATGTAATGATCGATATCCTTGGTCGAGAAGATCAGCCCCCGGTTGAAGACGTTGATGTAAAACTGGATTCCGTTGGGTGCTTTGTAGGTCAGCACAAACAGGTTGGGCAGGTTGACACCGTAGATGGGAAGCCCCAGCTTCTGGGCAATCATCATGTAGATGAGGCAGAGCGAGATCGTGTTGCCCCGCCGGGTTTCCAACACCTGATTAATCATCGAGTTGGCGGGCGAATGGAAGTTTTTGGTGTTCGGCGCAAACTTCATATCGTTATAAAACACGCCATTCAGCCCCTTCACCTGATCGGCCGGGTGAACGTCAGTTTGCACCTTCAGCCAGGCATCATAATAGAGTTGTTCCAGGTCCTGCCGAAGTTTATCAATCGACAGATCAGGGTATTGATACGTGGCGACGATCCAGAGGCCTTCGAGCAGGTCCATTGCGCCGGCTTCTTTCCAGGCGTAGAGCCGGTCGAGCACCGAGGTGTATTGCAGATCGTGAATTAGTTCTTCAATTCGCTTCTGCAAAAGCGGGTTAAAACTGCCTTCCCACTCGTTTTCGAGGAATGGAATGATTGTGCTGCCCATCTGCCGGATGCGCTTTTCCACATGGGTGGTAATTTCGGCGTCATCATCGTCGAGCAAAGAGATCAGGGCTTTGATTTCGTTGTCGTTCATAAGTGGTTGATGCGTAAAGAGGTAGGTTCTACGCTAAATAATTGATTGAGAAACCGTCGCGATTTGGTTAGTTTTGCCCAGGCTTTAAGGGCTTTACTGAGCAAGCCCTCTCTGCAAGTAACAACAAAAAATCCCAAAAAACGATTTGGACGCTACCCCAAAAACGCCCCTGAAAATACTGGTTACCGGAGGAGCCGGATTCATCGGATCACATACCGTTGTCTCTTTAGTGGAAGCAGGTTTTGAACCGATTATTGTCGACGATTTTTCCAATTCGGAACCGGGTGTACTCGATGGATTGACAGCTATTTTGAACCGGGAGGTACGTTCCTACCCTATCGATTGCAACGACCGGGCGGCAATGACCGACATATTGAGTCGGGAACAGGTAGCTGGGGTTATCCACTTTGCGGCGTACAAGGCCGTGGGCGAATCGGTTGAAAAGCCGCTGAAATACTACCGCAATAACCTCGATTCGTTGCTCTTACTGCTGGAACTGATGCCAGAGTTTGGGGTTAAGAACCTGGTTTTCTCGTCATCCTGCACCGTGTATGGCCAACCCGAACAGCTACCCGTTACGGAGGAAACGCCCCGCCTGCCAGCCATGTCGCCCTATGGCAACACCAAAGCAATCTGCGAAGACATAATCCGCGATACGGTTACGGCCAAGATGCCTGTTCGGGCCATCTCACTGCGGTATTTCAATCCCATTGGGGCGCACCCTTCGGCACTGATCGGCGAATTACCCCGTGGCGTACCGGCCAACCTGGTGCCCTATCTGCTTCAGGTGGCCGCTGGTCAGCGCGCCAGCCTTACCGTTCACGGCAACGACTACAACACGCCCGACGGCACGGCCATTCGGGACTATATCCACGTAATGGACCTGGCCGATGCGCATGTAAGTGCCGTGCGGCTGCTCGTGGAGAAAGAAGACGAATCCTTCTATGACGTATTCAACATCGGAACCGGGCGTGGGGCCTCCGTGCTGGAACTGATCCGCACCTTCGAGGAGGTCACCGGCATTCAAACTACCCTATACGCTCGGTGCCCGCCGCCCCGGCGACATTGAACAGATTTATGCCGATGTGACCAAATCGGAAGCGGGCTTAGGATTTAAGACAAAACGTACCCTTGCCGATGCACTCCGTGATGCGTGGAGGTGGCAACAGAAACTAAAGTAATGTCAGGTTTCAGAAAACCTGACACGCCAATACCAGTATGAAAACTATTATTATTACCGGTGGGGCCGGTTTTATTGGCTCGCACGTGGTCCGGTTATTCGTGACCAAATACCCCGAATACCGGATCATCAATCTTGATGCACTCACGTATGCGGGCAACCTGGCCAACTTAACCGACATTGAGACCGCCCCTAATTATGCCTTTGTTCGCGGTGACATCACCGACGCGGCGTTGCTGGATGATCTGTTTGCTGAGTATGAGCCGGAGGGCGTCATTCACCTGGCTGCCGAATCGCACGTAGACCGGTCCATTACCGACCCCATGTCGTTTGTGATGACCAATGTGGTGGGTACGGTCAACCTGCTCAATGCCGCCAAGAAAAGCTGGCTGGCATCGACGTCGGGCTTCGAGGGGAAACGCTTTTACCACGTGTCGACCGATGAAGTGTATGGCTCATTGCATAACCCCGACGAGTTCTTCACCGAAAACACCCCCTACGACCCGCAGTCGCCGTATTCGGCCTCAAAAGCGGCGTCTGATCATTTTGTGCGGGCCTACGGCAACACGTACAAAATGCCGGTAGTGCTGACCAACTGCTCGAACAACTACGGCCCCAACCACTTTCCGGAAAAGCTGATTCCGCTGATGATTCACAACATTCAGCAGAACAAGCCGCTGCCCGTTTATGGTAAAGGCGAAAACGTACGCGACTGGCTGTATGTGGTGGATCACGCCCGCGCCATCGACACTGTATTTCATACCGGCACACTGGGCGAGACCTACAACATTGGCGGGTTCAACGAGTGGAAAAACATCGACATTGTGCATCTCCTCTGCCGGATCATGGACGAGAAGCTGGGTCGCCCTGAAGGCACATCGGCCCAGCTGATCACCTACGTGACCGACCGCGCCGGCCACGATCTGCGCTACGCCATCGACGCCCATAAAATCATGAATGAACTGGGCTGGGAGCCATCGCTTCAGTTTGAGGAAGGCCTGAACAAAACCGTCGACTGGTTCCTGACCAATCAGGAATGGCTCAACAATGTCACCTCAGGTGCCTACCAGGGGTATTATAAGGATATGTACGCGAATCGATAATGAGTCTGGAAAGTCTGTTTGGAATAGAGTACCACGTCTGGAGAGTCAACTCTGTGCGTCAGCAATAACTAGATGGGGATTCCAAACCTGATGCTTTTTTGCCATTGACTTACCAGACCTAACATACATGAAAGGAATTATACTTGCCGGTGGGTCCGGCACCCGATTGCACCCGCTTACGCTGGCCGTTTCCAAACAGCTGATGCCCGTTTACGACAAGCCGATGATTTATTATCCGCTGTCGATTTTAATGCTGGCCGGTATTCAGGACATCCTGATTATTTCGACGCCGCACGATCTGCCCCATTTCGAGAAACTGCTCGGCGACGGCTCGCGAATTGGCTGTCGGTTCACCTACGCCGTTCAGCCCAGCCCCGACGGACTGGCGCAGGCGTTTATCATCGGTGAAGAATTTATCGGCGCTGATAAGGTGGCCTTGGTGCTGGGCGATAACATCTTCTACGGATCGGGTCTGTCGAGACTGCTCCAGTCGAACAATGACCCCGACGGGGGCGTGGTTTATGCCTATCAGGTACAGGACCCTGAACGGTATGGCGTGGTGGAGTTCGACGCCGACTTCAACGTGCTGTCGATCGAAGAGAAGCCCGAACGGCCAAAATCGCATTATGCCGTGCCGGGCCTTTATTTCTACGATAACGATGTGGTGGAGATCGCCAAAAACATTCCCCCATCGCCCCGTGGCGAACTGGAAATCACCGATGTAAACCGGGTGTATCTGGAGCGTGGCAAACTGAAAGTAGGCGTACTGGACCGGGGCACCGCCTGGCTCGATACGGGTACGTTCGCGTCGCTGATGCAGGCTGGTCAGTTTGTGCAGGTAATCGAAGAACGGCAGGGGCTGAAGATCGGGTGCATCGAAGAAATAGCCTACCGGATGAAGTTCATCTCGAAAGACCAGCTAATCGAGATTGCCAGACCCCTCGTAAAAAGCGGCTACGGGCAGTATTTGCTGGGTCTTGCCTAGCGTCTTCCGTTCAGTAGACATGGGTGAAGCAATAAAAAAAGCCGGGGCAATGCTCCGGCTTTTTCTTACCTAACCTATGAGATGAGAAAACTTAATACGATTGGAAACGTAGCTTGCCAGTCGGTGGGAGGTGGATAGATTAACTCATTACCCTGACTGACTGAGTACAAAGGTATTCGATCTGGCTACCACAGAAAAGCGCAGAACCACCCTTTTTATGACAGGTGTATATAATGCGCAGAAACCCGCATCTGACCACGTAGTTCTACGCATTAGAGCCGATAATGGGCAATAAATCAGCCGCTTGCTCAATACAGGGGGGTGGCCGCTGGCAAATGATGGACGTTTTGGTAGCTTGCCAGCCAAATCGCCTATTCTATACCAAATGAAGGACACAGAAAATTACCCAAAGAAGGACCCAGTAAGATTCAATGGAAACGTAGGACGTTTCCTCCCCGCCAAAGAGGCACTCGCTCGCACCAAACGTTTTAAGCAATACAAGATAGAGCAGTTGAAATTCAAGCCAGAATCGTTTACCAAAGCAGAATTCTTTGGCAGCAATAACATTAACAAACTGCTAGGCCACAAAGAATGTGTCGGAATCCGTATCTATTATGGGATGACGGAAGAAAAAAGGGATGACGACATTTCAGATGGTAAACTGGGCAATCGCAATCTGACTTCCCGCCTGGTCATTGTGGGCGTTCGGGCCGATGGTACTGATATTTTCGAAGACCCAACCGGTCAGAAAGATATTGGAGATAATGCTACGCTGGGTGATGGGCATGAATGCCCTCAACATTGTGGTAGACCACCTGGCGCTCTAGCTACGTCTTAATATAGCTATGTTAGAACAACTAAGGGATCAATTTGAGGCGTTCCCACTAGATTTTTATTCGCATTTATTTCTGCTTCTGCCTGTAGCAATGGCTGTTTACAGGCGGAAGCTTTTGACACCAGCATTGGCGGTGGTAGCTATTTATTTTGGGATACGTTTTCTAGAAGAGACCGTTTTTCTGTATTACGCTCTCCAGGTGATGCACAATATTGGTCTAATCAATAGAACCCTTATACTGGATATGTTAGTCATAGGTTTAATCTACTATTTAGGCTTTGTAAGTAGTCGGCTTTATCGCCGGACAACGGTTATAGTTACTTTAATTGCGTTTTTAATAGCTGTACTTAATGTAGTACTGTCACCCAGTCAAGCCAGATATACAGCTGTTAGCTGGCCAATTATACGGCTACTTTTGATTATTCTGTCGCTGGCCTATTTTAACAAAATACTAGCCGAGAATAGGGTTCGAACGATTGTACAACATAGCTTATTCTGGGTATGTGCAGGGTTTCTTTTCTACGGAATGGGCACCTTCATGACATCTGTTTTTAACGACTACCTTATCAAATCGCCAAAAGAAACGTACAATGTATTTTCATACATGAAAGAGCTGATAAGCATGCTGTGCTCAATCATGGTAGCTACAGGTATATGGGTGAGCAAGTACGATAAAGACAATTACATACAGCCGGTTTGATAGTTAGTGGCGGCGAGGTTCGGTGGTAAGGTCGGTTAGCTACTTTTGCAATCAATCTTAACTGCACTTCCATGACTGAATCTGTTACCAAAACGCCTGCCAGAGCCGTTGGCTATTCCCGCACTACGCTGACCGAATTGATGATTCCTGCCTATGCCAATTTTGGCGGCAAAATACATGGCGGTACGTTGCTGTCGCTGATGGATAAGGTGGCTTACGCCTGTGCGGCCAAACACGCGGGTGAATACTGCGTCACGGTGTCGGTTGATGGGGTAAATTTCCGACAACCCGTTGACGTGGGCGAACTGGTATCGCTGATGGCCTCGGTCAATTACGTGGGTCGCACCTCGCTGGTCATTGGCATCAAGGTCATTGCCGAAAATGTGAAGACAGGGGCAGTAAAGCATACCAACACATCGTATATCACGATGGTGGCCAAAAACGATGAGGGCGTACCCACCGAGGTGCCGCCCCTGCTGCTCGAAACCGCCGATGATGCGCGACGCTTTCTGGAAGCGATGAAGCGTAAAGAACTCCGGGCGGCCTATAGTGAGCATTTCGACAATGAACGGACCCGCCTGTTGCTGAACACAACCATGAGTCAGCTGGCCAACGAGCGATGCGTGCTGTCTCCAGAGCTGATACTCTGATTGAGCTGGGTTGAGTAGTTGGGCCAACCAAACGGGGCCTTGATGAGTTACCAGAGCATGTGGTATTTCATTCTTAAACAGGACGACCTTAAGCCTGAACCGTATCGGGCTTTGCAGAAGAAGGCGGTGCAGACCGACGTGGAACCGTTCAACGAGCCGTTCGATAACCTGTGTCTGTTCACCGTCGAGGAGTACGCCGACTTTGTCGATGCGCTTGATCTGGAAGGCCTGCGATACGACGTGCAGAGCCACCGCCCCAGCCGCGAACAGCTACTTGAGCAGTTGCGGGCTTCGGCCTGACGTACCTGCCAGGCGAAAAAAGCGGGTGGTCAGTAACCCGGCCGCCAGGCTAAGGCCAACAAGCAGACCAACCCACACGCCCGCCGCGTCGTAACCGAAGGTGAAGCCCAGCAGGTAACTGGTTGGCAGGGCTATCAGCCAATACGAAAAGAGGGTGATGAGGGTAGGCACGTTTACGTCAGAAAGGCCCCGCAGCACGCCGATGCCCACTACCTGCACACCGTCGGAAAGCTGAAAGAAACCAGCCATGAACACCAGGGTAGCGGCAATCCGGGCCACTTCGGGGGCATCGGTAATGTAGATGTTGACAAGCAGGTTGTTGAAAAACAGAAAGATAACGCCTGCGAAGCCCATGAGCATAACAGACAGCGTAAACGCCGCCAGCCCGGCCCGCCGTATGCCTGCGTAATCGCCCCGACCCAGTGCAGCCCCCACCCGAATGGCGGCCGCCGACGAGATGCCCGTGGCCATCATATAAGTCGCCGAGACCATATTGATCGCGATTTGATGGGCAGCCAGCCGGTCGGCCCCCAGCCAGCCAATAATGACCATAGCGGCCGTGAAAAGTGCAATTTCGAAGAAAAACGTCAGGCCGCTGGGGAGTCCTAATTTCAAAATCATCCGTACGTCAGCCGCAATGGGCAAGCGGGTGAATTCGGGCCTGAAATAAGCCCTGAAATTCGGTGACCGGTGAACGTACCAGACCATAGCGCCCGCCATAAACAGCCGGGAAAGCAGCGTAGCCACCGCCGACCCCTGCGTACCCAGATTGGGAAAGGGGCCAATGCCAAGGATGAACAGGTAATTGAACAGGGCATTCAGCAGCAGGGCTCCGATGGTGATGGTCATGGCAACCCGCGGAAAACGGAGCCCATCGCAGAGTTGTCGGGCGGCAATGAAAATAAACAGCGGCACGTTCGACGCGCTCAGAATAAGGGTGAACGGCCGCGCCAGTGCCGTTACGTCGGCCGTTTGCCCAAGCCATTGAAAATTTAGCGCTACTATTGCCGTTACTAAACCAAGCGCCAGGCTAAGCAGCAGCGCTACCCGGATGCCCGCCCGATAACTGCGGTGTACGTCGGCAGCACTGCCCCGTCCGTTGGCCTGCGACACCAGGGCGGCAATCACCGTTAGCCCCCCAATGCCGATGCTGGCGAATAAGAACGACATGGAATTGGCCAGCCCGGCGGCCCCCAGCGGAATAGCGCCCAGCAACCGGCCAACGAACAGGTTGTCGGTAAGCCCCATCAGCACGGTGCTGAGTTGGGCAATGATAATGGGAATGCTTAGGCGAAGCGTATCGGATAAATCGGCGCGGAGCGACATGACCAGTTGGCAGTGAACAGTTATCCGTTATGAATGTTGGATAGTCAGGCAATAGTTCATCACCTGATAACTGCTTACCTTTGTTTTACACAAGAATCAGACGTTCGCTTGAAAGAATACGGAAGTAGTATCGAGAAGATGGTCCAGTATCTGCTGACCATCGAAGATCGCGAGAAGCGTACCCGGCAGGCACATATCCTGGTGGAATTGATGCGCCAGATTCACCCCGGTATGAAAGACGGGCAGGACTATTATAATAAACTGTGGGATGATCTGTACATCATTTCGGAGTTCAAATTAGACGTAGATAGTCCGTTTCCGCCCCCGTCGCCCGAGGTACTGGGGAAGAAGCCCCAGAAGCTTGCCTACCAGTACCATAACCTGAAGTACAAACACTTTGGGCAGAACATAAACCTGCTTGTCGAGCGGGCCATTACTACCGAAGACCCGGAAGAAAGGCGGGCGTTCGTGTCGTACCTGACGCGGTTGATGAAGACCTTTTACATGGCCTGGAATAAAGAGACCGTGGAAGACGAGACGATCTACCAGAGCCTGCTCGATATTTCGAAGGGGAAACTCACGGATGACATTCAACTCATTCGCGACGAGGGCCCTGTGGAGGGGTCGCCCCGCGAACGCACTGAAGATCAGCCGCAGAAACTGGGCCGTCAGCCCCAGCCCAAACCGTATGCCGGCAATTACCAGCCGCAACAGCAGCGTAACCGACCTGACCGCCCAAATAATAATTCGAACCGCGATGGCGGACCGCGTAATTTCCGGGGTGGCAATACTAACGGTGGCGGCAACAACCCCAACCGCGACGGCGGACCGCGTAATTTCCGGGGCGGCAACAACCCGAATAACAATAGCGGCGGCAACAACCGGCGGCGAGGAAGGTAGACAATTCATTGTAACTCATAAAAATGGCATCTTTTAAAATTGCCGGTGGTCGTCGGCTATCGGGTGAATTAGTGCCGCAGGGTGCTAAAAACGAGGCGCTGCAAATCTTGTGTGCGGTGCTGCTGACGAAAGAACCCGTCACGATCCATAATATCCCGAACATTCGCGACGTCAATCAACTCATCGAGCTGTTGGGTGATATGGGCGTTTGGGTAACCAAAATCGGTGAGAGCTCTTACCGGTTTGTGGCCAGCGACGTAAACCTTGATTTCCAGAATACCGACGCCTACAAGCGCAAAGCGGCGGCATTGCGGGGGTCGGTCATGCTGCTCGGCCCCATGCTTGCCCGCTACAAACAGGGGCGGATTCCCAGGCCGGGTGGCGATAAAATTGGTCGTCGCCGCCTGGATACGCACTTCCTGGGTTTTGAAAAACTGGGTGCCAAATTCCACTTCGACGGTGATTTCTACCGGGTTGAAGGAGATCAGCTTAAAGGGTGCCTACATGTTGCTCGATGAAGCCTCGGTGACGGGTACGGCCAACGTGCTGATGGCGGCCGTGATGGCCGAGGGAACCACAACCATCTACAACGCCGCCTGCGAACCGTACCTGCAACAGCTGAGCAAAATGCTCAACCGCATGGGGGCCAAAATAACCGGCGTAGGGTCTAATATGCTCATCATCGAAGGCGTAGAAGAACTACAGGGCACTGAACACACCATGCTGCCCGACATGATCGAGATCGGCTCGTTTATCGGAATGGCCGCCATGACCCAGTCAGACGTGACCATCAAGAATTGCCAGATTCCCGAACTGGGCATTATTCCTGATGTGTTTAAACGCCTGGGTATTCAGCTCGAATTCCGGGGCGACGATATTCATATTCCCGCTCAGGAGATTTATCAGGTCGAGACGTTCCTGGATGGCGGGATGATGACCGTTTCTGATTCGCCCTGGCCCGGTTTCACGCCCGACCTGCTGAGCATTATGTTGGTTACGGCCATTCAGGCAAGCGGTACGGTACTGATTCACCAGAAAATGTTTGAGAGCCGCCTGTTCTTCGTCGATAAGCTCATCGAAATGGGGGCACAGATCATCCTGTGCGATCCGCACCGCGCTACGGTCGTTGGCCTGGGGCGGCATCAGCAACTACGGGGTATTCGCATGTCATCGCCGGATATTCGGGCGGGCGTGTCACTGCTGATTGCCGCCATGTCGGCCAATGGCACCAGCATCATCGACAACATTGAGCAGATCGACCGGGGTTACCAGAACATCGATACCCGACTCAACGCCATCGGTGCCGAGATTATCCGGCTATAGGTACGTCGCTACCTTTTAATTAACGTTTTATAAAGCGCAGGCCAATCCCTGTGCTTTTTTTATCTTTCGGCTATGCCGTCGCTGAATGTACTGTTTTGGAATGTCCAGAAAAAGGACTTGACTATCCAGGTAGTCAATCTTGTTAGAAGTAAAAAGGTTGATATCCTGGTATTGGCTGAAAACCCGGTGCGTTCAGAGCAACTTGTTGAGGCGTTGAATGCCAATGGCGCAGCTTATTATCGCAATCACCCAGTCTCGCAATGTGAAAAAATCACGATTATATCACGTTTTGAGTATAAACTGATTGTACCTATAGAAGAAGATTCGCGACTTACCATGAGGCAAGTCGTGCTGCCTAATATTGAGCCATTCTTGCTGACGGCACTACATCTACCCAGTAAGAAGAACACATCATCGGAAAGCCAGAGCGAAAATGCGTCCCTTGTTGCTGCTCAATTGATTAGAGCCGAAAAACGTATCCGTGTTGACAGACACTTGGTTGTAGGCGATTTTAACATGAATCCGTTCGAGCACGGCATGATTAAAGCTAATGGATTTCATGGCACTATGTCGAGCGAGGTAGCTACCAAAGGGTCTCGGATAGTGCAAAAGCAGGTGTATCCTTATTTTTACAACCCAACATGGGGACTTTTCGGTGATTTGAACAAAGAAGCGTCAGGTACGTATTACTACAATAACGCTGAACACGTTTGCTATGAATGGAATATGTTCGATCAGGTGCTGATTCGTCCCAGTCTAATTCCCAATTTTGTAAAGGAGAGCCTGATGATAGTTCAGCAGGATAGCGTAACTTCACTTCTAACAAAAAATAATAGACCCGACAAAGCTGCCTACTCAGATCATTTGCCTCTGTTCTTTACCTTGACATTCTAATCGCATTATGGAAACGCAAAACCTCTGGCCAGACTTTCCGACCGAAGAAATCAAAGGCCCAAAAGCCATACTTAACGAACAGGCGAGGTACTTGGCGGAGAAGACAAAAACTATACTTTTGGGGGATGTCGTGACGACACATCGTAGCGGAGTATTTAATCATTCCTTCTACATCGTTGCACCTACCTTGGATGGTTATAGGTATAAGCTTTTTAGCGTTGAACACGGAGCTACCTATTATCCCTTATCCGTTAATTGGGATGAAGAAGAAAAAGAGGAAAATGCCTTTTCTAGAAATAGTCAGTACTTCCCTGATGTGTTCGACGAACAAACGTTGATTAAGTATCTGAGCGAAATTCTTAGTGATAAGAGAACTATGAAGATAGTTTCCTCTCTGCTGTCACAAAGTATTGCTGAGCGAGCTGATCTACCTTTTTAACTACTTTGGTGCCGAGATTATTCGGTTATAGGTGCATCACATATTGGATTCAGAGGCCATCTCCGTAAGGGGGTGGCCTTTTTCATGGCCGAAACTAGGGTTCCATTCGTCCCAAACCCTGCCAAACGTCCCAAAAACCGTGATTTGTGGCTGGCCTGGCGCTACGTTTGTTTCATCAACCGAAAACGACAACGCGCCATGAAAATGCTGCTTACGATCCTGCTTATTACCCACATTGCCACTGGTTTTACCGCCTTGCTGGTTGGCCTGATCCCGATGTTCTCGAAAAAAGGGAGCCGCCTGCACAACCGCGCCGGACTGGTTTATGTCTATTGCATGATCACGGTCGCCATCACGGCACTGCTTCTTTGCGGCCTTCAGCCTTTTAGAATGATGCGGCTATTTCTGACGGGCATCGCCGTGTTAAGTTTCTACCTATGCTTCTCGGGTTGGCGGGCTACCAGGAACAAGCAGGGGCAGGCAACCCCGCTCGACCTTGTACTTACCTACGGTACACTGCTGATTGGCGCGGCCATGGTCTGTTTCGGTATTTACCTGCTCACGCAAGGCGGTTTGTCGTTCATGCCCATTGTCTTTACCTTCTTTGGAGTGTTGACCGGGCAGTTTGCGGCGCAGGATATTCGCCAGCAGCAACAGCCAACGCCTAAAAATGAGCTGGTATTTTCAGCATTTCACCCGGATGGGCGGCTCCTACATCGCCACCTTCACGGCCGCTATAGTCACTAATGCTCCTCGATTGCTCCCCACCAACGCGCCTGAATGGATAGGTACCCTGGTCTGGATTGCACCGTCAATCCTGGGAGGTATGCTGATTGGCCGGACAGTTCGTTATTATAAGCAGAAATTTGCGGCTAAATCGGCGGGGGTAGCTGTTTCCTAGATTCGGGCTGACCGCTACCTTTACAATTCACGCGTAGGGTAGAGAGACATCAGTCATGAAGATTGCATTTATCACCGATATTCACATTGCGGGCGAGGGCGAAACCCCGGCGGGCATCGATGTGCGGGCCAATTTCCTGAAAGCACTCGACGCAGTGCGGGCCATGAAGCCCAACTGCCTGGTGCTAGGTGGCGACCTCTGCTTCGACGTGGGTGTACGGGAAGTTTACCAGTGGATTTACAAGCAGTTGCAAAACGACCTGCCCTGCCAGTGGTTCGCTATTCCCGGTAACCACGACGATACGGTGATGATGGCCGAGGAACTACACCTGACGCGGCATCTCACGGGTACCGAGCTTTACAGCGCTATTCCGTTGGAAGGGTACCCCGCTCTCTTCCTGGATTCATCGAAGGGGAGTTTCTCGGAGACGCAATGGGCCTGGCTGGCCGATGAACTGGCCATCATCAGCTACAACGTCCTGATCTTCTGTCATCATCCGGTACTGCCCGCCCACGCGAAGTTTATGGATACGAAGTACCCCTTCCGGCAACAGAATCAGTGGATTGAAGCCACCCAGGAACTGCCCTGCCGAATGCAGGTAATCAGCGGCCATTACCATACCGAAGCCACGGTAATGCGCGGCAACACAACCGTGCTGGTAACGCCCTCTACCTATATTCAGCTCGACCCGCACGCGGCTGATTTAAAGCTTGTGAACACAGGCCCCTATCTCCGCGAAATCGATGTCACCACGAATGGATTGAGCAGTAGGGTGGTCAGTCTCTGAACCGCAGCGGCGGACCGTCAGGATTTACTTGATTGAAAGGATTTTCAGAAGGTAGGTACCGTATTGACTGCCTCATTATGTTCATCTATCTCACTCTAGTTCTTAGCTATGGCTACTGATGTGTCTTCTTATGATGACTTAACCAGACAAATTATTGGCTGTGCTATGGAAGTGCATCGGGGGCTAGGTAATGGATTTCAGGAAGTAGTTTACCAGCGGGCTTTGGCGCACGAATTAACCTTGGCCGAGCTATCATTCCAGCGAGAATTTGACATGCCGATTTTCTATAAAGGTGTTCACGTGGGAACAAGGCGAGTCGATATTTTAGTAGCCGAATGCATATCGGTTGAGCTTAAAGCATTGATTGTAACAGAGAATGTACACCTTGCCCAAGCCAAAAATTACCTTGAAGCCTATAACCTTCATAAACTTTGGCTCGCCAAGCCTATTCTTTAGACGGTTGTACAACAATAAATACAAGCCATAAAACAAGAGGCGTCACTATGTGAGTGACGCCTCTCAAAAATCAATAAGTTCTGACGGTCCGCCGCTGCGGTTCAGGTTACTTGGACGAATAATTCGGGGCTTCCTTCGATATCTGAATATCGTGGGGGTGGCTTTCTTTAGAGCCGGCCGTGGTGATCTTCACGAATTTGGCCTGCTGCAACGCCGGCACGTCGGCGGCACCGCAGTAGCCCATGCCCGCTTTCAGACCGCCCACCATCTGGTAGATAATCTCCGATACCTTGCCCTTAACCGGCACACGACCCACAATACCTTCGGGAACGAGCTTCTTAATGTCATCTTCGGCATCCTGGAAGTACCGGTCTTTCGATCCCTCTTCCATCGCCTCTACCGACCCCATACCCCGATAGCTTTTAAACCGTCGACCTTCGAAAAGCACGACCTCGCCGGGGGCTTCTTCGGTGCCGGCCAACAGCGACCCGATCATAACCGTACTGGCCCCACCCGCAATGGCCTTTGTGATGTCGCCGGAGAAGCGAATACCACCGTCGGCAATAACGGGAACCCCGGTGCCCAGCAGGGCCTTTGCTGATTCGTAGACGGCCGTCAACTGGGGCATGCCGATACCGGCAATGATACGCGTGGTGCAGATACTGCCCGGCCCGACGCCCACTTTCACGGCATCGGCACCGGCATCGGCCAGGGCTTTGGCCCCGTCGCCCGTGGCTACGTTACCGGCAATGACCTGTAGGTTCGGAAACTGCGTTTTGATGTTCCGAACGGCATCCAGCACCCCCCGCGAGTGACCGTGGGCCGTATCCACGCTGATCACATCGACGCCCGCTTTCACCAGCGCCTCGATGCGTTGCGTGAGGTCGGGGGTGACGCCCACGGCCGCGCCAACACGCAGGCGGCCCAACTCATCTTTACAGGCGTTTGGGTGGCTCTTGCGCTTCAGGATGTCTTTGTACGTAATCAGCCCGACGAGTTTGTAATTTTCGTCGACAATGGGTAGCTTCTCGATTTTGAATTCCTGGAGGATGTTCTCTGCCTCGTCGAACGTCAGCCCCACCTTGGCCGTGATCAGGTTATCACGCGTCATGATGTCGGTAACGGGCAGCGTCAGGTTGCGCTGGAAACGAAGATCCCGGTTGGTCAGAATGCCGATGAGCTTGCCGTTGGCATCGACGATGGGAATACCGCCGATTTTAAATTCCCGCATGATCCGCTGCGCATCCGACAGTTTAGACCCTTCAGTGAGCGTGATCGGATCGATGATCATCCCGCTTTCCGACCGCTTCACCCGACGGACCTGCTCGGCCTGCCGTTCGATGCTCATGTTCTTGTGGATCATGCCAATGCCGCCTTCCTGAGCCATAGCTATAGCCAGGTCAGATTCGGTGACGGTATCCATCGCGGCTGAAATGAGGGGTACATTCAGGCGAATGGTGCGGGTAAGCTGGGATGTGGTATTGGTGTCTCTCGGCAGAACCTCCGAGTAGGCGGGGAGCAACAGTACGTCGTCGTAGGTGAGTGCTTCGTAGAGAAACTTGCTGGCGTCTAAGCTCATGGCAAATTAACAGGGGATGTTATTTGCCAGTCAAAGGTACTACTATTCCGCGAAACTTAGGTAATGGAATTGTTAAGGTGCCGAAACAGGTGCCCCTGCTCAGGTGGTCGCCTTATTTCCCTATGCAGAAACGCCCAAAGATGGAGGCTAGCAGATCGTCCGTTGTGACTTCGCCGGTTAGCTCCCCAAGCTCGCGAAGGGCGATGCGAAGGTCCATGGCGATCCAGTCGGCGGAGATGCCTGCGTCGACGGCAGCAATGGCGCGGGCGAGGGCATCGTCGGTAGCGGTGAGGTGTTGCAGATGCCGGGCGTTGGTGACTACGGAACTACCCGCCTGCATGGCCGAATCAGTGCGGGCGCGGGCCGAGAGCACCGTTTTTAGTTCGTCGATCTGAGCGTCTTTTGCCGAGATCCAGATGATGGGGGTGGGGGTCGGAATGCCAGATACGTTATCATCAGGTGCTAGAGCATACAGGCTGCCGTCGAGCGTTTGGCGGGTTGCTTTCGGGGTGGCATCGGCTTTGTTGCCGACCAGCACATAGGGTTTCCCCGATTCGTCCAGTTCAGCAATAGCTTCCTGTAGTTCGTCGGGGGTGGTGGTCGTGCCATCGAAGAGGTAAACGACCAGCGCGGCTTTGTCCATCTGTTGCCGGGTACGGGCCACACCAATCGCTTCGATGGTGTCAGTTGTATCGCGCAAACCGGCGGTATCGATCAGGCGGAAACGGACGCCATCAATGAATAGCTCATCTTCAATGACATCGCGGGTAGTGCCGGGAATATCGGAAACGATGGCTTTCTCTTCATTGAGCAGCGCATTCAACAAGGTCGATTTGCCCGCGTTTGGCTTTGCCCACAATGACCGTAGGTACGCCGTTTTTGATCACATTGCCCGCCGTAAACGACTCGATCAACGGTTGAATGACCCCCCGAATCGTTTGCATGAGGTTGCGCAGTTGGTCGCGCTTGGCAAACTCGACATCTTCTTCGCCAAAATCCAGTTCCAGTTCGACAAGGGCCACGAAATCGATAAGCTGCTGGCGAAGGTCTTTCAGTTGCTTCGAGAAACCACCCCGTAACTGGCTCAACGCGGCCCGGTGACTGGCGGCCGAGTCGGCGGCGATTACGTCGGCCACCGCCTCGGCCTGCACCAGATCGAATTGCCCGTTCAGGAAAGCCCGTTGCGTGAACTCGCCGGGTTTGGCAAGACGCGCCCCGGCCCTGGTTAACTCGGTGAGAATCTGCCGGATAATGTACTCTGAGCCGTGGCACGAAATTTCGACAACGTCTTCTTTCGTAAACGATTTCGGACTGTGGAAAACCGTTACCAGCACCTCGTCGATGAGGGCATCGCTGGCTGAACGAAACGTGCCGAAATGGGCCGTGTGGCTGGGTTGTTGCGTGAGGTCTTTTCCGCGAAACAGGGCATTGGTCAGCGAAATAGCGCCTTCGCCCGATACCCGGATAACGGCAATTGCCCCGATACCAGGTGCCGTGGCCAAGGCTGCGATTGGTTCAAGTTGGTGGATCATAAACCTGTTTTCTGTTTTCTGTCTTCAAGTCCTCTGTTGCGCTGCTAATTGACGATATTGTTAGTTAGCAGCGCAACAGAGGACTGAAGACATTGAAGACATTGGACTTAAACAATACTCGGTATCAATTTCGGGAAAATGGGCAGTCGACTCACCACGCTCATCAGGCGGGTTTCGACCGGTACATTGGGAATCCCCAGCGCGTCGGCATGGTCGTTGCCCAGGAAGAAACGCATCTGCGCGGCCGCGAGGTTCCGTGCGTTATCGCTGCCTGCCTGTTTGCCAATCGTGTCGAGCAGGGCCCTGGTCAGGCCGGCACCCGCTTCGGAGGGCTGGAACTGCCGTTGCGAAATCAGCTTTTCGAGATGGTAGGCCTCGCGCAGATTCCGGGGAAGCAGTTCTTCCGCCACGCCATTGAGGTAACCCACCACGTTGATGTGGTGCAGGTAGTCTTCCTCTTCCTGGCTGGTCATGGGAACCCCCATTTTGCGCAGGCCACGCAGGACAATGTAGCTAAACGAGCCAATGGTGGCCACCATGTCTTCCTGACAAACCGGCACTCCCCAATCCATATTCCACCGACCCGACTGAAGCCCAAACCAGCGCGAAGCCGCGTGAATCAGGCGAATTTTGAGGGTGTATTGGATGGCCTTCGATGAATTGGTCCAGTTTTTAGGATCGTTTACGGCAAAGACCCATTCACCGGTTTCCAGCAGGCGGCGGGCGGTATCGGTACGTATCCGGTCGGTAAGCCATAGCAGTTGCACACCGTTGGCCCCGAGGTAGGTGTAGGGTAATGAAAACGTGCCCAGCACCAGGCCAATAACCCCCACATGCCGTTGATAGAAGGCCATGCCCCGGCGCATCTGAGCCGGGTTCGCCCAGGCAGGCAGGTGCGCAAAATCAACGAAAAACTGCTGTACTACCTCTGGCTGACTGCTTGTGTCGAAATCGGTAGTGTTGGCCAGCCAGCGCATCAGCGTACCTACGCCTTCGCGGCCCCCTTCGGCCACAACCGCAGCAATAACGGCGTCGGCGGGGGGGTCACCAACTCGTCGGTATTCGTCGAATTGTGCGCTGGTAAAAACACGAGTGGGGGTAATTAGGGTGGCCATAACAGGAAAGCTGTTTTAACAACTAACAAATTATAGTTACGTTTGATTGCGGCAGGCCGCTCAACCGATCACTGTATTATAGCCTGATCTGCAGCCCGTCGTAGCCCAATTGTACGCCCGGTGGGAGCAACTGGTTGACCTCGCGGTGCAGGCCCATCTGGTGGCTGATATGCGTCAGGTAGGTGCGCTCGGGGCGGATGCGTTCGATCAGGGCGAGGGATTCGCTGAGGGCAAAATGGGAGAGGTGGGGTTCCTGGCGCAGCGCATCCAGCACCAGGATACGCGTACCGTACACCTTTTCCAACTCGGCGTCACTGATGTAGTTGAGGTCGGTCAGGTAGGTGAAGTCACCGATACGGAAGCCGAAGACGGGCAACTTGTGGTGCATCACTTCAATAGGAACAACAGGAACGCCCAGCACCTCGAAGGGCTCGCTGGTAATCTCGGTCGTCTTGATTCGGGGGATGCCGGGGTACTTAAACTCCGCGAAGATGTAGGCGAACTCCCGCTCCAGCTGCCTGATCACACTTTCCCGGCCATAAACCGGCATGTCCTGACCCGTTCGGAAATTGTAGGCCCGTACCTCGTCGAGGCCCGCCGTGTGGTCTTTGTGTTCGTGGGTAAACAGCACCGCATCCAGATTCAGCAAATTCAGGCGGAGCACCTGTTGCCTGAAATCCGGGCCAGTGTCGATGACGATACTCTTACCCGCCACCTGCACATGGGCCGAGGTCCGCAGTCGCTTGTCGCGGAAATCGACCGACCGGCAAACGGCGCACTGGCAGCCAATCATCGGAACCCCCGAAGAGGTGCCCGTGCCGAGGAGGGTGACAATCATAAAACTTGTTTACTGTCCTCAGTTCTTAGTCTTCTATTGCGCTGCTAGTAACTTGAGTGGTGGTAATTAGCATCGCAACAGAAGACTGAACTGAGGACAGAGGACTTTTATTTGTCTGTAAGCTGATTAACAACTTCGACAAGGCGGTCGAAGTTGAGGGGCTTAACCAGGACATCGTTAAAGCCAGCTGACTTAAATTCTTCTTCCGTGTAGTTCCGTGCGTTGCCAGTGATGGCTACGATGGGCACGTTAGCTTTGGTTTTATCGCTCAGGGCACGGACTTGCTTTACACATTCCATACCGTCCATTACGGGCATATTGATGTCGAGCAGCAATATCGAAAAGTCTTCTTTATCAAGAATCTGCAACACCTGCTCGCCGTTTTTCACCGCCGTAATATCGTAGTTCTGGAACTCCAGAATCTTCCGGGCGAGGTTTTGAATGACGGAACTGTCTTCGGCAATCAGGACGCGTTTTGAGGAAGCCATGCGGTTCGTGGGGTCTGTTTTCTGTGGGTGAAATTAGCGCAAAAAGACCAGCCTGCTTCACCGCAACCTAAAATCGCGTGGAGAAATTTTACGAACGCCTGTAGGTAACACCTCCTCTTTTTGATAGCTTTAAGCCGGTAAACTAGCTTACCCATAGGCATTGACGGATGAGCCGATGGGTGGGGAGGCGGCGGCAATCCGGTTAGATACGTTCCTTAGATCTTTAATCAGAAGGTATGAAGCTTACAGGGCCACAGGGTGATTTTGAATTAAATATACTCGACTATGAATACAGTGATTCGGCCAATTTTCTAGGTCGTAACTGGCTCATTGTGAGTATGGTGACCAAAGAGGGTGCTCAGCAGTCGACCCGGACGCTGACCTTCCTCTCGACCTGGGAGTTGGAACTCCTGCACGACTGGATGCAATCGGTTATCGATAACGCCGAACTGGCACCGAAACTGACCTTCATTGAACCGTCGCTCAGTTTCTGCAACTTATCGGATAGTCAGGAGCACTACGTTTTTCGCATCAGCATGGCGCAGGAGGCCAGGCCAAACTGGCACGATGACGAATCGAAACCGTACTGGCTACCGGTAACGCCCAACAGAGACGAGCTGAAGCAAGCCATTCAGGACCTGGCCAAACAGCTGGACAGGTTTCCGGTTCGGGCGTAAATGCATCGCTCACTAGGGTCGAGGCGTGGCCATAAACTCGGCAAAGGCGGCTTCGAGGGCTTTTAACTCCTGGGCCAACTGGCTGGTGTCCTGCACTTTTAACTTTCCCTCCGCCTCCCGCGCAATGCGGGCCAACCGGGCCACGCCCACGGTGCCGGCGCTGCCTTTGAGCGTGTGCAGATGGCTTTTCACCGTGGGAATATCACCCGCCGCGAAAGCCGACAGCGACTCATTGACGAGTTCTGTTGCCTCCGTAACAAAATCATCGAACACGCTTTCGACCAGTTCAGCGCCACCGATATCGCGCAACTGTTGCAGAATCTCGTTGTCGATTACCGGTACGTCGGCGTAGGGCAAAAGCAGGGCCGGGTCGAAGGCAGTAGGAGGAGAAGACACGACCTGGCTGGCCGCTGGCTGGTTGCCTGGGCCATCGGTGGCCCGCTTATCGGTGCGGTCAGCCACGGCTTTAGCTGTGGGCTGGGTAGGTGGTGTAGCGGGCGTCAGGCCACGTTTGGTCTTTTTAACGATCTCGCCCACTTTGGCAATCAACCCCTGGGCGCGAATCGGCTTGGCGATGTAATCGTCCAGCCCCTGGGCGAGGAACCGTTGGCGGTCTTCGCGCATCGAATAGGCGGTCATGGCCACAACCGGGGGAAGCACAGACGCGTGATGCTGGCGCAGGTACCGGGTGGTTTCTACCCCGTCCATGTCGGGCATCTGAATATCCATGAAAATCACGTCGAAGCGGTTGTCGCCCTGTCCGCTGCCGGCCGCTACTTTCTCGATCGCTTCCGGCCCGCTAGACGCAGAGGTGACGACACAGCCTGATCTGCGCAGAATCTCGCTGGCTACTTTTCGGTTCACCACGTTGTCGTCGACCAGCAGAATAACCGGGTGGTAATCCGTAAAAAAGTCGGCCACTTTCATGTCGGCAGCGGCTTCGCTGGGGCTCTGCGTGGGGCTGATCATCGTTTCCTTCAGCTCAACGGTAAACCAGAAGGTACTGCCCATACCCACCGTTGAGTCAACGCCAACCTCGCCTTTCATCAGAGATGCCAGTTCTTTCGAGATAGACAACCCCAGACCAGTGCCCCCAAATGTTTTTCGCGAGGAGGTATCGACCTGGCTGAACGAGTTGAACAGCAGCCCGATATTTTCGGCCGAAATGCCAATGCCTGAATCACGTACCTCCACCTTGATGCGGTTGAATTTGCCCCGTTTACTCACCAGCGAAGCGGCCACTTCAACGGTACCGTCTTCGGTGAATTTCAGGGCGTTGGAGGTCAGGTTCGACAAAATCTGGAGCAGGCGTGTTTGATCGGCAATAACGAATTTAGGCAGGTCGGGGGCGAGCGTATAGAACAGGCGGTTACGCTTGGCGTTGGCCTGCTGCCCAAATAAGGCAATGAGCTTCTCGAATATTTCGCCCAGGGCCACCGGTGCTTCGTGGAGCGCCATTTTACCGGCCTCAATTTTCGAGAGATCGAGAATGTCGTTCAGAATATTGAGCAGCGTTTCCGACGAGCGTCGGATCGTTCGGACGTAATCGCGCTGTTCGTCGTTCAGCACGGTGTCGTTCAGCAAGTCGACCATGCCAATAACCCCGTTCATGGGCGTGCGTATCTCGTGGCTCATGTTGGCCAGAAAACGCTCTTTTACTTTCAACGACCGTTCGGCTTCGTCTTTGGCCTTGACCAGTTCGGCCGACTGCCGTTTGAGTTCGGTAATGTCACGGGCCAGGGCGGCCACCACCGAGTAGCGCCCATCTTCATCTTTCAGCAGCAGCATATTGAACATAAACTGCCGCTCAGAGCCGTCTTTCCGGTGTAATGTCGCCTCAAAGTTCCGTACCGACCGCGTGCGAACCAGTTTGTACAGCGCCCGCCGAATCACGCCGGGATCGACAAAGTAGTCGAGGGCCCGCTGCCCCAGCACCTCGTCGGGGGTGTAGCCGCTGCGCTTAAACACCGATGGGCTCACCATGGTGATCAGCCCCTGCCGGTCCACGCGGACGTAGACATCCTGAAGGTTCTCGAAGATGCCCCGGAATTTCTCTTCGCTCCGTTCCAGGTTTATCTGGGCTACTTTCCGGTTGGTGATGTCGCGGGCAATGCCCGACACCTCTTCAATAACGCCGCCCGACAGCAGGATCGGGTTGAGGTGCAGTTCCAGCCAGGCTTCTTTGCCCAGTAACTCGAACCGCATCTCGAAGCTCTGGGGCTGGCCCTTGAACGCCTGCTTGTAGCGATCATCGAGCATCCGCTGATTGTCGTCACCGATGGTCCGCCAGCCCTGCTTTTCGGCACTGAGCAGCAGCTTTGGCGGCTCGTTGGTCAATTGCTCAATCAGCCCGGCGTAGTTCTGGTTGAAGGAGGTTAACTGCACCGCCTTGTTGACCGACCAGATCAGGTATGTGCTGCTGTTGAAAATGGCGTTGAGTCGGGCCGTTTGCTTGTTCAGGGCGGCTTCGGCCTGTTTGCGGGCAATGGCCAGGGCTACCTGCCCCGATATGAATTCGAGGAGTTCGAGGTCGCGCGGGCCGTAGAGATTGGGATCGTCGTATGATTTTACGCCGATAATGCCGGTGATCTCGTCGCCAATCCGCAGGGGAGCCGTCAGCATCAGTTTGGGTTGCTGCTGGCCATACAGATCGATATGGTGCTCGTCGGCGAGGCGCAGAATGTCAGTATCCCGCAGAAAAAGCGGTTTATCGGCCTGAATGGTGTATTCGGTCAGGCCGCTGCCGAGCCGCTTTTTGGTGAACCGCATATTGCCCTGAAACGATTCATCGACGTAATACGGGAAGGTGAGGTACTTTTTGCTCTGGTCGTAGAGGGCAATAAAGAAGTTACTGGCGTCGATGATGTTACCCAGTTCGCGGTGAACACGCTGGTAAAAATCGTCGAGGTTGGGCGTGTTCAGCGTCCAGCTGGCAATGCTGTAATAGAGTCGCTGCGCTTTTTCCGACCTGATCTTCTGGGTAATATCCCGCAGAATGCACCGGAATGCGGTTGGTTTTCCCTGGTCGTACCGGCAGTTGACGCTGCCCGACAGGAACAGGGTCCGGCCATCGCGGCTCCGGAAAACCGTCTCGAACGAAGGGTTCGGCTCGCCTTCCTGCACGCGCTGCAACCGGTCGAGGGTGCTCTTCACGTAGTCGGGGTGCAGCACGTCGCTCAGCGTGAGCGAGGCAATCCGGTCGGCCCCGTAGCCCAGCAGTTCGCGCCAGGCCTTGTTCACGAAAATGAATTTGCCATCGAGGGTGATGAGCTGAATCAGATCGCTGGTGTTATCCACCAGGTCCTGCAACTGGGCGTTGGTATTACTCAGGGCCGAGGCGACCCGCCGTTTGCTGGTCAGGTCTTCGCCAATGATGGTGAAGGCGTCGGTGCGGCCACCCGTACCGCTGGGAATGAACGAGTTGAGGTGAACGTTGCGCGTCGAGCCGCTTTTGGTGAGCAGCTGAATCTCGCGCTGCTCCGGGAAACTACCCCTTTGAAGGGCCTCGCTGAAGAGCTGTTCCAGCACGGTGCGATCGGCGGGAGGCACAAGGATGTCAAAGAAATTCCGCCCCACCACTTCATCGATACCCCAGGCGGTAACGCGAAGCGCATAGGGATTTACATACGAGACCGACCCGTCATGTTCGATGGTCAGTCCGATCAGGTTCAGTTGGTCAACGGTTTTTCGGACGTCAAATGGCTGGGCAGTAATCATGGGATGAAGTTACTTAAATACAAAATTATAAGCCAGCGAAAGGATGGGTGCGCCAAAAACAGTTAACTGGTAGGCATTCGTTTTGCCCGATTCGGTTCTAAAGAAGATGGAATAAGGATTGCTCCGGCCGTAAACATTATAGACGGTAAAGGCCCAGCGGCCTTGCCAGCGGCGGTCGCGCATACTGGGGCTGTAGATGTTCCAGGCAAAATCGAGGCGGTGGTAGTCGGGCAGGCGGGCCTGATTCCGTTCGCCGTAGTAGGGGTACTGGATATTATCGAGCGTAACAAAGCCGGTGGGGGCACTGTAGGGGCGGCCGGTGCTGTAGGCGAAGGTAAACCCGAAGCTATTGTGCTTATCGACATCGATGGTGATCGAGGCATTGAGCGTATGGGGACGGTCGTAATTGGCCCGGTAATACTGCCCGCCATTGATGTTCTGCTCCACCGAGGCCCCTTCGTACACCTGATTCAGCGTGCGGGCGTAGGTGTAGTTGAGCCAGCCGGTAAGTTCGCCTTTTTTCTTGGTCAGCATAGCCTCCACGCCATACGCCCGGCTTTGGCCCTGTAGCAGCTGGGTTTCGGGGTTGGGTTGCAGCAGGAAATCGGCACCGGGGCGGTAATCGATCACGTGCTGCGTACTGCGCCAGTAGCTTTCAACCGTTAGCTCGTAAATATTCTCCTTGAAGCTTAGAAAATACCCCGCCGTAATCATCTGGCTAACCTGCGGGCGAATGTTGGCGTCGGCGGTTTTCCAGCGCGAGGTGGGTAGGGGCGTGGTGGTGTTGGTGACCACCTGTAGGTACTGGCGCATCAGGTTGTAGCCCAGTTTCAGCGAGGCGTTTGGCCCCAGCGCGTAGCGCAGCCCGAAGCGGGGTTCGGCCCCGCCGTAGGTCTGGCTAACCTGCCCGGCTCCGTACCGGGTCGAATCGAAGGCGGCAATCAGATCGCGGGGTTCACCGGGCCGATACTGGCGCACCAGTGAGGGGCCCAGTGCCAGAAACTCCGAGTAGCGCAGGCCCGCCGATATAGCGAGTGCCGGGCTAAGGCTAACCTCATAATCGGCGTAGATACCCAGCTCAAGGGCATTTTCGGTGGGCGTGGTCACGGGGTTTACCCGCAGGCTCTGGCCCGGCACCAGCGAACCCGGCTCAATGCGGTAGTGGGTGGCGCTCAGCCCCGCCTCAATTTTCTGATTAGGCAGCTGCACGTTGATGTTCGACTTGATCTGGCGGTGCAGCAGCGACTGCTGCAACCGGACTACGTTGTCTGAATCGACCTCTTTCGACTGGATTTCGGGGGCATACTGCGCCCAGATCACCGACGTTTGCAGACTGGTTTTAGGCGAGAACGTGTGAAACCATCGGCCCATGAAATTCGTGGTCTGGTGGACAAACTGGGTGCTGCTGCCGGTTACATTGGGCAGATTGGCCAGCAGGGGCGTCTGGAATACATCTAAACTCACGTAGCCCATCGCCGTCAGGGTGTTGCGGTCGTTGATCCGCCAGAAGCCTTTGATAACCCCATCGCCAAATTTGGCCCGAATATCGGTGAGGCGTTTTGAGACAAGGGGCAGCAGAAAATCGGTGAAGGCCCCCCGCCCGGCAATCAGCAGCCCGGCTTTGCCTTTTACCAGCGGTATATCAACGGACAACCGGCTCGACACCACGTTGAGACCGCCCGAGAGTTGCACCCGGTCGAGGTTGGGGTTACGCATGGCCACGTCGAGCACGGCGGCGGTACGGCCACCGAATCGGGCCGGTACGTTGCCTTTGTAAATATCGACGGTCGACAGCACTTCGGGCGGAAAGATCGAAAACAACCCGAACATATGCGTGGGATTGAAAATGGGCGTGTCGTCGAGCAGAATCAGGTTCTGGTCGGTAGTGCCGCCCCGGATATTGACCCCATTGCTGGCTTCGCCTACGCTGGTTACGCCCGGCAGCGACTGTAGCCCCCGCAGCAGGTCTACCTCGCCGAGGGCAGCGGGCAGTTTCTGTAAGGTTTTCAGGTTGATCTGGTTTACGCCCAGCAGGGGTTGCCGCACCGTTTGGTCGTAGCCTTTGGTAGTCACAAACACCTCTTCGAGCTGCGTGGCCACACTGCGCATTCTCAGGTTGAGCGTAACGTCTTCGAAGCGCAGCGTAACTACCTTTCGGATGGGCGTGTAGCCAATCAGGCGCGCCACCACCGTATGAACGCCTTCGGGCAGCTCGATGCCAAACCGCCCCAGCGAGTCGGTGGTGGTGCCCGACATACTCTTGCGATAATCGATTACAACGGAGGCACCGACGAGGGGCTGATTCGTCAGCGAATCGCGCAGCGTGCCCGACAGCCGGATCGCCATCTGGGCGGTGGCCCCGTAGCCGGTCAGCAGCAGCATACTATAGAGAATGAATAAACGCATGGCGTGAATGAGGGTTGTACCGTTGTAGGCCCGTTTGGGGACTGGCAGGAGGGGTGTACTCACTGGTTCCAGCCGGGGGGCAGGGCATTGGTGCGGTTCTTACCCGGCAGGCACAGGGCCGACGGAATGCCGTTGCCGACGAATACCCCGCCGGGAGCCACCTCTACGTTGGGCTGCCGACCATTCTGCGCGAAGAACAGGCCTTTAAGGGTGCCCGGAGGTACGTTGTTGCGGTTGATCTTGTAGTAGAATGTCGACACGGATACCGCCGAGAAATAGCCGACTACATTTTCGTTGGGATCGGCCGGGTTGCGCACATTACCCGATAAAGGAGCCGGGGGCGAGTCGGCCAGGGTGCCGGTGTTCTGCGACTGCTCGGCTACCAATCGGTAGTAGCGGTAGGCATTGGCCGACAGGGCGAGTTGCTCAATGGTGACCAGGGCCGGTTCGCGCTGGTAGATGGGAATACTGGCTACTTTATGCCCTACCTGCGCCGTGCCGTTTGAGTAGAGGTCGGCCATCACGTCGATGGTATTGCTGTAGATAATATCCCAGCAGGTGCCCAGGCAGGCGTAATCGAATTTATTCTGATAAGGCAGCGACTTGTCGGCCACGCAGCCAATCACGTCGATGGGGCCACTGCCCACCGGCCCAATGTCGTTGATGATATACCGGCCCTGCACACAGGTTGCGCACCAGTTCTGCAACTCGTAGAGCCGCCACCGCCAGAGGTAAAAGTTACGCTGGTCGGCCGGGTCGTTGAAATCAATAAATACATCATTGGTGGGCGTGGCCAGGGCATTGGCGGTCTCTTTCTGCCCCGTCGGGTTGAATACGTCATAGGCTTTCGTAATAGGCGGAGAGGCCGTCATCAGTTCCGCACTCGATTCGTAGCTTACCCCCTCGGCCGTGCGGAACTGAAGTTGATAGGTGTTGCCAACTTTACCCCGGAATCCCGCCGGAAACTGGTACGTACCCGGCTCGGTAGCGGCTTCGGTCAGCGGAAGCGGTACGCCGTTGACCAGCACGGTAACGGTTGCCCGCGTAACCGGGCTGATCTTGTTGGCACTGTCGGCCCGCGAGAGGGAGCGGCTCAGGGTAAGCTGTTGCGGACCGGCCAGATCGGTAATGATTCCGTTGACCACGAGCAGGTTGGCGTTCAGGGCCAGCCTGGGGTCGAATGTATCCACGCAGGCCTGCGACAGGCTCACGCCCAATAGCAACAGGTAGCTTATAAACCGGTTTTTCATGTCGATGCTTGTCGTTGGCCTAAAAATCACCTTTGTTGCCGCCGCTGACCGTCGGGTAGGCCCCCACAATAAGTTGACGCTGTGGCAGTACAGGGCTTGAGAGTAGCACACCTCCGGTGCGGTACTGCCAGCGCAATGTACCGGTACGAACATTGAGGGCATACAGCCGGAAATCGGCGCTGCTTATGTAAACACTCCCGTTGGTGACCAGGGGCGTGCCATAAATGTCGAAATCGGTCAGGAAAGACCAGCGCACCTGACCCGATGCGGCGTCGAGGGCGTAGAGGCGATGGTCGCGGCTTCCCGCGTAGACCGTCCCCCCGGCCACCACCGGGCTGCCATAAAATGGCCCCTTCGAGTCAAACCTCCAGCGAGATTGACCCGTGCTGGTTTCCAGGGCGTACAAACCACCATCAGCACTACCCACATACACCAGATTGCCGGCTACCACCGGGCTGGCATCGACGGCTCCCTTCAAATTAGCTGACCACTTCTGAATGCCGGTGGCCGCATCCAGCGCATACAGGTTGCCGTCCTGACTGCCAATGTAGAGCACCCCTCCGGCTGCGGTAGGGCTCGACAGGATATAGGCGTTGGCGGTAAATTTCCAGCGCACCACGCCCGTGGCGGCATCGAGGGCGTAAACGATCGTATCCAGGCCGCCAATATACACCAGCCCCCCGGCTACAATGGGGCTGCCATAAAAGCCATAGGCCGCCCGAAAGCTCCACAAAAGGCTGCCAGTGCTGGCGTCAAGGGCATACAGGCGGTTATTCTGACTACCCACAAACAGCCTCCCCGCCACCAACACCGGGCTCGACTGTATGGGCCCCTGCGCACGGGCCTGCCAGCGCATAGCGCCTGTGGCGGCATCAAGGGCGTAAATCATGCCACCCATCGTAGCCGTGTACACCAGACCGTAGGCAACAACGGGACTTGCCTGGATGGAGGTATCGGCCCTGAACGCCCAGCGGGGCTGGCCCGTTATGGTATCCAGGGCGTATAACCGGCTGTCGAAACTACCCACGTAAACCACCGGTTCTGCGATGGTGCGGGAGGTTGGTGTGGTTACCGGCGGCGCTACAGGCGTGGTGGAGTCGGGTGGCGTAATTGCCTCGGTGGAACGGCACCCGGTTAGCCACAAGCCAAGCAGAAAGAGTAGATAACAATGGCGCATAAGTAGGGTAAAGCCCCTTCAACCCCGCGTTGAAATACGTGGCAAGAGCAAGTTGTCAGTCCAATGGCTATGCTCTTGAACCAAGGTCAACCAGTCGGTTCCAGACGCAATGCCTAAATCTAAGGCATCATTAGCCAACTTGTGCCCGGAATCTGTTAATTTGACGAAAGATATGAACACGTACAGAATGAAGCTCTATCCCTTTCTCGCCTTATTGCTGGCCGGCCCAATGGCTATTGGGCAAGGCAATAAGAACCAGACGACGCAACAGGTGCAGCAGGTGCTCGACGATACCGGCGATTTTAAAGTCGCCAACATGTCGCGCACGTTCGATAACCGAACCATCAACACCCGTGGTAATCCGTTCTACGTGGCAGACTGGCGGGCGGGCGAAGTAGTTCTTGCCAATACCATGACCCCCTACCGGGGCGAGTTTAAACTGGACGTGATGAACGATCGCCTGATGGTGAAACGGCCCGTAGGCGATTCGATCTGGGTGTCGACCGATCGGCTGAACGCGATTACGCTCAACCCAACGGCTACCGATGAACCGGCTGTGCATTTCCGGCGGTTCACGGCGGCGAAAGCAGACGAGGCCCTGCTTCAGACGGCCTTGCTGCGGGTGCTGAACGAAGGAACCTACGGCGCATTGGTGCAGCTACCCATTCGGCGGTTCTACAAAGCATCGCCCAACGACGCCTACAGCATGCGCGCCACCACCAATGAGATCCGCGATGAGTCGGTGTATTATGTGATCCGCCCCGATCAGACCGCCGTAAAGGTTAAGCTGAATCGCCGGTCGCTTGCCGACGCGATGGGTGATGTGGGTAAGCAGCTGGACCTTCACGCCAGGGCCAATAACCTGTCGCTGAAGACCGAAAAAGAGGTGATAACCGCGTTGAATGCCTTACCCGGCAGTGTCCGATAGTTCAACAGAAGGGTTCCAGAGGCGGGCGTTGAAATCGACCACCGTATCATCGGCCACGGCTACGCCTTCGGCTTCAAGCAACTCCTGCATCCGCGTCGGTGAGCCGAAGAAGTTCTTGCCCGACAGCACGCCGAGCCGGTTCACAACCCGGTGGGCGGGTACATCCGGGCGGGCATGGCAGCCGTTCATGGCCCAGCCCACCATTCTGGCCCCGGCCCTCAGGCTGAGGTACTGCGCAATGCTGCCGTAGGTGGTAACGCGCCCCACCGGAATTTGCCGAACCACGGCATACACGTCCTCAAAATAATCGCGGGGTGGGTCGGCTACCGATCCGTCGGCAGTGGTGACCGTTCGCTTGGTGGCCATGCGTAAATATACAGGGCAATGGTTATTCGGCATAACTTGTTGAGGTGAGGTTGTTCCCCGGCATACCGCCTTTTGTGCTTACTTTTGACGAAGTTAATTTGATAATCGTCTGTCTGAATGACTGCTTTCCGTAAAGCCCTTTTAAGTACACTCCTGCTGCTGATCGTTTCTGCTCAACTCGTTGCCCAGACAGCCTCCGCGCCCATCCGTAAGCCTGTTTCTCTGCCAACTACAGTTCCGATGTTTTTGCGCAATACAGAACGCGCTGGCCGGTGGGCCGACTCGATCATGGTCGATCTGCCTCTGGAACAGCAGGTTGCCCAACTCATTATGGTGGCCGGCTACTCGAATCGGACACGTACCTACGAAGATTCACTGACTGAGCTGGTACGTACCTGGAAACTGGGCGGCGTCGTCTTTTTTCAGGGTGGCCCCATGCGGCAGGCTAAGCTGAATAACCGATTACAGGCCGCGTCTCAGATTCCCCTGTTGGTGGCGATGGATGCCGAATGGGGAATAGCCATGCGGCTGGATAGCACCGTTCGGTACCCCTATCAGATGACCCTCGGCGGTATGCCCCAGGCTAGTGAAGGGCTGATCTACCAGATGGGGGCCGATCTGGCCCGTCAGGCACGGCGGTTGGGCATGCACGTCAACTTTGCGCCTGTTGCCGATGTCAATAACAATCCGAACAACCCGGTGATCAACTTCCGGTCGTTTGGCGAAGATAAGTACGCCGTTGCCCGTAAGTCCCTCGCTTATCTGCGTGGTATGCAGGACAACCGGCTGTTGACCAGCGTGAAGCACTTTCCGGGTCATGGTGATACCGGTACCGATTCCCATTACGATTTACCGCTGATTATCAAGAGTCGGGGGCAACTGGATAGCCTTGAACTGTATCCGTTCCGCGAGCTGATCAGGGCCGGGGCCGCTGGGGTAATGGTGGCGCACCTGAGCATTCCGGCGCTCGATACCACCCGCAACCGGCCGTCTACACTCTCGCCGGCTATTGTGACGGGCTTACTGAAGGAGGAACTTGGCTTTGGTGGTCTGATCTTTTCCGACGCAATGAACATGAAGGGGATGACCAAATATTTCCCCTCTGGGCTGGCCGATCGGCGCGGCCTGGAAGCGGGTATGGACATCCTGGAGTTCACGGAAAACATCCCCCGCGCCATTTCCCAGATTTGCCAGGCCTACGACGAGCGTACCCTGTCGGCGCAGACCATTGTGGAGCGCTGCCGCAAAATGCTGATTGCCAAACACTGGGTGGGCCTGAATCAGTACCGCCCCGTTGTGCTCGACGGGCTGGTGGCTGATCTGAACCGCCCGGAATCGGAGGTGCTGAACCGCCGCCTGACCGAAGCCAGCCTGACCGTGGTGGCCAACAGCCGCAACCTGCTGCCGCTGCAACGCCTCGATACGCTCCGCATCGCTTCCGTGTCGGTCGAAGCCGTAGCCCCGACGGTATTTCAGAACCGCCTGAGCGATTACACCACCGTAACGCCGTATCAGATTTCGTCGAAGGCCACCGATGCGCAGATAACCGCCCTGCTCGATTCGCTCAACCAATACAACCTAGTGCTGGTGGGGGTGCATCTGAACAACATCCGGCCCGGCGCCAACTATGGCGTGCAGCCCCGTACGGCCGAACTGGTGCAGAAACTGGCCAACACGGGCAAGGCGGTCTTCTCCGTGTTCGGCAATCCGTACGTACTCGACCGGCTGCCCGATCTGGAAAAAGCCCAGGCGATTGTGATGTCCTACCAGCTGACCACCCATACCGAAGACCTGTCGGCGCAGTTGATCTTCGGGGCCATTGGCGCGGCCGGCCGATTGCCAGTGACGGTTAACCAGACCTACCGGGTGGGCGATGGGGTGAACGTGCAACCGATCGGCCGCCTCAAATACACGATTCCCGAAGAAGTGGGCATCAGCAGCGCGTACCTGGCTCAGCAGGTCGACTCGGTGGTGAACGTGGGCCTACAGGCAAAGGCGTTTCCGGGTTGTGTGGTGCAACTGGCCAAAGACGGAAAGGTCATTTTCCGGAAAGCCTACGGCCAGCACACCTACGATACCAGCCTCGGCGGCGACGCCCAGCCCACGAAACTTGATGATCTGTTCGACTTCGCGTCGGTGACGAAGGTGAGCACCTCGACCCCTGCCCTGATGCGGCTGGTGGATGCCGGTAAATTCGATCTTAACGGGACCATGGGGCAGTACCTGCCTACCTATCGCAAGTCGAACAAGGATACACTCCGCTGGCGCGATGTGCTGACGCACCAGGCCAAACTGAAAGCCTGGATTCCCTTCTGGATGACCACTAAAAACCCGGATGGCAGCTTTAAGCCCAAAACATTCAGCCCGGTACGCTCCAAACGTTTCCCCATTGAGGTAACCGACAGCCTGTTTCTGCACCGTGACTACGCCAAAAGTTTGTTTGAGCAAATCAAAAACTCCCCGCTGAACGCAAAGAAAGAGTACGTCTACAGCGACCTGTCGTTTTATCTCTACCCGCAGATCGTGCAGCGCCTGACGGGCCAGCCGTTCGAGACGTACCTGAAAGACAGCCTGTACCGGCCCATCGGCGCCACTACGCTGACGTACAATCCGCGCCGGTTCTACCCGCTTAGCCGGATTGTGCCAACGGAATATGATTCGCTCTTCCGCAAAACGCTGATCTGGGGGCGTGTACACGATGAAGGAGCGGCAATGCTGGGTGGCTTGTCGGGGCATGCCGGCCTGTTCGGCACGGCGAACGACCTGATGAAGCTAACGCAACTGTACCTGCAACACGGTACATTCGGCGGCAGGCAGTTCATCAAGCCTGAAACCATCACCGAGTTTACCCGGTACCAGTTTCCTGAACTGGGTAACCGGCGGGGGCTGGGTTTCGAGAAGGCGGCGTTTAAATACAACGGGAATGCACCGCGTCTGGCCAGTCCGTCGAGCTACGGGCATTCGGGCTATACGGGAACCTTCACCTGGATCGACCCGGCCGTGGGCCTGAACTACGTGTTCCTCTCCAACCGGGTCTATCCCACGCGGAACAACAATAAAATCAGTGATCTGGGTATCCGCACGGGTGTAGCCGACGCCTTCTACCGCGCCATCAGGAAGGGAAGCGTCAGTTTGCAATAAAAAGGGTAAGCCATAAGCTTATGGAATTCCTGTCGTTCGGGCATCAATGAATTGTCTTTGTTGTTTTACCGCAAAACAGTTCCTGATCAATGTTCTTCAAACGGTTTAGAAACTGGCCGAATCGGAGCCCGGATCGGTCTCGCCCCACCACCGATGCCGACTATGTAGCGGCCTACAAGGCTACGGGTGATCTCGACCTGCTGGGTGAACTGTACGAACGGCATATGGAACTGGTTTACGCGGTATGCTTCAAATACCTGCGCGACGAGGCCGAAAGCAAAGATGCTGTGATGCAGTTGTTCGAGCAACTGATCGTTGATCTGCGGCGGCACGACGTCACGAATTTCAAAAGCTGGCTGCACTCGGTAGCCCGGAACTATTGCCTCATGCACCTGCGTAGTCAGCGGGTGCGGGTGGGCGAAGGCGGCGATTTGGATTGGCTCGACGAAGATCGCCCCCTGAGTGAAGCAATGACCGTCTGGCCTGAGCGCGGCCCGGCCCGATGAAGAGGAGGCTGCTCTTGATGTAGAACGGCACCTGAGCCGCTTACCCGATGCCCTGCACCGCCTGCCCGACCCGCAACGCGTGTGCATCGACTTGTTTTACCTGCAACAGAAAAGCTACGCAGAGGTGGCCGATCTGACTGGCTACGACCTGAAACAGGTGAAGAGTTACCTGCAAAACGGTCGCCGTAACCTGAAATTGATCCTACAGAAATGAACCGCTATTCGTCTACATATACCCTTAACTGATCAGCTTTCGCTCGATGACCTTCGGGCTTATCAGGCCGATCAGTTGAGCGGCCCCGCCCGGCACCGGGTTGAGCGGCTGATGCTCGAAAACCCCTTTTACGCCGATGCGCTCGACGGCCTGGATGCGCTGCAACAGGTAGGGGGCAGCCTGAAAGTGCAAACCCGCGACCTGCACCGGGCCCTACAGGAACGCGTACACGAGTCGGCAACGCCCCGTCGCCTGATGCCCCTGTGGGTAACCAGCCTGGTCGCTTCGGTATTGCTTGTTTTATCGGTGGCTATCTATCTGATTTTCAATAAAGCCAATAGTCAAAAGCAGGCTGTGCAGGCCATTCCTGGTTATATTGAACCGGGTACCGTGTTGATAAACCCAAAGGATTTAGGAAACCCGGAACCCATAGAGGCAGCCCCGAAAACGGCATCGATCGTGGCGAAACCTACTGCGCAGAAACCTTCGGGCCACTCCAGAAAAGTAGCCCGCAAGGGGCGGCACATAGCGGCTAAGCCGATAGCAGCCCCGGTCGACGTACCGGTACTCAGCTCATTTCAGACGGTTAGCGAAGACATGCCGCTGCTACCCCGTATAGAGCCAGAGGTACGCAACCTCCGCCACGTCAATACCGAACGTGCCTTTTTAAACTGACCTGAGTGCTGGCTGATTCGTTGGCTAAGGGCCTGCCTGACGAAGCTTAGCGTAAGCAATAGTATTACTGGCCTGTAAATCAGGAACTTCAGGAATACGCTGGTTTATAGGCAACGGCGTCAATTACAATTTTGGCGATGATCTCGCGCATGATCTCCGACGTACCGCCGGCAATGGTGCCCACACGAACGTCGCGGTAGGCCCGGCAGATGGGATACTCTTCCATGTAGCCGTAGCCACCGAAAAATTGCAGGCAGGTGTCCACTACCCGCTTCTGCATCTCCGAGGTGTAGAGTTTGGCCATCGAACATTCGTTCACCACGCTTTCGCCCTGCGCAAACAGCCAGCAGGTATGGTACACAAACTGCTTCGACATGGCAACCTCGGTAGCAATGTCGGCGATCTTATGCCGAATGGCCTGAAACTTCCCGATCGGTTTCCCGAACGCCTCGCGTTCCTGTAAGTAGGTCAGCGTCCATTCCAGCGCCAGCTCGGCACCGGATACCGCCAGCACGGCGGCCACCAGCCGTTCGAGTTGCAGGCTCTCCATCAGGTAGTAAAACCCCGAGTTTTCTACGCCGATGAGATTCCGGACGGGCACACGTACCGCATCGAACCGGATCTCGGCCGTGTCCGACGAGTGCCAGCCCATCTTGTTCAGCTTGGTACGGGATACACCGGGGCTGGCCAAATCCACCACGATCAGGCTAATGCCGTTGCTGCCCCGTTCAGGATCGGTCTTTACGGCCAGCGTTACAAAATCGCCGTAGGTGCCGTTGCTGATAAACGTTTTGGCTCCGTCGATGACGTACTCCTCCCCCTCGCCGGTGCCCCGGTCAAGGCGGGCCACCGTGCGAATGGCCGACACGTCGGAGCCGGTATCGGGTTCCGTAATGGCGAGGGAGGCCACTTTCTGACCGGCAATGGCGGGAGCCAGGTACGTCTGTTTCAGGTAGTCGCTACCGGCTTTGGCAATGTGGTTGATGGCCATGTACTCGTGTACACTCACGGCCGTGGTGAAACCACCCATGCCACAACGGGCCAGTTCTTCCAGAAAGACCACTGAAAACCAGAAATCGGCATTCGAGCCGCCGTATGCTTCGGGGAAAGGCAGACCCAGAAAACCGAGTTCGCCCATGCGTTGAAAAGCAGAAAGCGGAATTCGCCGGGCTGTTTCCCAGGCCTCGGTATTGGGCACCACTTCTTTATCGATAAACTGCCGAACGCTTTGCCGAAACAGCTCATGTTCGTCGGTAAAATACAGGGAAGGTCGTTTCATAGTTAAGTTTGCGGCAGGGAACAGGTTGACAGGATTTACTAGGGTCTGCTGCTCTTCATGCGCAAAATTCACCCTGCCAGCCGGAATGAATTAAAAGTCAATTCATCCGTTAAATCGTGTCATAACCTATTCTCAGGAAGTGCTTTATCAAAGCTACGGAATCGGGTCCGTTTACAAAAACTATTCACCCATTTGAAACAAAGCACTAAATGTGCCGTTATCGAAACAATCAGTCAACGTAGAATTTTCATACAACCTGCCTGACAATAAAAAATAATTTCGATCTAATTGGCTGGTTAACAACGTATTAAAAAACAAATCTGTCAGGCCAGTACCATCAATCACTTTATTATGCAAAACGCACGTTTCGCTCTATTCATCGCTTTAGTTCTTTTGGGGCAATCTGTTGGCTATAGCCAGTCGCGGCAACGCTGGAGTTTTGGCCCGCGCCTCGGCTTGAACCTCACCAATTTTGTCGGCACCGACGTTCAGAATACGCAGCAGGCTTTGTTGCCCGGCCTTTCGGCAGGGGTTGGCTTTGTCTACAGCGACATTAGCCGGTTTGGCTTTGGCGTAGACGCCCTGTATTCGCAGCGGGGTAGTATCCTGAAGAATGCCTATGCCCCCAACAGCGAAAACTTCTGGCGTGTCAACTACTTCGAGCTACCGATCATGGGCCGCTATTACCTGACGAGTGGCGGTACATTCAGGCCAAACATTTACGTGGGGGCTGTACCAGCGCTGCGGCTAAACGCCAAACGGGATGTAGATAACAGCACGAACAACAACTACACGGATGTTACCCAGACCTACCGCACGGCCGATCTGGGCCTCACAGGTGGTATCCAGTTGAACTGGGGTACGGGCGACCGCCAGCACTTTACCATCGATGCGCGCTATACCCACGGTATCACCAATATTTCAACGGTCACCAATGACCTGCGTAACCAGATGATCACCATTGGGTTAGGCTATAGTTTCGGTATTGGCCGCGAGTACCGCCCCGGCGATCGTAAGTTGCCGATTCGCCCCCGATAGGCATTCCTGCGCATAAAAAAAGCGGGCAGACTCCTCAAAAGGATCTGCCCGCTTTTTTTATGCCTGCTCTAGTTCAGTACGGCAAGCGCCATATCGACTACCCGATTCAACAGGCTGCCGTCGGGAAAGGCCTTGCCCAGCACGCGTATACCGGAAAGTTGACTCATCAGGAAAGGAACAACCTGATCGGGTGCGAGGGCCGGGTTGAACTCCCCACTTGCCATGCCATCGGCCAGTAACTGACGGAATAGGGTATCCAACTGCGCGAAGTTACCGCGCACAATAGCCTGCACATCGGCGTAATGAGGCAGCATTTCCAGGGTGGCATTGGTCATGAAGCACCCTTTCTGTTCCCGGTCATCGAGTGTTTCGCCGATGACCCGCTCGAAAATAGCGCGAATTTTGGCCTGTGCCGTCACGGCCCCGGCCATCGCCTCGACCATGTCGGCGCAGTTCAGATCGCGGTACCGTTCCAGTGCGTTCAGGTAAAGCGTATGCTTGTCGGTGAACGTATCGTACAGGCTGGCGCGGTTGATGCCCATCGAATCGACAAGATCCTGCATCGACGTGTGGTGGTACCCCTTGCGCCAGAAGGTTTCCATTGCCGCGTGCAGGGCATCCTGTTCCGCAAATGCTTTTGGTCGAGCCATGGTCTTTACTGTCCTCTGCCCTCAGTCTTCTGTCCTCAGTCCTCTGTTGCGCTGCTTAGGTACCATGTGGTGATTTTGCAGCGCAACAGAGGACTGAGGATAGAAGACTGAGGGCAGAGGGCTTTTTTATGCTCCGTGGAGGAATTCCATGATGTCGCCGTCCTGAACCACGTATTCTTTTCCTTCTACAGACAACTTGCCTGCCTCGCGAACGGCTGATTCGGATTTGAGCTGCTCAAAATCGGACAGCTTGATCACTTGAGCGCGAATAAATTTCTTCTCGAAATCGGTATGAATGACACCCGCCGCCGCCGGGGCTTTCCAACCGCGCCGAATAGTCCAGGCGCGAACTTCTTTCACACCGGCCGTGAAGTAGGTAATCAGGCCCAATAGCGAGTACGAGGCCCTGATGAGTTTGCTGAGTCCTGATTCGGTCAGGCCATACTCGCCCAAAAACAGTTCACGCTCTTCGGGGTCGTCCATTTCGGCAATCTGCGATTCAATGCCCGCTGAAATCACCACCACCTCAGCCCCTTCGGCTTTCGCTGCTTCGCGGAGCTTGTCGGAGTATGCGTTACCATCAGGGAGAGAGCCTTCATCGACGTTGGCTACGTACAGCACAGGTTTCACCGTCAGCAGGTCGATGTCGCCGATCGCTTCTTCCTGCTCTTCGGGTGTTACCTGAACGGTGCGTGCGCTTTTACCCTGTTCCAGCGTTGCCTTATACAGTTTCAGCGTTTCGAGGGTGGCTTTAGCTTTGGCATCGCCTGATTTGGCGTTGCGCTCGACTTTCTGAATCTTTTTGTCAACGGATTCTAAATCCTTAAGCTGCAGTTCAGCATCAATAATTTCTTTGTCGAAAACGGGATCGACCCGGCCTTCTACATGCACGATATTGTCGTCTTCAAAGCAACGCACCACGTGCACAATGGCATCGACCTCGCGGATATTAGCCAGGAATTTATTGCCTAGTCCCGCGCCCTGACTGGCTCCTTTCACCAGCCCGGCAATGTCGACAAACTCGATGATGGTTGGCACCACGCGCTGTGGCTTCACCAGCGTTTCCAGCGCATCGAGGCGTGTGTCAGGTACGGTCACCACGCCGACATTCGGCTCTATCGTGCAGAAAGGGTAATTGGCGGCTTCGGCTTTGCCGCTCGAAATCGCATTGAATAAGGTGGATTTACCAACATTCGGTAAGCCCACTATGCCACATTGAAGTCCCATGTAAGTAGTCGTGTCTGTAAGTCTGGAAAGGTCTTTAGACCACTTCCCAGACTTACAAAAATACAACCATCGTAGCGGACCGCAAAAAAGCCCCGACTATGGAGCAGGGGCAAGCGCGAATTAAACGAAAAAGAATAGGATTATTCCCACTTTAGGCCGGTACCCTGCTCATCATTGACCTCTTCGCGCCGGTCGAACTGAGAAAAGTCTACATCGGGCATCAGTTCATTTTTTACATGATCGATCGTTTCCTGCAGGGCCTCGATAAACTTGGTAAAATCTTCCTTATAGAGGAACATCTTCTGTTTCTCATAGCTGAACCCATCGCCCTGGGGCTGGCGGCGGCTCTCCGTCAAAATCAGGTAATAGTCATTGCTACGGGTGGCTTTTACATCGAAAAAATAGGTTCTCTTGCCTGCACGCACCCTTTTTGAGTAGATTTTCTCCTTATCTCTGTCCTCCACTTTTGAAAAAGTTATACACTGTAGAGTGCCAAAGTACACCGAATGCCAGTAGGTTAGTAAGCAAACCGTAAAATAATTAGTTGGCTTTTTCCTAGTTGGTGGTCGGCCCGGTGGGAACTAACCGGTTGGCAACAAACAGGCAATGACTTGCTTTTTAAGGGCTTGCTACTATCTTTGCCTAAAGGGAATTGCATTTTTTGGTGAAAGAGGGCGTTATGAATCCTGGTTAAAAGGGTCTTCTTCTAGTAATTCATTAACCAAAAACTGTATGAGTTTACTTTTATCCCTACTGCTGTTTACGGGCAGTAACAACCCCGCAGAGGCTCCCGATAAGGACCTTAAACAGCAGGAAGGTAAAGCATCTTACTACGCCAGTCGGTTTACTGGATGCAGAACAACAAGTGGTGAGCGCGTTAAGCAACACATCTTTACGGGTGCTCACCGTTATCTTCCATTCAATACGCTGGTTGAAGTAACCAACAAAGCAAACCAGCGCTCGGTCATCATCCGGATCAATGATCGGGGACCGTTTCACAAAGGCCGCATCGTCGATATGACATGGGCCGCCGCCAAAGCCATTGGCCTGCTCGGAAGAGGCGTTGCCAATGTTACTCTACGAGTAGTGAGCAAAGACAAATTTGTTTCACTCCTCGACCATTCGCTAACGCTCGACGGGCGTTCACCCCTGCTGCCGGACTTAATGCCGGTGCTCTAAAAAGTGGCATAGCTACGTAGCGTCGTAGCCTATACCTGAGTCCGATTTATCGGCGCGGACGAGTACAGTCCGATTTTTTGAAAACCTGATTCACGGGCTGGCCCCCATTTCGCAATTCCCCATTACGGACCGCCAGACCCACGAATCAGGTTTTTTGTTTTAATACCACTCCGTAACGTCAGATGTTCGATATTAGACGTTCAATAGGGTACACAGTCCGAAACGGTCCGTCGCACGGATTCAGCTTCGGTGCTACAATCTTCTTAACGGTGGCCAACACGCTCAATTTATCGCAGGTACGTTCATTCGGAAACGTCGAATTTCTGGCTCGTCAATTAGTTGAGGGGTTTATTACCGGCCTGCACAAATCGCCTTTTCACGGCTTCTCGGTCGAATTTGCCGAGCATCGCCTGTATAATCCCGGCGAAAGCACCCGCTACATTGACTGGAAAGTGTACGGAAAAACCGATAAGCTCTTTGTGAAGCGCTATGAGGAAGAGACCAACCTACGCTGTCACCTGCTGATCGATACCTCGTCGTCGATGTATTACCCCGAAAAAGACTTCGGCAAAGTGACCTTCAGCGCAATGGGTGCCGCCAGCCTGGCCTACATGCTACAGCGGCAGCGCGACGCGGTGAGCCTATGCACGTTTTCGAGTGAAATTGAGGTGCAGACGCCCGTTAAATCGACGCCGGGGCATGTGCATAAAATCTTTACCCTGCTCGATCAGGTACTCCAGTCGCCAAAACCCAACCGCCGGACCAGTACCGCCGAGATTATCCACGAGATTGCCGAGAAGATCAATAAACGCTCACTGGTAGTGCTTTTCAGCGATATGTTCGATACGGCCGGTGCCGACCCCGCCCGACAGGATGCGCTCTTTTCGGCCCTGCAACACCTGCGCCATAACCTGCACGAGGTGCTTATTTTCCACGTTACCGACCGCAAAACCGAGCAGGCCTTTGCCTTTGACGACCGGCCCTACGAGTTTATCGATCTGGAAACAGACGCGCGGGTGAAACTACAGCCCAATCAGGTACGGGATGCCTACAAACAAGCCATTGGCGAATACCTGCAAGGCCTGAAGATGCGTTGCGCCCAATACCGGATCGACTTCATTGAAGCCGACATTGCCGAAGGGTTTGAACCCATTCTGAGTGCCTACCTGGTGAAGCGCACCAAGATGCGGTAAACGTAGCCCCCCGTCGGAATGCCCCCCGCCGGAATGCCGGACCACCTAAAGGGTGCCCGCTGGCGCAATCGTATTGCTTACGCGAAGCTGCTCTTGTGCCAGCGGGCACCCTTTAGGTGGTCCGGCGTTCCGGCGGGGGGCATTCCGGCGCAGCCCAATTTACTTGCCAGCCTCTACTTTCTGATCGTCGCGCAGAGTGGGGTATTTGATGCCCAGTTGCTCCAGGTACGTCTTGTACTTCGACGGATCGTAGTAGAAGGGTTGCAGCTTCGGTTTGAACTCAGTCATGATCTTCTGATTCAGGTAGACCGCCGGGTATTCTTTGGCCGAGATCAGTGGCGTGTATTTCAAATCCTTTGTCTGCTCGTTCACATAATAGGCCTTCGCCTGCTGAATCAGCTCGGGCTTCAGCAGCAGGTCGAGCAGGGTCATGGCCTCGGCTTTGGCACCGGCCACAATGCCTTTGTGCGCAATGGGCGTAGCCATCGAAATGGCGTTGCTCCAGTGATGGCCGGGCAGGTCGGGGATGTTGCTCGGATAGCGCAATACGATGGTGGGCACCGACCAGGCAATGTCGGCAATATCATCCGAGCCGCCGGTTAGGGGCACAAACGTTTGTCCACCCATCATCATGGTCGGGGCCGTATTGGCAGGCAGGCCCAGGCTGTCGAGTTTAACGGCGAGGCCTTCTGTTTTGCGGGCCATCATCTCTTTCTGCGTGGCTCGGGCCAGTAACTGATCCTCTGCCGACCAGGTGGGCAGGCCTACCTTTTTAATGTTGGCCGACATGGCTTCGGCAATGGGCTTATTGAAATGCCCCGGCCAGGCTGAGCCCAGAATTTCGTACGTAAACTTCGTGTCGGTCATCTTCGCCGCGCCTTCGGCCATGGCTATGCCGGTTTCGAACAGTTTCCGAATCTTGGGGTAGCTGCGTTCGCGGAAGTAGTACCAGACCGCTGCTTTGGAGGGTACTACGTTGGGCTGGTCGCCCCCGTCGGAGATGACGTAGTGCGAGCGTTGGGTCAGTTCCAGATGTTCGCGGCGGTAATTCCAGCCGATATTCATCAGCTCCACGGCATCCAGCGCCGACCGGCCCCGCCAGGGTGCGCCGGCGGCGTGTGCGGCCGACCCTTCAAAGGTGAACCGCACCGAAATCAGGCCGTTGTTGCCCGCGTCGCCGTAGGACGTATTGAGGTTGTCGCCTACGTGGGTGAAAATGCAGGCGTCGACATCCTTAAAATAGCCATCCCGGATATAGAAGGCCTTGGCCCCCACCAGTTCTTCGGCTACCCCCGGCCAGAGCATCAGCGTACCCGGAATCTTGTCGCGCTCCATCAGCTTCTTTACGGCCAGGGCGGCCACAATATTCAGCGCCTGCCCCGAATTATGGCCTTCGCCATGACCGGGCGCGCCCTCGACAATCGGGTCGCGGTAGGCTACGCCGGGCTTCTGGCTGGCTTTCGGAATACAGTCGATATCAGACCCAACGGCGATTACGGGTTTACCGCTACCCCAGGTGGCGATCCAGGCGGTGGGCATACCCGAAATGTTCTTCTGGATGGTAAACCCCTCTTTTTCCAGTAGCGTGGTCAGGTACGTAAACGTCTCCGTTTCCTGAAAGCCCAGTTCCGAGAAGCTGAAGAGCATATCGTTGATCTGCTGCGCCTGGTCTTTGCGGGCGTCAACGGCAGAAACGGCCTCCGCCTTTAGCTTATCGAGCGGTGATAAGGCAACCTGTTTTTTGGGCTTTTGCGCCAGTCCGGCAAGAGAAAGAAAGAGCAGGCCGATGAAGAGGTACGTGTGTCTCATAGAGGGCGGTTCTGATTCGTTTAGTTAGACAAGATACGTAAAGAGGAGTGTCGCATGAGTCTGTTACCAATAATCGGGCGAAAAGTGAAGGTCTATTAACCGTTGCTTAACTTTCGGCCTCCGTTTTATCATAAAAAAAAGTACTTTTCTGCATTAAAAGTTAGCGCAGCTTCTTCTTTTGAGTGCAAGCAGACCAACGAGTAGCAGGTCGGGCTTTACGGAGGCGGTGTTGGGAGGCGAACATGTTATCATTTCTTTAAAATCCACATCTGGCTGTTTTAAGGACAGTGACTAACCAGAACTTTGTACCCAAAACCATCATCTCTATTATGACCTTTTTTTATCGTTTTCATTTTCCGGCCAGCTGGGGAATGGTACTTTATGTGTTGCTGACGGTGGCGCTGTTGCCTGCCCGGGGTGACAATGGCGTACCGACCGCTCAGCAGGCATCCTCAACAAAGGCAGGGCCTACCGCCGATATGACGGTGACCGGTCGCGTGACAGACGAGTTGACCAATGAGGCTCTGGCTGGTTGCACCGTGCTGGTAAAGGGCACGCAGAAGGGGACCACCACCGATGCCAACGGCGATTATCGGATTGTGGTCCCCAACGGGAACGCCGTGCTGGTATTCGGCTTCATCGGGTTTGTCTCGCAGGAAGTACCGGTCGGTAATCGCACTACAATCAATGTCTCGCTGAAGACCGCTGCGTCTGACCTGAGCCAGGTAGTGGTGATCGGCTACGGAACAACCACGAAGAAAGATGCCACCGGCTCCATCAAAACGGTGAAAAGCACGGACTTTAACCGGGGTATTGTCAACTCGCCGGAGCAGCTGCTGCAGGGTAAAGTGGCCGGTGTCAACGTGACCTCGGCCAGCGGTGAGCCGGGCGGTCGGCAAAGCATCACCATTCGCGGACCCGGCGGCGTTCGTACGGGCAGTACGCCGCTGTTTGTCCTCGACGGCATTCCGCTGGATAACTCCAGTTCCAATGCCACCACCTCTAATCCGCTGAACTTCCTGAATCCGCAGGATATTGAGTCCATCGACGTCTTGAAAGATGCCTCGGCGACGGCCATCTACGGAGCCCGTGGGGCCAACGGCGTGGTGCTGATTACAACCAAAAAAGGGAAGGCTGGTGCTGGGAACCTGACGCTGTCGGCCAACGTCGGTATCTCTAACGTGGCCCGGCCGCTGCCGCTTTTTACGGCCGACGAGTACCGTCGGCAGGTGGTGGCCGTTGGCGGGGTGCTCGACGACCAGAAAGCCAATACCGACTGGCAGCGCGAAATTAGCCGAACGGCCATCACCCAGGACTACAACGTAGCCTTCAGTGGGGGAGCCGAGAAGCTGACTTACTACGGCTCACTGGGTATGCAAAACCAGGAAGGCGTACTGAAAAACAGCAACCTCAAGCGGTATACGGGTCGGTTCAATGCCTCGCAGAAGTTTATGGAAGACCGCCTCGTGCTGGATGTAAACCTGACGGCTTCGCAGACCGCGAATGAGCGGCCACCCATCGAAGGTATTATCGGGTCGGCTATTTCGGCTAACCCGACCTATCCGGCCTACGATGCCACAACCGGCGGCCCGGCGCGGTACCAGATCTTCACCAATCCGCTGCTTTCTCTGGATTTACAGAAAGATATAACGACCATCAACCGGGTAGTCGCCAACATATCGCCCTCGTTCAAGATTACCCCAGCCCTCGTTTACAAGCTGAACCTCGGTGTTGACAACGCCAATTCGACCCGCGATATAGAATTGCTGGCCAGTGCCGTACCGCAGCAGGATGGTCGGCTCGAAAGCTATTATGGCACGAACCGGAACACGCTGATCGAGAACTATTTTACCTATACAAAGACCCTGAACGACCACAGTATAACGGCGCTGGTGGGTCACTCGTATCAGAAATTTACGATTCAAAACCGCAACTGGAGCATCAATAAATTCCCGATTTCGCCCATCGAACCGATCAATAACCCCGGTTTAGGCCAGGACCTGACGCTAGCCAATAACCGGCCGGGAGGGGGGGCTGTCGAGAACGAATTGCAGTCGTTCTTTGGCAGGGCCAATTACCAGTATAAGAACCGCTACCTGCTGACGGCCACGGTACGGGCCGACGGGTCGAGCAAGTTCGGGGCCAACAACAAGTACGGGGTGTTCCCCTCGTTCTCGGCAGGCTGGCGGTTGTCGGAAGAAGCCTTCCTGCAGTCGGGGCCATTCTCGGATCTGAAACTCCGGGCGGGCTGGGGGCAGACCGGTAACCAGGAGATTCCGTCGAAGATTACCCAGGCCCTGTTTACATCCAGCACCTCAGCCGCGACCAGTTATCCGCTCGACAACTCAACCAACTACCCGGCCGGTACCACCTATACCCGGCTGGCCAACCCCGACATCCAGTGGGAGCTATCGACGCAGACCGACATCGGCCTGGATTTTGGGCTGTTCAAAGGCGCGCTGACGGGTTCGGTTGACTATTTCCGGAAAGTATCCGGCAAAATTCTGCTGGAAGTAATTCCCGCCGATCCGATTCAGCCGGCCGCTACCTACTGGACCAACGTGCCCGACATGACCATCACCAACCAGGGGCTGGAACTGGACCTGAACTACCGCTACATCAGCCAGAGCGGCCTGCGGTTTGATGTGGGTGGAAATATCACCTTCATCAAAAACGTGGTGAACAACTCGCCTTATACGGTGATTACGTCGGGGTCGGCCCAGGGACCGGGGCTAACGTCGGCCACCGTCAATGGCTATGTCAACGGCCAGCCGATCGGTACGTTCTTTCTGCGTGAATACATCGGCATCGACGAAAAAGGCGTCAGCAAATACCGGGATACCGATGGCGACGGCATTGGTGGAACCGACAAAGACCGGATTGCCGCCGGTAGTGCCTTACCCACGCGGCAGTTCAACGTGAACACCAGCGTAGCCTACAAAGGCTTCGACCTGACGGCTAACTTCAACGGTGTGTCGGGCAATAAACTATACGACAACACGACGAATGCCTTTTTCTACAAAGCGCGGCTGGTCAAAGGGCTGAACGGCACACCGGAGGCCGTTGGCGAAGCCAGCGAGTCGATCAACAACGCAGCGCCGGTCTCGACCCGCTTTCTGAAAGAGGGATCGTTTTTCCGGCTGAATAACCTCACGCTGGGCTATAACCTCAGTCCGCAACTAATTGGGATGAAGCGGTGGATGAATAACATTCGGCTCTCAGTTACCGGCCAGAACCTGTTTGTGATTACGAAATACAACGGCTATGACCCGGAGGTAAACACCGACCGGACCGTCAACGGTATTTCGTCGTACGGGATTGACTACCTGAGCTATCCCAAAGCGCGTTCGTTTGTATTCGGCATTAACATGACGTTTTAATCCATGAAAAAATCATATATAACCTCCCTGCTGTTAACGGGCCTGCTCAGCCTAACCAGTTGTACCAACCTGGTCGAGAACGTGCTGGACGAAGCCTCGGTAACCGGACAGACCGACAAACAGCTCGCCGATGGCAACATTGCGCCGGTGTATGCCCGCCTGCCCGACGTTTTCCTGCACACCAATTATTTTGCTATTCAGGAAATATCGACCGACGAGGCTATTCTGCCCTACCGGGGCGGAACCGACTGGGGCGATAATGGGATCTACATTGCCCTGCATCAGCACACGCACACCAGCACCGACCCTAACCTCCGCAACACCTGGAATCTGCTGACGCAGAGTATTTCGCGCTCCATTTCGGCGCTCAATGCGCTGCCGGCCGTCAAAGACCCCAACGTGAAAACCTACCTGGCCGAGGCACGGGGGATGCGGGCGTACTACAACATGTTGCTGTTCGACCTGTTTGGGCTGGTGTTTGTAAAAGATGATGCCCAGGCAATTTCAGAAATCCGACGGGGCGAACCGGCGTTCGACTATCTGAAAAGTGAATTTATGGCCGTAGAGCCCGATTTGCTGACTACCGTTGGCCCTGGTCGGCTGACCAAAGGGGCCGTGTGGGGGCTGCTGGCCCGGTTGCACCTGAATGCCGCCGTGTACCGGGACCGCTACGCCACGCAGTTTACGGTCAAGCCGGAGGACATGGACAAGGTGATCGAATACGCCGATAAGATCATCAACTCTGGTCAGTACCAGTTGTCGAAGGATTATTTCTCGATATTCAACGCTGACAACCACGATAACAAGGAGCTGATTTTTGCCGTTGACCAGCGCGCCGAACTAAACGGACACAACCGTCTGGCCTACTTTTCACTCTCGGGCGATCAGTTTCCCCTGCCAGCTTTCACGGGCGCCAACGGAACCGATGGACCGGCCATTACCCCCGATTATTACCAGACCTGGGTGAGTGCCTACGCACCCGCCGACCCGGCCACGGCTGATCCGCGTTTTTACAAGCAGAACATGGTTATCCCGGCCGACTCCTGCGTGGCTGCCGACGCGTTCAACATGAACCGGGGCATTCTGCGCGGACAGCAGTACGGCCTTATTCGACCTGCTGCCACCGGCGTGTTTGTGCGGTGTGGCACCAATTACCGCATCGGCAGGCTGTATAACTTTACGCGCGCCCGGCCCACCTTACCTGTCAATTTCACCGAAAAAGTTGATTTTACCGTACCGGGCAGCGATTATAACACGGGCTACCGGGTGCTGAAGTACGAGTTCAGCAAAAAATCGCAATCGGGCCGCAACCTGGGTGATGTCGATATTCCGATCGTCCGCCTGGCCGATGTGTACCTGATGCGGGCCGAAGCTAAACTGCGCAAGAGCAACGACGCCACCGCCGCCCTGGCCGACGTGAACACGGTAAGAGCGGCACGGACGGCGTCTGCCCCCGCACCGGCCCTGACGAGCATGAACCTGGACCTACTCTATCGCGAGCGTGGCTTCGAGTTGTACTGGGAAATGGTGCGCCGCACGGATATGATCCGGTTTGGCAAGTACGAAGGCACCTGGACCGAAAAGACCAATTCAGACCGGCAGAAACGGGTTTTCCCCATTCCGCAGACGGCCATCGATGGGGCATCGAACCTGCCCGGTTACCTGACCCAAAATCCGGGTTATTAGGTTGACTACGTAAATTAGCCCTTACCTAACTTACCCATCATGCTCAACCGACTCCTCGTTCTGAGTCTCCTGCTCCTGCCGTTCACGGCGGCGGCTCAACAAAAGAAATACCGGCATCCCTCCGACAAACAAACGCTGGCCGACCCAACGCAACCTGGGCAGCCGATCGGGATGCCCTACAACCGGCTGATCGATGCGGCAGGCAGCGCCGTATTTTTTGGCGATCCGAAACTGGAGAACCACGCCCTCGACCTAACGCCATTGCCCGGTGGCAAGCAGATCGTGATCGAAGACCGCTACGGAATTGCGGTGCTGGACCGCGCTACCCAAAAAATCAGTTATCGCTGGAGCCTGAGCGACGTACCGGCCACGAAAGGAATGATGAGCACGTTTTCGGGGATCGAAACCTTCACCTACAACGGGCAGACGTATCTGGCATGGGGCGCTTCCGAACGCGAAAGGGGTAAGTCGGGCGTAGTGGTAGCCTCCTGGGTAAACGGCAAAATCGGCACGGTCGAACTGCTTTCCTTTGCCCCTGTGGCCCCTTCGCCGCTGTCGCTGCCCAACGACGTGGCGGTGCAAATGGAAGGCAGCGAGTGCTTTCTGTATGTCGTCTTGAACGGCAATAACCAGTTAGTCAAAGTGCGGTTTTCCGACCGGGCCGTCATCTGGACTGCCCCAACGGGCGTAGCTCCCTACGGCCTGGCGCTGGCCGGTGACCGGGCGTTTGTTACCAACTGGGCCGGTCCGTTGCCAACAAACGTACCCGACCCAACGGGAAGGGTTGAAACGGCGGGCGTACCCTGGGGGCAAGCCTATATAGACCCCCGCACGGGTGCCATCGCCAAAGGCACGGTATCGGCTGTCGATCTGGCTACGGGGCGCGTTGACTCTGAGGTACCCGTTGGGCTACACCCCAATGCTATTCTGGCCAGCCCCGATCGTCGGCAGGTTTACGTGGCGAATGGCAACAGCGACTACGTTTCGGTCATCGACGCGCAGACCCGGCAGGTGACCGATTCGATTGCCGTGAGTTTATTTGGCATGAGCGATACCTACGTAGGCAGCACACCCAACGCGCTGGCGCTGGATTCTGCCGGTACCACGCTCTACGTTGCCAATGGGCTCGACAATGCCATTGCGGTCGTCGACCTGACTACCAGGAACCCGGCTAATGCCCGGGGCACGGCGGTGCGGGGCTACATTCCCACGCAGGCTTATCCGGGAGGCGTGATTGTGCTGGGTAATACGCTGTATGTGAGCAATCTGGAATCGACCGGGGCGCGGGCGCTGGCACCCGCTGAACTGGGTGGTCAGTCACGTACGGCCAGCCCACCTGCCTACAACGCTCACCGACAACTGGCCGCTATGTCGATCATCCCGATTCCGAATCAGGGCGAGCTAACCGCCTATACCGAACGGGTGCGGAAACTGAATCTACAGTTCAGGCTGGCGCTGGCCGCGAAGCTACCCCGCCGCAGTGCCCGTCCTCGACCCGTTCCCGAGCGGATTGGCGAACCCTCGGTTTTCCAGCATGTGGTGTACATCATCAAAGAAAACCGCACCTACGACCAGGTGCTGGGCGATATGCCTGAAGGACGGGGAATGCCCTCGCTCTGCATCTTCGGCGACAGCGTTACGCCCAATCAGCACCGGCTGGCGCGGGAGTTTTTGCTGCTCGACAACTACTACGCCTCCGGAAAATCGTCGGCAGAAGGGCACCACTGGGTCGATGCCGGCATGGTAACGGACTACACCGAAAAAAGCGTACGGGGCTGGTTCCGGTCGTACCCGCACGTGCTGTACGACGCGCTGGTGTACAACAAAAAAGGCCTGATCTGGAACAACGCCCTCGATCATGGCAAAACCGTAAGAATCTACGGCGAAGCCTGCACCTGCCAGTTCGACAAGGCGCAGTACGACTGGGCGAAGCTCTACCAGATGCGGCAGGCGGGCCAGCCGTTTTCGTATACCAACACCACCACCATTTCGCGGGTACGCCCAATTCTGGCCATGGACTTCCCCGGCTGCGACGACGAGGCTATCAGCGATCAGATGCGCGCCGACGCCTTTATCCGTGAGCTGGACGAAACCGCCGCCAAACCCGGCGATCAGTGGCCCAACCTCATGGTGATGTCACTGCCCAACGACCACACCTCCGGCATGAGTCCGAAGTTTCCCACGCCCCGCGCCATGGTGGCCGATAATGACCTGGCGGTTGGGCGCATTGTGGAAGCCATTCAGAAAAGCCGGTTTGCGGCCAATACCGTCATTTTTATTACCGAAGATGACTCACAGTCGGGCTGGGATCATATCTCGGCCTACCGCACCACCGGCTTTGTGGTCAGCCCCTATTCGCGGCTCCGGCGCACGGTGACCACTCAATATAACCAGACCTCGATGGTCCGCACCATTGAGCAGATTCTGGGGTTGCCGCCCATGAACGTCATCGACGCCACCGCCCTGCCCATGTTCGATTGCTTCACCGACCAGCCAGACTCGACCCCATACACATCGGTGCCAAACCGGGTACCCCTGAACGAAATGAACAAACCGTTCACCTCGCTGCGGGGTCGGGCGTTGCAGTACGCCCGCGAGTCGCAGGAGGAGGCCGACGAAGGCATCGATACGGGCGAAGATGAGCTAAACAACCGGATTCTGTGGTTCTGGGCCAAAGGCAATACGCCTTATCCACGGCGGCCATGAGATCACCGGATTGCATCCGGTGCAAGTGATGCGCTGCTGGGGCTAATGAGGATTTGAGATCGGGGACGTGTTGGGCAAGCAAGTGGTAGTATCGGCTGTAAGTCGATAAAGGTTTACTGGGCGTTAACCAGTACCCATTTCGTCAGGAACTCGTCATGCTCCTCCGCGAAAGAACGATGCTGATGGTGCATTTCCTGGTTTTTGATATACTGGCGTGTTCTACTAACCAATGATTGGCTGACGGATGCCGCGTAATAATCCGTTTGCCAGGCGAAGTAGTCTGGAGCGAAGCGTTGTTCTTTTAGCCAGCGTGACGAGTTCGCTTTCAACAGTTTAGCAATATCAGCAATACATTGCGTTGGCTCGAGTGATATAAGCACATGAACGTGATCTGTGTAGCCATTTACGAAATCGACGTGAATGCCGTTCCCGCGCCCAGAGGTGTGGATTTGAGAGAACACCAGTTTGCGTAAAGCAGGTGTTTGAAAAAATGGCTCCCGGTGTTTAGTGCTCCAGACAAGATGAATCCAAATCTTTACATAACTCATTGGTCGTAAATAGACGGTGATTAGGCAGGAAAGGTAGGTGATTTTAGTACACAGATACCAGTACTGCCCTCTCCAACACGTACTTCATCCTCGAAACCTTACTATACCCCCAGCGAAGCATCACTTGCATCGGATGCCAATCCGATGTGACGATGAACCCTTTTTGCCTACCTTTGCGCCCAATTTGTATCGATTCTTCTCGCATCTAACCGCAGTACAATGGAAAAAATTAAAGTGGCTAATCCGGTAGTTGAACTGGATGGCGACGAAATGACCCGCATTATCTGGAAGTTTATTAAAGACAAGCTGATTCTTCCCTACGTTGATGTCGATATTAAATACTATGACCTCGGCATCGAGTACCGCGATGAAACCAACGATCAGGTAACGATCGACGCCGCCAATGCCATTAAGCAGTACGGAGTAGGCATCAAATGCGCCACCATTACGCCCGATGAGCAGCGCGTGGAAGAGTTTAGCCTGAAGCAGATGTGGAAGTCGCCCAACGGTACGATCCGCAACATCCTGGATGGTACCGTGTTCCGCGAGCCAATTGTGATGAAGAACGTGCCTCGCCTGGTCACCAACTGGACAGCCCCCATTATCATTGGTCGTCATGCCTTCGGTGATCAGTACCGCGCTACCGATTTCCTGGTACCCGGTCCCGGCAAGCTGACCATGAAGTTTGAAGGCGAAGACGGTTCGGTGCAGGAATACGACGTGTTCAATTTCAAAGCAGCGGGTGTGGCGATGGGGATGTACAACCTCGATGAGTCGATTCGTGGGTTTGCCCGTGCCTGTATGAACGTAGCCCTGCAGAAAGGCTGGCCCCTGTACCTGTCGACGAAGAATACGATCCTGAAAAAATACGACGGTCGTTTCAAAGATATTTTCCAGGAGATCTATGACGCTGAGTTTGCGGGCAAGATTCAGTACGAGCACCGCCTCATCGACGACATGGTGGCCTCGGCCCTGAAATGGGAAGGTAACTTTGTGTGGGCCTGCAAAAACTACGACGGCGACGTGCAGTCGGATACCGTAGCGCAGGGCTTTGGCTCACTGGGCCTGATGACCTCGGTGCTGCTGACCCCCGACGGACAGACGATGGAAGCTGAAGCGGCTCACGGCACCGTGACCCGTCACTACCGCGAGTACCAGAAAGGGAATAAAACGAGCACCAACCCGATCGCTTCGATCTACGCCTGGACGCGTGGTCTGGCGTTCCGGGGTAAACTCGACGGCAACCAGCCGCTGATCGACTTCGCCAACGCGCTGGAATCTGTTTGCGTAGAGGTAGTTGAAAGCGGTAAAATGACCAAGGACCTGGCCCTATCGGCGTATCCGGTTGGTACTAAACTGACGGCCAACGAACACTACCTTAATACCGAAGATTTCCTCGACGCACTGGACGCAGCCTTGCAGGCAAAGCTGGCGTAGCGGTAAATAGTCTTTACTGTATGCTTTTTCAGACCTATAAGGTTTCTTTTCAAACCTTATAGGTCTTTTGTTTACCCAAAAACCAACCCTGCAATGACAAAATCAATCGCTTTTCTGTGTGCGGCATCGCTGCTGTCGGTCGCTTCTTTCGCGGCCAACCCAACTACTGACACGCCCCGGCCTCCCAAAAAACAAACCGCAACGCCCGTCGCTGCCAAATCTATGGTTCAACACATCGTTCTGTTCAAATTCAAGCCCGAAACTACGCCGGAGAAAGTTGCCGAGATCGTAGCCGCTTTTGAAGCGCTGCCCTCGAAAATCAAAGAGATCAAAGGCTTTCAGTGGGGCACCAACAACAGCCCTGAGAAACTCGACAAAGGCCTGACGCATGCCTTCATTCTGACGTTCGACAGTGAGAAAGACCGCGATGCGTACCTGCCGCACCCCGCCCACAAAGCATTTGGTGGTGTAGTTGGCGCGTGGCTTGCCGATGTAACGGTAGTGGATTTTACGAATAAAGGAAAGTAGTACGTTCTCACAGTAAAACGGCACCGTTGGTCAACCAACGGTGCCGTTTTACTGTATAGTGGGTAATTAATAAGTTAGCACATCAGCTACATTCATCGTGAAGCCTTGCAGGACATCTTCACCTGATAGCGTTTCCGTAAACGGTTTATCTTCCGGTTGGTGGTTAGGCCGGTAAATCGTTGTGGTTTGCGTTTGAGGATCAACAAGCCAGCCTAAACGAACACCGTTTTCGAGCCACTTCTTCATTTTGTCTTGTAGCTGCTTTATTGAATCAGATTCTGACCTGACCTCGATGACAAAATCAGGGCATACGTGAGCAAACTTTTTTAATTCTTCTGGCAGCACCTTTGTCAACCGCTCCTTGCTGATCCAACCAACATCGGGTGCCCGCATTGACGTGTCTGGTAGGGTATAGCCACCGTTAGAGTCAGAAACACGCCCACTTTTAGTCTTACGATTCCAAATACTAACCTCCGTTTGAAGGTCACCATTAGTGAAGCTACTTTCTAGTCCGGTTGGTGGCATAATCAGAATATGACCCTCCTCGTCGCGCTCGATGCGCAACTCTGGATTGGCCAAACAAAACGCATACAGTTCATCGTCTGAAAAAACGTTGATGTTTGGCGGTATTGATAGTGTGATCGCCGACATATCAGTGGTTCACTCGTCTTTTTTGTGATACTGCTGGATGATCTTGTAGAGTGCCTTCTGTTTCTCCAGTTCCGGGAAAAACTCGAATAGTTGCACATGTGTGTCGTAGTCGAGGGTGAGGGCCGTTTCCAGGTTCAGGAGCGCATCGCGGTAATTACCAGCGTAGATCTGGTACACCACAGCCCGGTAATACAGGTCGGCTTCCTGCGGTAATTCGGCCAGGCCAAGCTGAATAATACCATAGGCTTTGTCGTAATCGCC
>CAVVQL010000017.1:0-137812 GCA_963750355.1 uncultured Cytophagales bacterium | reverse complement strand
ACCAACAGGCAGGAAAGTCGTTAGAAGAGTCCGGAGTCTGGAAAGTCAAGTTGCTGGAGCGTATCTTAGCAATTGATTTCCCAGCCTCTGGACTCTTTTTTATAGCCGACTTTTCAGCCCCTTCCCTTGCGACGGACAACTCACTTTTTTGCCATCATCGTGGCTGGCGGTAGCGGAAGCCGCATGAAGGCTGATGTGGCGAAGCAATTTCTGCTGCTTCACGGTAAACCTATTCTGCAACGTACCATCGAGCAATTTCTGGCTTATTCACCCGATATGCCCATCCGGCTGGTGCTGCCCGAACGGGACCTGACTAGTTGGGAATCGCTCTGTGCGACCCATCAGTTTCACCCCGCCAACGTCACCACGATTACCGGGGGAGCTACGCGCTTTCAGTCAGTGCGGAATGGGCTGGCCAGTATCCCAATGGAAGCCGACTCAATCGGGCTTGTGGCTGTGCATGACGGTGTTCGACCCCACGTGACACCCGCCTGCATTGCCGAAAGTTTTGCCACAGCCTCGCATAAAGGCAGCGCCGTTACCTGTGTACCGGCCAAAGACTCGGTCCGATTGGTTACCAGTGATGGCAGCAGCAAGGCAATCGATCGGGCGCAGGTACGTCTTGTGCAAACACCCCAAACCTTTCGACTCGATTGGTTCAGAAAAGCTTTCTCCAGCCCCGAGCAACCTCACTTCACCGACTGCGCCAGTGTACTCGAATTTGCTGGTTACCCGATCTCGCTTATCGAAGGAGACTACGAGAACATTAAGATCACGACTCCGGACGACTTACGGTAGTTTATAGGTTCAAGTGTCAACAAATGCGCCAACGACAACTACCTTCTTATTACATTGACGGGCTGCGGGCTGGCGATCGCCTAGTGCTGAGTCGTGCTATTACGCTGGTCGAAAGCCAGCTAGTAACCGACCAGCAGCTCGCCCGTCAGGTGCTGGAAGGTGTATTGCCTTATATTCCTCAAACATCCATCCGGGTGGGCATTACAGGGGTTCCGGGTGTAGGCAAGAGCACCTTCATCGAAGCCCTCGGAACGCACCTGACGGGCCTTGGTAAACAGCTTGCGGTGCTGGCTATCGATCCCACCAGTCAGCGTTCAGGCGGCAGTATTCTGGGCGATAAAACCCGCATGGAAACGCTGTCGATGGACCCGCGTGCCTATATCAGGCCTTCACCCGCTGGCGATTCGCTGGGCGGCGTGGCCCATCGCACCCGCGAAACAATGCTACTCTGCGAAGCGGCCGGGTTCGATGTGATCCTGATTGAAACGGTGGGCGTGGGTCAATCGGAAACGCTGGCACATGGCATGGTCGATTTTTTCCTGTTACTGATGCTGGCTGGTGCGGGCGATGAGCTTCAGGGAATGAAACGCGGCATTATGGAACTGGCCGACGCCCTGGCTATCACCAAAGCGGATGGCGACAATGCCAATGCCGCGAACCGCGCGCGCGTAGAGTACCAGAACGCACTGCACCTCTTCCCCCCTACTGGTACCGGCTGGCAGCCACCCGTATTGACCTGTTCAGCTACCACAGGCACAGGTATTGCCGACGTGTGGACACTGATTGCCCGGCACCAAACGCTGTTTACGCAAACGGGTGAACGACTGAGTCATCGACAGGCACAGGCCTTAGACTGGTTTCGTAGCTTGCTTCGTCAGCAAATTGAGCGGCAGTTTTTTAATCAGCCCGGCCTGTTGCAACGGCTGGCCCAACTCGAACAGCAGGTAGAAGCCGGTGAATTATTGCCCACTCAGGCCGTAGAAAAACTGCTCTAAGGCGCTGAGTATGGTAAGTTACGCGTGCCGTTGGTATCAGTTGCGAAGGGTTTGTCTATGAGGTAACAACAGGAAGTGTGACGGCCCTGCTCATCAAAACACCACGCAACAAACAGATTTACTACACGCGCAATGAAACAGTGTGTTAACCTTTTTAATCGCTACAATTTCTTTCTATTATCCTACCGAGTATATTTGTGTACGTACAGTTTCCTATTCCTAAACTCTTTCCTTTTTTTGCCAGTACCGCCCGCGCACCCCCGGGCAACTACTTGCCGGAAACCCATATTTTGGTCTATTCATACGGTTGGCCACGTCAACCCAATTTTACGAAAAATGCCCTGGTTGTTTGCCAGGGCATTTTTCGTGCTTAATAAGTAGCAGAAGGTTACGCGTAGGTATTCAGCATCACCGGCATCACCAGCATCAGAATTTCTTCGTTTTCTTCTTTATCAGCCGGAATGATCAGACCAGCCCGGTTCGGGGCCGACATTTCGAGCGAGATCATTTTTGCGCTGAGGTTGCTTAGCATCTCGGCCATTAGTTTGGCGTTGAAACCAATCTCCATATCGTCGCCGTCATACTCACACAGCAGCTTCTCATTGGCCTCATTCGAGTAATCGAGGTCTTCTGCAGAAATAGTCAGGCTCGGTCCGCCGCTGCGGTTGGCTTTCAGCGATAACCGGATCTGGTGCGTTGTCCGGTTGGCGTAGATCATGATCCGCTTTAGCGAATTCAGCAGATCAGCGCGGCCAATCGTCATCACGTTCGTGTTGTTGGTCGGAATTGCGTTTTCGTAATCAGGAAAGCGCTCATCGATCAACCGGCAGATCAATTGCGTTGAGCCGAATACGAAGGAGGCGTTGGACTGGCTCAGTTCAACCTTCACATCGACCCCTTCGGGCAATGATGTTTTCAGCAACGTTAGCGCCTTCCGGGGAATAATGAGCGACGTGCTGGCCGAGGTCTGAATGTCGGTACGGCGATACCGGATTAGCCGGTGCCCGTCGGTAGCCACAAACGTAGCATTGTCGCTGTTCAGTTGCAGATACACACCCGTCATTGCCGGACGCAGATCATCTGTACTGGTGGCGAAAGCCGTATTGTTTACCGCGCTCAGCAGGGCATCTGACGACAGTTCGACCGACTGATTCTTGTTGACGGCTGGAATCTTCGGAAAATCAATTGGATTCTCACCCGATAGTTTGAAGCGACCGTTATCCGTCAGGATTTCGGTACCGAAGGTATCTGTGTTGATATTAACCGTAATGGGTTGCTCTGGAAGGCTCCGCAGCGTATCGAGAAGCAACTTGGCCGGAATGGCAATAGCACCGCTCTCTGACGCGTCCACGGGGATTTGCGTAGTCATGGTAGTTTGCAGATCCGACGCTGTTACAGTCAACGTACCGGCTCCCCGATCATTCGGTTCAATACGAAACAAAAAGTTTTCGAGAATTGGTACGATTGGGTTGGTCGCAACCACCCCATTGATGTTCATCAGGTTCTTGAGTAGAACGGATGAGGAGACGATGAATTTCATGCGCTGGAGGCGTCAGTAGGTGTTTGTGTATATGAACAAAAGTAACAAAAAAAGAGGCCGTTTCGCAGCCTCGATTCATGTTTTATAAGCGGTCACCAGCTTGTATTATCAGGCATACCGGCGGCGACGTATTACCTGCCAGATCAGTCCGCCAATAGCCAGCAAAATCAGTGGCCCCAGTACATTGGCCGCCTGCCACCAGGTACGTTCCTGATTCACTTTTACCGTATCCAGCGGCCGCAGCGGCACTTCCCTCGTTCGGGCCATAATGACGCCTTCCGGATCAACCATATAGTCGATGGCGTTCAGCACGAAGTCTTTATTGGCGAACTGATTCCGCGAAAAACGATCATAGCCCAGCGGCAGCGGTGCTTTACGTTTGTAGTCGACGTCATTCACAACCAGATCCCCATCCGCACAGATCAATACTTTGCCCGCGCTGCCCTTCGCCTTAAATCCGCGTGTCAGCGAATCGGCCAAGAGCAGGTTGGCAAACAGCGATGTAAACTGACCTTCGAGCAGCACACCCGCCGTTCTGACGCCACCTGTGTACGCAGCCGGGTCAGGTTGCTGCCGCGCTTCATTGTACGACACTAAGGCCGGCAGGTTCAGCACAACGGTGTAGGGCGACGTCTTCAGCAACACCGTTTTTTGAATGCCCCTTGCCCTCACTGTATCGATGGTGCTCAGGAAACGACTGTAGATCGCGTCCATATTCCGGGTAATCGGGCTCTCGCCAAACGAATTCAAAACCGGATAAAAGCGCCAGGGCACCAGCTGCACATTGGGCTTGTCGCCCAGCGTACCGACGTTCAACGGAATCACGCCGCAGGTCAGGTCTTTGACCAGATTGGCATTGATACGCGCTCCCCAGTTGAAAAACAGGTTATTCAGGCCTATCGGCAGCGGCTGCGCATACGAGCCCTGGTCACTCACGCTATCCACGCGCTGACCGTCTACGAAGAATAGGGCTTTACCACCCTTCACCACGTATTGGTCGAATTTAAATACATCGCTTTCGTCGAATGGCTGATCGGGTTTCAACACGAGCAAGGCATCCACCCCTTCTACGGGACCGGGCTTTTTCAGATCGACAAAAAACAGATCGTACTGCTCCTGAATGGAGGCCAGCAGATCTGAAAAACGCTCAGGAGGCACCTGCGTGTGGCCATATAAGAGCCCAACCCGCCGCCGACTACCTTCCGGCTGGGTCAACCGCCGGATCGCCGCCGCTAACTGGTATTCGACGCCTTCGTACGACTGGTTCAACTGCTCGGTGGGGGAAGCTGCTTTATTTCCTTTTAGCAACAGTACGCCTGCCTCTTTGCCTTCGTAGCTAACCACAGCCCCCGGCACAATAAGCTGTTCGGTCCGCTTTCCGCCCTGATTGGCATATAAATTCGTGGGTTGTAGCCCTATTTTTGCCAGGCGGTCCAATCGTTTCGACTGCTCGTCGGACGTACCTGAAATCGGATCGACAAAGCGGACGCTGATCTGGCTACCTGCCACGGCTTCAAACTCATCCAGCGTCTCCCCAACGGCCGTTTCCAGCCGCTTGAAGCCCGGCGGCAAACTACCCGTCAGAAAAACGTCGATATGGACATGAGCCGGGAGCGTAGTAAGTAGTTGACGCGTACCGCCTGACAGCGTATACCGTTTGTCTTGGGTGAGGTCAACACGGGTATACACGAAAGCGGAGAGCACATTGATCAACAAAAGGCCCAACCCAACCAGCAGAAAGCGTTTGGTAGTCGATGACATAGAACTTACTAACGAAAAAGCCGACGCCGGTGAGGCGTCGGCTTTACGTAATACTACAATTAACTGGGGTGAACTTACTCGATAAGCTTCACAAAATCATCGAACAGGTAGCGCGAATCGTGCGGACCGGGTGATGCTTCGGGGTGGTATTGGACCGAAAAGGCTGGTTTGTCTTTCCGGCGAATACCTTCAATCGTCTTATCATTCAGGTTAATGTGGGTCACCTCCACATTAGCATGGTCCATTACTTCATCAGCCTTCACCGCAAAACCGTGGTTCTGCGAGGTGACTTCACACAGGCCCGTAATCAGGTTCTTCACCGGGTGATTTAGCCCCCGGTGGCCGTTATGCATCTTATACGTACCAATGCCACTGGCCAGCGATAGTATCTGGTGCCCCAGGCAAATACCAAACAGGGGCTTCTCCGTGTCCAGTGCCTGCTTTACCGTCTCTACGGCATACGGCATAGCGGCCGGATCGCCAGGACCGTTTGAGATAAAGTACCCGTCAGGGTCAAACGCCTGCAACTCCGCAAACGACGTTTTGGCCGGGAAGACTTTACAATACGCACCCCGGTCAGCCAGACTCTGCACAATGCTTTTCTTCACGCCCAAATCAAGCACCGCCACTCTGAAGCGTGAGTTTTCTTCGCCTAGCTCATACGTAGCCCTGGTGCATACGTCAGACGACAGTTCCAGCCCTTCCATATCCGGTACGTTCGCTAGTTCAGCCCGGAGTACGTCGGCGTCAAGTATGGTCGATGAAATGATACAATTCATCACGCCCTTATCGCGAATGTACCGCACCAGTTGCCGCGTATCAATGCCGTGAATGCCAACAATGTTGGCCTGCTCGAAATACTGCTGCAGCGAACCATCGGCCAGATGGCGCGAGTACGTAGGCGAAAAGAAATTGCAAACCATGCCGCGAATTTTCACCCCGGCCGACTCTTCTTCAGCACCTAACTGAACGCCGTAATTACCAATATGCGATGTCGTATTGACAATCACTTGCCCGAAATAAGACGGATCAGTATAGATTTCCTGATAACCCGTCATGCCGGTATTAAAACAAATTTCACCGCCAGCTGTGCCCATCTTGCCCAGGGCAAAGCCTTTGAAAACAGTGCCATCCTGCAAAACCAGTAACGCTTCGGGTTGATGAGGGCGTGTCATAAGGGTATAATTGATGTTTTTGGTTAAAAAAAAGGGTTAACCGATAACCGGCTAACCCCATTTCTTTATGACGAACGGCTTCTCACTTATTCAGCAGCGGGCTTTGTTTCGTCGTCTTTGTCTTCAGCAGCAGGAGCCTCATCGGTTGATGTTGCCTCGGCTAGAGGTGCTTCTTCAGCGGCAACAACCGGCGCTTCTTCTACAACTGCGGTTGGTGTTTCTTCAACCACTTCAGCTGAAGGTACTTCTTCGGTATCAACAGCTACAGGAGCAGCTTCAGTTACACCGGCAGCGCCACGGCCTGAACCACCACGACGGCTACGACGAGTCTTGGTTGCAGTTTGCTCAGCGGCAGCGGCCAGCAGTGTTTCGTTAAAGTCAACCAGTTCGATCAGGCAGGTCTCCGCTGCGTCACCTTTCCGGTTACCCAGTTTGATGATGCGGGTGTACCCACCGGGCCGTGAAGCGATCTTGTCCGACACAACGCCGAACAATTCTTTCATGCCTTCTTTGTGGTTCAGTGACTGAAAGACAACCTTACGATTCTGGTTGTTGTCTTCTTTAGCACGCGTCAGAATCGGCTCAACGTATTTACGAAGCTCTTTGGCTTTCGCAACCGTAGTCTCAATCCGCTTGTGCATAATCAGCGAAACGGCCATGTTCGACAACATTGCGTCGCGGTGCGAATGGGTTCGGCTGAGGTGATTATCTTTTTTACCGTGTCTCATTTCGGAATGAGTTCAATGTTTAATGTCTAACGTCCAAAACCATCTAACAGAACCTTTGAACGTTAGACTTTAGACGTTGAACCTGATTTTTATTCTTCGTCCAACCGATATTTCACAACGTCCATACCGAACGTCAGACCTTTGTCAGCAACCAATTGCTCTAACTCAGTCAGCGACTTCTTACCGAAGTTGCGGAACTTCATCATATCTGAAATTTCCAGCCGTACCAGATCGCCCAGTGTCCGCACTTCAGCAGACTTCAGGCAGTTGTAGGCACGTACAGACAGATCCAGATCGGCCAGTGACGTTTTGAGCAGCTTGCGCATATGCAGCATTTCCTCATCAACGACATTGTCTTCTTCAGGCTTCACCGTATCAAACGTCATTGTCTGATCAGAGAACAGCATGAAGTGCTGAATCAGAATGTGAGCAGCTCCTTTCAACGCTTCTTCCGGATGAATTGACCCATCGGTCTCGATGTCGAGTACCAACTTTTCATAGTCCGTTTTTTGCTCAACCCGCGTATTTTCAACACCGAATTTCACGTTCTTCACCGGCGTGTAGACCGAATCGATGGGAATATGACCAAAGGGTAGTTCAGTAGCACGTGGCTCATCGGCAGGTACGTACCCACGACCTTTCTCAACGAAGATTTCCATCTCCAGGTCACGGGTGTTATCGATATTGCAAATGACCAGATCTGGATTCAACACTTCAAACGAAGCCGTTGCTTTGCTGATGTCACCAGCTTTAAGCACCGATTGTCCTTTAATATTGACCGTGATCTTGTTGTCGACCATGTCGTTAACCTTCTTGAACCGAACCATTTTCAGGTTCAGAATAATCTCGGTTACATCTTCAACAACTCCCTCAATCGAAGAGAACTCATGGAGCACTCCTGGAAACTTGACGCTCGTGATGGCGTAACCTTCCAGTGACGACAACAGTATGCGGCGTAAAGCGTTTCCAATTGTAACGCCATATCCTTTTTCGAGAGGCTTAAACTCAAATACACCGTGAAAGTCGTCGGCTTTTTCCATTACGACTTTATCGGGCATTTGGAAAGCTAATATAGACATACCTTTTCGTGGTTAACAGCCTAAAATATAAGACTACAGTTGGCCGAAGCGGGCCGCAGATAACTACCTGCCAACCGCTTCGGCCAACTGTACTCATTGATTACTTAGAGTACAATTCAACGATCAATTGCTCGTTGACGTTCTCTGGTATTTGATCGCGCTCAGGAAAGCTGATGAAGGTACCAGCCAGCTGCTGCTGATCCCATTCCAGCCAGTTGAACCGCTTTGCATTACGGGCCGACAGGCTGGTCGTAATAGCTTCGAGTGACTTTGACTTCTCGCGAACGGCGATGATTTGACCAGGCTTGAGCGAGTATGAAGCGATGTTCACCACTTCTCCATCAACCGTGATGTGTTTGTGACCAACCAACTGCCGGGCAGCCCGACGTGTTGACGCGATGCCCAGGCGATAGACCGTATTGTCTAAACGGGCCTCGCAAAGTTTCAGGAGGTTTTCACCAGTGATGCCTTCCTTAACGGCGGCACGATGGAATAATCCACGGAACTGACGCTCCAGGATACCATAGATGTATTTCACTTTTTGTTTAGCCTGAAGCTGCTCAGCATATTCTGAGGTCTTACGCTTCCGACCACGCCCGTGCATGCCGGGCGCGTAGTTTTTCTTTTGTAAGGCTTTGACAGGGCCAATGATAGCCTCACCAAACTTACGGGCAATTTTGCCTTTTGGGCCAATATAACGTGCCATTATAAGAAATGAATAATGTGAAAAGGAGATCAGACACAACCCAATGTCGCCTGACCGTATTCATTGCTGCGGCAATTACCTGACTGTAATAGATACTACGATGCCAAATGATTGCGATCAACTTTAACCAATACTATACGCGCCGACGTTTCGGAGGGCGGCAACCGTTATGGGGCAGCGGGGTAATATCACGGATTGTCGTCACTTCGATACCCGTGTTCTGAACCGTACGGATCGCCGACTCGCGACCAGCACCGGGGCCTTTTACGAACACTTCTGCTTTACGCATCCCCAATTCGTGGGCAACCTGCGCGCAGTTCTGTGCAGCTGTCTGGGCTGCATAGGGGGTATTTTTCTTCGAACCACGGAAGCCCATCTTACCGGCAGATGCCCATGAGATAACCTGACCGTTCATGTTCGTGATCGAAATGATGATGTTGTTGAATGTAGCCCGGATATGCACCTGACCTACTGATTCAACTACGACGACCCGCTTTTTAGCTTTGTCTTTACGTTTTGCTTGAGCCATTTCTTGAAAGTTCAAGGTTCAATGTCTAAAGTTCAATACCAGCCTCGGCAACTTTGGACATTAAACATTGGACATTAACCTACTTATTTCGTTGCTTTCTTTTTATTGGCAACCGTCTTCCGCTTTCCTTTCCGGGTCCGTGAGTTGTTCTTGGTTTTCTGACCGCGAACTGGCAGACCTTTCCGGTGACGCAGACCCCGGTAGCAACCGATGTCCATCAACCGTTTGATGCTGAGCTGCACTTCTGATTTCAGTGCACCTTCAACTTTGAACTCTTCGCTGATCGCGTTACGAACAGCACTAGACTCTTCGTCATTCCACTCACCAACTTTCTTGTTTTCGTCGATACCAGCTTTCGCCAGGATCGTTTTTGCTGCGCTCCGACCGATACCGTAGATGTACGTCAGCGAAATAGCGCCGCGCTTCTTATCGGGGATGTCAACACCTGCAATACGTGCCATATGTGCTTAACCTTGTCTTTGTTTGTATCGGGGATTCTTCTTGTTGATCACGTACAGTTTCCCTTTCCGCCGGATCACGATGCAGTCTACACTGCGCTTTTTAATTGACGCTTTAACCTTCATGGTCTGATTTTCGATTTACGACTTACGGTGTACGATTTTCCAAACCTGATTTTACAATCGTAATTCGTAAATCATACCTCATAAGTCATTTATACCGGTAAACAATTCGCGCCTTACTCAAATCATAAGGCGACATCTCCAACTTAACACGATCACCAGGCAGAATCTTGATGTAGTTCATCCGCATCTTGCCCGAGATGTGTGCAATCACTTCATGCTTATTGGCGAGTTCAACCCGAAACATCGCGTTCGATAACGCTTCGAGGATCACACCATCCTGTTCAATCGAATTCTGTTTTGCCATATAGACGTTAAGCCGCTGCTGCGGCACTCAACTCGATTTCCATACTGGTTCCGGCCGTTACCGCTTCGATGTATTCGAATGTGGTCAGAATATCGACCTTCCCTTTACGTACGGCTACCGTATGTTCAAAATGCGCAGATGGTTTACGATCGGTGGTCCGTATGGTCCATCCATCACGCTCCTGTACAACGCCTTTCTTGCCATAATTAATCATAGGCTCAATTGCCAGTACCATGCCTTCTTTGAGCTTCGCACCCTGACCACGCTTACCGTAGTTGGGTACCTGTGGCTCTTCATGCAAGGACTGCCCAACACCGTGACCAACCAATTCGCGTACCACTGTATAGCCAAAGTGTTCCGTGTACGATTGAATTGCATACCCAATATCGCCAATTCGGTTACCGTCAATTGCTTTCGCAGTACCAACATATAACGATTCCTTCGTGCGCATCAATAACTTGCGAATTCCAAGAGCAATCTCACCCACCGGGTACGTATACGCACTGTCGGCATGGTAGCCATTACGGAAAACACCGCAATCGACTGAAATTATGTCGCCCTCCTTCAGTTCATAGGCGCTTGGGAAACCATGTACAACTATTTCGTTAACAGAGATGCACAGGGCACCGGGAAAACGAGTGGCTGTACCATTATCGACACCTAAAAACGAGGGAATGCCACCGTTATCCTTAATAAACGTCTGGGCAACAGTGTCAAGTTCCTTCGTTGTAATCCCCGGACGAATTAGCTTGGCGACCTCGGCATGTGCTTTGCCAAGTACCTGCCCATTTCCCCGAATGATTTCAATCTCCTCGTCGTTGCGTAATGTAATCATACTTTGTGTTAGGCGGGTACGCCCTCTGTACGACCTTTCACTCGGCCAGACTTCATCAATCCTTCATACCGACGCATCAGCAGATAGCTTTCAATCTGTTGCAGTGTATCCAACACAACACCAACCATGATGAGCAGTGATGTTCCCCCGAAGAAAGAGGCGAAACTTGATGTCATGCCCAACTGACTGGCCAATGAAGGCAGAATAGCAACGACAGCCAGCATAACAGCACCAGGCAACGTGATGTGATCAAGTACGGTACCAATGTACTCTGATGTAGACAGACCCGGTTTAACGCCAGGAATGAAACCACCGCTCCGCTTCATATCATCAGAAATCTGAACAGGGTTGACCGAGATGGCTGTGTAGAAGAACGTGAAGACAATAATTAGAAAAGCAAACAACAAGTTGTACTGCCATGACGTGTAGTCCTGGAACGTATTATACAACGATGCCATAGTCTCGCTTTTCTCTGCACCTAGACCGAAAGCAAAGCCAGGAATGAACATTAACGCCTGCGCAAAAATGATCGGCATTACACCGGCAGCGTTCAACTTCAGCGGCAGATACTGCCGTTGCCCACCCACTACCTTATTCCCAACAACCTGCTTAGCATACTGAATCGGGATACGACGTACTGCCTGCGTAAGCAACACAGCGCCCATAATCACGAAATACAGGCCAACCATTTCGATGAAGAAAATGAAGATCTGCGATGTACCCCGTGAAAGCGCTTCCCCGTAGATAGCACCTGGAAGCCTGGAAACGATACCGATCATAATGATCATCGAGATACCGTTACCAATGCCTTTGTCGGTAATCCGCTCACCCAGCCACATACAAAAGATGGTGCCAGCTGTCAGGATGAATACCGCAGCGATAGTAAACAGGGTACGGTCAATGAAAAGAGCATCAGCTGGAATCGTTGTACGGATGTACGTGATTGCCTGCACAGCCGTAACGAAAATCGTTAACACCCGCGTAATCTGGTTCAGCTTCTTACGACCAGTCTCCCCTTCTTTCTGCATTTTCTGAAAGTAGGGCAACGCCAGTGTCAACAGCTGAATAGCAATCGACGCGGAGATGTAGGGCATAATGCCCAACGCAAAGATGGACGCCTTGCTGAAGGCACCACCTAAGAACGTATCTAGCAAACCTAATAACCCCTGAGGGCGAAGGTTCAAACGGGCCGGATCGACGCCGGGGAGCACGATGTGCGTACCCAGCCGGAAGACCGTTATAAACAAAAGAGTGTTGAGGATACGTGTCCTCAACTCCTCAATTGAAAAGATATTCTTGATAGTCTCTATGAAACGGTTCATACAAGTCGTACGCGGCTACCGGTGGTTAAATCGCAGACTCTGCCTTAGCAACTCGCTCAATGACGGTTACTTTGCCACCTGCTTTCTCGATAGCCTCTTTAGCTGATGCTGAGAAACCGTGGGCTGATACTTCCAGGGCTGACGTTACTTCACCACGATTTAACACCTTGATGAGGTCATTTTTAGCAGCTAGACCATGTTCCCGCAATACAGCGAAATCGATAGTTGTTACGTTAGCTGCCGTAGCTAGTTCCTGTAGCGTATCCAGGTTAATAGGCTTGTACTCAACCCGGGTTGGGTTGGTAAATCCAAATTTAGGTAAGCGACGCTGAAGGGGCATCTGTCCACCTTCAAAGCTCAACTTACGGCTGTAGCCAGAGCGTGATTGAGCACCTTTGTGGCCACGGGTCGATGTTCCGCCCATTCCGGAACCTTGACCGCGACCGACTCGCTTGCGCTGCTTAACTGACCCTTTTGCCGGCTTAATGTGACTGAGATTCATTGTCAGTTTACTATTTAACTAGTAAGTGGCTTACGCCAGATGTTCAATTTTAACCAGGTGCTCTACCTTACGGATAACACCAGCAATTGATGGATTGTAATCCAGCACAATGCTGCGGTTAATTTTGCCCAGACCCAGCGACTGGATGGCCAGCTTCTGCGTCTTGGGACGTTTGATGGTGCTGCGCACCTGAGTGATTCGTACCTGTGCCATGCTTCGTCTCGATTAACCGTTGAATACTTTTTTCAGCGATACCTGACGCTGGAAGGCAACCTGGTGTGGCAAACGCATCTTGATCAGTGCATCGATAGTAGCTTTCACTACGTTGTGCGGATTAGATGAGCCCTTTGATTTGGCCAGTACATCGTGGATGCCTGCGCTTTCCAATACGGCACGCATGGCACCACCAGCGATAACACCCGTACCTGGAGCGGCTGGCTTAACCAATACGAAACCGCCGCCAAAACGCCCCTCCATTTCATGGGGAACAGTGCGCTTCAGCAAAGGAATCTGGAACAGGTTCTTCTTGGCATCTTCAACACCTTTAGTGATCGCGTCTGTTACTTCGTTCGCTTTCCCTAATCCATAACCAACCACGCCGTTGCCATCACCAACAACTACGATGGCCGCAAAACTGAAGCGGCGGCCACCTTTTACTACTTTAGCTACCCGGTTGATCGCTACTACGCGCTCTTTCAGGTCAGCCTCGTTTACTTTTGACGGTTTTACGTTCGATACCATTCTCTTAGAAATTGAGGCCACCCTCACGGGCACCGTCAGCCAGGGCTTTCACCTTGCCGTGATACAAATAGCCGTTACGGTCAAAAACCACCGACTGTACATTCTGGGCGGCGGCCTTCTCGGCTAACCGCTGACCGACCAATTTCGCTGTTTCAACGGTGAAACCGCTTACTTCGGTCTTCAATTCCATTGAGGAAGCAGACACCAGTGTCTTTCCAGCTTCATCATCAATGATTTGTGCGTAGATCGCCTTGTTCGAGCGAAATACGGATAAACGGGGACGCGAAGGCGAACCGGATACTTTCGACCGGATACCAAACTTGATCCGTTGTCGTCTTGATTGTTTCGTTGCTGCCATTTTATTTGATTCCGACCAAATGGGCGCTTATTACTTCTTACTTGCTGATTTACCAGCTTTCCGGCGAACCACTTCACCAACGAAGCGGATACCTTTTCCTTTGTACGGCTCAACCTTACGGAGTGAGCGAATCTTGGCAGCTACATCACCGATCAACTGCTTGTCACTACCTTCCAGGATAACCTTTGGATTCTGACCTTTCTCGGTGATAGCCGTTGCTTTAATCTCAGCCGGAATCGCCAGGAAGATGTTGTGCGAATAACCCAGGTTCAATTCCAGTATGTTATTGACAATGGAGGCTTTGTAACCCACACCAATAATTTCCAGATCTAATTTTGAAGCCGGTACTTACACCCACAACCATGTTATTCACCAGCGCACGGTACAGACCGTGGAGGGCCTTATGCCGCTTCTGCTCGGTTGGGCGTGTTACCTTCACCTGATTGTCTTCAAGTGAAACGGAAATATCCCGGTCGATCGCCTGCGACAGGCTGCCTTTAGGGCCTTTCACCGTTACTACGTTTTCAGCATCTACTGAAACCGTAACGGCTGAAGGCAGTTCAATTATCTTATTCCCTACGCGTGACATAGTGTTTCTTAAGTATTAATAAACGTAACACAACACCTCGCCGCCTATGTTCAGCGTCCGGGCTTCTTTGTCCGTCATGACGCCTTTCGACGTCGACACAATGGCGACACCCAGTCCATTCAGAATACGGGGCAGCGTGGCCGCACCTGTATATTGACGAAGACCCGGACGGCTAACCCGCTGCAAGTCAACAATAGCTGACTGTTTTGTAGTCGGGTTATATTTCAAGGCAATCTTGATCGTACCCTGAGGGCCAGTCTCATCGAACTTATAGTTCTGAATGAAGCCTTTCTCGAAGAGTACTTTCGTGATTTCTTTTTTAATATTTGATGCAGGTATTTCTACCACCCGGTGCTTGGCACGGATGGCGTTTCTGACACGGGTCAAAAAATCTGCTATCGGATCTGTATTCATTTCTGCAAGGAGTTACTTGCTTGCCTGGTTCTGAAAAAGGCTTGCAAAAGTACGGAAACTGTTTGAGAAATAAAACCTTACCAGCTTGCCTTCGTTACACCCGGAATTTTACCGGCGCTGGCCATCTCGCGGAAGGTTACACGCGAAATACCAAATTTGCGCATGTAGCCACGAGGACGACCTGTCAATTTGCAACGGTTGTGAAGACGAACCGGTGAGGCATTCCGTGGCAGTTTGTCTAAGCCAACGTAGTCGCCAGCCGCTTTAAGCGCAGCCCGTTTTGTCGCGTATTTGTCGACTAAACCCTGCCGCTTACGCTCTCTTGCTTTGAGTGATTCTTTAGCCATGGTTGGTTTTACTTATTTTTTGTTGCTGGCAAAAGGCATACCCAAAGCCCGCAGCAGTTCGATGCTCTCCGCATCAGTATTTGCCGTTGTCACAAAGGTGATGTCCATTCCTGAGATGCGTGACACCTTGTCGATGCTGATCTCGGGGAAGATAATCTGCTCTTTAACGCCAAAGGTATAATTACCCCGACCGTCAAATCCTTTGTCGCTGATTCCTTTAAAGTCACGAACGCGGGGCAGAGCCACCGACGTCAGACGATCCAGGAACTCGTACATTTTGTCACCGCGCAACGTAACCTTCGCACCAATGGGCATGTTCTCCCGCAGTTTGAAGTTAGATACGGCTTTCTTCGAGATCGTCGCAATGGCCTTCTGGCCGGTGATCGTTGTCAGTTCCTCGACGCCTACATCGACCAGTTTCTTGTCAGCAACAGCGGCACCAATGCCTTTGTTAATCACAATTTTGGTCAGGCGGGGAACCTGCATGGCTGACTTGTACTCAAACTTCTGCTTGAGTTGTTCAGCCACTTCGTTTACAAACTTATCTTTCAATCGTGGCGTGCTTGCCATTTCTTTGTCCGTTTAGTGTGTTTTAAAACACAGTAGCCGATTAGAGCAGGTTGTTTGTCTTCTTGGAAAAACGCTGCAACTTCCCTTTGTCGTTCGGGCGGCGACCCGTCCGGGTCGGCTCACCTGTGGCAGGATCAATGAGCATCAGGTTACTGATGTGGATCGTGCCTTCTTCTTTACGCAGTTCACCCTGCGGGTTCTGAGCCGTTGGCTTAATGTGTTTCGTGATCATGGCCACGCCTTCCACCTTCGCCCGGTCTTTTTCCCGGATCACTTCTTTGATGACGCCCTGCTGCCCCTTGCTATTACCAGAGATAACCATTACGGTATCACCGGTTTTTATGTGGAACTTATGCGGAACGACTGTCTTCTTCTTTTCCATCCTGATGCCTTAGTTTAGATAACCTCGGGGGCTAGCGAAACGATTTTCATGAATTGCTTCTCGCGCAGTTCACGGGCAACCGGCCCGAAGATGCGCGTACCACGCGGCTCATCGTTGTTGTTCAATAACACCGCCGCGTTGTCTTCGAAGCGGATGTATGAACCGTCTTTACGACGCACCTCTTTCTTAGTCCGAACGACAACGGCTTTAGACACCGTGCCTTTCTTCATATTGCTTGACGGGATGGCGGCTTTGACCGTTACTACGATCTTATCACCCAACGAAGCATAGCGCTTGCCTGTACCGCCCAGTACGCGGATCACCAGTACTTCTTTTGCACCGCTGTTGTCCGCAACACCTAATCTTGATTCCTGCTGTACCATGGCTGCTTACTTCGCTTTCTCGATGATTTCAACTAAACGCCAACGCTTGTTCTTGCTCAACGGGCGGGTCTCCATGATCCGAACCGTGTCGCCGATACCGCACTCATTGTTCTCGTCATGCGCCGTGAACTTGGTGGTGCTGGTCATAAATTTGCCATACTTGGTGTGCTTCTCTTTCCGGTCAACGGCAACGGTAATGGTCTTCTGCATTTTATTGCTCGTTACCTTCCCGATCCGTTCTTTCCGGGCACTCCGCTGGGCGGCATCCTGCTGGGCGGCATTCCGCTCAACTGATGCTACGGCAACTGGTGCAGATTCTGCGAGTTGCGGTTGAGTTTGCTCTTGTTGTGATTCCATTGCGATACGTGGCTAACGGGTTATACCTGATTTTGCTTCTGGGTCAACTCCGTATATAACCGGGCAATTAGTTTGCGGCTTTCCCGAATGCGCATAGGGTTCTCGATGGGAGATACCGCATGAGCGAAGGTAAGCTTTTGCAACTGCGATTTTTCGGCACTGATCTGCTCATTGAGCTGCTCGACCGACAGGGCTTTGATTTCTCCTTTTTTCATGGCTTCTATCTCCTGTGGTTTACGCCTCTTCTTCGATGTAATCCCGACGAACGATAAATTTTGTCCGAACGGGTAGTTTCTGAGCGGCTAACCGCAAGTGCTTCCTGGGCAGTAGCAAGCGGAACGCCATTTGCCTCGAACATGATCGTTCCGGGCTTCACAACGGCCACCCAATACTCAGGGGCACCTTTACCTTTACCCATCCGTACTTCGGCGGGCTTCTTGGTGATGGGTTTGTCAGGGAAAATACGAATCCAGACTTGCCCTTCCCGCTTCATCGCCCGCGTTACTGAGATACGGGCTGCTTCGATTTGCCGGGCCGTGATACGGCCTGGTTCGAGTGATTTAATGCCAAATGTACCGAAGGCGATCTCGTACCCGCGTGTTGCGAGACCCTTGATCCGTCCTTTGTGCATTTTGCGAAACTTGGTTCTTCTTGGCTGTAACATTGCTGTTAGAGTGAGTTAAGGAATCGTGAGCCGGCACCAGGCAAACTCACGTTTCGCTGATGTCTGTCTATCGACGACCGCCGCCGCCACCACCGCCGGGACGACCTGCGCCGCCACCACCACGATTGTTGCCGCCAGCTGCTCCGCCCCGGTTGTTGCCTCCGCGATCATTACCACCGCCAGCGTTGCCGCCACGGTCATTACGGCCACGGCCGCCACGATCACCGCCACGCTCATCGCCCCGGTCACGACCACGACGGTCACCCCGGTCGTTGCTTCCACCAGCACGGTCGCCAGCTGAAGCCTGTGACATCAGTGCGGCTGGTGACAGATCGCGCTTACCGTACAGCTCACCTTTAAACACCCACACCTTGATACCGATCTTGCCATATACTGTCTGGGCTTCAGACAAGGCATAATCGATGTCAGCACGCAGGGTGTGTAGCGGAACACGACCTTCTTTATACTGCTCTGAACGGGCAATTTCGGCACCACCCAAACGGCCTGATACCTTTACTTTGATGCCTTGAGCACCTACACGGATAGCCGAGTTGATGGCCTGCTTCATGGCGCGACGGAAGGATATCCGGGCTTCCAGTTGCTGGGCAATCGCTTCACCAATCAGTTTAGCGTCAATTTCAGGGCGTTTGATCTCGAAGATATTGATCTGGACATCTTTGCCCGTGATCTTCTTCAGTTCTTCTTTGATCTTATCGACTTCACCGCCGCCTTTACCAATAACGATACCCGGACGTGCCGTGTGAATCGTCAGCGTAATGCGCTTCAGCGTCCGCTCGATAACTACCCGGGCAATAGCTCCTTTCGGAATACGGGCCGAGATGTATTTACGGATTTTCTGGTCTTCAACGAGTTTGTCGGCGAACTCTTTGCCACCGTACCAACTCGAATCCCATCCTTTGACGATGCCGAGCCGGAAACCTATTGGATTAATTTTCTGTCCCATTCGAGTTACGCGTTTTCAGATGTTTCGGGTACGGTTTCGAGGGTCGGCAGAGCGGGAACCGCGCTATCGATCACCAGCGTAATGTGGTTTGACCGTTTGCGAATCCGGTGACCACGACCCTGTGGAGCTGGGCGCAGACGCTTCAACATTGTGCCACCATCTACGAAAATCGTTTTGATGTACAGGTCGGCATCTTCGATGCGCTCACCCTCGTATTTCTGCTGCCAGTTGGCCACTGCTGAAAGAAGGACTTTTTGCAGTACGACAGCAGCGGCTTGCGGTTGAAACCGCAGGATACCCAACGCCCGGCTCACACGCTGACCGCGAACCAAATCGGCGATCAACCGCATTTTGCGCGGCGACGAGGGTACATTTTTAAGCTTAGCTATTGCTTCCATTTTTGAGAAGTTGATCTGTCTTCAGTCTTCTGTCTTCTGTTGCGCTGCTTGTAGCGAAGCAACTGAGGACTAGAAACAGAGGACTGTTCAACAGGTTTATCGTTTGCCTTTGTCTTTCTTCGCCGTGTGACCACGGAAATTGCGGGTAGGAGAGAATTCACCCAATTTGTGACCCACCATGTTCTCCGTCACGTAGACCGGAATGAACTTGTTGCCGTTGTGCACAGCAAAGGTGTGACCTACAAAATCAGGAGAAATCATAGACCGGCGAGACCAGGTCTTGACCACCGATTTTTTGCCCGTATCGTTCAGCGCTTCCACCTTCTTGTCGAGGCGGTAGTCGATGTAGGGGCCTTTCTTTAGGGAACGTGCCATTTACTGCTTACTTTTTACGACGGCTGATAATCAATTTATTAGACGGGTTCTTCTTGCTGCGGGTCTTCTGACCTTTGGCAAACTGACCGTTCCGGGAGCGGGGGTGACCACCTGATGCGCGACCCTCACCACCACCCATCGGGTGATCGACTGGGTTCATGGCAACACCACGTACACGTGGACGGCGACCCAACCAACGCATCCGACCGGCTTTACCCATCGTTACGTTCATGTGATCTGCGTTTGACACCGTGCCTACTGTGGCCAGACATACGTTCAGCACGCGGCGGGTTTCACCAGACGGCAAGCGCAGTACAGCATACCGCTCTTCGCGGGCCACCAGCTGTGCATACGTACCGGCAGAACGGGCCATTGAACCGCCGCGACCTGGCTGCAATTCAATGTTGTGAACAATGGTACCGATTGGCATCTTCGCCAATGGCATAGCATTACCCACATCGGGGGTTACGCCTTCACCAGACTGGACGATCTGCCCCACCTGAATCCCCTGCGGAGAAATGATGTAGCGTTTTTCGCCATCTTCGTACTGCACCAGTGAGATGCGGGCCGAGCGGTTAGGATCATACTCTACCGAAACAACGGTAGCGGGCATATCGAATTTATCGCGTTTGAAGTCGATAATCCGATACATACGCTTATGGCCTCCGCCAATGTAGCGCATCGTCCGGCGGCCTGTGTCGTTACGACCACCTGATTTTTTCAGGGGCTCTAACAGGCTTTTTTCGGGCTTGCTCGTGGTGAGCTCCTTAAAATCAGGAGCCACGCGACCGCGCATGCTGGGGGTTACTGGTCTTAGTTTTCTTACGCCCATGATAATGGTTCGGTTTGTCAGCCTATGGGATGAGGCTATAAATCTCCGTAAATGTCGATCACTTCGCCTTCAGCGACGGTCACGATGGCTTTCTTAACGAGGGGCGTACGACCCGTAACAACCCGTCCGTTAATGTTTTTCGAGCGCTTCTTGCCAAGTTTCCGCGTTGTGTTCACGCTTGTCACGTTTACACCGTACAGTTGTTCTACAGCTTTGGCAATCTCAATTTTATTGGCTTTTGGATCTACCGAGAAGGCATATTTACCCAGCTTGTTCAGCGTGGCCATCTTCTCGGTTACGATCGGTCTTTTCAGCACGTCCATGATTTAGTTCGCTAAGATGGTTTGCAGTTTCTCCAGGGCCTCCGTGCTGATCAGCAGTTGGTCGGCATTCATCAGATCATACGTGTTTACCTGCGAGGCAGTTGTTACACGGCTTTTCTGGACGTTCCGGCTTGATTTCACCACGTTGATATCTACATCGGGCAGAATCAACAGGGTCTTTTTGCCAGTCAGTTGCATCGCATTCAGGAATGCTACGTAATCTTTCGTGCGGGGCGCGTCGAAGGTGAAGCTTTCCAGCACCGATACGTTGCTGGCCTGGGCTTTGGCAGCCAGAGCAGACCGACGGGCCAGTGCTTTCACTTTCTTGTTCAGTTTGAACGAATAATCGCGGGGACGAGGACCGAAGATGGTACCACCGCCTACGAATACAGGTGACTTGATGCTACCAGCACGAGCACCACCTGTTCCTTTTTGCTTCTTGATCTTACGGGTCGAGTGGGCGTTTTCTGCACGCTCTTTCGTTTTGTGCGTACCCTGCCGTTTGTTGGCCAGGTGCTGCTTAACGTCTAAGTAGATCGCGTGCGTGTTCGGTTCGATGCCGAAGATGGCGTCAGACAATTCGGCTTTCTTGCCGGTGTCTTCGCCTTTGCTGTTATATACGATAACTTCCATGACGGCTTACTTCTCGATAATGACGAATGAGTTTTTGGCACCTGGAACCGACCCGCTGACAACCAGCAGATTTTGCTCAGGCATAACACGCAGCACACGGAGGTTTTGAACCGTAACCCGGTTGCCACCCATACGACCTGCCATACGCAGACCTTTAAATACCCGTGAAGGGAATGAACAGGCACCAATCGAACCTGGGTGGCGGCCACGGTTATGTTGACCGTGCGTTTGTCCGCCAACACCGGCGAAGCCGTGGCGTTTTACTACACCCTGGAAACCGCGACCTTTAGCCGTACCGACTACGTCAACGAAATCGCCCTCACCGAACACGTCGCCAATCTGCAACGTATCACCCAAATTGAATGACTGTTCGAATTCTTTGAATTCAACCAGTTTCCGCTTAGGCGTTGTGTTAGCCGCTTTGAAGTGGCCTAACATCGGCTTGTTGGTGTTTTTTTCTCTTTTTTCGCCGTAACCCAACTGAACAGCTTCGTAGCCATCCTTGTCCTTGGTGCGGACCTGGGTTACAACACAGGGACCAGTTTCAATTACTGTACATGCCAGAGCCTGCCCGTCCGCATTGTACACACTGGTCATCCCGATCTTTTTACCAATTAATCCAGACATTTTCTGTTTGTTAAAAAGCAGGTGAAAGATTGATTAAACTATCACGGAGCGCCGTGCCGCCGGTAGGCCGGACCCCGCCGAAACGGACCGCAAAAGTACGGAAAATAGGCCGTGATTGCAACGTCTTGTTTTTCAGGACCAAAAAAAGAGGTCAGGCGCTAGAACACCTGACCTCTTCAGGGCAAACAACGTACCTGACGGAACGCCTCTGCCGCTAACTAAATCAGATGTGGTTTCCTTTCGGACCTTCACCCGCTTCTATGTTTACTACTAAACCGTTGCGATTGGGAGTGCAAAAGTAAGAAAAAAAATCAGATATCCAAAGTCGTGCCCGAATTACTTGAGCGTGCTATCTACCTTGGTGGTAGTCACTGTTGAGGTAGTGACCGTTACCACGCCGGGCTTACTGACAACCGGCTTGTCTTTCTTGCCAAAAATCGAAAAGGAGACGTTGATGTACTTTTTCGGATTCTCGCGGAAATCATTGAGCAGCTTGTCGAGGCCTCCCGCCGTACGGCTCACATTTACGTACAGCGAATCGTCGGTTGCGAGCTTACCAAGCGACCCCTGCCCTTTCTGAATATTTCCCAGTAACTTCTGGAGGTTGTCGATCGACTTGTTGGCGCTGCTGAGCGTCTGCCGAAGCTGAAGGGCATTGAGCGAATCAGTGAACGAAGACGCTTTTGCGAGAATTGGACTTAGCTCCTGGGTTGTTTTATCCAGCGACCTGGACAGTTGACTGACGTTTGCCAAAGCCAGTCGCAGGCCCGTCCGGTTTTCGTTCAGGGCGGCATTCAGCGTACCGGTCACGGTACCGGCTCCACGAAGTGTCTGGTTCAGAATAGATGCCGTCTGATCAAACGAGGCGACTACGTAGTTTAACCGACGGGTCAGCGAATCAACGTTATTCAGGACAGGCAGCGTTTTTTCCTTAATCAGGGCGGAGATACCCTGCTCGTTCGCGGCAATCAATTCGCCTTCTTCCATCACATTGCCCGCTTTGTTGAGTTCCAGCCGGATGACCTTGCCGCCCAGCAGTGCGCCGTCGGCCAGCAGAGCTTTCGATCCCTGACGTACGATCACGTCCTTGTTCATGTCGAGCGTAACCAACAGCTTATTACCCTGTTCGGGCAACAGCTCTATTTTTGACACCCGGCCTACGGTCAGGCCGTTGAGCAACACGGCATTGGACGCAGTGAGTCCGTCGACATTGGCGTAAACAACCGTGAATTGCCTGTTCTTTTTAAAGATATTACTTCCCTTGAGATAATTGAATCCGAAGAAGAACATAGTGAGCGTAACTAAGGCCAGAAGACCTACTTTCGCTTCCTGAGAGAGTTTCATGTAGAGTGAAATAGAATCGGTATGCGTCTGAACGCGCTTCGACGTATAACCGGCAAATAGGGGGGCAAGGTTCAAGATAAGGAGTTCAAAGTCTAAAGTTCAAGGTCCAAAGTGCTTCGCTTAGTAACGTGTGGCTATCAAGCGGAGTACGTTGAACGTTAGACCTTCAACTTTAAACATCAGTTCGCTCCTTCCATGTCGTGCTTATACTGCTCGAAAGCTTTATAGATGGCCCCGGCAATTCGATCCTGGCCCTCTTCAGAAGCCAGAAAGTCTTCTTCACTGGCATTTGTCAGATAACCCGCCTCAATGAGTACGCTGGGCATGGTTGTGCGCCACAGCACCAGAAAGCCCGCCTGCTTTACCCCCCGGCTGGTACGTTCAGCCTCCCGGCGGAAGTTACGCTCCACTTTCTCGGCAAAACTGATACTGCTGCCCATAAAGGCGTGCTGGTAATTAGCGAGCATAATGTAGGCAAGCGGTGAGTTGGGGTTAAACCCTTTATAGGTCTCCTGGTAATTGGCTTCGTTTAAGATAACCGCGTTTTCGCGCTTGGCCACGTCGAGGTTTCCTTCTGTTTTATGCAAACCCATCGTGTAAGTTTCTGTACCATGCACGGCCTTTGAGTGCGGATTGGCGTTGCAGTGGATCGAGATAAACAGGTCGGCGCGGTTACGGTTGGCAATAGCCGACCGCTCGGCCAGTTCGATGAAGCGATCTGTGGTACGGGTATAAATAACCCGTACTCCAGGCATCTGCTCTTTAATCCGGGTGCCCAAGGCCATTACCAGCTTTAAGTTGGTGGCCTTCTCTTTGGCATATCGCCCGTGCGTGCCCGGATCTTTACCACCGTGACCGGCATCGAGCACAACGGTGCGGATCTGGTTAGCCCGTCCTGCTGCGGTCCCGCGTCCGGGCCTGGGCTGTTGATTGGTAGTATCTTGCCAGACGGGTTTTGGTAGCTTTGTGCCGGCCACCAGTGGAAGCAGTACTACACAAAGTAGGATAATCTTAACAAGCATAACCAACTTGATGGGAGTAGGGGGTTTAATATTTTTTAACAGCGAAATGCGATTCAACGGCGTATCGGGTCATTGTTCGTAGGTAACTTTGTGTGCCTTGTTAAGGATACTTACAGCGGCAAATGTAATTTTTGATAGAACCCAAAATCAGCTATATTATTTTACGGGTGACCAACTATACACTAGTACTGTGGCTCTTAACGGCAGTCATGGGCGTTCTGCACGCGCAGGAGCGTCCCACTAATCCGTTGAGCCCATTGCCCGTTCCGCCGTCTGCTCCGGCCACTACCCGACCCACAACTACCTCGGCCACGGCAATTCCCCGCAACCAATCCATAAAAGTAACCGGTGTTACGGGCGTTGATACCACACGCTTAGGGGTAGCAAAAGATACGATAAAGGCAGCACAAGATCAGTTTGCTAGTGCGGTTAAGTATTCATCGAAAGATTCAGTCCAGTTAAATGGGCAGATTGTTGAACTCTGGGGTAATGCCGAAGTCGTATACGGCGATATATCCATTAAGGCTGATTACATCAAATTGAATAAGGCTACCAACGAAGTATTTGCTCGCGGCCGATACGACTCGACCTCGAAAAAAACGGTAGGGACTCCTATTTTCAAAGACCGAAGCGAGGAATACAAGACGAACGAGATCCGCTATAATTTCAAGACTAAAAAAGCGCTCGTTCAGGGGATTGTCACGCAGCAGGGCGAAGGGAACATTCGGGGGAAGGTGGTGAAGAAAGACGCTGAAGACAACCTTTACATCCGGGGTTCGATTTACACCACCTGTAATTTAGCCATCCCCCACTTTCACATCAATGCCCCCAAACTGAAGGTTGTCCATAATAAACAGGTGGTTTCTGGGCCGTTCAATCTGGTCATCAATCAGATTCCGTTACCTATTGGATTACCATTCGGTTTTTTCCCATTTCCAAAGAAAAAAGATATTGGGGTCTCCGGTATTCTGATGCCTCAGTACGGCGAAGAACCCAACGGCCGGGGATTTTATCTGCGCGATGGCGGCTACTATTGGGCGGTAAACGAGAATCTGGGACTACAGTTTACCGGGCAGATTTACTCGCGTGGTAGTTGGGGCTTGGGCACATCGGGCGCGTATAACAAACGGTATCGGTATGCCGGCAGCTTCCAGTTTCGGTATAACCGCAATATCTCGGGCGAGCTGATCGACACCCTGAATCAGCCACGTACTGATTTTGCCATCAGCTGGTCTCATGCGCCGCAAAATATTGGACGCCGGGGTTCATTTTCGGCCAACGTAAACATCACGAGTAACAGTTATAACCAGTTCAACTCCTTCCAGACCTCGGCGGTAACCTCAAACGTAGCGGGTTCATCGATTCAATACAGCCGAACATTTGGCAAGTATGTACGGTCGGGGGCCAACGTACGGGTCAATCAGCAGTTCGGTCAGGTGAACCGGCAGACAGGCGTACGTGAAAACGGAAAGACCGACGTAGGTGCTGACTTTAACTTATCGGTGAATCAGATTGCGCCATTCGCGTTGAAAGGAGGCACCGGCAAATGGTACGAGAGTTTCCGGGTGGGTTTTCAATTTGATGCCCAGGCCCAGATCAGTAATACGGTTAGGCGACAGCTCGATACCAGCGGATTGGGATTCAGGGTATTGCCACCGGCGGGTGTAACGCTGCGCAGCCGCGAGGAAATTGTGCGGGATAGCCTGGAACGGGCCGCACTTATCCGGCTCGGACAAACGGTAACCGACCCCAACCTGGTTGCCTTTAACCTGGCCAACCTGGGTCTGATTCTCGACAACCGGAATGTAACCATGCGCTACAGCATTCCCGTAGCGTTGCCCAACTTTAAAATTGCCCGTTACATCAACTTCACGCCCGGTTTCTCGCTCCAGGGAGACATTTACAGCCGACAGCTAACCTACAGGTATAACCAGGCTCAGGACGGCGTTCGGATCGACACCGCCAGGGGCTTCTTCCCTACCTATTCATTTGCCACCAATGCCAGCCTGAACACACGGGTATATGGTACGTACTTCTTCCGTGGAAAACGACTTGAGGCTATTCGGCACACGGTGGCCCCTTCCGTTTCAATTAGCTACACTCCCGACTTTTCGGGTGCTTCATTCGGGTTTTTTACCAAGTTACCCGCAGTAGGTACGTTGGCCGGGCTGCCCGAATACCGCCGTACCCTGTCGCGTTACCGGGGACTGGGTGGCACCTATGGCAGCAGCCCACCGGGGCAAAGTGCCATTGTTTCGTTTGGTATCGTGAACCAGCTGGAGATGAAAGTCCGCTCGCGCGACGACACATCGGGGCAGGAATTTAAGAAGATACCCCTCTTCGACAACATCAGTATCAACGGCAGCTACAACCTGTTGGCTCCGGAGTATAAGCTCTCGCCGATCAATATCAGCGCCAATACCCAAATCTTCAAAAACGTTAACTTCAACATATCGTCGACGCTGGACCCGTATGCGTACCGACCTTACTACAACAATGCCTACTTTAACCCTTACCTTACTCCTTTCAACGAGTCGGCAACCGGGTATTATCCGGGCGTCGCTACTTTTGCCACTAACCCCGACCTGGTAACGTACCCCCGCATCAATCAGTATTCGGTTTTTGCCGGGCAGGGGCTGGGCCGATTAACGAGCCTTCAGGCGTTTGTGAGTACGCGGTTTGCGCCAAAAAAAGCCGATGCGCCCAAAAAATCACCCAACGCGTCGGATGCTACGCTGAAAGCGATTAACCAAAACCCCGACCTCTACGTCGACTTCACCATACCCTGGACGGTCAACGTGAGCTACTCGTTTGGCTACACCCGCCTCACACCCAATCAAAGTGCGATTATCCAGACACTGAACCTGACGGGCGATTTCAGCCTGACACCCAAGTGGAAGTTCACGTACCAGACCGGCTACGATTTCCAGTACAAAGCGCCTTCGCTGACCACCATCGGCGTAAACCGTGATCTACACTGCTGGGAAATGGCTTTTAACTGGACGCCCTATGCCGGTAGCGCCAGCCGGGCCGGCAATTACTCCTTCGATCTGCGGGCCAAATCGTCTATCCTTCAGGAGCTGAAACTCAGCCGACGCCGTTCGTTCTTCGATAATGGCGGCTTTGGGGGTGGCTACCGATAATCGGCCAGCGATGAGGTGAAGGTCACACCAAAACATTTACCGGTACTCTTGTCGTTTACGTAGAGGTCTGTTAGCAGGTCATCTCCACTCAACGGCATGTATAATCCAGTTACCACGTATCGTGTGCAGCTACACGAGAATTTTACGTTTTCTGATCTCGAACAGCGGCTCGATTACCTTCAGAAATTAGGCGTTACTACTATTTACGCCTCTCCTACGCTGGCTGCTACGCCCGGCAGCACCCACGGCTACGACGGCGTTGATCCGCAGCGAATTAACCCTGAGATTGGCACGCTCGACCAGCTACGGAGCCTGAGCCAGAAACTGCGGGAACGGAACATGGGCTGGCTACAGGACATTGTCCCTAATCACCTGGCCTTTCACCCGGCGAATCCGTGGATCAGTGATGTGCTCGAGAAAGGGCAGCAGTCGATCTATGCGCGCTACTTTGATATTCCACGTACCAACGAGCTGTTCGACGGTAGGCTCATGGCACCATTCCTTGGCCACAAACTCGTCGAGATCATCGGTACTGGCGAATTGCGGGTAGCTTACCTGCATCAGCGGTTGGTCTTGCAGTATTACGGCAGCTATTTTCCGCTAGCTCCGCACACGTATGCGCAGGTACTCGTCTCGGAAGAACAACAGAGAACCGACCCCTTCTCTACCACTGTACCGGCGGCTATCTGGCAATGGCTCACGCAGATCGACGGGCTGTATAACCCGGAACCTACTCACCCGGTGGTTGACGTGCCCGCTCCGGAACAGGCTGGGGAAGCCCATTCTTTAGAGACCGGGCAAGCCCCGGCGCTTTGGGATCAGGCCCGTTTGCAACTGGCCACCCTGATGGACGATGACGATACGGTGCGCGGGTATATAGAAACGCGGCTGGCCTGGTTCAATCAATCGGCCGATGACATTCATGCCCTTTGCGAAGAGCAGCACTACCGCCTCTGCGATGGCGACGAAACGCGGCGGCGAATCAATTTCCGGCGCTTCTTTACCGTTAATGGCCTGATTTGCCTCGCCATTGAGCGGCCCGACGTGTTCGCTCATGTCCATCAGCTTGTTCGCGAACTGGTAGCCGATGGTACGTTCCAGGGGCTGCGAATCGACCATATCGATGGGCTGTTCGATCCCACCGGCTATCTGGAACGCCTTCGCCAAACGGTAGGGGACGAACCGTATATTGTTGTTGAGAAGATTCTGGAACCCGGCGAGAACTTGCCTGTCAACTGGCCCATTCAGGGTAGCAGCGGGTATGAGTACCTGGCGCTGGTGAACAATGTCTTGACAGACCCGACCGGAGAGGGGGCGTTCACCGACTTTTATGAAGCGCTGGTTGGTAACAACACGCCTATTCACGAGCAGATTTCAAGTCGGAAAGCCTACATTCTATACCATGATATGGGGGGCGAACTGGCGAATCTGCTCAAGCTGTTTCGCCATCTTCAGCTAGCTACTGTCAGCGAAATCGTCACCATCAATGAACCGATGTTGCTGCTGACCCTGGCCGAACTGTTGGTGCAATGTCCGGTCTATCGGTACTACGGCAACCAGTTTCCACTGGACGAAAAAGAAGCCCAGGCTCTGCGACAGATGTTCGACAGCGTTCGCAACCGGGCAGTTGAATTTCGCGAACCGGCCGATCTGTTGGAACAGGTCTTGCTGACGAGGCCCCGACAGGGAGATGCCGACTATAACGCCCGGGCCTTACGGTTCTATCAGCGGTTTATGCAGTTTACCGGGCCGCTGATGGCCAAAGGGGTTGAGGACACGTTGCTGTATACCTACTTCCGGTTTATTGGCCACAATGAAGTAGGCGATTCCGTCGAGCATTTTGGCATAGACATTCCCGCCTTCCACCGGGCTATGCAGGAGCGGCAGGCACAGTGGCCACTATCGCTGAATGGTACATCGACGCACGACACCAAACGGGGCGAAGATGTGCGCGCCCGCCTGAACGTATTGACTGCCCTCGGCGACGAATGGACCCAAACGGCACAGCGCTGGCTGGAGCAAACCGCCCGGCATCGGCCGCATGACATGCCTGACCTAAACGACGCCTATTTTATTCTGCAAACGCTGGTTGGCGCACATCCCTTTGCCGGACAAGATGACGATTCGTTCGCGGAGCGGTTACATGAGTACGTGACCAAGGCGTTTCAGGAAGCCAAGCGCCATACCAGCTGGACAGCCCCCAACAAAGTCTACATGGAGGCTACGCACGCCTACATCGACCAACTGCTTGACCAGAACGGTTCGTTCTGGTCAGATTTTCAGGCGTTTCAACGTTCCATTGCTGATTTTGCCATTATCAATTCACTGGCTCAGGTGCTCCTGAAATGTACGACGCCGGGCGTGCCCGATGTGTATCAAGGCTGCGAATTGCACGACCTTAGCCTTGTTGATCCCGACAATCGCCGCCCTGTGCATTACGGTCAACGTGAACAGCTGCTGGCATCCTTCGAGGCGGCCAATTCTGCCGCACCTGCGACCCTTTGGGCGAATCGGCTGGGTGGGCAGGTTAAATTATGGCTCACTCACAGGCTATTGACGACCCGCCGCAGCCAGCCTGATTTCTGGACTACCGCCGATTACGTGCCTCTATCCGTCGACGGGAAATACCAGGAGTATGTGCTGGCCTTTGCCCGGCAACAGGGTACTACCACATACGTTGCCATTGTGCCGCTTTATCTGGCGCGTTTATGTCGCGAAACAGGCGTAACAGATCCACTTGTCATCGATTGGCAGGATACTCAGGTTGCCTTACCTACAGGAAGTGCCTGGCGCGATTGCTTATCTGGCAGGACTGGAAACTCTTTTAGAATAAGCGACCTATTCACAAAAAATCTGCCACTTGCCTTTGTCGAGCTTAGCCAGTTGGTAAACCTATAAAGCAGAACGAATAGCTTATGTAGCTAATACCCGTCAGGCAGCGACACGCCTAACCGGGTAAAGAACTGTGCCTTCACATTTGGCCAGTCAGAACTGATTTTCAACCTAACCATTTCGTAAGAACGTCGCTTTCTGTACATTCGCAAATTGTACTCATGGCTTTACCTAACATGTACAGATCGCACTTATGATTCCCTCTTCTGCTACGCCCGAGGCGTTTACACTGTTGGTGGGGATTCTGGACGGATCGCCAAATGGCATTGTGGCCTATCAGCCTATTCGCAATGAGCATAATGTTGTAACAGACTATAAGACTGTTTATTACAATGCACAGGCGCAAAAATTATTAGGTTATACAGCTGATGAATTTACGCGGAAAACGTTGTTCGAACGCTTCCCCGAAGGCCCCACCTACCAAGAGCAGTATATGGCGCTAATTCAGCAGAATCAGCCCTTTATTTACGAATCTTATTTCAGTAGAGCAGAGTGCTGGCTGGAGATACAGGCACGTCGGCTTGGGGATGGTTTTTTCATGCTGCTCCGCGATATAAGCGACCGCAAGAAAGCTGAAGAAGTGCTCGTTTACCAGAATAGGCTACTCGACGGCGTGCTCAATACCTTTCTGAGCGGCATCACCGCTTTTGAGGCCATACAAAGCGAGACAGGTAACGTAACCGATTTTCGCGTAACCCTGGTCAATGACGGATCATTGAGATTAAGTGGCGGCCAGACACGCGAGCAGATAGTGGGGAAAACAGTCACCGAGTTATTTCCCCAAACCCATGAGCAGGGCATGCTTGCTAATTACCTGACCGTTTACAGAACCGGCCAGCCCATTCGGACCAGCAATTTCTACCCTACTCCTCAACGATGGATTGACCTCTCGATTCAGAAAACGGAAAACGGCTTACTGGTCACCTACAATGATATAACCGAACAAAAGCAGGCTGAAGCGCAACTTCAACAGAGTGCTACTATGCTACAGAGCGTGCTCGACGGTGTGCAGTCGGGCGTAGCGTCGTACAGAACGATTCGCGATGAAGCCGGGCAAATCATTGATTTTGAGATACTATCGGCCAATCAACCAGCCTGCGAGATCATGCAACGCCCGGCCGACCAATTAATCGGGCAGTGTATGCTGACACTTTTCCCAGGCAACCGGCAGTCAGGCCTGTTCGACCGGTACACCGATGTGGTGGAAACCGGCATTAAGCAGCAATTTGAGCAAGAGTACTGTAACGATGGTATCAGTGCCTGGTTCGACATAGCCGCCGTGAAACAGGGCGATGGGCTTGTGCTGACTATTCTGGATATATCGGATCGGAAACAGGCGCAGCTTGACCTGGCCCGGCAGACCCATCAGTTAACCGCCATCTTCGAGTCGTCACTCAATAGTATCATTGCTATGCGGGCGATTCGTGATAACAACGGGCAACCGGTCGACTTTCTGATGGAAGCCGCCAATGGGGCCACGTTGGCCATGACCGGACGTAGCCCGGCCGACATTGTCGGCACCCGCCTGCTAACTCTGTTCCCGGGCACCAGTGAGGCGGGTTTTCTGGCGCTCTATCAGCGGGTTGTCAGCAGCGGAGAACCTGAACGGGCAACTCGCTATTATCGGGACCAAAACGGGCTGGAGGCTTGGTTCGAGGTATCAGCAGTGCAGCAGGGAATCGATCAGATTGTGGTCACATTCAGCGACGTTACGGCCGCTCAACAGGTACAACAGCAGCTTCGCGAGTCGAATCAGAGTCTGGAAGAGTTTGCCGGTGTAGCCAGCCACGATCTCCAGGAACCGCTACGAAAAGTGCAGCAGTTTGGCAATTTGCTGGCTCAGGAATACGGCCCACAGTTAGGCGAATCTGGTCAGGATCTGATTCAGCGCATGCAAAGTGCCGCCGACCGGATGTCGACATTAATTCGGGATCTGCTGGCCTATTCGCGTTTAACAAGCCAGCCCAAGACAACCAGTTCACTAAATCTGAACGTACTTGTTTCTGAAGTGCTGACGGATCTGGAAGCGCGAGTGACCGACAAAAAGGCCACTATCGATGTTGCCACCTTACCCACACTAATGGGCAATGCGCTAACGATGAGGCAGATGATGCAAAACCTGATCGTAAATGCCCTGAAATTCTCGCGTCCGGGGTTGCCGCCCTACATTAAGATCAGTGCCGAGCAAGTGCAGGTAAAGCAGGTAACCACACCTCTTCCGGGGCCGCTGGCAAACGCTTATTGGGCCATTCAGGTAGCCGACAATGGCATTGGGTTCGACGATCAGTACAAAGACCGGATCTTCGGTGCCTTTCAGCGGCTGCATAGCCGGAAGAGCCCCTACTCAGGAACCGGCATTGGCCTGGCCATTGTGAAAAAAGTGGTTGAGCAACATCAGGGCGCCATCGAGGCCCGGAGTAAAGTAGGCGAAGGATCAACCTTCACCGTTTACCTGCCAGCTTGAGTAATGATTGATTGGTTAATTGGGTGACTCGGCGAGACCAATTAACCAATTAACCAATCAACCAATCAACCAATTAACCATCAGGCAAACGTGCCGCTGGGCAACAGAACGGCTTTCATAATACCGTCGGCCCGGCGGTTAAACGTATCGTAGGCTTTCATGCCCTGATCGAGGGTGAAGGTGTGCGTAAACAGATACGATGGATCGACGTCTCCTTTCTCAATATGTTCGAACAGACGGGGAATGTACTTCTGCGCGTGTAACTGCCCCATCTTCCAGGTAAGGCCTTTGTTCATGGCCGCCCCCATCGGAATACTATCGACAAAACCGCCGTATACCCCAACGATGGAGAGATTACCCCCTTTCTTGGCCGCAATGATCATCTGACGCAACACAAGCGGCCGGTCGCTTTCGATGCGCACAAACTGCTTGGCTTTATCCATATAGTACTGAAAACTGTCATCCACAGCCTCCATACCAACCGCATCGATGCAGCAGTCGACGCCCCGGCCAGCGGTCATCTCTTTCAGGGCCTGCAACACATCTACTTTCGAGAAATCGATAACCTCAACGTTGCAATGCTTTTCGGCCAACGCCAGGCGGGCAGGTTCGCGGTCGATGCAAATGACCCGGCCGGCACCCATCAGCCAGGCGCTTTGCATGGCCATCTGACCAACGCCTCCGGCACCCCATACGGCCACAATATCACCGGGCTTAATATCGGCCATCGAAGCCGCCATGTAGCCCGTTGGGAAGGCATCCGCGCAGGCAATAGCCTGGTCGTTCCGAATGCTTTCAGGGACCACAAAACAGCCTTTATCGGCAAACGGCACCCGCACGTATTCGGCATGGCCGCCCGCGTAACCGCCGAACGAATGTGAATAGCCGTAGAGTGCCGCCGGCGAGTCGCCAAATAAGGGTTCAACCATGTAGGCATTCGGATTCGAGTTGTCGCAGAGTGACCACGACTCGTTTTGGCAATACGCGCAGTCGCCGCACCCGATACTGGCCGCAACCACCACGCGATCGCCCCGCCGCAGGTTTTTCACACCCGGCCCAGTTTCAACTACCTCGCCCATGAACTCGTGGCCAATGATATCGCCCGCCATCATGGTCGGTATGTATCCGTTGAGCAGGTGAAGGTCAGAGCCGCAGGTGGCCGACCCAATTACGCGCAGAATAGCATCCTGCGGATCAACAATAAACGGGTCGGGAACGCGCATCGGACGCAGATCGTAACGACCCTGAAAAGTGAGTGCTTTCATGATGAAGGAAATCTATTTGTCCTCTGTCTTCTGTCCTCTGTTGCGCTGCAAGATCACCCTATGGCACCCTAAGCAGCGCAACAGAGGACAGAGGACAGAGGACGGAAGACAGAGGACAAAAGACTGGTAAACTGTTAAATAATTGCGTTTAGCGCGTTTTCTTTATCTGTTTTAGGGCCTTCCGATTCAGTAGGGGTTCTGTCGATGGGGCCGCGAAGAGCGGGGTTGATGCGCTCCGGTTCACGACCAGATGGGCCTTCGTTGGAGGGGATCATGCCGGTTTCCATAATCCGCTTGAACCGGCGGATATCTTCTTTAATCATCTGCCGGAAGGCGGGCTGGAACAGTTTAGCGACTGTGGTACCCAGTTGGCCGGCGGGTGGTGTATAGCGAATGGTCACGTGCACTTCAGTACCGCGGTTTGGTGGGGCATCCTGGAAACGTACCTCACCGGCATTATCAACCGTGGCATCGGCTACCGACCGCCACATAAGGCGCTCGTTTTCAACTTCTTCCACAATCTCGGCATCCCATTCAATATTACCCACGCTCTCCATTTTTTCGGTACCGGGTATTGGCGCTACCCAGTGCGACCGCCGTTCGTCGAGCTGCGTTACCGACTGTAGGTGCTTCATAAACGTTGGTAGATTTTCGAGCTTCCGCCAGTACTGATACACCTCGCTGCGGGGTTTATTGATGGTGATACTCCGGCTGATTTCGAGCGGTTCGATCGTGCTGTCTTCAGCCGTATTGCGGCCAACGGCCTGACTGACGGGGCAATAGCCCGACGCTCCTCTGAACGCCAGATAGCCGCCCAGCGTAGCCAGTAGCCAGCTCCCCGTACGCATCCCAACGGTGGTTAGTAACGCCCCGGCGGCGGCCGAAATAATGCGCTCATTATGGCCAACATTGACCGTACTTGACCCGGTGGGGTAAGGCTGGATAGACGACATGCCTTTAAAATCCCCCATTGCAAACTGTTTATCTGCCATGATTGAGTTGGTTTAATTATTCTATCTGTCAACTTGGTTAGTCACGCATGAGTTAAGGTATACTGAGTGAGTGGCCGCACTTTCGTAACTTGGCCTACCGTTATGACTACAATAGCCTCCACTCCAAACCAACGTCTCGATCTGGCGCATAACTACGTACTGCACACCAGCCAGAACGTGTTTCTGACGGGAAAAGCAGGAACGGGCAAAACCACTTTTTTACATCAGATTAAGCAGCTCACTGCCAAGCGGTTGGTTGTGGTTGCCCCAACGGGTGTGGCGGCTATTAATGCGGGGGGCGTTACCATTCATTCGCTGTTTCAGCTGCCCTTTGGCCCAATTATCCCCGGCGATCAGGCCCAGCTAAACCGGAAGTTCAGCAGCGAAAAAATCAAATTGCTGCGTACGCTCGATCTGCTTGTGATCGACGAAATCAGTATGGTCAGAGCCGACGTACTCGATGGAATCGACGCCGTGCTGCGGCGGTATCGAGGCGGCGACCAACCGTTTGGCGGGGTGCAGTTATTGCTCATCGGCGATATGCAGCAACTCCCGCCCGTCATTCGCGACGAAGACTGGGCATTACTGCAACCACATTACCAGACGGGCTATTTTTTCAGTAGCCAGGCATTGCAGGAAACGGAGTACGTCTCCATTGAACTTACGCATATTTACCGCCAGTCAGACCAGCGATTCATTGACCTGCTGAATGGCATTCGGGAGAAAACGATCAGCGCCGAGGGGCTGGCTGACCTGAACAAGCGGTACATTCCTGACTTCTCCCCTGACGACGAAGCAGGCTACATTACCCTATCGACCCATAACCACATGGCCCAGCAGATCAACGGCCGAAAACTGGCCGAACTGCCCACGCCTGCGCGGTCCTACACCGCCACCGTGCTCAATGACTTTCCCGAGCCGATGTACCCCACCGAGTACAAGCTCGATCTGAAAGTGGGCGCGCAGGTGATGTTTATCAAAAATGACGTGTCGCGGGATAAGCTGTTTTACAATGGCAAAATTGGCCGGATTGTCGCGTTTGGGCCCGATTACATTGAGGTAAAATGTCCCGGCGAGGCCATACCCATCGTTAGCGGTCCGGTTGAATGGCAAAACATCCGGTACACGCTCGACCCCGCTACCAAGGCGATTAAAAGCGACATCATCGGGACGTTCACGCAGTTTCCGCTTCGGCTGGCCTGGGCTATTACGGTTCATAAAAGTCAGGGCTTAACGTTTGAGCGGGCCATTATCGACGCGGGTAAGGCCTTCGCCCACGGGCAGGTGTATGTGGCCCTCAGTCGCTGCAAAACGCTGGAGGGGCTCGTGTTGCAAACGCCCATTCCGGCCAGCAGCATCAAAACTGAGTATACGCTGGAACGTTTCCACGCCGACGTTCAGGAACGAACCCCTACCGAGCAACACTTTCAAGCCGCCAAACGGGTGAACCAGGAGCAACGGCTCTACGATCTGTTTTCGTTCGAGCAGGCGGCATACTGGCTTGGGCGAAGCCGTAAAGTTGTGGGCGAGTCGGCCCGTAGCCTGCCCATGAACCTGCTGCCGGAGCTAACCGAACTAGCCGCGCTGCTTAGCGACAAGGCCCGGCTGATGGCGCACCGTTTCCAGAAACAATTGCCCGAGTATTTCGCTCAGGGACCATTACCCGAAGTAAACGAGGCCCTTCAGGAGCGAATCCGGAAGGCCAGTGTGTATTTCCACACCCTGCTTACCGACGAGCTACTACCCAAGTTGCGCGACTTGCCCACCGATTCAGACAACAAGCAGGTGCGTACGGCGCTGCTCGAATACCTCGACGAAACCGAAAAAGCCCTCGTTGTTAACCAGGCCAGCTTTGCCAGCTGCCGCGAGGGGTTCGACGCCCTGCGGTATGGCGAAGCCCGCAACCGGGCTGAGCTGGACTTTGCCCCCGCCAGAAAACAGGCAGTTACACCCACCGTTGCATCACGCCAACGGAATGCCACGGGTCGGGCGGGCCGTGACGAGTCGAAACCCAGTGCGCTGTACTTCGAGCTGATGAAATGGCGCAACAACATGGCGGCCGAGCACAATGCAACCGCTTACCAGATTATGGCCCAGCAGACGCTGACCGAGATTGCCCGCGTTCGGCCGGAAACGATTGAACAATTGGCGAAAATTAAAGGCCTCGGTAAAGCCAAAGCGAAGCGCATCGGCGACGAACTACTCACCATCATCCGGAACAATCCAGACCATGGCCAATCGAGCTATGGCAGTTCAAGCCGCGTTGGCACAGGTCGGCACCCGGCCCAGCACAACCAGCCTGCACCCAGCACCCCAGTTCATGAGGCCACGCTTATCCTCTTTCTGTCGGGCAAATCCCTTTCCGACATCGCTACAGCGCGGGGTATGTCGCCCCAAACGGTCGAGAACCACCTGGCCATCTGTATTCGGGAGGGTAGCCTGCCCGTCGAGGTAGTCGTATCGGCCGACAAGCTGGCGTTGATTTACAGTACGTTTGGTACCGAACGCCCACTCAGCCTGACCGAAGCGGTAAAGACGTTGAACGGTCAGGTTACCCAACGCGAACTACGGCTCGCCTACGCCGAAACTGGCTCAATTTGAAAGGCCTAACTACCTCGTTACTTACTCAGTGCGGCTGGCAGGGCGTTTGCTCAGAGAACTGATTGAACGAACCGTTCTTTACTTGTTTGGCTGTACATTTGTTTAGCTTACCTGAACCGTATTTTAGCAATACAAGACTGTACCGGGGCGTTGATAGTGTATTTACTCGTTATGCCATTACTCTTTACATCCTGTAGCACATTCACTCGGGTTTTTACCGGAGTTCAGCACTTATGGCCTTCCCTGCTCGTTGGCTTGTGCCTCTGTCTGCCTGCTGCTACGCTGGCCCAGCGAAAATCCCGCACACCCGACCAACCGGTGTCAGTAACGGCCATCGACAATGGAGCCATTGCTCAGCCCGCCGTAAAGTCAGACAAGACGGTTGCGGAAGAAACCGAGTTCACCGACGCCTACCGGTTTTTGCTGGTCGATGAACCGACCAAAGCGGTCACGGCCCTTGAAAAAATAGTGGCGAAGAATCCCGCCAACGCCGCTGCCCAGTATGCGCTGGCTACGGCCATGATAAAGGCCGGAAAAACCACCGAGGCCATGCCCTACGCCCAGAAAGCGTATCAACTCGATAAAAATAATGCCTATTACCTGTTGCAGGTAGCCGAACTATACGTCAAGCAAAAGCGCTATCCGGAAGCAGAAGAGCTGTATGAGAGCCTCTTGAAAAAAGGCAGCGAAACCATTGAGTACGGCGTTGAACTGGCGGCTATTTATCTATTCGACGATAAGCCCGACAAAGCCCTCGCTACCTACGACCGCGTAGAAAAAGCGATGGGGTTGAATGAAGAAATCACCCGGCAAAAGCAGCGCATTTATTTAAAGCAGAATAAGATCGACAAGGCCATTGAAGAAGCCGAGAAGCTTATCGCCTCTGAACCGGCCGATCCCGAATTTCTGGTCGAAGGGGCCGAACTACTGGTGGCCAATAACCGGGTACCGCTGGCCATTACCTGGCTCGAACGCGCCTTAAAAATCAGCCCCGACAGCCCGCAGGCGAACATGATGCTGGCCGACATTTACCGTCGGCAGGGCGATCTCGCTAAGTCGAACCAGGCATTAAAGAAGGTAGTTGACAACCCGAACGTTGAAGCTGGCCTGAAAGCCCGGATTCTGTCGAGCTATGCGGGAACGACCGACGATACCCCCGCTGCCAAACAGGATGCCTTGAAAATGGCCCAGGAATTAACCCGGCAGAACCCGAATGACGCCAAAGCGCAGGTAATGATGGCCGACCTGTTGGCGCAGCAGGACCAGAAAGTAGCGGCCCGCGATGCGTATGTTCGCGCCGCCCGCCTCGACCCGTCGGTGTATGAAGTATGGAATGCGATCATGCAACTGGATGGTGAACTGGCTCAGGTCGACAGTATCCTGGTTCATTCCGAAAAAGCCCTTGAGGTATTTCCCAATCAGGGAGCGCTCTGGTACTCTAACGGCACGGCCCATCTGTATAAGCGTCATTACCAGGAGGCCGTCGATGCGCTGGAAGAGAGCCGTAAGCTGCTGGCCTCTAACGAAAAAATTCTGCCTGAAATAAACAGCCAGCTTGGCGACGCCTACAACGGGGTGAAGGACTACGTACGGTCAGACGAAGCCTATGAAGCGGCGTTGAAAGCCAATCCGTCGAACGACCGGGTGCTGAATAACTATAGCTATTTCCTGTCATTGCGGAAGGCGAACCTGGCAAAGGCGAAAAGCATGTCGACAAAACTGGCCGAGCTACACCCTGCCAATGCAACCTACCTTGACACCCACGCCTGGGTGCTGTACGTCATGAAAGACTACGCCGGTGCCAAGAAGTTTCTGGAGAAAGCCATTCAGTCAGACCCCGCTCACATCAGTGGTACCATTCTGGAACATTACGGCGATGTCTTGTTTCAACTGGGGGATAAAGTGAAAGCCATTGAACAGTGGAAATTAGCCAGGCAAAAAGGAGAAGCCAGCGATCGGCTCGATCAGAAAATTGCGGGCGGAAAATTATATGAATAGAGTTCTATTGTATGCCTTTCTGGTAAGCGTGCTTTGCATGCAGGCCGGGTGCCACCGTCAACGTGTCAAAAATAGCTCCCACGCCTCAACCGTTACGGCCGATACCGTGGCGATGAGCCAGCCACAGTCGGTCACAACCACCCCAACGGGCCCGGTCGTTGGCGCAACGCCACCCACAGCTACTACGCTTATTCGCCCCGGCATTGAAGAGGCCCGCGCCAACGTAGCCGAAATCGATTTTAAGTACCTCACCGCCAAGTCGAAGCTCTCCTTCAAGAGCAAGACCCAGGACATCAGCAATGCCAACCTGAACCTGCGCGTTCGTAAAGACAGTGTAATCTGGCTCAGCATTTCCAAAGTGGGCATCGAAGCCGTGCGGGCACTAATCACCCGCGATTCAATCGCGATCATGGATAAGTTGGAACATCGATACGCCATTTACGACTTTCCTACGCTAAGCCGCCAATTCGACTTCGAGATGAACTTCGATCTGTTGCAGGCGCTGATTGTGGGGAATCTGCCGCTACCCAAACGGCCAGCGCAGAAAATCAGAAAGGAGCGCGATTATCTGTTACTCCGCCAGAGCGCAGGCAAAGTGCTGGTCGAAAATTACATCGGCGAAAACGACCGTAAGCTCAAGCGGCTGATGGTGACGGAGCAACCGACCAAGAACGCCCTCCGCCTCGACTACGAAGATTTCAACGTACTGAATAATTTTTTGTTTCCCTATTCCAGCCTGGTTACGCTCGATTACAAATCACAGGCCGATGGCCAGTTTTACCAGACGCTGATTCAGATCAAGCACAGCAAGGTCGAACTGGTAGAGAAAGAACCCGGCTTTCCCTTTACCATTCCGCCGAAGTACAAACGGAATTAGTCGTACGTGATGGGGCCGTAAGTCGCCTGTAGTGCCGCTCACGGTTAATTTGTTGCTTCTGCAGCGCGATGCGACTTACGACTCCATCACTTACGACTATTTTTGCCCATGCGTCCAGTTCTCCTCCTACTCCTAACCTTATTTACAACCCTTCCTCTGCTGGCCCAGAAGCGTGATCGGCAGGCGTTGGAGCGCGAAAAGCGGAAGAATATTGAGCAGCTGAACCAACTGCGGGCCGTGCTCAAAAAGACATCGTCGGAAAAACAGGTATCCATCGAGCAACTCAATGCACTCTCCGCCCAGATCGAAGCCCAGTCCAAGCAGATCAATCTGCTATCGGATGAAATTAAGTTAAGTGAGGTAGAGATCTTCGAACTCCGTAAAGCCAGTCAGGCTCTGAACCGCGACCTGGATAAACTCCGCGCCGAGTACGCCCAGATGATCTACGCGGCCGATAAACGCCGACAGTCGCTGAATCCGATGGGGTTTTTGTTCTCCTCCGAGAATTTCAATCAGCTGGTTGCGCGCTACCGGTATCTGAAGCAATACGCCAAAGCCCGCCAGACACAAAAGCAGCAAATGGAAACGGTTCAGACAGAGCTGACGGGCAAGCAGACGGCTACTGAACAGAAGCGTCAGCAGCAAACGGTTGTGCTCACCACGAAAGTCCGCGAGTCGGAGAAGCTGGAAGACCTGAAGCAGGATAAAAATCAGGTAGTTCAGCAACTAAGCCAGAAAGAGGGCGTACTGCGTGCCGAACTGACCGAGAGCAAAAAGAACATCAGTCGGCTCGAAAACATGATTACGGCCATTATTGCCCGTGAGGCCCGCGAACGCGCTGCCCGCGCCGCCCGCGAACGGGCCGCGCGCGAGCGGCTGGCGCGGGCCGAAGCTGCCCGGCTGGCGGCCGAACGCCGGGAAGCCGAACGCAAACAGGCCGAAGCAGTAGCAAAAGCCAGAGAAGAAGGCAAGCCCGCGCCCCTACCGCCCCCACCCGTGGTCATCCCCGAACCAGAGTCGGCCGTAGCTAAGTCAGATAATACCCGTACGGCCAGCAACCTCAACCGCGAAGAGCTGGCCCTCGGTTCATCATTCGCGGCCTCCCGCGCCCGGCTTCCGTGGCCGGTGCAGCATGGATTCGTGTCTGAGCGCTTCGGCGTTCACCCCCACCCTGTTCTGAAAGGATTGAAAGTATCTAACCCAGGCATCGATATTCAAACCAACGCCGGTGAACCCGTACGGGCCATTTACGATGGCATTGTCATGAACGTCGAGTATGTAATGGGTAGCCAGAACGTGGTGGCCATTCAGCATGGCGATTATTACACCATCTACGCCAAACTCAAGAACGTAACGGTGAAAATGGGCGAACGGGTTAAGGCTCGCGAAACCATCGGTACGGTGGGCACCGACAGCCGGGGAAATGCCGAACTTCAGTTCCAGATCTGGAAAGAATTTGCCAAAATGAACCCCGAGAATTGGCTGGCTCCGCGCTAATGTGTGCACTACGACTGACGATGTGCGATTTGCACTCCTATTTTACTCCGTCAACATTATATCCTTTTTCGTATATCGGCATTCCTCTATCATTATGTCTGTTCATAACCCCGACATCAAGCGCGTTACGACGCACACCCTCCAGGAGCTGAAGAGCCGGGGAGAGAAAATTTCGGCGCTCACGGCCTACGATTACTCAATGGCCCGCGTAGTCGACGTCGCGGGGGTAGAGGTTATTCTGGTTGGCGATTCGGCTTCCAACGTGATGGCGGGGCACGAAACAACGTTACCCATTACGCTCGACCAGATGATCTACCACGCAGGTTCGGTAGTACGGGCCGTAAAACGGGCGCTGGTCGTGGTCGACCTGCCGTTTGGCTCGTATCAGGGCAACTCATCCGAGGCCCTTCGGTCGGCCATTCGAATCATGAAAGAGTCGGGTGCCCATGCCGTAAAAATGGAAGGCGGTCAGGAAATCCGGGAGTCGGTAACGCGTATTTTGAGCGCTGGCGTACCCGTAATGGGCCACCTGGGCCTCACCCCGCAGTCGATCTACAAGTTTGGCACCTATGCCGTACGCGCCAAAGAAGAAACGGAAGCCCAGAAACTCATCGAGGATGCGCTAATGCTCCAGGAGATTGGCTGCTTTGCCCTTGTGTTGGAAAAAATTCCGGCGGCCTTGACCAAACAGGTTTCCGAGCAGTTGATGATCCCGACCATTGGCATTGGTGCCGGCCCGGACGCCGACGGTCAAATTCTGGTCATTCACGATATGCTGGGGATCAACAAAGAATTTAAGCCTCGTTTTCTTCGCCGCTACGCCGACCTCCACACGGCTATGCTGGAGGCCATCACGCACTACGTCGACGATGTGAAAGCCAACGACTTCCCGAACGAATCAGAGGCGTACTGAGTTGACTATAAGTTCAATGTTCAAACGTTCAATGTCTAAAGTTCACTCGTTGATTCTGGTGACTAACTGGTAACGCAACATTGGACGTCAGACATTGGACTTTAAACTTAGCAGTCCATCGGGCTGTGTATATGAAGAAGCGCGTACCCTATTCGGTGGTTTACGAAGACAACCACCTGCTGATCGTCAATAAAGAACCCGGTGTACTCGTTCAGAGCGACCGTACCGGTGATCCTTCGCTCACCGAGCTGCTCAAAGAGTATATTAAGGAACACTACAATAAACCCGGCGACGTCTTTCTAAACCCCGTACATCGCCTCGACCGGCCCGTTAGCGGTCTGGTCGTGTTTGGCCGTACCTCGAAGGCCGTTGAGCGTATGACGGAGCTATTCCGTAAGCGGCAGATTCAGAAAACATACTGGGCTGTTGTTCGGCAACACCCGGCCGAAAAGAAAGGAAAGCTGGTCCATTACCTCATCAAAGACGAGGCTAAGAACCAGGTAACCGCCTACGACCAGGAAGTACCCGGCTCGCAACGGGCCGAGTTGACCTACCGGTTGCTGGGCAAGATAAACGAGCATTACCTGCTGGAAGTGGAGCCACTCACCGGGCGGCCCCATCAGATCAGGGCGCAGCTGGCGGCTATGGGTTGCCCAATTCGCGGCGATGCTAAGTACGGGTACGATCGCGAGGTGCCTGACAAGAAAATTTACCTTCATGCCCGGCGCCTGTATTTTGTTCACCCCGTCAAGAAAGAACCGCTGATTCTGCGGGCTGGCCTTCCGGTCGATCCGTTCTGGGAGGAATTCCTTGAGCTGGACAATGAGGAGTTTAAGGACAAAAACCTGGATTTTATTTTCTGATTCCCGGCCCTAAAAAGGCAAAAGTCTCTGGCGCTACGAATTCATAGTACCAGAGACTTTTTTATGCGCTACAAAACAGTAAACTACTCAGGCCCCCGGCTGAACGGAACCATTGGCAGGCTTGAAGCTAATGTCAGTAGTCATTTGATCGATCACTCGCTGGGCCATAAGGACAGCACCGCGAAGGGCACCGAACACCATGCAAAGCGGGAGCAGAATGGGCAAAAACAGCACCCATTGTAAAACCATATACAACCGAATCGTTCTCATCTATCTTACAAGTGTTATGGGTTAGGCAACGAATTAGACATGAGAGGTAAGCTGCATGTCAAAACCTATGCCAATAAGTTACGGTAGTAAACATCTGTTGATTCAAAGTTAATCTTGAGATAATACTAAAACAATAGAATTTGCGGAATTATCTCTTCAAATTAATTATTTATTTTCATAACCATGTAATGAGCCAATCATCAGTCTACTGTTATTTCAGCTTTTAGCCGCTGATAGTCGTTACAGGATAAAAAAAAGACGCCCGCAGTAGTGCAGGCGTCTTTTTTGGATGCGGTTGTTCGTCTACAAGTTTCGTTTCTTCAATTCCTTAACGGCAAAATCAGCGGCACGGGCCGTAAGGGCCATGTACGTTAAGGATGGGTTGACGCACGAAGCCGAAGTCATGGCAGCACCATCGGTCACGAACACGTTTTTCACGGCATGAACCTGGTTGTTTGCATTCAGCACCGATGTCTTCGGATCACGCCCCATTCGGGCAGTACCCATCTCGTGGATACCAATACCGAGGTGCTTGGATTCGTCATTGTAGCCCTGCACGTTTTTCAGTCCTGCTGCTTCCAGCATCTCTACCGCATCGTTCATCATGTCTTTACGCATCTTCCTGACGTTCTCGCCATAGGCGGCATCGAACACGATTTGCGGCAGACCCCACCGATCTTTTTTGTCGGGTGAGAGCGTCATGCGGTTTGATTCTTCGGGCAACACCTCACCGAAGCCACCAATACCAAAGTTCCAGGGGCCTGGCTTTGTTAGGTCTTCTTTGAAGTCAGCGCCGAAGCCCTCTGTACCGACACCACGGTTCCAGCCCGAGCGGCTGGCACCACCCTGATAGCCAAAGCCACGAATGTAATCGCGCTTGTCGCCATCCCAGTTACGGTAACGGGGAATGTAGATACCATTCGCCCGGCGACCGTAATAGTATTGGTCTTCCATGCCGTCGAAATCGCCCGACGCACCTACACCCAGGTGGTGGTCCATGATGTTGCGGCCCAGTTGGTCTGAATCATTGCCCATTCCGTTCGGGAACCGGCTCGATTTAGAGTTCATCAGAATGGAGGTACTGCCGAATGCCGAGGCGTTCATGAAAATGATCTTGGCGTAGTACTCCCGAACGTCCTTTGTGTTCTGGTCAATGACACGTACCCCGGTGGCCCGGCCTTTCTTGTCATCGTACAGCACTTCGGCCACAATCGAATCGGGGCGCAGGGTTAAACGGCCGGTAGCAACTGCGGCTGGCAGCGTAGCAGCCTGCGTGCTGAAATATGCACCGAATGGGCAGCCGCGCATACACTGATTCCGGTATTGGCAGGAAGCCCGGCCCAGATTGGTCTGAACCGCCTTCGGGTCGGTCAGGTGAGCCGTACGGCCCATGGTAATTGTCCGCTTATTAAACGCTTTTTCAACCCTGGCTTTCACCTCTTTCTCCACGCAGTTCATTTGCATTGGTGGCTGATAGTTCCCATCGGGCAACACGCTGAGGCCATCTTTTGAGCCACTAACACCAGCAAACCCCTCTACATAGGTATACCAGGGGGCCAGATCTTTATAGCGAATAGGCCAGTCGACGGCAATACCGTCTTTAAGGTTAGCCATGAAGTCTTCTTCATTGAGCCGGTAGCTTTGCCGACCCCACATAAGTGACCGACCACCCACATGATACCCCCGAATCCAGTCCATCGGACGTTTTTCGATGTAAGGGTTGAGGGAATCGTTCTCAAAATGATGCCGCCATTCTTCGTTGGCTGTGTAGCCCGTACGCATGTTGGCCCAGTATTCTTCGGCTGCCTGCACAGTCACCCGACCACGGTGCGGAAACTCCCACGGGTCTTTAGTCGCCGTTACATAGCCTTCAACATGCTTGATGTCGCGCCCCCGCTCCAGCATCAGCACGCGTAGTCCTTTCTGGGTAAGTTCCTTTGCGGCCCAGCCACCAGATATGCCCGACCCAACCACGATTGCGTCGTAGGTCATGTCTTTCTGGGCGTCTATATTGAGGTTCATTCGTAAAGTGAGTTTTGAGTTGTCTGTTTACTTGCTTCAGTTGCTGCGCTTTGTACCGTGCTTCAAACAGGCGAAGCCACAGTAAACGGCAAACAGGAAGCAGTAAACCACGTTAGATAGCCCAGGCTTTCTGACCCGGTTTCAGGGGGACGCAGCCGTCGTAGCGGCCGGGAATGGCCACGTACTCGAGTGCCTGCGTGCAGCCAATTTCAGAGGTGAAGTAGCCCATCAGCGTCAGGTCTTTCAGCATAGCGAAGAAAGGCGTTACGTTGGGCTTACCAGCCGAAATCTGCACATCCTGCTGACCAGCCACAGAGCGGGCCATTTCCATTTTTTGCCGCTTGGAATCAGCTTCCAGTTTCTTCACCACCTCGATTTTCTGATTAGTATCGAGCTGTGAGAATGCCTTGCCATACCCATCCTGACTCAGTTTCTGGGTCATCGTCAGCCCGTCGATGAAACGCTGCTGATCGGCCTTTTTGTAGCAATCATTAAGCACAATATCTATGATCTCGTTCACCTTGGCGGCTTTGGCACCCGGCGTCTTTGTCGTAGGGATGATTACGTCGGCTAAGTCAGCCACAAGTGCATCCTGATCAGTAGTAAAAAGAACGGGTTTGCCCGTAGCAATCCGTTGTGCCGCCGAAGCCTCCAGTGTATCGGCTAACGCGGATGAGCCCAGGGCGGGTAGCGTCATTGTCGCACCAACCATTGTGGCCACCCGCAACAGGGCGTCGCGTCTGTTCATAGGATAAATCAGTTAGAATAAAGTAGTAAAACGTTGTACGAGAACACAAATGTATATAATAATAGAGGGGAATTAGACAGATTTTCGAAGATTGAACGCCCCATTTTCCAGGCACTTATCAACTTTTTATCCGCTGTCGGCAACTGGTCATGTATGGCGGTGAACAAGTGCTGTTTATGCGCAGCAGGCCAGATGAACGCCCTGATCAGTACTTTTACACCGACGACACTGTACCTTATGACTATCAGCCTCATCGCCGCAATGGCACAGAACCGGATTATTGGCCGAGACACAGCCGACGGTGAGCCGGGCCTGCCCTGGCACCTCCCCGACGACTTTGCCTATTTCAAACAAAAAACCAGCGGCCACGCCATTATCATGGGGCGTAAGTCGCTGGATGCGCTGGGGAAGCCCCTGCCAAAACGAACCAATATTGTGATTACCCGCAACCCCGATTTCGGCGCAACAGGCGTAGTGGTGGTAAACACGCTGGATACCGCTCTAAAGGCGGCTAAAAAAGCAGAAGCGGCGCATGAGCAACCGGAACTGTTCGTAATTGGCGGGGCCGAAATTTATGCGCTCGCTCTACCCGTTGCGAATCGGATTTACCTGACAGAAATACACCGCGACTACGACGGCAATGCGGCATTCCCTGAGTTCGATAAAACGGAATGGACAGAAGTTAGCCGACAGCCCCACCCGGCAGATGATCGCCACGAAGCGGCCTTCGATTTTGTGGTATATGAAAAATTGTAGAGACGCATATATGCGTCTCTACGGCGGACCGGTACCTACCGGCTGATTTCGATTACGTCAAATTCGATTTTCCCGGCGGGCACAGTGATTTCAGCCGTTTCGCCTACTTTTTTCCCAAGCAGCCCTTTACCAATCGGCGAACCAACGGAAATACGGAACTGCTTCAGATCTGCCTCTTCTTCCGACACCAGTGTATAGGTGACTTCGGCCCCTGTTTTCTTATTCTTTATCTTCACCTTCGACAGCACCGACACGATCGACGTATCGATCGACGACTCGTCGAGCAGGCGGGCGTTGGCCAGTACCTCTTCGAGTTTCGAGATTTTGAGTTCATGCAGGCCCTGCGCGTCTTTGGCCGCATCGTACTCGGCATTTTCGCTAAGGTCGCCTTTATCGCGGGCTTCGGCAATCTGGTGGGCAATCGCTGTGCGGCCTTTGGTTTTCAGGTCGTTCAGTTCGGTTTTGAGGCGGTTCAGGCCCTCTTCGGTGTAATAATTAATCTTAGACATGATGTATGCTGGTGTCTTTACTTAGACAATCGTTTTCAACTCTTAGAGGCTACCCGTGGAACCCTTCGTGGCAGTCCTTCGTCGTAAACAAAAAAAGAACGGCCCACCGACCGTTCTGCAACAAGTTTGTTTGTTTTGCAGCCTGTCAGGAGAACCAACCTTTAATGATGTGTGCGCGTTGTTGTCGCATCGGGTTGAGATGGCGTTTAGACAAATGTACAACTTAGGACCCGCCTTTGTCAACCCACCCCCTGTTGGTTTCTGAAAAACTAAAAAGCGGGTAAATGACAACCAGACCCCGACGTACAGACGAACAAACTATATGAACAACGGATTACGCATTGTGTTTATGGGCACACCCGACTTTGCCGTAGCCAGTCTGCGGCGGCTGCTCGATGGCGATTGCCACGTGGTTGCGGTCATTACCGCGCCCGACCGGCCATCGGGGCGGGGCCTGCAAATGGTACCCTCGCCCGTAAAAAAAGCCGCGCTCGAAGCTGGTTTGCCTGTATTGCAGCCCGAAAAACTTCGCGATCCGGCCTTTCTGGCTGAGCTGGCTAACTACAACGCTGACCTACAGATTGTTGTCGCGTTCAGAATGTTACCGGAGGTGGTCTGGGCCATGCCCCGCATTGGCACCTTCAACCTGCACGCCTCTAAGCTACCGCAGTACAGGGGTGCCGCACCGATCAACTGGGTACTGATTAACGGGGAAACAGAGACGGGCGCTACCACGTTTTTTATTGAAAAAGAGATCGATACCGGTCAGATGATCTTTCAGGAGACCGAACCGATTTATCCTGACGATACAGCCGGTACGCTGCACGACCGGCTGATGGAGCACGGCGCCGACCTGGTTCTACGAACGGTACAAGCAATTGAAACCGGGACGTACCCCAGAACGCCACAACCCGAGGCCACAGACCTTAAAGCCGCCCCCAAGCTTCACCGGGAAACCACCGAAATTAACTGGAATCAACCCGCCACGGCTGTCCGGAATTTCGTGCGTGGCCTATCCCCTTTCCCCACCGCCTGGACGAGGCTAAACAATAAATTTTACAAAATCTATGCGGTTTCGATCGCTAACGAGAGCGCCGCGCCGATTCGGCCAGCGACGGATCAGTTCGATGCTAAGCCGGGCCAGACGTATACCGATCATAAAACCAGGCTACTGGTTCGCGCAGCCGACGAATGGCTATGGGTAGATGAGCTACAGGCCGAAGGCAAACGCCGCATGTTGATTAGTGACTTCCTGCGGGGAAACACTATTTAGCGCAGGTTTATAACGAATCATCGGGTAGCATATCGCTTCTTCGTTGTAATCTACCCCGGCTTCTTTTTCGTATTTATTCCACTACGTAACTACCGTTTTATTGGCCAACACTATTCTTTTGACAGGCGCGAATGGCTTTCTGGGAAGCCACATTAGCCGTGAGCTATTGGCCTGCGGGTACATAGTGAGAGCGCTCGTACGTCGGGGCAGCAATCGGTCGACCCTGGCTGACCTGCCTATTGACTACGTTGAGGGCGATATCTGCCATGCCGCCGATGTTCTCGGGGCGACAATGGGTTGTGCCGCTGTCATTCACGCGGCGGCGCTGGCGCAGGTGAATCCGGCCCGCAACCCGGCGGTTTGGGCCGTGAACAGGCTCGGTACGGCGAATGTGGTGCAGGCAGCCAGGCAGCATAGGGTCAGCAGGCTGGTTTACGTTGGTACGGCCAACGTTTTTGGTTTTGGATCGAAAGAGCAGCCCGGCAACGAAGAAGAGCCTTATTCGGGCCAGCAATACGGCATAGACTACATGGATAGCAAAGCGGCGGCGACAGAGCTGGTCAGGCGGGCGGCCCACGAAGACAACGTACCTGCCGTGCTGGTGCATCCGTCGTTTCTGATCGGCCCGCTCGACAGCAAGCCCAGTTCAGGAGCGATGCTGCTTGCCGTAGCCCGGCGACAGTTGCCGGGTTACACGGCTGGGGGCAAGAATTTCATTCATGTACGCGATGCTGCCGTTGGCACCGTCAATGCACTCACGATGGGCCGTGTAGGGCAGTCGTATATTCTCGGTCATGAAAACCTAACCTATCAGGAAGCTTTCACGCTCATGGCCAGCGTTGCCGGTGTAGCTCCGCCCCGTTTTGCCCTGTTGCCGGGCCTGACACGGCTCTACGGGCAGGTCAATGACTGGCGGGCCACACTCACCGGAAAACCGGCTCAGGTAACGCTTCCGATGGCGATGATTGCCAACGATGGGCATTACTTTTCGTCGCAGAAGGCTATTAACGAACTTAATTTACCGCAAACACCCATACGGGAAGCCATCCAGGAGGCTTACGATTGGTTTACTGAGCATGGATACGTTTACTGAAGAACCAGGTTTCCCGACTGCCACGCCCCAAAAGCAGGTTATTCAGCCTGGCAGGTACTACACCCATCCCCCACGACCTACCGGCCCCTTTGCCGGAAAAGTGGCCTTAATTACCGGGTCTGAGTCTGGAATTGGCCGCGAAACCGCCCGCGAACTGGCCCGTCAGGGCGCCTTCGTGATGCTAAACGGGCTTCGCCCCGACAGGCTCGCTGAGACATTGAGCACGTTTATCGAGGCTGGGTATATGGCCGAAGCCTGTATAGCCGATGTTACTGACTTCACCGCCTGCCAACAGCTGATTGATGCGACAATTGCCGCCTTTGGGCAGCTTGATATACTGGTAGCCAATGCCAGCATCTCGATGCGGGCCTATTTCAACGACCTCGATATTGATGTGTTCCGGGCCGTTTGCGACAGTAACATTTACGGCACGGTGTATCCGCTAAAAGCGGCGTTGCCCTATCTGCTCGCCACAAAGGGGTGTGTTACGTTTATCTCGTCCATCTCATCATTGAACGGCATTCCCAGCGGATCGGCGTATTGCGCGGGGAAAGCGGCGGTGAGTAATCTGGCGCACACACTTCGTTTAGAGTGGCACAAAACGGGCATGCATGTGGGCGTAATTCACCTGGGCTTTACGGCAAACGACCCCGAAAAACGCGTATTTGCGGCCAACGGAACACCCGTACAAATGGCCCATCGTCCCTCCCGCTGGCAGATGTCGCAACAGGAAGTGGCCCAGGCAATTGCCCGCCATATTCAACGCCGCCGGGCCAAAACCATTCTCTCGGGAATGGGCAAACTGAACGCTACGCTGAGCCGGTTCTTTCCCCGTCTGGTAGACAGGATCGTGCTCATCAGCATGAAGCTCAGGCCAGAGCTGTATGAATAGGAATTGGTTAATTGGTTGGCTGGTTGATTGGGTAAATGGTCTCACCGGGCGGTGCCCGGTGCAAGTGGATGTTCCACTACTCCAAAAATTAGTATTGTATCCAATGTGGCGTTAAGTAACGCATCAACTTGCACTGGGCACCGCCCGGTGAGACCATTTACCCAATCACCAATCCTCATTAACCTATTTACCCCAATCCCCTACTTACCCAATCTCCGCCTGTTCCACTTTCTTCTCCGGCTGAACGTAGTTTTTCAGGGTCTTGATGGTAATCAACAGGCTGATCAGCGTGAATACCGCGCCAGCCATGTAGGGGGCTCCGGGAAAGAAAATCGGGGCACCGGGTTTGGTGAAGTACGCAAACAGGTTTGTCATCAGCACGGGACTGACAATAGCCGTCAGGCTCATCAGGCTTGTCAGGGCACCCTGTAGTTCTCCCTGCTCATTGGGCGGCACCTGCCCCGATATAATGCCCTGAATGGCTGGTCCGGTAATGCCGGCAAGGGCGTACAGGGCAATCAGCGACAACGCCATCCAGGTTTCGGTGGCAAAGGCAAAGCCCAGAAAACTAATGACGTAAATGACCATGCCCAAAAAAACAGCCCGTTTCTGGCCAATCTTTGGAATAATCAGGCGGATTAGCCCGCCCTGCACGATAGCAACGGCTAAACCGACCAGACCCAGCGAAATGCCAACCATCTTGACGTCCCAGCCGAAGCGCAACATGGTAAAATAGCCCCATACCGACTGCATCACCTGCCCGGCAATGTAGAGAAAGGCCAGGGCAACGATCATGCCCAACAGCGAGCGGTAGCGACGGAGTGCCCTGAACGACCCTACCGGGTTAGCCCGTTTCCAGCTAAAGGCACGACGGTTTTCAAGCGATAACGATTCGGGCAGGACAAAATAGCCGTATAGCCAATTCAACATCGACAAGCCTGATGCTACATAAAATGGAGCCCTGATGCCGTAGCTGCTGAAGAGCGCCCCTAATGTAGGACCGATGATAAATCCCAGCCCGAAGGCCGCACCAATCAACCCAAAGTTCTGCGCCCGCTTATCGGGTGTGCTGATATCGGCGATGTAGGCACTGGCCGTGGTGAAGCTGGCACCGCACAAGCCGGCCACAATACGGGCAAAAAACAACCAGCCAATGGTGGGTGCGTAGGCCGATACCAGGAAGTCGAGCCCCAGGCCAAACAGAGAGACCAGCAACACGGGGCGACGGCCGTACTGATCGCTGAGACCGCCCAGTACAGGCGCAAACACAAACTGCATAACGGCGTAGGCAAAGGTGAGCCACCCACCATACTGCGAGGCTACACTGAGGCCCGCGCCAGTCAGCTCTTCAAGAAGCTTGGGAATCACAGGCACGATCAAACCGATGCCGATGCAGTCGATGAGAACCGTGATAAAAATGAAAATTAACGCTGGGTTACGTTTCTCAGACATATAATGGTACGCGTTTTGAACAAAGGCCGCAAGTTACAACGTTTCGACAGGTAGTTAGTGGCCACTACCCACCAGCATCTTTACATGGAACTCACTATCAGTACCCCGGCTCTGCTTTTTTCAACCGTTTCCCTGTTGATGATTGCCTTTACCAATCGGTTTCTGGCGATAGCCAGCCTCATTCGCGACCTGCACGAGAAGTTCAGGACCAACCCTGAAACGGTTTATGTGGATCAGATCAGGAATCTGCACCGTCGGCTCCGGCTTATTCGCAACATCCAGATACTGGCCGTTTTAAGTCTGCTTGTCAGTGCGGTGTGTATGGCGCTTATCTATTGGCACAAGCAACTGGCCGCCAGTTACCTGTTTGGGTTAGCCTTACTGCTTCAAATCTCGGCGCTCGTGGTTTCAGTAGTTGAAATCTCCATTTCCATCAATGCCCTACAGATTGAACTTAGCGACATGGAGCAGGAACTGGGCCATCACCGGTTCGATCTGTTTGCCCTTCGGTCACGATCGGTAGCTGCGCCAGGCGCATCAGAGCAGTCGTGATGGGGTAGAATACCCATTGTGAGCCAACGGTTAAACGGCAGCGTATCAATGCCCTACAACGCGCAGATAAACTTATCAGGCCAAGCGGTAGTTATCGTTTCACGCTGTTTTTAGCCAGTACAGGCAGCTTCTGTTCCGCTAAGTGGCGGGCAGTAATTGAAAACAGCCCCGTTTTGCCAGGTAGCTGAAGGCAGTTGGGCCTTCGTTGATAAAGGTAGGTAGCCAAGAGAGAAACCCATACTTCTGAACAGGCTCAATGGTAAAACGGTATATATTTGCCCATGACACATCCACCTCGCGGCCATAATGACGTATTGCTTAGGAATTAAAGTAAAATCAGGTCTGGTAGCTATTGCCGACACGCGCCTGACATCCGGTACGGAAGTTTCCATGAACCGGAAGATTACTGTCCACGAGGTCAAAAATCATACGCTGTTTATTATGACGTCCGGCCTGCGGTCGGTGCGCGACAAAGCCATCACCTATTTCCGCGAAGTACTTGCCGAACAGGATCAGACCTTCAACAAGTTATACAAAGCGGTAAATGCCTTTGGCGAACAGGTAAAACGGGTAGCCATTGAAGACAAAGCGTCAATTCAGGCGGCGGGGATGAACTTCAACCTGAACGCCATTGTGGGTGGCCAATTGCAGGATGACGACGAACACAAGCTGTTTCTGCTGTATCCGGAAGGCAACTGGGTAGAGGTCGATTCGGGGTCACTCTTCAAAATCATTGGCAATTCGGGCTACGGCAAGCCGCTGCTTTTCCGGAATTTAACCTACGAGGCTACCCTTCAGGAAGCGCTGAAGATTGGCTTTCTGGCCTTCGACGCCACCCGCGTAAGCGCCAATGATGTCGACTATCCGCTCGATGTGGTGATCTACACCAAAGACAGTTTCCACATGACCGAACACCGGCTGGAAAAGGACGACATGGACGAGATTTCGCACCAGTGGAGTGCCCTGCTCAACAACTCGGTGCGCCGCCTCCCTACCTACTGGATGGACCCCATCTTTGATAAAGTAGCGAATCCAATCGTCAACGGGCAATGAGTTATTGACAGGCCTCCTGCGTGACAGGACGCGCCGTCTGTTGCGGTCTGCCGCCCGATGCGGAACGCGGCGGTTCATTGCTAACTACTATCTGTTTATCCTATGCGCCTTTCTGTTCGGCATCAGCTGCGTTATGAGTACGACCATCCGGTTGTATTGCAGCCACACATGCTCTATCTGTATCCGCGCACGTACCCCTACCAGCGGCTGCAACGATACGAATTGACCATTCACCCGACCCCATCGAAAGTGGTGCGGAATGTGGATGTTGAGGGGAATGTGCAGCAGCTTGTGTACTTCAGCGGCCCGACCGACTGCCTGGACATAACGGCCGAGATCGAGGTTGATTCAGAGCCGTTCAATTCGCTCGACTTTGTTCTTTTCCCCTTCGACGCCCAGCAGGTTCCTCTAAAATACCCGACGAAGGTGCGGCCCCTACTGGAAACCTACCTGACCCGCGAAGGCGTAACACCCGCCATTGAAACCTGGGCGCGGCAACTGGCGGCGGGGGCGGGCTGGCAAACGGTTCCCTTTCTGCTTGCCCTCAACAACGCGATCCGGCAATTTACGTACGCCGTTCGGGAAGAGGGCGCGGCGTTTCCACCGGAACAGACCCTGACGGAACAGCGGGGTTCGTGCCGCGACTACGCCACGCTCTACATGGCCGCCTGCCGAAGCATGGGGCTGGCCGCCCGGTTTGTGAGCGGTTACCTGTTCGGCTCGGCCCAGCAGGAACACCAACTGCACGCCTGGGCTGAGGTGTATCTGCCCGGAGCGGGCTGGCGCGGCTTCGATCCAACGGAGAATACAGTTGTGGTCAACAAACATATCTTTCTGGCCACCTCGGCCAGCGCCGAACTGACCGCTCCTGTCAGTGGCACCTTCACCGGCAAAGCCAATTCCATACTGGAAGCACACGTCAGGATTTACGAATGACGATAGTTGATTTACGATGTGTTGCTTACACGCCTGTCCGGCAAGTGCGAAGCAGTACATCGTAATTCGTCAATCGTAAATCACTTCATCCTCCGGCTTTCTTGGCGCCGTATTTCCTGCCTGTGAGGTAGGTTAGGATCTTGTCGCGGTGGTCGCCCTGAATCTGAATCTCGCCATCTTTGACTGTGCCACCCGTACCGCAGGCATTTTTGAGCTGTTTGCCCAGCTCGGCCAGGTCGGCTTCCGTGCCGACGAATCCGCGCACAGCCGTCACCACTTTACCACCGCTTCGGCGGTCGAGCCATACTTTAAGCTGCTGTTGCTGCGGCGGTAACGTGTCGGCCGCAGGCTCATTATCAGTTTCGTATTCGTGGTCAGGATTCGTTGAATACACGATGCCCGTGCGGTTTTTCTTGCTCATAAACGTATGACCTCACCCCCAGCCCGGACGCGGGACCGCCCTCTCCTGAAAACCAGGGGAGGGCGGTCCCGCGTCCGGGCCGGGGTAGAGTCAGTTTTTACATCAATACTAACAAACTACTTGGCAGCACCCGAACGGTACAGGCGTTGCCGGGGAGGGTTAAAGGCTCCCCATCGGCATGGGCAAGCAGCGGAGCATTACTTTGAATAGTGGCTTCCTGCATGGGTCGCCCCGACCAGTAGACGGACCGATTCAGCGATTTACGAAACAGTTGCCAGCCCAGCACAGTGGCCATACGCGCCGGAAACGGCTTTATCTGGCACAGTTCCAGCCGCCCGTCGGCGATGTTGGCCGTGGGGGCAATCCAGGCATTATTGCCGAACTGACCAGCATTGGCGGCTGTCAGCGAGAAAAGCGGGCCGGTTCGTTTACCATCCACGATGTATTCAGCCGGCCGGTAGCTCCAGAATGACCGGTAGGCGGTCTTTATATAGGTTTGTAAGCCACGTACCGGCTGTTGGGCAAACTCGTGGGCCACATACGCCTCGAAACCCAGCCCCGCCGTGCAGAAAAACGGATGGTTGTTTAGCTCGCCACTATCGATCAAAGCAGGTTTACCGGCCAATGCACGCACCACCGCTTTCTGGGGATTCATAGGCAACCCCAAATGCCGCGCCAGACCATTACCTGACCCCATCGGTACAATTCCGAGGGCCGTAGCTGTGCGGCGCAGCGCCCGGGCCGTTTCGTTCACGGTTCCGTCGCCGCCCATCACCAGCACCCGCCGAATGCCCCGCTCGACGGCCTGAGTGGCCAGTTCGGTAGCGTGACCGGGATAGGCCGTTGTGACAACCTCCGGTTGGTAGGCCTGACGGTCGGCTTCGGCAGCAATAAACGCACGCAAACCTTCCTTCTGAGCGGGCGGCAACGTACCCGACAACGGATTGATAATGACAAGCAGATCGGCGTTGGGCATTAATCAGGCGAAAAAGAGAAACATGAGGGCAATGAATACAAGGATAAACACGTAATACCACCCGTCGGAGAATACGTAAGGCTTATATTCCCGGTAAAAATCACGTAGCCATTTCATGCTGCAAAGTTCGCCAAAAAATGAGACACCTCCGTATTCTGATTGTTCTGTCTGTGTTTACCCTTGGCAGTGCATCCACGGTTCAGGCCCAAACCGCCGCTGACCGCCAATTTATTCTGGGTACGTTGAAACGCCAGACAGCCGACTGGAATGCCGGGCGGATAGACACCTTTATGAACGGCTACTGGCCTTCAGATTCGCTCACGTTCGTGGGCAAGGGTGGCATTACCTATGGGTATGAGGCCACACTGGCCAATTACAAAAAACGCTACCCCGACCGGGAAAGCATGGGCACATTGGCGTTTACCATTCTGAAACTAGCGTTTCCGGGTAGAAACGTGGCGTATGTCATCGGAAAATGGCAGTTGAAGCGCCCCAAGATTGGTGATGTCGACGGGCACTTTACGCTGCTCTGGGAAAAGAAAAAAGGCCGCTGGCTCATCGTCAGTGACCACTCATCGTAGCCGACTGACCCGCTCATAAGCCAGGGCGTTGTCCGGTCTGGATACCTGCCAGGTTTGTACCTTTACAGTCAGAAATTTGTTGCCCAGGTATGTTCAAGATTATGCCCAAATTGCCCTTCGCCGCGCTCAATCAGTCATTCGAGGGGGAATTGTACTTCAATGAGTCACACGAGCATCAGGCGCAGGTGAAGCTGTATGCTACCGACGCGTCTGTTTATCAGGAACTGCCTGTAGCGGTGGCCATACCGCGTACCGTCGAAGACATCAAACGGCTAATCCGGTTTACCAAAGCCAACACCCGGCCCGATACGCCGCTGGGGCTCATTCCCCGAGCAGCGGGCACGTCGCTGGCCGGACAGGTAGTGGGCAGCGGCATAGTAGCCGATATCGGAACGTATTTTGACAAGGTGCTGGAAATTAACCCGGCCGAGCGCTGGGTACGGGTGCAGCCCGGTGTCATTCGCGATGATCTGAACGTAGCGCTGAAGCCCCACGGCCTCATGTTCGGCCCCGAAACCTCAACCGCCAGCCGGGCCATGATTGGCGGCATGATCGGCAACAACTCCTGCGGGCTCCACTCCATTGTCTGGGGCACCACCCGTGACCACCTGCTCGAAGTTCGCGCCGTTCTGGCTGATGGGGCCGAGGTAACCTTCAGGAAACTGACCCAGGCTGAGTTTGCCGCAAAATGCCGGGGTGAACAGGTCGTTAGCCCGCTCGAACAGCAGATCTATCAACAATTCCACGCCTGGCTCAATGACCCCACTATCTGCCAGCAAATCCGCGACGGGTACCCCAACCCGAATGTCAGCCGCCGCAACACCGGCTATGCCCTGGATGCGTTGGTAAGTGCGTTTACTGCAGACCCGCGTCCGGGTGAGGTAAACCTATGCAACCTCATTGCAGGTTCGGAAGGGACGTTGTGCTTCATTACCGAGGCGAAGCTGAATCTGTTACCGTTGCCACCTCAATATGTAGGCCTGGTCTGTGCGCATTTCGAGACGCTGCGCCAATCGCTGAAAGCTAATCTGGTGGCGCTCGAGCACCAGTGCCACGCCTCGGAGCTGGTTGATGATTACATTCTGCAACTAACGAAAACAAACATCGAGCAGGCCAAGAACCGCACCTTCGTGGTGGACCATCCCGTTTCGGGCGACCCCAAAGCCGTGCTGATGGTCGAGTTTTTCGGGGCGACAGCGCAGGAAGTTACCGACAAAACCACGCAGTTTGTCCAGGCGCTGGAGGCCAACCGGCTGGGCTATGCTTATCCGGTGCTGTTCGGCGACGACACCAAAAAGCCGTGGGCGTTACGAAAAGCCGGTCTGAGCATCATGTATAACGTACCCGGCGACGAAAAGCCGGCCAACGTAATCGAAGACTGCGCCGTGGCCCCTGCCGATCTGCCCGACTATATCGACGAGCTTACGGCGATGGCCAAAGCTAACCACGGCCTCGACCTGGAATACTCGGCCCATGCCGGGGCAGGTGAGCTGCACGTACTGCCGCTGATCAACCTGAAGACCACACCGGGCCGAGAAACCTTCCGCGCCCTATTGCGGGACACGGCCCAGCTGGTGAAAAAATATGGTGGCGCACTCTCCGGCGAACACGGCGACGGCCGGTTACGCGGTGAATTTATTGCTTACATGCTGGGGCCCGACAATTACCAGCTCTGCAAAGACGTGAAGGCCCTATGGGACCCGCAGAGGGTGTTCAACCCCGGCAAAGTAGTCGACAGTCCGCCCATGAATGAACACCTGCGGTACGAGGCCGACGTGGTGATTGCCCAACCCAAAACGATCTTCGATTTCAGCGATGCCGGTGGGCTCCTCGAAGCGACTGAAAAATGTTCGGGATCGGGCGACTGCCGCAAAACGCACTTCTCGGGCGGCACCATGTGCCCCAGCTACATGGCTACCCGCCGCGAGCACGATACCACCCGCGCCAGAGCCAACATGCTTCGGCATTTTTACAGTGGCAATGAGGTGGCCGGGGCGGAGGTAAAAGACGTGCTCGACCTCTGCCTGTCGTGCAAGGCCTGCAAAGCCGAATGCCCCAGCAGCGTAGACATGACCCGGATGAAAGCCGAGTTTACGCAGCAGTTGTACGATGAAAAAGGAATACCGCTACGGGCCAGACTGGTGGGCAATTTTACGCGGCTGATGAAACTGGCCAGCTATGTGCCCTGGGCCTACAATGCTGTGTACAGCACGCCCGCCCTGCGCCGCCTGGCCAACCGCCTCGTAGGCTTTCACCCCGACCGTACCATGCCGCATTTAAAGGAGTTCACTGCGGTCCTCCGTCCTCCGTCCTCTGTTGCTCCGCTAAGGAACCTATCACGATTGGGCAGAGCAACAGAGGACGGAGGACAGAAGACGGTGAACTTGTTTATCGATGAGTTCACCCGGTTCAATGATGGATCGGTTGGCGAAAAAGCGGTGAAGCTGATGCAGGCCCTGGGCTATGTGGTTTCGATGCCCGAGACGGTCGAAAGCGGCCGGACGTACCTGTCGAAGGGGTTCGTACGTGAAGCAAAGGCCCTGGCGATTCGCAACGTGCTGGCCCTGCGCGATCATGTATCAGCCGACGCGCCGCTGGTTGGTCTGGAACCCTCGGCCATCCTGACGTTCCGCGATGAGTACCCGAACCTTGTGCCTGACGAGTTGAAAGCCGACGCCCAGCGCATTGCCAACCATACGTTTCTGCTGGAAGAATGGATAGCCCACGAAGCCGATGCCGAACGTATTCTGCCCAGCCAATTCACCACCGAGGCCCGCACGGTGAAATTACACGGACACTGCCATCAGAAAGCCCTCTCGCTGATGAGCCGGGCGGTAGAGGCGCTCTCGCTGCCCACAAACTACACCGTAGAGCTGATTCCATCGGGCTGTTGTGGCATGGCGGGGTCGTTTGGCTACGAGACTGAGCATTATGACGTATCCATGCAGATCGGTGAACTGGTGCTGTTCCCGGCCGTTCGTGCTGCCAGAGCCAACGTGCTACTCGCCGCGCCGGGTACATCCTGTCGCCATCAGATTAAAGATGGCACCGGGCGTATAGCCCTGCATCCTGCCGAAATCCTCTTCGATGCCCTCAACCTGTAGTTGCGCCCTATCCTGGATCGGGAGGGATATGGATGAGTAGTACTTTTTTCAGTTGTCAGGCCATTCGCTCAATATGACCCAACACTTAGGGAATGGGGATGTTGACAAGTTGTCAATCGACCAAATCGATAGAGATAAAATACCAACGTCATGAAAAAGATAACCATGCTGGGTACGCTGCTGATAGCTGGCTTGACCCTCAACGCCAACGCACAGACAACGCCTGCTTCGCCGAGTACACCCCAGCAAACCTACCCAGCCGGCGCGCCACGGACCGGAACAACAAACCCCAACGGCACGTACAATAACTCGACTAACCCGACAACTACTGGTACATACCAGACACAGCCGACCACAGGAACAGACCGCGCAACAGCCCCAACCACGCAGGGCACTACTCAAAATGGCCAGATGAGGAACGGTACGTCGCAAAGCAGGTCTACGCGGAGCACCACCACAAACGGTACATATTCGACCCAATCTAAAGGCACCATGCGCAACGGCCAAACGCAGAACTCAAACCGGAATCGGTCAACTGACCGTACAACTATGGATCAGATGGAAAACAACCGGGGCACGAACAGTTCGACGAACCGCACCCGGAGCACGACCACCGGCACTCGGAGCACAACCACACGCCCGAACTCGACCACGAACTAGGTACCTAGTAACAGCGATGCAGATTGACCGATACCCACAAGTTGGGCGCGGTCAGTCTGCATCGCTGTTTTTACAGATCCGTTGATGAACACGCTCCTGCTTCTCCTTTGCCTGATGGCTTCGCCTGATGTCGACCTCATGGCCCGGCAACAGCCCGCCCCCAAAGCGCGCCCAACAGCGCCACGAAGCCGCCCTAAGACCACGCAAGTCGACACCATTGGCAAACGGAGCGACCCGCGTACCCAAACCGATTCGGTTCGCCGACGTGGTTTTCCACGGGTCGATTCGGTACGCAGACGTTAGCTCAGGCCCATGCAGAGAGATAGAGAATAGACTACGCCTTTGGTCTGAAAACAGGCATTACGGCTTCATCAGTGGTTAAAAAGGGACCACCGATAAGGTCAATACAGTACGGTATGGCCGGGAATACCACAGCCAGGCACTGCCCAATGGCTTTGGGCTTCCCCGGCAAGTTGAGCATCAACGTCTGGTTGCGAATGCCCGCCGTTTGCCGCGACAAAATGGCCGTGGGCACGTATTTCAGACTCTCCTGCCGCATTAGTTCGCCAAAACCGGGCATCATTTTCTGACAAACGGCTTCGGTAGCTTCGGGCGTTACATCGCGCAGGGCCGGGCCAGTTCCACCCGTGGTAACGATCAGGCAGCATCCTTCCCCATCCGCCATCTCGATCATAGCCGCTTCAAGCTGGTCCTGTTCGTCGGGTATGACGCGGTAAACGGGCTCCCAGGGCGAGGTAAGCCATTGGGTAAGCAGCGCAACCACCGCCTTACCGGGAATATCTTCATAGACTCCCGCACTGGCCCGATCCGACACGTTGATGATGCCGATCCGGGCAATCGCTGCTTCCTTGTTCATGATGTAAAAATAGCAACACGGTCGGTTCTTACTTCGTGGCCGCGTTACCTTGTGGTAAAACCAAGTACGCCTACTGGGGGTTAGGTACGTATGAAAATGCGCAGGAAAGCAGACCTGCCTACTAAGGTCTGCCCCGTCTGTAACCGTCCGTTTGCCTGGCGTAAAAAATGGGAACGCGACTGGGACAACGTCGTGTATTGCAGCGACCGTTGCCGGAAGGCACCTTACCCGACCCCCAGCCCCTCTCCTTGATATAAGGAGAGGGGCTGGGGGTGAGGTAAAAAAGGCCGGAAGCAATGCTCCCGGCCTTTGTTGCGACACCAATATGAATTGAACTAAAAGATCGTTTACACTTAATTGTAGTTTGTGTTCTGCGGATCCCAGTTGGCCCAGCCCTGTGTCCAGTTGACGGTTCCGAAGGCACCGCGGAAGGTTTCTTTTGTGAAGAAGGCATCAGCACCTTTACCGTCCCAGACAGCCCCTGTAAGCAGTGGTGAGCCAGTGCCCGGCAAGAAGTTGGGCGCGGCCAGGTTAAAGTTGGCACTGTTCAGCAGCAACGTCGCTACTTCCGACGATGGAATGATCTTGTTGGCGTAAGCGGCCGTGTTGAAGAAAGCAATCGCGTCGGCATTCGACAGGCCATTGGCCCCGCGCACCACCGTCGTTGAGCTTGGAATCTCATCGTTGGCCAGTACGATACCCCGCAGTTGCAGTGTACCCGCAGCCAGGTTAGCGGCTGTGCCCGTTGCCGTAGTAGCGCCGTTGTCTAACCGCAGCCCTTCCGGGTAACCGGCCAGTACCGAGTTGAAGATGCTGATATTCGTGTTACGACGCAGGTGCATGCCCGACTGGAAAGACCCGCTGCCCCCCGCTGTAACCGCCGACGAGGGTGTTCCGCTGAAGACGAAGTTGCTCATGTTGGCAAATACGGGCGAAGTCAAAGGCAGACCAGCGTTCGGGCCCGTAGCAGGCAAACCAGTACCGGCGAAATTGTCCGATTCAAAGCCATTAGAAGAAGATTGGTCAGCTACGTTGGGGTCGCGGAGGGCAACACCATACTGTACTTTTCCGCTGTAACCCCAGTCGGTATCCCAATCGTCATCAAAACCACGCAGGGCGATGAGATACTTCATGTTGACTGTACCGCCGAACCACTCGTATGAATCATCACCTGAGTAGGATACCTGGATATGGTCGATCGTAGTACCAGAGCCAACGCCATACATGGTCAGGCCGTTGATTTCGCTATTGGCCAGCAGGGCAATTCCCGGAAACTCAATTCGCACGTACTGCAACGTACCTGAGTTATCGTCTACGGCGCTATACGAACCTATTGAACCCGAAATACCTCCTTCAAACCCAGTGGCGGCAGGCTGGTTGATCGGCGCTTTACCGATGAGCACCACCCCACCCCAGTCGCCGTAACCACGCTGACCGGCGGGTTTTGCCGACGTAAAGACAATTGGGCTGGCCGCTGTGCCTCGGGCGTCAATTTTCGCGCCTGCTTCAATGATCAGCGTGCCTCCTTTCGCTGCTCCAGTGGGATCAGCCTCTTTACCACCCCCTTTGATGATAGTGCCCGGCTGAATGGTCAGTGTTGCCCCTGACTTCACATACAGGAATCCGTTGATCTGGTAAATGTTATCGGCTGTCCAGGTTTCGCTGGTGGTAAGGTTGCCGGTTTTGGCGATCACGGCACGGTTACCGATCGAGAATGTCTGTGAACTCGCTACTTTCTGATTACCCGTAGCTACCGAGATAGCGCCGTTCTGTGCACCGGCAGGTACCCGTACAACCAGTTGGGTGGGCGAAGCCGATACTATCTCAGCCACTGCGTTGCCGAATGTTACAGTGTTGCTGGCCGGTGTTGCGTTGAACTGCGTTCCGGTAATGGTTACTGTTCCGTTGATGGGGGCCGTGGTTGGGCTAAAGCTGCTGATGCCCAACACGGGTGCTGGCTGGTCATCGTTCTTACAGGCGGTGAACGCAATGGTGAGTCCGAAGAGGACGAGCAGTGCGTAGGCCAGTTTGCTTACTACTTGCATGAGAGAGTGTACGTATAGTTGATTGGTAAAATGAAAAGTTTTTCAGGGCCCAACCACAGGCACTATGGCACGATGACGCGGCGACCAAAGGTGTAAATGACCGATGCCGTATAGTAGCTGCCCCGGCGGAACTTACGGATGTCCTGATCGGCGCTGGCTGACTGCGAAGTCACGTCGTTACCAATTTTGCCATCCCGGTTGAAATCCTGTGAGAAACGAACATACTGGTTCAGAATGTCCTGGATGCCCAGCCGAATCTCTACCCGATTGGCAACGGTTTTGGTCAGGTTCAGGTCAATTACGTGGCGGGGCATCTCGTAGACGGTCGGGTTGCGAATGTTGCCCACGGCGAAGATTCGTTGGCCAAATACATTGTAGAGGATGTTGCCCTGCCAGCCCGATTTAGGAGCCGCGTAATAAATACCGGCGTTGAAGAGATAGGGCGACTGACCGGCAAGTGGACGTTTAGCATCCGTAACGTCCCGGTATTGCTGAATTTCGCCACCCAAATCCGGGGCGGTTACCACATCGCCTACCGTTACCTGGCTCTTAATCAGCGATAGATTGCCAATCACCGACACGTTCCTCAGGAACTGACTCGTCGATTCGGTGAATCCTTTGCGCACCTCGATCTCTACCCCATAGTTCTGCGCAGACTGGGCGTTGGTAAACGTATAAGCCAGGCTGTTTGGCTGCAACATCAGGAACGATTCGATGGGGTTTTTGAAGTGCTTGTAAAACCCAGTGACCGAAATTAGTTCACCCGACGTTGGGTACAATTCCCATTTCGCATCCACGTTCTGGATGGTTGCCGTTGTCAGCGTAGGATTACCCCGAATGTCGGCCAGCAGGTTGAAATCGTAGTAGTTGAAGGGTGCTAACTCGCGAAACTCAGGCCGGTTGACTGTTGATGAGTACGCCAGCCGCACATTGGCCCGCTCGCTGAGCTTGTAGGTCAGGTTCAGCGAGGGCAGCGGACTAAAGATTTTGTTCGACACCAGACGCGTGTCAACGGCATTAATGTTGGCGCGCAGGCTCTGGTCGTTGTACTCGCCCCGGAAACCAACGGTCAGGTTCGTGCGGCTGCCGAAATACACGTCGCCACTTACGTAACTGGCATAATACCGGTTGAAGCCCCGGTACGAATCGAGGTCCCGCGTGCCATCGCGCATGGTCAGGCCGTTCGAGCCGTTCACATTCGGGATTGAAAATGCCGAGCCAATGTCCTGCGAACGAACGGCTACTGCATTGTCTCCTACTGAATTGTAGCTATAGAACCGGGCCGCAAAATCGCGGTCTTTCTGCTCGTAATAAACCCCGGCTTTAATCCGGTTTGGCTCGCGGTCGGTCGGGTTACCGAACGTGTGCTCGATATTACCCACCCCCGAGTACGAATACTCGTGGAGTTTGGAGTTGAACCGGCCCACTTCGGTAGGGGTCGGATCTTGTGGCGTGGCAATGGCAAACGCATCCGTTGTACCCATGTTGCGGATATACCGGGCGCGTTTCCAGTCCGGTTCCCAGCGACCGGTAAACCCGAAGCTGCCAATCCAGTTTACTTTCGTCAGGGCACTGATCGTGTGCTCACCAGCCAGTTGCGAGGTCAGGATGCTCCGATTCTCGAACCGTTCTGAAATAGCCCGTACATCCAGGTTATTGGCAATCTGCTGACCAACCCGCTGCACGGTCTCCGTCGTGCTCAACTGATTGAACAACGTTTTCCACTCCAGATTGAACAGCGGTGAAATTCGGGCCGACCAGTTGTGCAGGATTCCCAGCCGGGTACTGCGGGCATAGGTAGCGTCGCTGTATTGCTGGGCCACCGAGTTGGCATATACGTCGTTGTCATACAGCTTCAGGTCAACGTTGGTGGCCTGGTTTGTCATGGCGTAGTTTACGCTCGTCAGGTTACTCACCCGCACGTTGCCCACATCGAACCGACGACCGTAGTTCAGCGCTACCCGAATATCGGGTGACACCGTCATTGGCTGTAGGGCCCAGGTATTCGGGAGCAGTTGGGCGAATGCTGATCGTTGCAGCGAATTCAGGTTATTGAAATCACCGGCACGGGCCGGGAAGCTGCTCGGGAGTTGCTGATCAGCGCTCCAGAGACCAAGCCAGTTTAAACCACCCCGGTTGTGCGTCTGTACGTTCTGTCCGGTCGTGTTGCCCCGATAACCCAACGTGACCCCCGCGTCGAAAAAGTTTTGTTCAGGACGACGTTTCGTGTAAATCTTTATGGCCCCGCCCGCAAAATCACCCGGCAATTCAGCCAGACCGGTCTTGTAGACAATCATCCGGTCAATGATATTGCTCGGCACGAGATCGAACGAGAACGAGCGGGTATCTACTTCCGTCGATGGCGTGATTACATCATTGATCAACACCGAGTTATAGCGGGCCCCCATGCCCCGAATGAGCACAAACCGGTTATCAACGATACTGACGCCGGGTACGCGGCGAATGGCGGCGGCCGCGTCGCGGTCCTGTGATTTCTGAATCTGCTGGGCCGATACACCCACGGCCATGGCTTTGATCTGCTTGATCTCAGTCACTACGGCAATCTCGGTGTTGGTGGTGCGGCCCGCCTTTACCACTACTTCCTGAAGTTGCTGATTGTCTTCGAGTAGGTCCGTCTCCAGCACCGTTGCATTACCCGACTCAACCCTGACGTTGGGGATCGACTTGGTCTTGTAGGATACGTAGCTAATCTGAATGGTGTGGATACCAGCGGGAACTTTGGCCAGTTCAAACTGACCGTTGATGTCTGTGCTCAGACCCATCGGAGTGGCTAAGCCCATCACCTGCACGGTGGCACCGATGATGGCTTCGTTGGTTTTCCCGTCGCGAATAGTACCCCGAAGGATACCCGTCTGGGAGAAGGCGCTTAGTGATAAGCAGAGCAATGAACTGATTAATAGTACGTGTTTCATATTGGCGTTATCCTATGCTGGATTTAACGCCACAAAAGTACCGGTACAGTGTTACCTCTATATTATGCGAAGTTTACGGCAGGATTACCTTTAAAGAGCCGGTAAATAAACCTTGAAACCGTTCGATTGTCTGACTGTAAAGTGTTGTAAACTTTAGCCTCCACAACCTTTCGTCTTCCTCTATCTTTGCCATAGAATTGACTGTTCACTCTCCGTTATGCGTACACTTTACATTACCGGGCTGGTGCTCGCTCTTGTTTTTAGCCTTCTGCGCTGCCACCGCGCACCTAAGCCGGTTGAGTTGCCAAAGGTTGTAGTCTCTACGCCTGTAGCAGCAACAGTAGCGTCGCCACCTACCTCTACAACGAGAGCCGTTGCTAAAACTACCCCGCGTTCTGCGCCGGTTTTCGATACCCTGCTGCTTGAACCACCACTCGAGGCGGGCACGGCGGCACCACTTAAGCGGGAGTTCAGGGCGGTCTGGATTGCCACGGTCGACAATATTGACTGGCCGAGTAAAAAAGGATTACCCGTGGCCGATCAGCAACGCGAATTTGTAGAGTTGCTCGATATGAGCCAGCAAACCGGGCTCAATGCCGTGGTGGTACAGATCAGGGCGGCGGCCGATGCGTTTTACGCCAAAAGTGCCGAGCCCTGGTCGGAGTGGCTGACTGGTCAGCAGGGGCTGGCTCCCGACCCGTTCTACGATCCGCTGGAGTTTATGATCCGCGAGGCCCGGTCCCGCAACCTTGAATTTCACGCCTGGCTAAACCTCGACCGGGCCACCTTCAGCAGAGCGGCCAGTGTTGCCCCCACCAACATCAGCTATCAACGACCCGCCTGGATGGTCGAGTATGGGGGTCGTAAGCTGTTCAATCTGGGCCTGCCCGAGGTGAGAGCCTACGTGGCGGGCACCGTGGCAAACATCGTTCGCAACTATGACGTAGACGGCATTCATTTCGACGATTATTTTTATCCCTACGGCACAGTGGGGCAATCCTTCGCCGATGAGGCTGCTTACCAACTCTACAATGCGGATGGGTTGAAGAAAGATGACTGGCGGCGGCAGAATATCGACAAGCTCATTCGCCAGATCAGCGATTCCATTCGGGCCACAAAGCCCTGGGTGAAGTTTGGCATCAGTCCGTTTGGCATCTGGAAAAACCAGAAAAACGATCCCGACGGCTCCGTCACGTTTGGTGGTCAGGCGTATTACGACCTCTACGCTGACATCCGTCGATGGGCACGCGAAGACTGGGTCGACTACATGGTGCCGCAGATCTACTTCTCGACCCGCTTCGACCGGGCCAATTACAAAACCCTGGTCGACTGGTGGGTGAAAAACCGGGGTAATCACCACCTCTACATTGGACAGGGGGCGTATCGGCTCGGTAAGGCAACCAAGGCAGACCAGGGTTGGGGAGAAGCCAGCCAACTCGCCGATCAGATGCGGCATAACCGGCAGTATGCCGATGTTACCGGCAGCGTCTTCTTCAGTGCCAAATCGCTGCAAACGAATATGGCCAGTAGCAGAGACTCGCTGCGGACCAGCTTCTATCAGTACCCGGCTCTGATTCCGGCCATGCCCTGGCTTGATGCGACACCACCCGGACAGCCTCAAAACCTGAAAGCTGCCCCGGCCGTAGATGGGGTAGAGTTATTCTGGCAGGAACCCGCCCAGCCTACCGAACTTGACCGCGTACGCAGCTACATAGTGTACCGTACCGATGGCGTCCGTCTGCCCCGTACCACTGACCCCCGCCGCATTATCAGTATCTGCCGCCCCGACGACGGCAACCGCCTGGTCGACCGCACCGCCGACCCTAAAAAGCAGTATACCTACGTGATCACCGCCGTAGACCGCCTCAGCAACGAAAGCGTCGGCAGTACGCTCGTGTATAAGGGTGGCTTTAACTGAAGTCGTAGTTCGGCGAGTAGTCCCGCGTCCGGGCGGGGGGCTACTCGCCGACTTACGACTTACGGCCACCAGCTACTTAAACTCCGCCATGACCTCCTCCACTGATTTCGCTTCGGGGAAAGCCGATACAATGCGTGTCAGAATGCCTTCAACAACGGCGTCGGGGCAGGAAGCTCCGCAGGTAAGCAGAATTGTGACAGGTCGGCGGGCGGCGGGCAGATAACTGTCCGTCACCAGTTCCTGCTTTGTGTGCAGGTCATAATGGCTGATCAGCGTGTCGGACAGAATCTTACGGTCAGACTCGATGAAGTAGGTGGTCAGCTTTTCTTCGCAAAGCTCAACGATATGCTGCGTATTCGACGAGTTGTAACCCCCGGCCACAATCGCAAAGTCGGCCGGGTAGGTTAGCAAGGCGTAGGTAGCGTCCTGGTTATCGTTGGTGGCGTAGCAGAGCGTGTCGCGGGTATTGGCAAAGTATTCTTCCACCCTGGCTGATCCTTCTTCAAGGCCATAATGGCTGATCATTACCTGCTTCAGATAATCGGCAATACCCTGGGTATCAGAGGCCAGCATGGTGGTCTGATTCACCACCCCAATGCGGCGAAGATCACGGGTTGGATCGAAGCCGACAGAATATTGCCCGGCAAATTCGGCAAAAAACCCGTCGGCCGGTAGCTCGCCGGTTATATACAGGGCCAACCGTTGCGCCTGCACGAAATCGCTGATGACTACCGTTGGGGCCCCTTCTTTGCTATGCGAAAACGTGGCCCGGGTCTCTTCGTGGGTCGGCTTGCCGTGAACGATAACCGTGTACTCTTTCTGACCAATCTGGCTGGCTTTGTTCCACACCTTTTCCACAAACGGGCATGTCGTGTCATACGTCGCCACGTCGAGCCCAATGGCCGTCAGCTCACGCTGCGTTTCCAGGGTTGTGCCGAAAGCAGGAATAATCACCACGTCGTCGGGCATAAGTTCACTGAACGGAATCAGCGGGCGACCCAGCGTATCGAGCAGGAAGCGAACGCCCCGGCTTTGCAAATCGGCGTTCACATCGGGGTTATGGATCATCTCGCTAAGCAGAAAAATGCGCTTGTCCGGGTTTTCGGCAATAGCCCGGTAGGCAATCTCAATGGCATTTTCAACGCCGTAGCAGAAACCAAAATGCCGCGCTATCAGAAAACGAACCGGCCCAAAATCGAGCATGGTGGGCGTAAAATCACGCTTCAGCTTATCTTTTCGCCGCCGATACTCTTTCAGGGGCGTAATGATTGTGCTTCGGTAATAGGCGGGAATATCAAATGATTTCATATAATTCTGGAACGGCAACTTACTTTGCGAACAAATGCCCGGCAGGGCAAAGGTACAAGCTGGCCTACTACTGCAAGAACAATCCCCTTTCGGCCTTTGTTCGTAGGTACGTTGCAGAAGCTTAACGTATTGTAGATGACCCGGTCTGGCCAATTAAAGCCCATAAAAAGTGACCCTCTTTTCGTATATTTAACACATAACTCCCTGCCCCTGTCTTAATGAGACAACTCTTTACTCTCTTTCTCGTATCGGTCGGTACCCTGACCAGTGCAGCCTTCAACGAACCACTACGTCCGGAACTGGATAAAGTCTTCGGCCGGATCAACCAGGAAGTTCTCCAGCGTAGCCGTGCTTACGAAACACTGGCCGACGCCACCCAGCAGATCGGTCACCGGCTGACGGGCAGCCCCAACGGCGCTAAAGCTGAAGAATACGCGTTTAACCTGCTGCGGCAATACGGCTTCAAAGATGTCCGCTACGAAAGCTTCGAGGTTGAATCGTGGATGCGTGACACCTGCACCCTGAGCATTGTCCCGAACAAATCAGATAATTTTCGGCAGGTCAATGTGGTGTCGCTGGCCCACTCCCCTGTCGATGCCCATGTACGCGGTGAGATCATTGACGTTGGTAATGGCCTTGAAGGAGACTACGCCGCGCTGAAAGGACGGCTTAAGGGCAAGATTGCCCTGGTCAACATCGGTCTGTCGGCCCCGACAAAAGGAGCCCGGAACCTGCACCGGTCAGAGAAAACGGCGCTGGCCATTCAAAGCGGGGCGGTGGGTGTCATTATGGTCAATCTGGTACCCGGCAATGTATTGCTGACGGGCACCGCCTCAGTGACGGGCAAACTCATTCCCATTCCATCCGTTTGCATTGCCTACGAAAGCGGGGTGGCCTTGCGGAAATGGATGGCCGAAGAACAGCAGGACCACTTGCACGCCATCATCGACATGACCAATTTCAGCCGGAAAATCAAGGCCCGGAACGTGATTGCCACGCTGCCCGGCTCTAAACTGGCGACTGAGAAAATCGTGCTTGGTGGTCATCTCGACTCCTGGGACCTGGCAACAGGCGCGATTGATAATGGCATTGGCTCGTTTTCGGTGCTTGACATTGCGCGCACCTTCAAAGCGCTAAAACTGAAGCCCCGCCGCACCATCGAATTTGTCTTGTTTATGGGCGAAGAACAAGGCCTGCTGGGATCACGCGCCATGACCGAAGCCTACAAACGGTCGGGGCAGCTGGATCAGGTACGCTACATGATGAACCTCGACATGACGAATAACCCCGTGGGGATTAACGCCTTCGGCCGCGACGACATGAGGCCGCTGCTGACTTCTATTGGCGAAGTAATGCAGCGAACAGATGCCGGTTTCACCAACACCCTGCTAAATCAGGCGGGCCTGCATTCTGACCACCAGCCGTTTCTGATCGAAGGGGTGCCCGTTGTTGGCATGAATGGAACGCTGCCCCGCGAATCCCTGGACTGTTACCATGCCAACTGCGACCGGATCAATCTGGTGAATAAAGACCAGCTGAAGAACACGGTGCGCTACAGCGCTATGGTTCTCTACGCCCTGGCCGACGCCGAAGACCTGCCCGCCCGCCGCCTGGACGACACCAAAACGCGCGACTACCTTATTGCGCAGGGCCTGCGTACGCCCCTGCAAATTGCTAATGAGTGGCGCTGGAAAGAGTAGCCTGCCGCCAGTCTGGAGAAATATGGACTCTTCAATTGAATAAATGAACATCCAAGGCAGGTAGCGAGTATATATAGTGATCGAAAGTCGGAACAGGAGTTATACGAAGCGATAACCACCGTTTACGAAGTCATTCGACCGTAGGCCAATCCAATCACCCGAGGGCGCGTACGGCTACGCTACATTTACACTCATCAAATTGACAAGCATGATTCAGGCATTCAAACAAATGATGGACAGCGTCCGATACTTGCTCAGGCTGGCCCATACTGACCCCCTCGGCTGGAGTCGGCCGCAGTATCCTTAACTAAAAATTCCCGCCTGATTAGCGGGAATTTTTAGTTAAGGAGGTTGTATACTTGTCCATGAAACCCTTTCAGATTATCTATTTCAGAGGTTTTGGCTCACCTGGGGCCGTTTGGCTAACAGGCCGCGTACTCCGTCAGAACGAGCTTGCTTCGCCGGTTGACCGGGCTCCATTCTGGGATAACCTGTCGGCCACGATCAGTCGGTTTCTAACCGACGAGGTTAGCGGTATCACAGTGCGCATCGAGACGTTTGGCCAGGTCTTTCGTACAGTAACCAACAAAGATGGCTACTTTGATATCACCATCGACCCGGCCATTGAGCTACCCGCCGGGCGCGCCTGGTTTCCGATTAAGTACGTGCTCGAAGGCGTAGAACAACCTGAAGGGTATGACGGCCCATCGGAGTCGGGAACGCGGGAGGTTGTAAAAACCGGGCAGTTGATGATTGCCCCCGCCTACAGTCAGTTTGGCATTATTTCCGACATTGACGATACGGTGCTGGTAACCGGGGCCACCAGTATCTGGCAAACGCTGAAGCTTACTTTTCTGGAAAACGCCTTTACCAGGTTGCCCTTTGCGGGCGTAGCGGCCTTTTACCGGGCTTTGCAAAGCGGGGCCGTTACTACCCTGTTCAACCCGATCTATTTCGTATCCAGTAGCCCCTGGAATATCTACGATCTTCTGATTGACTTTTTCCGAATTCAGGGCATACCAAAAGGACCGTTACTGCTGCGTAACCTCAAATTGAACCCACAACTGCTCTCGTCAGAAAGTCATCATGTTCATAAGCGGGCCATGATCGATAAAATTCTGGCGGTAAACCCAAATCTGCCTTTTGTGCTGCTCGGCGACAGCGGTCAGCAAGACCCCGAAATCTACGCCGACGTGATTCGGTCGAACCCAAATCGAATCAAAGCCGTGTATATCCGGGATGTGTCGGCCGAAGAGTATCGCGATCAGGACGTTAAGAAACTGATTCAGACCGCCTCATGCTTACAATGTACCCATGCTCCTGGTAGCCGATACCGTTGCCGCCGCTGAGCATGCTGCCAGCATCGGCCTGATTGACCCGGATGCACTCCCCGAAATCAGAGCCGACCGCAGGGCAGATAAGGAGTAAGGCTGTTGGTGCTGCCGGTGCCGACAGAGGCAGCGCTCTGCATACAGAACCGTTTATCTGATAATCCAGGTCAAACTAACATCGGCGTAGTAAAGCGCATTCGTCGACAACTCTTCGTCGGCATAAATTTTGAATGGGCGCACCACGTGGTTCGTAAGCCCAATCCGGAAGCTCGTAAATGTGATACGGATTGGTACGGACAAGTCTACCGCCATCAGGCCAAATTTGTCGCTGCCCGTATCGGCTAACGGGCTGGCTGTTGTCCCATTTTTTCTAGCCTGGAGGCGTTGCTGAATCCGCAGCAGGCGTCGCGATGTAGCGGTAGCTGCTGCCCCCGTGGCCACAGCCGTACTGGGCTGATACAAATTGAAGGCCGACGTTTCTGTGCCCAGTATAGCCGTCAGTGCAGGAATAAGACTAACTCGTTTCAACCCAAAAGCGGACCGTGTTATCTTCCTGGAGGCATAGGCCGATACCGACAACCGAAGCCGATGCGCGGTGGCATTGCCAAACAGCAGATTGTAGTCGGTTGTTGCTGACAGTAGTGGACTAATGGCATAGGTCACCGATGCATCGGCACTATACGGCAATAGATTTTGCTGCCCTTTTTGGCTCAGTATCGTCCGGCTCAGTTCGCCCGTCACCGAAAAATAACTGCTTACAACACCCAGGTAGCCCACCGATAAAGCAGTCAGTTCGTAATGAGGGAGGCTCTCGCTCAGGTAGTAGCCTGACAGGTCAGCGTAGAACCCTGACTTGGCATAGTAGGTGATACTGGGCGTACTCATCCACTCGTGAACCCCAAAATCTCGGCCCGAAAATACAGCCCGGCTTGTGTAGTTGACGCGTACATTAATTTCTGCGGTAGTACCAAGACTCGAATCGGGTAGGCTGGGTTGGGTAGAATCGGCCGGAAAGCAACTGGCCAACGTCCGGCTACTCACCAAGGCCAGAAGCAGACTTAGCAACGCTATACGGTGTACCATCAGGGGTGAGTATGACGTAACAACGCCCAACCTGTACTGTAGGCCGGGCGTTGCAGTATGAAACAAAGTAGGTTGAGTCAGTTAGCCGTTCTTCTTACCATGGCGTTCGCGCCGGGTCTGAAGGCGATCTTTCGCTTTCTCACGCTGCTCAGGGGTCATCGTCGCCAACTTCTCCCGCATTTTATCCCGTTGTGTTTCTTTAAATGCCTTGCGCTCTTCGGGAGTCATCGCCGACAATTTGGCCTTCATTTCCTCCCTACGCGCCACCCGTTCTTCTTTGGTCAGGCGTGGTTTTTCGGCTTGAGCAAACGCACCAACCGAAATGAATGTGGCTACAATTAAAGCGGTCAGAAATCGAATTTTCATGGGTATAGTCAGTTAGAAGTTAAGTCCAGGCCCGGAATGATTACTTACCTGGGATGTTATTGCAATATTACTAGTTTTTCCTGTGCTATTGACATTAATAATTTGCCAGTCGAAATATACGTAGTTACTCAAGGCACTTAGCACCAGTAGTTGTGAATGAACGCATTACCAATAACTGTCTGGCAGCAGTAGAATCACGAACGTTGAGTATATTTAGCTGAGTAGTACACCATAAGCCATCTCTGGTATCAACCTTTTGGGCCACAATCCGTTACTTAGCATGTTATGGACCCTTCCCTACTCCACGCTGACCTCAATTTTCAATTCGCCCGTAGCGGCGGCGCAGGGGGACAGAACGTGAATAAAGTAGCCACTAAAGCTGAATTGCGCTTTTCAGTGCGTGATTCAGCACTGCTTACCGATGAGCAGCGTACTCAACTGTTGGCGAAGCTAGCCAACAAGCTCACCAATGAAGGCGAGCTTGTGCTGACGCATCAGACCGAGCGTACTCAGTTAGCCAATAAAGAAAAGGTCATCCGGAAATTCGACCGGCTGATTGCGAAAGCGTTTGAGGTGCAAAAACCCCGCAAAGCCAGCAAACCATCAAAAGCCGCCGTGGCCCAACGGCTGGAACAAAAAAAACGCCGCGCCGACATAAAATCAGCGCGGCGGCGTGTTGACGAGTAAGTGAAGTTCAAAATCTAATGTTGCTCTGCTATAACTGAATTGTGGGGCTAGCAGAGCAACATCAGACTTTAAACGTCGAACCCTTAATTACCCCTTCTGACTAGCCCGGAATAGCTTTTGCTTCTCTTCGCGGGTGAGGCTTTCGTAACCCGAGCGGCCAATCTTATCGAGAATAGCGTCAACTTCGTCCTGATCGGGCATTGACGCTGTAGTCGTGCTGCTTCCTACCGAAACATAGGCACTTGCCGTTTGCGTGCTCCGTTGCCGTTGCGATACTTTCACCGGTGGCTTCGTGCGGAATAAATTACTCCACTGATCCATCAGCCAGTAAATAGGCCGCCCAAGGTCACTACCGACCTGCAACAGTTTGATGTAGCTGAAACCGACCAGTGCGCCACCCAGATGGGCCAGGTTACCGCCCGCGTTGCTGCCTACCGAGTTAAAAAACGACAGTACTACAAAAAACAGCACGATATACTTAATGCGCACCGGCCCGATCAAAAGCAGGTGGAAGGTATAGTTTGGTAGTAAGGTGGCGGCACCCACAGCTACGGAAAGCGCCGCGCCCGATGCCCCCAGCAACACTTTGCCACCGACCTGCGTACTGAAATAAGGAATTAAATTATAACTGGCGAAATAGCAGATACCACCGCCCAGCGCACCTAAAATGTATAGTCCTACCAACCGACGGCTGCCCAAATACTCTTCGATCAGCTTGCCGAACCAGTACAGGAAAAGCATATTCCAGAGTATATGGAACGGATCGGCATGGGTGAAGGCATGCGTCAGGATAGTCCACGGTTTTTTAGCCAGCGCCATAGGTTCCCACGGCATAACCAGTTGGCTAACCACCCAATCATAAGCCGCCGACTGCCCGGAGAGCGTCGTGACCACCAATACCATAATCACGGTCAGGAATATGACCATATTGATCAAAATCAACTGCACCAACGTGTTATTGGGCTTGTTGAATTCGGACTTAAAATCGTCTAGTAGTCCGCTCATTGTTAACCAGATTAATCGACATAAGACACTGCAGGGAAGTGAGCGCCTTTTTCGTGTATGCACTTACTTCTATTCCTTTACTTCTTTTTTCAGTAAAATGTTTTCCGTTGCGACCCCCAAATCCGAATAATGATATAAGCCACCAACATTCCGCCGATATGGGCAAAGTGCGCTACGTTATCTGACTGCGCCCGGTAGATGCCTGTGTATACTTCCCAGATCGCATAAGCACCTACTAAGTACTTCGCCTTGATTGGAAAAGGTATAAACAGCAGAAACAATTCCGTGTTGGGGAACAATAGGCCAAACGCCATAATCACCCCAAAAATTGCCCCCGACGCACCCACCATCGGCGTATCGACGCGTTCACTTACGTACGCGGAGAGGTATCGTACACCCTGCTCAATATACGCCGGATTTGCCTTGTCAGCGTCAAATTTTTGAATAAAAGATTCTAACGGGTCATAAATTGAGGGAGCGTACTGATTGATGAATCCCAGGAATTCGCCAATGCCCGGATGAGCCCGGTATTCATTGAATCCATCGACGAGGGAAGCCGTTTCGTAGTAGTTTATGCCCAGGTACAGGGCAGCAGCCCCAAGCCCGGTAAGAAAGTAAAAGGTCAGAAAACGCTTCGGGCCCCAGAACTGCTCCAGCAACGGTCCGAACACGATCAGGCCAAGCATATTGCTAAACAGATGGCCAAAGCCCGCGTGCATGAACAGATGCGTGATGAACTGAATTGGGCTGAACTGATCTGACAATACCGAGTGCAGCGCAAACCGGTCGATCGTTGCCGGACCAAGTGATGAGGTTACAAAGTAGACTCCAACATTGACAAACAGGAGCAGGCGTACCGTAGGCGTAAGATTAAACATAGTGTACTGATAAAGGGGCTTTATTCCTCAACCTTTAAGTAGCCCAGACAGTTTGTCGAGCGACAACAACGACGTGATTGCTTCGCCACCGGGCGTATAACTCGGATTAGCCGACGCAAATAACTGATCGACCAGCGCCCGACGTTCGGCCTGGCTCAGTGGTTGCTGATGCCGCGTAGCCGCCCGCCGGGCCAGTGACCGGGCCAGCGCCTCTGACCGGTCCAGCTTCATACGGCCCGTATCCTCCCGGAGCTGCGCCAGCAGGTTGGCAAATAATTCTTCTTCGCGCTCGTCGGCTGTTTGGGCCGGTACACCCCGTATCACAAACGTATGGGCACCCAGCTCGTCGAATTGGAAGCCAACGCTCTCCAGCTCCGTGCGCAGGTCAAGTGCCAGTTGGTAATCGACCGCCGAAACGGTCACTGTTTTCGGGAACAGCAATTGCTGCGATGCCCCATTGCGCTTGGTGAGGGCGGAATGAAACTGATCATAGAGAATCCGCTCGTAGGCCGCCCGCTGATCGATCAGCAACAAGCCCGACTTCACGGCTGTCAGCAAGTACCGGTTCTTCACCTGAATCACCGCCATCTCTACTTCGTCGGTAAGCCGTTCGCTGGTATCTGACAGTCTGTTGGCCCGGCTACCCATTGTAACGGGCGCGTCGGCGGCGGGCTGGCGTTGCTGGCTCGGTGGTTGGCGCAGAAGCGGAGTGGCAGTGGCAGCAGAGGGCGCGGCACCCGGTATGTTGTCGAGCCAGTTGGCTTCTTCGGTGAATAATGCGTCGGGAGTGGCTGGTGCCGATGGCGCGTCTTTTTTCGAGGCCTCAAACAACGCCTGCCAATTTTGCGGCGACGGTTTTCTGGGTACATCTGGCCGGGACGGAGTTAGGCCGCGATCGGCCGGGGTTGGCGAAGCAGGCGGAGCGGGCGTCTTGTTCCACGACGGCGTAATGGGGCGGGCATTCGGCAGGGCATCGCCTCCGGCTGGCGCATTCCGATTGGCCGGGGCGAAGTGCTTACCAATGGCGTCGCTTCCGCCGCCCCGACCCTCCAGAAAGTTTACGTCCAGTTCAAAATCGAGCGAAGGCGACAGGTTATACACCCCAATCGCTTTCCGAACGGCCGCCATCACAATGGCGTAAATCGACCGTTCATCGTCAAACTTAATTTCCGTTTTGGTGGGGTGAATATTGATGTCGATATGCGATGGGTCGATCTCGATAAACAGCACGTAGAACGGGTGATGCCCGTCGGGAATCGTTCCCTCATAGGCCCCGATCACGGCATGGTGCAGGTAGTTGTGTTTGATGTAGCGGTTGTTGACGAAGAAGTACTGCTCGTTGCGGGTCTTTTTGGCCGATTCGGGCTTGCCGATGTACCCATGCACCGATACATACGGCGTTTCTTCATCGCAGGACGCCAGTTGCTCGCGGTAGCCCTTCCCGAACATATCAACAATGCGGCGGCTCAGTTTACCGGCCGCCAGGTTGAACACCTCCTGATCGTTGTGAAAGAGCGAAAAGCCCACTTCAGGATTCGCCAGGGCTATCCGCTGGAACTCGTCGATGATGTGGCGCATCTCAACGGAGTTCGATTTCAGGAAGTTGCGCCGGGCGGGCACATTGAAAAACAGATTCTTGACCAGCAGATTGGTACCCGGCAGGCACGAGACCGATTCCTGCGCTTTAATGTCAGAGCCTTCGATGCGCACCAGGGTGCCTAATTCTTCGTCGGGCCGGCGGGTACGCATTTCCACCTGGGCTACGGCCGCAATAGAAGCCAGCGCCTCGCCCCGGAAGCCCATGGTGCGGATTTTAAACAGATCGTCGGAGGTACGGATTTTCGACGTTGCGTGCCGCTCGAAGCTCATCCGGGCATCGGTTTCGGTCATCCCTTTTCCATCGTCGATTACCTGCACCAGCGTTCGGCCCGCATCGCGCACGACGAGCTGCACCGATTTTGCACTCGCATCGACGGCATTCTCCAGTAACTCTTTCACCACCGAAGCCGGCCGTTGTACCACCTCCCCAGCCGCTATCTGGTTGGCAATCGAATCGGGCAAAAGCTGGATGATATTCTGCATAAAAAGATAACAGGCAAACCACAAAAATAGTCTCTCAACTGCTACTGATTCTGCCAGTTAGGCGAACGTTTTTCGAGGAAGGCCGCCATACCTTCGCGGGCGTCGGCGGTCTGCTGAATCTGGGTGAACTGCTCGTACAAAAAGGCCTGCTGCTGGCTTGCTGGTGTGCCTTTCAACGCCTGGTAGGCGCTTAAGCCAAACCGCAGCGCCGTGGGCGAAACCTGTTTAAGCTCATTCGTCAGGCTGGCCACAGCCGCCCCCAGTTCGGCAGACGTGACTACCTGCGTCACTAGCCCAACGGCACTGGCTTCATCGGCGGTCAGCGTCCTGGCCCGCAGGCATAAATCGAGCGCCTGCCGGGCGGGCATCAGTTCCAGCAACACCGCCAGCACCTGAAAGGGAAACAGGCCCCGTTTCACTTCCGGCAACGAAAAGGTGGCGGTGTCGGCCGCTACGGCGTAGGTAGCGCCGCCCACCAGTAAAAAGCCACCGGCATATACCGGCCCCTGAATTTGCGCGATGCAGGGTTTATGCAGCCCGGCCAACAACTCGGCCACCCGAATTGGTCCGGCGGGCGCAGGCACGGTAAGCGGTTCAGCATCGCCCACGGTCAGGGCTTTCAGATCCATCCCCGCACAAAATACGTCGCCCGCGGCCGCCAGCACCACCACCCACACCTCGGGCGTATGGTGCGCGTACGCCATGGTAAACGCCAGTTCGGCCAACAGCGCTGGGTTCAGCGCGTTTTTTTTCTCCGGTCGATTCAGCGTTAGCGTCAGCACATGGTCGGTGTAGTCGACCAGCAGGTAGCGAAGTAAGCGGGTGGGCAAATCGGCGGTTTGGTCGGGCGTGTAGTGCATAAAAGGCAGCTGGGTTTAGATGTGTTTAGGTTATTTCTCAACTCAAGGTTACTAATCTTGGTTTATCAGGGTATGAACACAAATCAGCCCCCACTTTCGCCAGCTGACCTGGACCGTGTCATTGAGATGGCCTGGGAAGACCGTACGCCCTTCGATGCGATCGAAACGCAGTTTGGGTTGAGCGAACAACAGGTTATTGCCATTATGCGGCAGGAAATGAAAGCCTCCTCATTCAGAATGTGGCGGGCCCGGATGCAAGGGCGCAAAACCAAACATACCGCCAAATCGCCGATGGTCGACGAGGGCGGTGAGCCCCGTTTCCGCTCGAATAGCCAACGGACCATTACGCATAACAAACTGTCGAAGCGATAATTCGTTGAATTAATTAGACAATTCTATTCCCAATTTTATGCGGTTAATTTGCCATTAACCAAATTTTTATTTCCCGTTCACGCATAAAAGCGGCACAATTTTAGAATAAATTCGTTCGCGTCCGTAGCTTTGTACGACCAGAAACTAAACTATAAAGACAACCCCTGTCGCTGATGAAACTTGACCAGATCGACCGCAAGGTTTTAGATATTCTTCAATCTAACGCTAAGATCACCAATGCACAACTCTCCAAAGAGATTGGTCTCTCCCCCGCCCCAACGCTCGAACGGGTCAAGAAATTAGAGACATCCGGCATCATTCAGAGCTACCACGCTCAACTCGATCGCGAGAAAGTGGGCCTTGGGGTCACCACCTTTGTGATGGTCAACTTAGTGGGCCACAAAAAGATGGTCACCGACTCGTTTGTTGCCCGGGTTGACGAAATCCCCGAAATCATCGAGTGCCATCACATTACGGGCTCCGGCGATTTTCTGCTTAAAGTAATCGCGCACGACATTGCCGCCTACCAAAAGCTGATGCTCGAAATCATCAACGAGATCGAAGAGGTAGCCAGCACGCAAACGATGGTCATTCTCTCGACCTTTAAGGAAAGTAAGGTGATGCCGATTCCTTGACAGTGAGCCGATTAGCCTGACACGTGGCTCTGCCGCAGACCGCAACGTTCTGTAGCAGAGTCATTTTTGTTATAAAGCCGCCAGAGACACCGTCAGGTAGTAAAAGCCGCCCACAGAAGGGCCCGCAGTAAAGGTAGTGTAGGGCCGGTTCAGGAGGTTGGTGCCCCCCAGTTTTACCGAAAGCAGACCCAGCGTTTGGTTTAGTTTGGGCAGTACATAGCTGACTTGGGCGTCGAAGGTGTTGATAGTCGGCACCATTCCCGTTGCCAGCGACGATTGCCAGAGGAATGAACTCTGGTATTTGTAATGGACCGAGAAGCCCAGATTTCGCCACAGGGCCGGGTTACCAATGCTCAGGTTTGTGATCCATTTGGGCGTGTTGAATGCTTCTTCCAGCCCATCCCCCTGATCGGTACGGTCGAGGCGAGCCAGCGAGGCGTTGCCCGACACCACCCAGTTGCTGCCCATCGAATACCTTACCCCAACACTTGACCCGTAGTTGTACACCCTTGTTTTCGAGTTAGTCCAGAGGCGGTAACGGTCCTGCTTCGTTCGATCGGCCAGGTAGTACGGAATCGAATCGGTATTCGGGCTTTTGGGGAGGTTAGTCTCTACCTGCGCCATGAAATTCTGGTACACATTATAGTAGACATCCACGTCTAGGTACAGCCGGTTGCCGAAGAATAACCCCTTGTACCCCAGCTCGATACTGTTTACCTGTTCGGGCTTCAGGTAGGTGTACGTATTGGGTTTCAACAGCCCTTTATTTTTCTGAATAGCCTGCTCCGTCGTCAGTTTGTTCGTGTTTACGTCGGTGTTGATGGCCGTTTGAAAGGCATCGATGGAGGTTCGCAGGTAGGAGTTTTCAAAAATACCCTGCGACATTACTTTCAGACCACCCACCCGCTTGACACCCCCCGAATTCACGTTGGAAAAGGCCTCGAACAGGGACGGAAACCGATAGCCAGTCTGATACGACATCCGGAAATTATGTTGCTCGACGGGGGAATAGACTACCGACAACCGTGGGTTCAGGCGGGCATCGAAATAGCGGTTTTTGTCGACCCGCAGGGAGCCGGTCAGTTTAAGGCGATCTCTGAAAAAAGCGCGGGAAGCCTGTACAAACCCACCCGTTTTATCATAAATCAGGTTTCTGCCTGATCCATCCGGGTTGATGAAGTAGTTGCCATCCGGAAAAACAACGTACTGCCGGTAATCGAGCCCGGCCAGCAAACTGATCCCCGTTTTCTGGCGAAAACCCGACCATACGGCCTGCGTTGGTTCCACTTGCCCTTCGGCATGGTACATCCAAGACTGCACCCGCAGCGCCGCCCCAATATCCCAGTTATTAATGGCGCGCAGCTTATCAACCTGGGCAGCAAAGGTCGCCGAACCGGGTTGTGGCCGACCCTGATCGGCCGTGGCGCGGGCTGTTTGCAACGCGTTGACAACGGATTGCCCGGCTTGCGTACCAGCCAAAAACTGGGTCGAAAAGTCGGCAAACCACTGATTATCGGACTTTGACGACCTGTCTATGTTCTCGGCCATCGACCGGATGTTGTACGAGTCGCCTGTATTTTCGTGGGTCCGGTACGCCCTGATATGCACCGACGGCGATTCGAGGGTGATACCGTGCTGGTCGAGGCGGTACTTGTCGAGCCGAAACCGGTTGGTTCGCTGGTAGACATTGTCGAGCGTGGCGGCTTTGTAGGTATACGAGAGCGTCAGATTTGGGCGGGGGCGCCAGAAAACGGCCACATCGCCCCGGAGGTTATTCAGGCTAAGGTCAGCCGTTTCAACTTCCTGATAGCCCGTGCGGGCCACTACGTACTTCTTACCGCCCAGAGTCAGCGTCCGTCGGTTGGCCGATTCGTCACCGTAAGTATTCACCAGGTCGCGGCCGGGATTATCGGCACCGGCAAGCCCTAAGGATGCGTTGGCGTTCGGGTTCAGATCCGTATTGTCATGGGCGATCCAGTCGTAGCCACGCTGGTAGGTCAGGTTCACTTTCAGGGCAACCTGCCTACCAAACGCATGGGCATAGCGCAGGTTGGTTTCGCTATACGCCTTCGCAGCAACCAGCGCATCGTTTACATGGTTAATCCCCGTTTTCTGACTGATGCTCAGGCCCGGCGACGTGAACGGATCTCGGGTGATCAGGTGTACCAACCCGTTCAGGGCGTTCAGGCCATACAGGGCCGACGAGGCCCCCGGCACTACCTCGACCCGCTGAATGTCAAGATCAGACGGAGCCAGGGCATTAGCAATGGGTGCCCCGACATGCGGTGCCTGATTGTCCAGGCCATCGACCAGCTGCACAAACCGGACGTTGGTTGGGTTGGCGAAGCCACGGGTATTATACACTTTGAAGCCCAGACTCGACGTCAGCAACTGAACGCCCTTCAGGTTTTCAATGGCATCGAAATATGATGGCTGGGCCGACATCCGAACCTGACTAGCACTGAGCAGTTCGATGCTGACCGGCGATGTCAAGAGCCTTTCCGGAACCCGCGACGCCGTGATCACCACATCGTTCAGCTGAATTCTCCGAAGCGAATCGCTGGGTTTGATCGTACTGTCGGGCAACATACCGGCCAGCATCAGATGACTTGAGAATAGCAATAAGATGACGAGTTGTCGCATAAACCGTTATTTCCGGTCGAATATAACGAACCGTTCTATTCGACCGGAAATAACGGCCACCAAATCGATCGAACAGCGCAAAATAGGTTGAGCCCAGCGCGTTTTCACCGCCATCGTTGCCTGGTTCACCGATAAACGGGCCAATCAGGCAACGGTCTGGTCCGCTTCCACGTATTCGGACAAAAAGCGGAGTGGGTATGGGGACGTGTAGCCTGGTTGGTAGCTTATACGGCCGGGGTTCCCGATACCGGGGCCTCGATTATTTGCCAGTACCGTGCAACGATAACAGCCATGCGCTCGTACTTAGCTACATCAACGCGGATTGGCTGAATAAACCCTATTCCGGTTCCTTAAGAAATCATATACAGTAGCTAACAGACTACCTGCCAGGTAGGTTAGATACAGAAATCAGGCTCGATGCTTACGAAGAAGTACACCACCTTATTGCAGCTAGGCATGCTGCTGGGTTTAACGGGCATTCTATCGCTGGAAGGCTGTAAAACAGATTCTGGCTCGGTTGTTACCCCAACAACAGCGTCTGTAACGGGCATTACCTGTGGCTCGACTACGTTTTCTACCACAGCCGTGAGTGGCACCGCCTATACCGGCACCGCAACCGTACCCTACACAGGCGGTAATGGCGTGGCCTACGCGGCAGGTACAGCCATTGCTTCAACGGGAGTAACGGGGCTAAACGCTACCCTTCAGGCCGGCACACTGGCCAATGGCGCTGGTACGTTAACCTACAGCCTCAGCGGCACACCCTCAGGGGCAGGAACCGCCAGCTTTGCGCTTACCCTCGGTGGCCAAACCTGCGCCCTGTCACTACCTGTATCATCGCCGGGCAGCACCACTACAACCACCGACTGTAGCTCAGCAACGACCCGAGCGGCTAAAGTTGCCTGCGCGGCCGATGCGTTCCTGGCAACCCTGACTGCCGCCCAGAAAGCCACCGTTCAATTGGCCTTAACCAAGGCAAACGCCATCAGGTGGTCGAACCTGCCGGGTGGCGTTTCCATCCGCAATGGCCTTGAATTCAGCACGCTGACTGCCACACAATTGGCCGCTGCCAAGGCCGTCATTGCTGCGGCCGCCGGCACAACGTCTAATGAAGGCTACGATGAGTTTTTGCAGATCAACGCCGCCGACGATGTGCTGGCAACCAAAGCCGGAGCTGGCTACTCGTCGGGTAAATACATCATCGCTTTTTTAGGAACGCCCAGCGCCACCGGCACCTGGATGCTTCAGTTTGGTGGCCACCACTACGCCCAGAACATTACCTATAACGCCGGTGCCGTGGCAAGTGCTACCCCATCGCACCAGGGTGTAGAACCTAAAAGCTGGACCACGGGCACCACAACCTATGCGCCGCTGAATACCGAGCATGATGCCATGGCGGCCATGCTGGCTTCGCTGTCGGCGGCTCAACTGGCCTCGGCCAAGCTAAGCACCACGTTTAGTGATGTATTACTGGGGCCAAACAAAGACGGGCAGTTTCCCGCTACTAAACTGGGGCTGGCCGTCAGCACGCTTTCGGCCGCTCAGAAAGCGCTGGTGCTGGCGGCCATTAAGCCCTGGACTCAGGATGTAGACGATGCCACCGGTGCAGCCTTGCTGGCGATCTACGAGAAAGAACTGGACGCGACCTACATCGCCTACTCGGGCAATGCCACACTGGCCAACAACGCCGATTATGCCCGAATCGACGGGCCAAGCGTGTGGGTCGAGTTTGTTTGCCAGTCGGGCGTGGTGTACCAGAACGAAATTCATTACCATACCATTTACCGGGACCACACACGCGACTACAACGGATTGTAGCCTCGTGTCAACATGTAAACAAAACGAGCACCGCGTCATTCGAGAGGGCTTCAAACTCCAAAACATCCTCTTGATGGTACGTCAGGGCCAGGCCGTCTCGCTGGTGAAGGAGTCGATTGGCGATCTCGAATACGCCCTGCAACACGAAAGCGAACACGCGGTTGGTATGCCCTTCAGCCACTGGCCCAACGGCATACGTTCCTTCTTCCCTGCCGGCAAAGCGGCCAATAAAGCCGCTGTACCGCGTCTGTTCGTCAGTTTGGTTGTCTACGTTGCCGTAGAACGGCACCAGGGCAGTTGGCGTAGTCAGGTCGAAAGTAACTTGACTGGCAGTTGGCAACGAACTGCCAGGGGCTCTGGTAAACCAGATTTGCAGGCAATTAATGAACTCGGATGGATAGGGATTCGATATGCTGTACGTCATTCCGGCCGCCAGTGACAACACACCCGCCTGTCCAGGTTCCAGAAAACGGGTTTCGCCTTCGCTGGCATACTCAAGCCCGCCCACAATGGGCAACAACACGATTTCGATGGGCTGCTCCACCTGCATACGCAGGCTGGCACCGGGCCGGAGGGTATCGTCATTCAGCAGATACAGCGCCCCGAATGGCTCCCGACCTTCAGCGGTATAGGAGCCGACATTGAACGTATGGCAACTGCGAAAAGCCTCCGCTTCGGAGCAGCCTCGCTGGTCGGCCAGGTAAATGTGTGCCTGCGTCTGCGTGTTCATCATTCGGATACATTGACTGGTTGGGGTTGGTACGACCAGATGCTTAAGTTCGGTTGCAGGGCGACCAGATCGGTGCTCACCGGCTGACCGGACTGTAGTGCGTCGCGCTGGTCGCCATAGGCAATCAGCAGTCGCCCGTCCACCGTGTCGATCCAGGTGAGCGGGTCGCTGTAGAAAGAGATGGCCACCCGGTGGGCCTCCTTCCGCTGCACATGCGAGGCCAGATTCCGCTGCTCATGGGGGTTGGTGGGTAGTTCAGCCAGCCTGGCAAAACCATCGGGCGCAAAAAAGTAGGGCAACGCCAGAAAAGTAAGGCAGCCCAGCAGGTGAATGAGTACAATGTAGGCGGTCCGGCTCATGCGCGTGTGGTAAGCGGGAAAGGTACGGCACCCGCCAGATCGGCGTCAGTAATTGCGACGAACGGGCAGGTTGTATCGGTAAACCCTACTCGACCGGCTGATTGATCGGGGCAGTACCGGTCGACGTTTCCCCGCCCGCAAACCTTGCCAGTTCGTCGGTCAGAAACTGCTGGAAACGTAGCTGCAACGCCTGATACTGAGCCAGGTATTTCTCGCCTTCGGGGGTTACCACGGCCCCGCCGCCTTTCTCGCCGCCGGTTTGAGTAACAACCAGCGGCAGGTCGGCCAGTTTGTTCATGGATTGCACCAGTTCCCACGCCCGCTTATACGACATGCGCATCGCCTTGGCGGCCTGGTTGATGGAACCCGTCTGCTGAATATGAGCCAGCAGTTCCATCCGGCCAATGCCCAGGAACCGCTCCGTTTCGCCTTCAGATATGGTTTCAAGCCAGACACGGCCGTTGATGCGAAGGTCTTTCATAGGAAGGAGCATTGGGCTGGGCTACGGCCGTTTTTATTGCCGCTTCCGGCGTTCCTCCCGGCGCGACTGTTTGCCTTCTTTTACGGCTTTCTTCGCTTCAAGGTACTGAGCCGATTTCCTCTCGGCACTATTCAACACTTCGGTGTAGTACGTACGCGCCTGATCATAATTTTTCTCGGCATCGGCAATGCGGCCCAGCCCCAGCAGCGACGACCAGTAGTATCCCGCGTTTTTCGAGTTGGTTGCCAGCGCAAAATCAATCGATTGCTGGAAGTATTTCTTGGCTTCGGCGGTGTTCCGGTAGAAATTCTGGTTGATATACGCCAGGATGTACGCCGCCGTGCGGCCACTAACGCCTTCGTAGCCATCCTTGCCCGCTGCAATCTTCGACAGAATATCTTTCGATACGCTCTCTGCCTCATTCAATTTGCCTTTAACGAAGGCTGACCGGGCGTAGTAGCGCTCGAAGAACGGATTGTCGGGATACTGCTCGGTCATGAACTTAGCCATGTCATAGGCTTTGTCGTACTGGTTCTCCATGCTGTAGATCTGCAACAGGAAGTACCGGGCCTCAACCCGGGTGTAGAAGGCATTGTTGGCCGTCTTCTCCAGTTCTTTGATTCCCTGCTCTTTGTTTCCCTTCGGAAAGAACATCAGAATGGGTTTAAGCAGGGCGTAGTTTTCCGGAATCCACTTGGCGTAGTAGTTATACAGGCCATCGCCAAACATCAGTTCGGGGCTCAGGTCACCTTTGCCTTTACACTGCTCGAAGTATTTCAACGCATTTTTTCCGGCAAACGTGGCCTTTGTCCATTTCTTCCGTTCGGAGTAGATACGGGCTTTGAACGAGTAGGCAGCAGCCAGAAAAAACGCGGGCTCTACTTTGTTTTCGCTCTTCTCATACAACTGTTCAGCCAGTGTAACCGTGGTGTCCATCAGGGCCAGACAGCGGTTATCGTAGGCCTCAACGTCGGTGTTGGGCACAATCTTCCACCACTCGGCCATACCCATCAGAAAGTAAGGCATGGGATGACTGGGGTACCGAAGCCGCAGCCAGCGAAATTCCTTATCGGCCAGCGCAAACTTATAGTTGTACATGTAATTGATCGCCTCAGCCGATTCGATCTGTACCCCTGGGTGCTGAAGCAGCCCATCGTATTTCTTATCGAAGTCGGCCGATGAGTAGAGCTGAGCCTGGGCAGAGGTAGCTGCCAGCAGGAGAAGCGAAACAAGTAATTTATGCATTCGTAACAACATCGTGTATATAGTCTCTGGCAAAACCGTAGCGGCTAGTCGCCGCAGGGTGCGTCAATACAACGTTTACGCGGGCATATCCGTTTAACAGGCGTTCATTTTCTGCCGTACCTTTGAACACATGCTGACTGTACTCGATAAAACGTTTGTGCCGTTTATTGGCCGCGAAACGCTTCAGGAACGTATTTCCGAACTAGCCGACCAAATTAACCACGATTATGCCGGTCGCTGTCCGCTGATTGTCGGGGTGCTGAACGGGGCCGTTTTATTCACCGCCGACCTGCTCAAAAACCTGACCATCGACTGTGAGATCACCTTCATCCGGGTATCGTCGTACGAACAGACGGCATCGACGGGTAGGGTAAGGGAGATTCTGGGCCTTTCGGAAGTCATTACGGGCCGCGACCTGATTGTGGTGGAAGACATTGTAGACACGGGCGTAACCATTGCCCATGTGTGCCAGCAACTGGCCGAGAAAGAGCCCGCCTCGATTGCCATTGCCACGCTGCTGTTCAAACCGGCTTCCCTGAAAACAAAGGTTGACCTGACCTACGTAGGCTTCGAGATAGAGAACAAATTTGTAGTCGGCTACGGCCTCGATTACGACGGGCTGGGCCGTAACACGAAAGATATTTTTGTGCTAAAACCGTAATGGCCTCACCCCCGGCCCCTCTCCTTCACAAGGAGAGGGGCCGGGGGTGAGGTAGCCCTTCTATGCCTGCACCGCGTTATTACCCCATTCTGCTCTTAGCCCTGGGGGCTTTTTTCTTCCTACCGTTTCTGGGTCGCGTACATCTGTTTGACTGGGACGAAATTAACTTTGCCGAGTCGGCGCGGGAGATGCTGGTGACGGGGAACTATGCCCGCGTGCAGATCAATTTCGAGCCGTTCTGGGAAAAACCGCCCCTGTTTTTCTGGCTTCAGGCCACCGCCATGCGCTGGCTGGGCGTGGGTGAATACGCCGCCCGCCTACCCAACGCGCTCATCGGCATTGGTACACTACTAACCTTCTTTTTCGTCGGCAAACGCCTGCACGGCCCTCAGTTTGGCCTGCTCTGGGCAGTGGGTTATCTCGGTGCCCTGACGCCGCACCTGTACTTCAAAACGGGCATTATCGACCCTACCTTCAACCTGTTCATCTTCCTGGGTGTCTGCTACGTCTATGAAGCCGCTCAACAGTATGGCAAACCGGGGGCCGTAAAGTCCATCGCCGTAGCGGGGCTTTTTGTCGGCCTCGCCGTGCTGACCAAAGGCCCCGTAGGTGCACTTGCTGGCAGGGCTCACCTTTGCCATCGTCTGGGCCATTGCTCAGTTCCGGCCTTTGTTGCGGCTGTCGCATGCGTTACTGGCCGTGGCGGTGGCGGTGGGCGTAGCGTCGCTCTGGTTTGGGCTGGAGATTATGCGCAACGGGCCGTGGTTTCTGGAAGAGTTCATTACCTACCAGATCCGTCTGTTCAGCACGCCCGACGCCGGCCACGGACAGCCCTTCTACTACCATTTTGTGGTGGTACTGGTTGGCTGTTTTCCGCTGTCGATCTTTGCCATCCGGTACCTGTGGGCCAACCGCGATCCGCACGACTTCCGACTGTGGATGGTGGTGTTGTTCTGGGTGGTCATGATCCTGTTCTCCATCGTGAAGACCAAGATCGTGCACTACTCCAGCATGGCCTGGTTCCCGGTATCGTACCTGGCCGCCCGGCATCTGCACGACCTGTTGACGGGCCGAGTGGCCTGGTCGCGCTGGCTCACGGTGGGGTTACTGACTATTGGCGGGTTGCTGGGCCTGCTGCTCACGTTGCTACCCATTGTTGGCCAGTTCAAAGCTACCCTCATCCCCTACATCAAGGACCCGTTTGCCGTGGCAAACCTACAGGCCAACGTTACCTGGGGCGGCTGGGAGTGGCTCATTGGGGCCACCTATCTGGTCGTGCTCCTAACGGCTATTGTCCGGCTGGCCCGCGTAGGGCATCGTCGGCAACTGTTGCCGGGCAACAGCCTGCCGGGCTCCGTCTGGACGCTGTTTATGGCTACGGCTGTCTGTTTGTGGTTGTATCTGAGCATCGTTGTTCCAAAAATTGAAGAATACGTGCAGGGAACCGTGGTGCGTTTCTACCAGTCGAAGCAGGGGCAGAACGTATATGCCGAGCCTGTTGGCTATAAGAGCTACGCCCAGTTGTTTTATTTCCGCAAGCAGCCCCCCGTGAACCCGCTGACAAAGCAGGAAGCGTACCTGATCGATGGCCCGGTGGATAAGCCGACCTACCTGATCACTAAAATCACCAGTGCCGACGGTTACCGCTCAAACCCAAACCTGCGGGTGGTAACCGAAGAAAATGGCTACGTAATGTTTGAACGGAAGTAAGGTCAACGTATCGACTTCGTCCAGAACTGCATCACTTTTGGCGTCTCTTCAGTTTCTCCACTATCGGGCCAGCTAAACGTGGTTTGCAGCGCCGGGTCGAGGTGGTAACCCCGCTGCTGCCAGAAGGCATCGAGTGGCCGGTACTCAGCGGGACCGCAGGGGATGGTCGACGGGGCGTTGTACGGCACAGAACGTGGCGGTCGTGTATGTACCAAAGGAACGGACATGGGCTTCGCGCTCGTCGAAGAACCGATGGCCCAGCCCTTGCCCCCGATAGGGAGGCAATAGTAAACTTTCGCCAAAATAAAAGACGGTATCCAGCTTGTAACCGGCCCGTATAAACGGGGCCTGCACCTCGGTGGTTTCGTCGCGAAGGGGTAGGCAGGTGGTAGCACCCACCATTCGTTCGCCATCGTACACCGCAAAAAGCATGGCTCGCTCAGATTTGGCGTAGGTGCTCAGGTACGTTTTTTCGTAATCGATGGAGCCTTCGTACAGATAAGGAAACGCCCGAAAAACAGCAATTCGCAACGCCGCCAGCCCATTAAAGACGGTACGAATTTCGGAGCCGATGTACTGCTGAAAGGTCATAAACTGAGTAAACTATAGATTAGTCACCCTGACCCAGTACCAGCGACTCCCAGAGCGGTAAGTTGTAGTAGGTAGTCACACGGGTTATGTGGCCGCTGGCAATCTCAAGAAACGAACCGGCAGGCAGCACGTAGGGTTGGCCCGTTGCTTCGGGCAGGTCGCTATCCGTTTTCAGATAGGTGCCATGCACAACGAATTCGCAGGCTACCCGCGTACCGGTTGGCTCGGTCATAATCACCATATCGGTCAGCGTTTCGTCGTAGCAGTCATCCATATGCTGGAGGAACCGCGCGAACTCGGCTTTGCCCGTCCGGGTGGCACCCTGATTACTGTCATGGCGAACAGCCTCGCTCAGAAGCGAGAGCATCGTTGCCCAGTCCTTCTGATTGAAGGCATTATAGTACGTTGCGGCAATGTCGTGTGCGGTCATAGGTAGGGAGTTTCAGGTGTCAGGCTGTCAAGTTTCAAGTGCTTCGCTGACCAAATATCTATTTGATTGGCGAAGCACTTGAAACCTGGACACCCTGACACTTGAAACTTTATTTCGTTTCTACATCATAAATTTGCACCCGCGACCAGAGGTGCCTACAGGTATCAACGAAGGCCAGGTGCACGGCATGGTCCTGATACACATCGTGGGCCGCTTCGTCGGCAAAGGTCAGCAGCAGCGCGAAGTCGTAGCTGTGGTCGATAACAGGGCGGCGGGTATTGGCGGGCGTACCAATCGACGTTGTGTGAATGGCATCAACACCACGCAGCGTTTCCAGACCAGCGCGAAGAGCAGCACGATCGGCGTCAGATGCAGGATTGGCCAGCCAGAAATAAACGGAGTGAATGAACATTTTTTTAGAAAGTAACGGTGCGTGATGAATCATGAATGGCTTGGCTGAAACTTACAAGGCACTCAGGCAAATCGATTCATAATTCATAATTCATCACGCACAAGCCCTAGTTCAGTTATGCATTCTTTTCAAGCTGTTTTACCAGCGCACCGAAATCTTTAGGATATGGGGCCTCCACCGTCAGTGGTTCGCCGTTGAGCTGGGTAAAGGTCAGCGAATGGGCATGCAGGGCTACGCGCTGAATCAGCGGTTGCTCATCAGTATCCATCTTCAGGTTGAAATCGCGCTTGATCTGCGAGAGGTACACGGGTTTACCGCCGTAGGTTGCATCGCTGACGATGGGCGCTTTCAGGCATTGCAGGTGAACCCGAATCTGGTGCATCCGTCCGGTGATGGGCATACATTCAACCAGTGTATTGATCCGATAAGCACGCAGGGTGTTGAAGATCGTTTCGGCTACTTTGCCCTTCTCCCGGTCGATCTTTACATACGTGCCATCCCGGCTGGGTGAAATGGGCAGATATACCGAAATACCCTCAAAGTTATGCACGCCGTTGGTGATAGCATGGTATCGCTTGGTGACCTCGCGGTGTTCAAACTGCATGGCCAGGTGCCGATAGGCCTCTGGGTTTTTAGCAATAGCCAGTGCGCCCGATGTTTCTTTATCAAGCCGGTGGGCCAGTTGGGCATCATCGGTATAGGCTTTGGCCACCCGCAGAATGCTCATGCCCGACCGGTCGGGGGTACGTTCATCAAGGGCGGCCACGTGGGGTGGTTTGTTGATGACTATATAATCGGTATCCTCAAACAGGATGAGGTCTGAGAAATTCAGTTTCATGCCGCAAAGATACGCGTTTGCCAGTTAGCCCTACGCCGCTCTGCAATCTAGCGGAAAGAAACGGATAGTAGAGCGCATGATAAGCCATAGTGCTGGTTGAGCCTGGCACGAGCACATTAGTCGTGAATCTGTTTGTGATTCCCTTTTTAAGCCCCTAATTTTGCGGGATTTTTGCCCGTACCCTTCCGGGGTAGACGGCTTCTATCGGCTCGTTGTTCTCATCGTCCCATCCGTTCTTTTTCGGCCCTGTTATGCCCAAGAATTCCTCTCTCCGCTCGGTTCTTATCATTGGCTCCGGCCCCATCGTTATTGGTCAGGCCTGCGAATTCGATTATGCCGGGTCTCAGGCGGCCCGCTCCATTCGTGAAGAAGGCATCGAGGTGTCGCTGATCAACTCCAATCCGGCTACGATCATGACCGACCCGATCAACGCCGATCATGTGTATCTGCTGCCGCTGGAGAAAAAATCAATCGTCGAGATTTTAGAAAAGCACCGGGCCATGGGTCGCCCAATCGACGCGATTCTGCCTACGATGGGGGGTCAAACGGCCCTGAACCTTGCCATCGACTGCGAAAAAGCCGGTATCTGGAAAAAATACAACGTAACGATCATCGGTGTGGATATCAAGGCGATCGAGACCACCGAAGACCGCGAGAAGTTCCGTCTGCTGATGATCCAGCTGGGTGCGGGTGTCTGCAAAGGCCGCACCGCCCGGTCATTTCTGGAAGGCAAGGAAATTGCCCAGGAAATTGGTTTTCCGCTGGTTATCAGACCTTCCTACACCCTTGGTGGCACCGGCGGCGGCTTTGTAAACGTACCCGAAGACTTCGACAAAGCCCTGACGGCGGGCCTCCACGCCTCGCCCGTGCATGAGGTGCTGGTGGAACAAAGCGTGATGGGCTGGAAAGAATACGAGCTCGAACTCCTGCGCGACGGTAACGGTAACTTCATCATCATCTGCTCGATCGAGAATTTCGACCCGATGGGCATCCACACCGGCGATTCCATTACGGTGGCCCCGGCCATGACCCTGCCCGATACCCTCTACCAGAAAATGCGTGACCTATCGATTCGGGTCATGAACGGCATTGGGCAGTTTGCGGGTGGCTGTAACATTCAGTTTTCGGTCAACCCCGAAACCGACGACATCATTGTCATCGAAGTGAACCCACGGGTAAGCCGGTCGTCGGCGCTGGCGTCGAAAGCAACGGGCTACCCCATTGCCAAAATCGCGGCTAAAATGGCGATTGGGTATAACCTCGATGAACTGATTAACCCGATTACGGGGACGACTTCGGCATTTTTTGAGCCGGCCATCGACTACGTGATTGTGAAAGTGCCTCGCTGGAACTTCGATAAGTTTCCGGGCGCAGACCGATCACTGGGTTTACAGATGAAATCGGTCGGCGAAGCAATGGGTATTGGCCGGAATTTCCAGGAAGCCCTGCAAAAAGCCTGTCAGTCGCTCGAAATTCGCCGCAACGGACTCGGTGCCGACGGGCGTGAACTGTCGGACATGGCGGCGCTGAAGCATAGCCTGGAGCACCCCAGCTGGAACCGGCTGTTCCATATCTACGATGCGTTCAAAGCGGGGATGTCGTTCAGCACCATTCGCCGCCTGACCCGGATTGACCCCTGGTTCCTGCATCAGATCGAAGAGCTGATCGAGCTGGAGCGGGAGATCGAGAAATACGACCTTGACGACCTGCCACCCGAACTGCTGCGTACCGCCAAGCAGAAAGGCTACGCCGACCGCCAGCTGGCGCATATTCTCCAGGTACGGGAGAGCAAGATTTACCAGTATCGGCAGGATCACAACATTCGCCGGGTATACAAGTGCGTAGACACCTGCGCGGCCGAGTTCGAGGCCAAAACGCCGTACTATTACTCGACCTTCAACAACCAGCTACCCATTACCCTCGACCGCCCCGAACCGGTCTCTGACCTGCCGGGTAACGAGTCGATCCGCTCGGCCAGGAAGAAGGTCGTGATTCTGGGATCGGGCCCCAACCGGATTGGGCAGGGCATCGAGTTCGACTATTCGTGTGTGCATGGTGTGCTGGCGGCGAAAGAGGCGGGGTACGAAACGATCATGATCAACTGTAATCCCGAAACCGTATCGACCGACCCTGATATTGCCGATAAGCTCTATTTCGAGCCAGTCTTCTGGGAACACGTTCACGCGATCATCATGCACGAACAGCCCGAAGGGGTGATTGTGCAGTTGGGTGGCCAGACCGCCCTGAAAATGGCCGAGAAGCTGACCCGGTACGGCATCAAGATCATCGGTACCAGTTGGGATGCCCTCGACCTGGCCGAAGACCGGGGCCGGTTCTCGAGCCTGCTACACGACCTGAATATTCCGTACCCCAAGTTCGGCACGGTGCGCGAATCGGAAGCAGCCATCGACCTGTCGCGGGAGCTGGGGTTCCCCTTGCTGGTTCGTCCCAGCTACGTACTGGGCGGGCAGAGCATGAAGATCGTGATCAACGAAACGGAGCTGGAACAGCACGTGATGAAGATTCTGAGCGACATTCCCGACAACAATATCCTGCTCGATCACTTCCTGGAAAATGCCATTGAAGCGGAAGCCGACGCGATCTGCGACGGAGAGAACGTGTACATCATCGGCATTATGGAACATATCGAACCGGCGGGCATTCACTCCGGCGATTCGTACGCCCTGCTGCCCACGTTCGACCTCAGCGAAAACGTGATTAGGCAGATTGAGGAGTACACCCGCAAGATTGCGGTAGCCCTGAAAACAGTGGGCCTGATGAACATTCAGTTTGCCATCAAAGACGAGACAGTGTATGTGATCGAGGCCAACCCCCGCGCCAGCCGCACGGTGCCGTTTATCTGTAAAGCCTACCAGGAGCCGTATGTGAACTACGCCACCAAGGTGATGCTGGGGGCGAAGGTCACCGACTTCACCTTCAACCCGGTAAAGAAGGGCTACGCCATCAAGATTCCGGTGTTCTCGTTCAATAAATTCCCGAACGTCAACAAGGAACTCGGCCCCGAAATGAAATCGACCGGCGAAGGCATTTACTTCATCGACGACCTCACCGACGATTTCTTCCAGAAGGTCTACTCAGAACGGAATCTGTACCTGAGCCGGTAGGGCTTTTTAGTTGCTAAACGAATCGGCCAACGTACCTGAATGATCCAGGTACGTTGGCCGATTCTGTTTTTAGCTACATTGCCGCTACTAGTATTACTAGCCGCTGATTACGCCCTGCAATCGGCGGCTAGCATTTTCCAGACAAATCGATGAGTAAACCAGCGAAGTTCATTAACGATGTGTATCAGGGCCTGTACTATCATGCTATCAAGTATGAGTCGGCAGAAGTGGCGAAAAGTAATCTGGCTGTGCGGCTAGCCGTGACTTTTTCCCTTTACTACATTAGCCTTTTAATGCTACTGATCACCCTAAAAGTCAGACTTTATGGGCCGTTTAAACCTACTCACCTCGAGGCTTTTGCTGCGACGTCTGGCATATACATTCTCCTGTATCTGTACCTTATAAAACCATCTATTGTCGTTTCTTCCTTTGACGATTTACCCGACGAAAGGAAGCGAAAAGTCAGACTGTCCCTTTTGGTATTCGGGGGCAGTATAGCCCTCTTCACAGCCTCTTTCGCACTGGCTTATTTTGTCTACAAAAAATAGTTATATCAGTTACTACTGCGTTAAAACCCCTAAACACGCGAGGTCGTGATCGGCTACTCGTATATCGTTCGGCGATATATCCCATTTATGATCAAGATTCCGGCGTTCTCATTCAGCAAATTCCCGAACGTCAACAAGGAACTCGGTCGCAACGCAACCGCCCGAAATGAAATCGACCGGCGAAGGCATTTACTGGTGCGCCAGCCCGTTCATCGACGACCTCACCGACGATTTCTTCCAGAAGGTCTACTCCGAGCGCAATCTGTACCTGAGCCGGTAGCGAATTAGTCTTCTTAATCAATAGAAAAAGCCTGCTCAATGAGCAGGCTTTTTCTATTGATTAAGGGGCTACGCCCTGAAAGTCAATGGTTAACCGAATACTAAATTCCTGCTCCTATCGTGTAGTAACCCTGCTAGCTTTATAGGGCCAACTCAATACGTATCTGGTCTATCCAACGACTGGTACCAGACCGGCAGAAGTAGCTAGCTATACAGCGGTTTATGTATAACTGGCCGTTTTCTGCATCAGCTAACCTACCCTAACTCACTGATCTATGCCTAAATCGTCTACGCTGACCAGCCAACCTACAGAACCCTCTCTTCGCTTACGAGATATACTGGAAGAGGAGTATAATCACATTCATGAAACGAATCAGAATAAAGGTGACGACACGTTTATTCTGATTAATCCGGATAAGCTGCTGGCTACCCTAACCGCTGAACATACCGAAGCGCAGCAACGGGCTCTTTACCGTGAAACACCCTATACACGGCTGGCCGAATGGCTCGCTGCGGCGGCCCCCGGTAAGCCTTTCACAAAGGAACTGGTTAGGCAGGTACTTAAAGACAAGGCGAAAGAAACTACCCTACTGACCACAGAAACGTGGCTACAGGATGTTGCCTTACGCCCTTACACACGTGGGTTACTCAAACGCTATTTAGCCGGTGGCAAAACGCCTGATTCGGGAGAACCCGCTCCGGAAACCAGCGAACTGAACCAGCTTCTGCTGGAAGATGCCTTTGCTGACCATATACAACCCAAAGACAACACCACGTTAGACGGCATCTTCAGCAAGATGCTCAGTCAGCATCAGACCGCATTATGCCTGTCAGGAGGGGGTATTCGAAGTGCAACATTCGCGCTGGGAATCATTCAGGGCCTGGCGCAGCACAACTTACTTGGGCGTTTCTCGTACCTGTCTACGGTGTCGGGCGGCGGTTATATCGGCGGATGGCTCAGTGCCTGGAGCCATCATGAAGGTTTTGATCAGGTAGTCGGGAAACTGAAAACCAACAGCAACATACCAATTGCTACTGAAGCCGATCCGGTTCACCATCTGCGCCAATACAGCAATTACCTGACGCCTCAGCTTGGTCTGTTCTCTGCCGATACGTGGACGCTTGGGGCTACTTACCTTCGGAATCTTTTGTTGATCTGGCTGGTACTCCTGCCCTTTCTGGCTGCGCTGACAGCGGCTCCGTTACTGGCCGTCAGCCTGGCCGATTATAAAGTGGACTTTTCAAACCCACTCAGCCTTGCGTTGGTTGGGGGCATGCTTCTGCTGGTGGTCGTACTCACCGTTCTGGCCGTTCGGTTCGTTCACGCCTATATACCGGCACCCGATCCTGTTCCTTCGCAGGCAAAAAGCCTGGCCGACAGACCCCATCAATCAGCCCGCGACCAGGTGGCCTTTATTAATTCCTGCCTTGTGCCCTTCTCCGTTGCCGTTCTGGCCTTGATCCTGATCTGGCAGTGGGTCAGGCAACTGGATTCGACTTTACCGCTCTGGGCGGCTACCCTTTATGATTCGTTGGGCCTCGGTCAGGCTAAAGGGCTGACAATTTGGTCCAAAGGGGGGCTGTATATTATGATTGGTACTGCGTCTACGCATGTCATGGGCTGGCTGCTGGCTATTCCGAGCCGCAAAAAACCAGTTCTGCAAGTCTTAATGTTTCTGGTGATTGCCGCTATCGGTGCGTTTGCCGGATTTCTTATGCTACTGACGGCCAAGCTGTTGCAATACGAATCGGTCGACGTGAACACCTGCCTGGGCTTCCCTTGTTTTCTGTTGGCGGTGATTCTCACCGGGTACCTCTTTGAAGGAATCATCAGCCGGTTCATACCAGATTCGAGACGGGAATGGACGGCACGCTATACCGCCTGGTTGCTCATTGTGGCTTTTGGCTGGTTATTCCTTACGAGTATCGTGCTGCTGGGGCCAGGGCTGATCAGCCAAATAAAACTGGAAATCGCCGGTTTGGGTTTGGGGTCAGGTATACTGACTGCCCTGCTCGGAAGCAGTACAAAAACGGCTGGGCCAGGGCAAGGGGCCGGGTCACGCCATGGCAAAGGCAGTGCTTCGGGCATCATCGGTATTCTGTCGACCTACACGCTTCCCATAGTGGCTACCCTGACGCTACTAACCTTACTCGTTCTGCTTTCGCTTTTCGACCGGTTACTGATCGAGCTACTCAATGACCAGTTAGCCTCCTCGGTCGACTCCAAGCCGTTGTTGAGAACGCTAACGGCCGTAACGCCCCTCTTCGTTTTGGGCTTGTTGGCTGCGATCGGCTACCTGATTGCCTCGGCCGTCGACACGAACCAGTTCTCGCTGCATGCAATGTATAGCGCCCGGTTGATACGGGCCTATCTGGGTGCTTCCCGTCCCCCGTCTGTGCGGCAACCCGACCCGTTCACAGGCTTCGATGAAGCCGATAACATACCCATGGGCGACTTAAGCAGGCAACCTGAACAGACAACAAACCAACCCCCTGCTGCTCCGAAAGGTAAGGCCCCGTTCCACATCATCAACATAGCGCTGAACCTGGTTAGCGGCCAGAACCTAGCCTGGCAGGAACGGAAAGCCGAAGCGTTTTCGGTGTCGCCGCTGCACGCTGGTTCCCTCTCGCTGGGCTATCGGCGCACCACACGCACCAGTGATGACACAACAACAACGCAACAGGCAACAAACACAGTGGCCGGGGGCAGCCAGCCTTATGTCTATGGGGGTGATAAGGGAATTAGCCTGGGCACAGCCATGACCATTTCGGGGGCAGCGGCCAGCCCTAACATGGGCTATCATTCCTCGCCTATGATTGCGTTTCTGATGACCTTGTTCAATGTCAGGCTGGGCTGGTGGCTGGGCAATCCTGGTCCGGCCGGCGACAAAACATTTTATCAATCGAAACCAGCGCTGGCCGTAAAACCCATTTGGGATGAACTGCTCGGCAAAACAGATGACCTCAACGAGTACGTGTATTTATCAGACGGTGGTCACTTCGAGAACCTCGGCCTGTATGAGATGGTGTTACGGCGAAATCGCTTCATCGTAGTCAGCGACGCGAGCTGTGACGAAAAATGCACATTGGAAGATTTGGGAAATGCCATTCGCAAGATTCGCATAGACCTGGGTATACCCATTGACTTTGCCGATAAGTTCGATGTGCGGGCGCGGTCGCATAAGGTACCTGCTACGGATGGGAAATACTGGGCACTGGGCCGGATTCGCTACTCAGCCGTTGATAAGCGGACCAATGGGCCGACCGGAGAGGCCGATGAAACAGATGGGCTACTGCTTTACATAAAACCGGGCTTTTACGGCACCGAACCCCGCGACGTATTCAACTATGCGACCACCCAAAGCGCGTTTCCTCATGAATCGACAGCTGACCAGTTCTTTTCGGAGAGCCAGTTTGAAAGCTACCGTATTCTGGGAAAGCACGTCCTGGATACAATCGTCCATTCTTTTCCAACAGAAGTCGGCATCTCCCTGGATAAGCTGTTTGACCCTGATGGCCCAAAGACCTATTGGCAGCTTCCCAAACGGTAGGCTGTAGAATTGCCGGTCTGGTTCCATACGTCTCGGGAGGGTGCAGCCAACAACCGCACTCAGCCCCCCGATGGGTAGGCTGATGCATGTTTGAATGCGTACCGGACAGTACCATCGGTTAAGTAGCCTGTATTCTCTTTTTCTGCCATTCCGTTTCTCATTAATCCACCATCCTCATGAAACCAAGATACGTTACGCTCACCCTGGTGCTCGCCCTGCTGGCGGCCAGTTGTTCAACCGAGAAATGGCTCAATAAACAACTAGGCCCCGGTTCGTTAAACAAACGACGGCTCGACTCAACCGTCTTCAGCCTGACTAAAAACGCGGTTGCCGGTGGCAACAGCGAAGTGAGGGCACTCAGCATTAACCTAATCAAGAGCCTGAAAGACGCCACTGATTCACTCGATCCGCTCGACCCACTCACCCGTAAAGTGAAACGGCAGGTCGATAGCCTGGGCCATCTTACAAATGGTCAGATCGACAGTATTGGTCTTACGGTGATTAAGCGGGTGAAAGAGCTAAAGCGCGAAGTGAAGGATGAGGAGTTGAAACGGTTCTTCGTAGACGCCATTGCCAAAGCGGGCGGTACGCTGGATAAGAGCACGCGCCCCCTTTTAGCCAATATGGTTGGGGCGGCACTCGCCCGGCTGGATTCCGACGAAACCCGTGCCAGACTGGCCGCTATTCGTGATAGCACCCTCAACGATGCCACGCAACGCAAGCTGCAACAGACTATCAGTAAAGCGCTGGAACCCACACTCGACACCCTTACGGCCCGGGTTCGATCGATTGTTCGCGATGACCTGCCGGTGGTGCAGAAATATGCCACCCAGTTTTTGCTGGGCCTGGGCGGTGTGCTAACCGCCATTATTGGCCTCGTGTGGTATCAGCGGCGGCGATACGCCCGGCTGGTGCAAGTACTGACCAACCAGATTCACCGCATTCCCGACCCCGGCAGCTACGACGCACTGGTGCATAACATTCAGAGTCAGGCGCAGCAGGAAAGCCTGGAACCTCTCCTTCGAGAAACCCTCGCCAAGCAGGGCCTTAATCACAATAAGTAGCTAGTCCAACGTTCACCTTCCTTTCTACTTACCCACCAGTATGGCTTATACGCCCGACCCCGACCCCGCCAAAGCCCCAACCCGGCAGGCGACTGACTACATCACGCCGTTGCCAAGCCGTTCAGAGCTGGCAAGCCATCTCAAGACCGAACTAGACAAGCAGCGACCGGGCCATGCGATCACCGATTTTCTGACGAAGACATTTTGGTCATGGATACGTCACTATGTGAAAAGCCGGTTTGGCAAAAAAGCGGCGTATAAGGTATATACAGGTGCCAATACCGGTATCTATACCCTCGCACCAGCGGCCCTTACCCGCATTGCCATCACCAGCGACTGGGCTACCGATACCGACGAGTCACATGCCATTGCCCACGCCATGGAGGGGCACAACCCCGAATATACCATTCATGTTGGCGACACCTATTTCGTGGGTGCCCCGCCCGAAATACACACCAATTTTGTGGCCGACGGCTCTCCCTGGGTGCGGGGTCGGCTTGGTAGTTTCGCCGTGCTGGGCAACCATGAGATGTACGCCCGGGGCGACGCTTTTTTTGAGTGCCTGCTCCCCAGTCTGGGGGCCGCCGATGCCAACGGTAAGTACGTGGGCCAGGACGCCGGGTTCTTCTGCCTGCAGAATGAGCATTGGCGAATTCTGGGCCTCGATACGGGCTACAACTCGGTGGGTACGCCCATTCTCGAATTTCTTCCCTTTTGCGCGCCCAAGTGTGGCTTCGAGCAGGCTGTCGTTGACTGGCTGCGCGATGTGGTGAAAGTGGGCGACCCCGCCGATAAGCGGGGGCTGGTGGTGTTGACGCACCACCAGTTTATATCGGCTTTTAAAAATGAAACGGAATACCAGAAGCCCGCCGATCAACTGGCGGCTTTGTTTGGTGAAACAAAACAGGTACTGTGGCTATGGGGGCATGAACACAAACTGGCGTTCTATCAACCCCTACAGACCGGCAACCTCACGGTCTATGGCCGCTGCATTGGGCATGGGGGTACGCCGATCGAGCTCGATGCAAAAGCCTTTCAGAAAGATTCGAAGCAGAAAGGATTTAAGGCGCTGGTTGCCTTTGATGATCGGGAACGAAAGATCGCCGAGGATACCAAAACCAGGCTGGGACATAATGGCTACGTGGTGCTGACACTCGACAACGGCACGTTAGACCTAGCATCTTACGACGAAACCAATTGCCTGGTCACCGAAACCTGGACTGTCGACCGCCAAACGGGCGGTATCCGGGGCCAGATTCAGCCGACACCCGGTTGCGCCCTGTCGCTGGCGGCCAACAAAGACTGGAGTGATGCGGTAGCCTGATGCGTTCACCCAACCGGGTGTTGTTTGCCGCCTTTCCAACCAACCAAGTACTCCTACCTAAACTGTACCTCAAGGCATGATCCCATTCATTAACCTCCACGGCTATACTGCCCAGGACCCTCTGGATAAGGCAACCGGCTTTCTGACGCATGTGCCGCTGATGGTTGTCAATCTGGTGCTGACCATTGGCTGGCTGTACCTGATCACCACTACCAACATGTGCGAGTTTCACGGCGTTACCCTGTTTGGGTACACCCTGCGGCCCATTTACACCATGTTTTTTGAGCTGCTAATCAATATTTTTATTTTCTCGCCCCTGATCACCAGTTGCCGCAAGTCCAGCTCACTGGTTCCTTTCCTCATCGTTTTTATTCCCTGGATTCTCCTCGAATTTCATACGCAATCCAGCTACCGATGCGCAGGCTGCCCAATTGAAAAAGCCCTGTGGATCTACCCCGACCCTTCGCCCATCTCGTGGGTAACCTCACCCCTGCTTAAAGGAACCCTTGCCATGGCGGCTGATGGGGCTCTTTTCGGCACCATCGGCCTCTACCTGGCCCGGTTGCTGGCTTCTGTCCTTTTCAGGAAAAAACCGTATCCCGTACGGCCTTCTCAACAGGAATATGCTGCTCTGTTCAACCAGGAATGGTCGGGCGAAAGGGTAGCAAAGCCAACGCGTGGTTTTGCGTTCTGGGTGCTGCGGCTGCTGGGCTTTTCGTACCTGGCCTACCTCTCGGTGCTGTTGATCGGCTTTTTTGGCTATTCTACCTGGCCACAGGGGCTACAGAACCTGGTGGCCATGACCTACCAGAACCCGGCCCTGGCCATCAACACTTTCTTCAAGATTGCGCTAATGACGATCCTGGGTTTCCTGGGGGCGTATAACCCAAAAGTGCGCTATCATGCCTGCCTGGCTTTGTTGGTCGGGCATGGGGTGTCTACCCTGTTTTCGCTCGTCTTTTATTACGTAGAAGCGCTAAACGCCACCAACCGGGATTTTCTGCTCACCTCGGCCCTGGCCGACGGGGCTATGATGGTCTTGTTTGGTATCATCATTATCCAGTCGAAAAAAGACAGGTATGTAGTCGATGAGGAGGAGGGTTTTCCGATCGCGTTTTCGGTTCCGCTCACGCTCACGGTTTATCTGTTCAGGACATTGGCCATTGGCCTGCTGATCTACACGGTCGGCGTACTCTGTATCCGGTTGTTTGGCGATGGCAAAACGGGATTATCGGCCGTGTTCGGCAGTCCAGACCCCATGCTGGGCAATACACTGACGTTATCGAGCACGTTAAGTTTTATCGCGTTCCTGCTGATTAAACGAGTGCATCTGAGGCCGTATTTTTTCAACAGCCTTGTTGTGCCGATGCTTTTCGGCGGGCTGGTGTCCCTGCTCTGGATCACGGTGGGGGATATGGTAGGCGAGGTGGTTATTAAGACCCGAAGTGGCCGCCCAGTCCCCGTCGACTGGTACTTCATGCTGATTGGGGGTATCAATATTGGACTGGCCAGTCTTCTTCTCCAGTTCCGCCGAATGTATTTCAAGGTAGATTATGGCATTAACGTAGTCAGTCCATCGGCTGCTTTAGCCATTCTTGCGCTGGCCGATACGCTGTTCGACACCACGGATAAACAACGGTCAGCCATACTCCACTCCATCGATCGCTATGCCGGTACGCTTCAGGGGCGGAAAAGAGGGCTGCTTAACTTACCCTTCGGCTTTTTCGAAAATATTTTGAGCGTTGTGTATGGGTTTCATCCCTCCTTTTCCACGATGGGCAATGCGGAAAGAGCCTATTACCTGCGAACGTATTTGCTACGGAATCAGGCCGAGCGACAAAGGGCATTAACGCCTGGTCTGGCCGAATTTGCCTATGGCATTGGCACCACCCTGAACTCCATTATCACCTTCGGCAATTATTCTGAACTGAACCAGCGGACAAAAATTGGCTTTGTACCTACGGGGGCCAGAGACAGGTTACAGGGCGATCTGGCCGCCTACGATCCGCCCTCGATGACCATTGCCCAATTACCGGCAACGCCTGACGACCCGCTGAATTACCGACCTGCGGCGAAGCAGCCAGCCACCCAGCTAGTTGCGCCACGAGTGACCACGCCGGTAGCCGAAGCGACCTTACCCGATGAAGCAGATTATGTAATCATTGGCTCGGGAGCCGGGGGAGCCACAGCGGCGTACCGACTCGCCTGTCAGGTAGCCGACCCCTCGCAGATAGTCGTTATAGAACGGGGAAGCCGCTTGCAGCCGTTGCAGGACTTCTCAGACAGCGAGATGGATATGCTGGCTAAAGTGTATAAAGAGGGCGGGCTACAACAAACCAAGAAATTTTCGATGTCGATTCTTCAGGGCGAATGCCTTGGCGGATCGACCGTGATTAACAACGGGGTTTGCTTTCAGATGCCCGCTTCCATAAAAAGCACCTGGGAGCAGAAATACGACATTGACCTTAGCCGACTCGACGACGAATATGAACGAATCGCCGCTGAACTATCTATAAAACCCCTCGATTCAACGGGGATTAACCAACGCGTAGGAGCAAAATTCAGGCAGGCTGTTGCGGGGTATAACCAGGCACTCCCGCTCGAAAACCGGCTGACGGAACACCTGCCCGTGCAGGTCAATCAGCTACATACGCTGGGCGATGGCAACTGGAATCTGGGCAACAAGTCGATGCGGAAGCGGTCGATGCTCGAAACATACATTCCGTGGGCCGAATCGAAGGGGGTAAAATTCCTGTCTAACTACACAGCGGTACGCTTTACCTCGTCGGGGAATCGGAAAGCAACGGGGGTCATTCTACGGGCTAACAACGGCGCTCTGTCGAAAATCAAGGTTCGGAAAGCGGTCATTGTGGCGGGTGGGGTGGTAGCGTCGAGTCATTTTCTGATGCGCAGCGACGTACCCAATCCGAACGTTGGCCGACAGCTCAGCTGCAATTTTGCGTTCCCGCTGACCTTCGATTTCAACGAGGAGTTGCATGCCTACGACGGTGACCAGATCACGTTGGCCGCCCTCGATCCACAGGGCAGAGCTGCCTTTGAAACGTACTTCAACCCACCAGCCACCTTTGCGCTGTCATCTGTTCCTTTCTTCTTTGAGCGCAGAGCCAACATCATGGACCGCTACAGGTACCTCCTCAATTTCGGGGCGCTGGTGGGGTCAGAGGCCAACGGCACTGTCACCAGAAAGGCCGATATTCTGAACGGTCAGGCGTTCGACTGGGAACTGGGCACCACAGACATCGACCGGATTAAATACGCGATGCGTACACTGCTGGAATTAGGGTATCATGCCAATGCCACACGGGTAATGCTACCTACAAAACCCGGCCTGGAAATCCCCCTGAACCGAGCGTCGATTGATAAATTCAGCAACCTGTTCGACAAATTTCCCCTTCGGATGGCTGAGTTCTACATGGGCACAGCCCACCCCCAGGGAGGCAACCTGATGGCTGGCCCAAAATCGCCGCTCAACGGGAACAGGGTTGTAAACGAGCGGTATCAGGTCGATGGCTATGATAATGTTTTCGTAGCCGACGCGTCCTCTTTCCCAACCAGCCTGACGGTGAATCCTCAGTATACCATCTTCGCCATGAGTTCCCTCGCCATGGAGCAGGTGCTGAAGACCACCTACTGAGTCTGCGAGTCAGCCTGCCCGATGAGTACAGCTTCCGGAAACGGCCTTACCCGGCCCCCTTATCCTTAAAAACAAGATGAAAAAACCTGCCATTATTGCTATCGCCGTTCTGCTCCTGGGCTTTTACCTATTCGGCTTTTTTCGCTGGCTCAACTCCGGGCATACGGTACAGGGCGTTCTAAGTACGCTTACGTCAGATTGGTTCCTGCTCATCACCTTTGTTGACCTGGCGGTGTTTTTCCTGCTGTGCATGAGCTGGCTGGTGACGGATATGCGCCAAAGGGGAATGGGTGTTGGGAAAATCAGCGCCCTGATTCTGGGCTGTCTGCTTATAGGCGTAGCTCCTTTGCTGGTTTATATTGCTCTGCGCAACAATAGGCCTACACCCGCGTTACCGGCTTAATCGGCTGTAAAACGTCGCTTTAACGTGAAATTTGGCTAGAGCCTGCACTAGGATTGCAATCCATAAAAAAGCCAGCGTTATTCCATCACTGGAATAACGCTGGCTAAATGCAGTTGCGTTGCCAGCCTTAGAACCCTAAGCCCAGCGTGAATCCGCGAACGGTTGCGTTACCCGGCAGGGCGGCACCGGCCGTAGCGGCGCCGGTTGTCAGGTTAATGGTATACACCCTGGTAACACCACCCGACCGCAGCAACGCATAGGCCATACCGCTGGTACCCCCGATGTCGAATCCGTTGGCACTTTCAACATCAACACCCAGCGGACCAACGTTCACTAACCCACCGTTGTTAGGCGGCTCTTGTCTGAACAGTACCGCACCACCAGCGCGAACGTCAATATCATACAGCACGGTGGAAGTTGCCCCCGCAAAGCTATTTGTATAAGCCGCCGCTGATACATTTGGCGTTCCGGCAGCCATTGTGAAACTCAATGGGCCATCGGTGGCCGCTAGCGCGCTTTCGGTAGGCATAACCGTGGGATTCAGCCGCAGGTTCTGACCCGTGTTGCTTACCACCCGAATCCGGTCGACAGTGGGGTTAAAATCGAAGCCGAAGTCAGTGCCCGATAGGGTGAAACTACCGGTGGCACCCACCTGAGTTGCGGTCCAGGCTGTGGTCGCGTTTACCCCCACAACATACAACCGGCTGGTACTGCCCAGTATGAACAGCTGCCCGTTTAACGGCCGGGAATCAAGGCCCAGAATGGTCTCGCCTGCCTGTAGGCCGGTAATGGTTTTGGTAATGGGGGCCGGGCTCAGAGGATTGAATATGAGCAGATTGTTTGCGCCATCGATAGCGTAGGAAACCATCTCCGTTGGAATCGCCAGCCCGATGATGGTACCGGGCAGGTTACCCAGTTTCTGCAAACGGCCCGTCGTCAGGTTGATCGACTGCAATTCCGATGCGCCGTTGAATGTCACGGCAACCAGGCCCTGCGTGTTGTCAGTGGGGCTAATATCGAAGCCGGCCGCGCCGGTAATGTCCAACCCAAGCGACCCCACATCCGTCAGCGTGCCGTTGTTGGGCGGATTCTGAATGTACAGGCGATCGGTGGCCGGGTCGATGTCATAGAGTGTTGTGCTGGTGGCTCCTGCCCGGTTGTTTGTATAGGCAACCTCCGAAATCGTGGCTCCCGGAACGCCGTTTATAGCTCCATCTACCGCGGCCACAAGTCCCGTTTCGGGATTGAGCCGCAAATCCTGACCTGTGTTGGTAACCAGCCGAATCCGGTCGACGGTCGGGTTAAAATCAAGACCAACTACATTACCTGAGATCGCGGGCATAAACGCGGTTGTTGTCAGGGCGCGGGCTTCGGCCGTTGTGGTGTTGATCACAAACAAACGGCTCATGTCGCTTACCCCGTACAATTGACCGGTAGCAGGCCGAAAATCGATCGATAGGATCCGCTCACCACTCGCCACCCCGGTAATGGTTGTGATTGCCTGGGGCGTATTTGAGTTTCTAAGGCTTAACCGAAGCAGTTGGTTCGCATTATTAAGGGCGTAAACTGTCTGATCCGGCAGGGTCAACGGGTCAGGAGCCGTTCGGTGATCGCAGCTGGTAACGCCTAGTAGCAGGGCCAAACCTGCTACCAGCGAGGTGATACGTAGTCGCTTGATTTGCATACTGGTTGAGATTTAAATGAGGTATAGATGCGGTTCGGACTCGTCCCGACTGTCATTCATACGACATACTCAGCCGCGTGGATTTAGGAAATTAAAGAGAAATTAAAAAAATAAGGATCAACGGTGCAGGTAATGCACTCGCCGGGCATGCGTGTCACCAGCGTTTTTGCAGGCTAACGAAACCACCCAATTCATTGGGGTACAGTTCACCCTGGTCCAGGGCAACAGAGGCGGCAAGCCATACCTGTGGCAATCGGGGCAACTGGCCCTGCCCCGTCAGCAGCGCAGATACCTGCGAATAGGCGGGTTTGAAGGGCTGATCGTATCCCCCATAATTACGGCTCCAGGCCACCCGCCCCGTCAGCCGGATTGTTTGTCTGATCAGCGTTTCCGCGCCAACATACCACATCACAAGCCGATTATTCGGAAAATACCCGCCCCCCTCGTTCGCGTTTACAACCGGAGAAAAGGTAGTGCGGGGGGCAATAAAGGGCGTTCCGATGGTTCGGCTCTGGTAACTCCAGCCCTGAATGTACTGCCCGTGATTAAAGTAGTTATCGCGCCCCTGAAAATGCCGTTTAAAATCAAATGTATCGCCCGACTGGTCGGTGGTAGTCAGTAGCTCAACCACCACCCGCATCAGCTGTACCGGTACTGAACTGCCTTTTTTCTTGTTGAGCCAACGGAACCCCGTAAGGCCGTCAGGAATGTTCTGAAACGCAATCCCCGACGCATCTTCGTAGATGTGCTGGTGGTAGAGTTGCAGGCTGTAGCGGGCCTGTTTCCAGTCGAACGCAAAGTCGATACTACCCACGTGATTGCCAACGCGGTTGGTGCCGTCGAAGTCGGTAAACCGATCGTTGGCAATGGCATCCGGGTAGGTAGCTGTCACCACCGCCAGGTAATCCCGGAACGTTTCGGGGAGTTGACCCGTCACCGAGAAGATCGTGTTGCGCAGGTAGTCGGCCGAACCGCCCCACTGCACCTGGTGGTTTAGCCCTGTTGTAAACGTAAGCCGGGCCTGGGGTTTACCCACCCGGACGTACAGGTATTTCTGATGCAGCATGGCCCCCTGAATGTTTGGCTGCGTAAACCAGCCATGCGCGTAGCCAACCCGAAAGGCCACGGCTTTTCGCAGCCACTTAATCGGCACAAAGCCGGGCGTATGCAGCTGAATCTTCGGAAACGGAATCGCATTGCCCGACCAGGCAACAAAGCCTGAGGTCAGCGTAGTGTCGCCAAGTCCATAGACCTCACGCCGCCGCCCGCCGAATAGCTCGACCTGACCAAAACGCACTTTAGCAAACACCTCCGGCCACAACAATTGTCGGGCATCATTCAGGTTGCCGTTTGGCAAATTAACAGGCCCGGTATTACCAACCACCGCCAGACCATAGCCCCAGTTGAAGCGCGGCGGGTTCCTACTGGCAGCGGAGTCACGCGCTGAAGCAACCCGGTAATCGCGAAATGCGCTGATGCGTACCGTACCCACCGATCCGCCCACCGGTACAGTGCCGTACTGGTTAGTGCGCAGCCAAAATGGCGTTTGCGCAATGCTGCTGACCATGCCGCCAAGCTCAACACTGCCATGAATGCGTTCACTCCCGATGTTGATCGGCCTGAGGCTGTCGGCCGTCTGACCACGAACTGACCCGGCAAGAATGACCAGAAAGAAAAGAGCAGGTAGAGGAAGCCGCATAGGAGAGGGATAGACAGGAGCCTCAATACTACGTAAAATACAGGCACTTGGTTTAAAGTCAGTAGTTTCTGATGGTACCGGTACTGGCTGCTTAGCTACTTGGCAACGTACTCTGTTAAGTTCTGCTACTTTTGCCTGCCAGAGCTACTGGCTCGAAAAGCTCGTCGGGCAGGTGGTTATTCGACCGCATTCGCCCGAAATTGTGTATCTTAGTGAAGCATGATTGCCGAACAACCTTCTCAAACCCTCATCGACCGTATCCGCGATATCGGCCAGCCCGAAGCCGTGAAGCGTTTTTTTGGCTTGCTGAAAGAGTTGATCGACATTGTTAATCTACCCAACGGTGACCCCCGGCTCTGCTTCTCAGTGCGGAAAGATCGCAAATCGATCTCGGCCGATGTCAACTTCTTTCTGGCCCTTCGTCTGCACAAACCGCGTACCGGCGAGGCCGAATACTGGCTGACCGTCAAACGCGACGGGCAGGATAAACTGCGTTCACTAACCGACGTTGATTTTGCGCCCGTCACCGGGAAAGCCGATTACATCTCTGTCATTATCGGGCATAGCAACGCGCACCTGCTCTACCAGCCAGCCCTGCGGCGTTGCTGGGAAGACTGCCTGCTGGAACTGCTTGAAACGGCCAAACGGGGGCCGCACGTAGCCCGCCACGACACCGACATTTACGCCGCCGCCGAAAATGAAGGGTTCCTCACTGACCTGCTCCGGCTGGCCGAAAACCCGGATCTAGCCTATGGTCGCATTCGTGAAGAAAACAACGATGTGGTGGCCGAGGACGACGTTGCCTACCTCCCGGCCCAGCCCGCCTTTCCAAAAAACCTGATCCTCTACGGTCCGCCCGGCACGGGAAAACGTACCGTGCCCGACAGCTGATGCGCGATTTCGACGCCGACGTGGTTACGTTTCACCCCTCGTATGGCTACGAGGAGTTTGTGGAGGGCATCAGGCCTGAAGTGCTGGGTGGTCAGGTGAGCTACAAGATCAGGAAAGGCATTTTTTACCGGGCCTGCGTTGCCGCCGTGCAGAAAGCGGGCTATGGTACCCTCGCCGACTGCCTGAACGACCAGCCCGACCGGCGGCAACGGAAACTAGCCAGCGCGCCAGCGCATGTGCTGCTGATCGATGAAATTAACCGGGCCAACGTAGCCAAGGTGCTGGGCGACCTGATCTCGCTGCTCGAAGACAGCAAACGCCTCGGTGCTCCCGACGAACTCTGGCTAACCCTCCCTTATTCTCAGGATCGCTTCGGCATTCCGGCTAACCTGTACATACTAGGCACCATGAACACCGCCGACCGCAGTATCGCCCTGCTCGATGTGGCCCTGCGGCGGCGGTTCTCCTTTCAGGAAATGGGGCCGCAATACGATCTGCTGAGTGCTATCGATGGCGTTGAGCTGGGTACGTTACTACGCACAATGAACGAGCGCATCGAGTTTCTCTTCGACCGGGATCACCTGATCGGTCACGCGTATCTGATGGGCATAGCCACCCATGCCGACCTGTGCATTGCGTTCCGGGATAAGCTCATCCCCCTGTTGCAGGAATACTTCTACGACGATTGGCGGAAGATCCAACTGGTGTTGGGCGACAACAAGGCCTGGGGCAAAACGCCTGAGCAACGGCTAATCTGGACAAAAAAACAGTACTCAGCCCCCATGGAGCGCGACCTGTTTGGCGAATCGCCCAACGAGCAGCCCGACATCACTACGTATGAACTGAACCCAAGCCTGCTGGCCGGTACCTACGAAAACGTATCTACTGATGCATTTATCCGGATTTATCAGCGGGGGTAGAAGCCAAATCAATCTGGTTTATGGTTATATAGTAGGTCGCGCAACCCCTAAATCACTCTTCACTTCTTTCCCTCTTTATGAAAGCGCTCGTATTAACAGAATACAACCAGTTCGAATTACAGGACCTGGTGCAGCCCTCACCCGCCCCCAACGAGGTGCTGATTCGGGTGCAGGCAGTGGGCATCTGCGGCTCTGACGTGCACGGTATGGACGGCAGCACCGGCCGCCGCATTCCCCCTATCGTGATGGGGCACGAAGCATCGGGCATTATTGCCGAGGTAGGCGCCAACGTGCATGACTGGACCGTTGGCGACCGCGTCACCTTCGATTCAACGGTGTATAAACTCGATGACTGGTATAGCCGCCGGGGCATGTACAACCTCTCCGATGGACGCGAAGTGGTGGGCGTGTCTACGCCTCAGTTTCGCCGAAACGGTGCTTTTGCCGAATTCGTGGTGGTGCCGCAGCATATTCTGTACGCCATTCCCGACGGCGTCAGCTTCACGCAGGCGGCCCTGGTCGAGCCCGTGGCGGTGGCGTTGCACGCGTTGAGCCTAACGCCCATTGTCCTGAACGATACGGCCGTGGTAGTGGGCTCAGGCATGATCGGCCTGTTTGTGATCCAGGCACTGAAATTGGCAGGCTGCGGTCAGATCATTGCCATCGACCTCGACGATGACCGCCTGGCGCTGGCCCGGAAACTCGGAGCCACCCACGCCATCCGGGCCGACTCAGACAACGTAGCGGGGCAGGTACAGGCGCTCACCCACGGGCGCGGTGCCGATACAGCTTTTGAAGTGGTGGGCATTAGCCCTACCGTGCAAACGGCCATTGCCTGTGTGCGTAAGGGCGCTACTGTGACACTCGTTGGCAACCTCAGCCCCAAGATTGAAATCCCGCTCCAGGCCATTGTTACCCAGCAAATACGGTTGCAGGGTTCATGCGCCATCAATGGCGAATATGAAGCGGCCCTTGCCCTGATCTCCAGCGGCCGCATCGACGTAACGGCCATTCTAAGCGCCGAAGCCCCACTCACCGAAGGGGCCGACTGGTTCAACCGCCTCCATGCAAAGGAAAAAGGATTAATTAAAGTCGTACTGAAACCGTAATTTGGCAGAAAAAAAGTTTCAGGCGGCCGCCTGAAACTTCATCAAATGAACCTACCCGAATTTATCCGCCTGGCGCTGGCCGAAGACGTTGGCGACGGCGACCATACCTCGCTGAGTACCATTCCCGCCGATGCGCAGAAACGCGCCCGATTATTGGTAAAAGAAGCCGGTATTCTGGCTGGTGTTGAGGTGGCGCAGGCTATCTTCCACGAGGTAGATCCAACCTTTCAGGTCGATGTCTTGATGCACGATGGAGTTGCCATCAACCCCGGCGACATTGTGCTGACGGTGGCCGGAAACGCCCGCAATATCCTGACCGCCGAGCGCTGGTGCTGAACTGCATGCAGCGCATGAGCGGCATTGCCACCCAAACCCGGCAGATGGTGCAGCTGCTGGACGGTACCCACTGCAAACTGCTCGACACCCGCAAAACCACGCCCAACTTCCGCCTCTGCGAGAAGATGGCGGTGAAGATTGGCGGCGGTGTAAACCACCGCTTTGGGCTGTACGACATGATTCTGATCAAAGACAACCATGTCGATTACGCCGGCAGCCTGACAAGGGCCGTATGAGCAGGCCGTTCAGTACCTGACCGATACAGGCCGTAGCCTGCCCATCGAGGTAGAAGTGCGTAACCGGGCCGAAGTGGAAGAAGCGCTGGCCGTTGGTCACCTGACCCGGATGCTACTGGACAATTTTCAGCCCGCCGACCTGCGCGACATGGTTCAGCTTATCAACGGCCGGGTCATCACCGAAGCGTCGGGCGGCATCAACATGGATAACCTCCGTGCCTACGCCGAAACGGGGGTCGACTACATCTCGTCGGGTGCCTTAACGCACCATGTGAAAAGCCTGGATTTAAGTTTGAAGGCCTATTGATACGGCTTTACCCCTAAAGGGGATTTTGGGGTAAATTCGAGTCATGGAGCCATTATTCAGTCTATATTGTTAATTGATTGTTGAAACGAAGTGTACTCGTGACTGAACTGGCCGCCCAATTACTGGAATCATCGCAGGCACCCAAAATTATTCAGCAGGTGCAGGCGATTCTGAACGAAGAACAAAACCGCCGCCGGTCGTTCTACGAATGGATGGACGAAGACATGAAAACTGAATTCATCAACGGGGAGATCGTGGTGCATTCACCGGCGCTAGACAAGCACAATCTGGTTGTTATGCACCTGGGCACGTTGCTAAACGTGTTTGTCAGCGAACGAGAACTTGGTGCTGTTCGTGTCGAAAAGGCATTGGTTGAACTGACCCGCAACAGCTACGAGCCAGACATTTGTTATTTTGGGCCTGCTAAAGCGGCAACCATTAAGCCTGATCTGCTTTATTATCCTGCCCCCGATTTGGTGGTTGAAGTACTGTCGGAGAGTACAAAGAAGAACGACCGTACAGTGAAGTTTGAGGATTATGCCGCCCACGGCATCGCTGAATACTGGATCATTGATCCCACTCGACAAACTGTCGAAACATTTGGTATCGATGCCGACACGCAGGAGTATGCGGCGTTGGGTACATACCGGATTGGGCAGTCGGTAAGCAGTACTACTTTGCCTGCTTTCACGATTCCTGTTAAGGCCATATTTGACAATACCGCAAACGTAGCCGCCCTGCGGACGTTGTTAAGTTAGTTTAACTGGCTCATCCCTCGGCGATACCGCTTTTTTGAGCCCTTCATTTAATAGCATTCATTGCTCAGAACATGACAATACCACTGACAATTGAAGAGGAAGTAAAGCAGATCGGTTACGTAAGCCGGTCGGCACCAAAAGATAAACAGGAGCTGATCGACGGTATCCGGCGGATGAAGCAGGAGAAGAACGCCGTCATTCTCGCCCACTATTACGTTGACGAAGACATTCAGGACCTGGCCGATTTCGTGGGCGACAGCCTCGGTTTAAGTCAGCAGGCAGCGGCTACAGAAGCCGATATGATCGTGTTTTGCGGCGTGCATTTCATGGGTGAAACGGCCAAGATTTTGTCACCCGACAAAAAGGTCCTCATCCCGGATATGAACGCGGGCTGTTCGCTGGCCGACTCGGCCCCCGCCGATAAGTTTGCCGCGTTCAAAGCGCAGTATCCCGATCATATTGTGCTGTCGTACATCAACTGTTCGGCCGAGATCAAGGCCTTATCCGACATCATCGTGACGTCGTCGAATGCGTTGAAGATCGTGCAAAGTCTGCCCGCTGACCAGAAGATCATTTTTGCCCCCGACGCCAACCTGGGCCGTTTCGTATCGAAAAAAACGGGCCGCGACATGGTGCTCTGGGATGGTGCCTGCATTGTGCACATCGATATTTCGCTGGAAAAACTGAACGCATTGCGGGCCAAATACCCCAACGCCAAGTTTATTGCCCATCCAGAATGCCAGGAACACATCCTGATCCACGCCGATTTTGTGGGGTCGACTACCGCGCTCTTAAACTACGTTGTTGAGCAGCCTGAGACGGAGTTTATCGTGGGTACAGAGGCGGGTATTCTGCACAAGATGCGGCAGGCGGTGCCAACTAAAAAGATCATTCCGGCCCCGGCCAACGAGAACAACACCTGCGCCTGCTCGGAGTGCCCGTATATGAAGATGAACACACTCGAAAAGCTGTTCAATACCCTGTATTATGAACTCCCGGAAATCCACGTGCCTGAAGATGTACGTGTAAAAGCAGAAGCCTCGGTGCTACGGATGCTGGAGATGAGTAAGTAGATTCAACCAGCTGTCAATCATGAGCGAACTCTTTTTGAAAGTCCAGTCACTGGATAAAGAAGCGCAACAGGAAGTAGCCGACTTCGTCGATTTTCTGATTGAGAAAAAAGGACGTGTGAGAAAGCACGATCCGGAAGCTTATCGGCAGCGGTTAATGAACATTTCGGTGTGGTCTGATGAGGACGTTAAGCCTATCGAAGAGGCTCGTCTGCATTTCAACAATTGGCAGGCATCGGAATGGTAGTTGACACTGGCGTGTTTATAGAACATATTCGTGCTAAAGACAAAAGCCGCACAACACTTGCCTTAATCGCGTCAGTGCAAGGCAAGTATGTGTCTGTAGCCACCGTGTACGAATTACTTTGCGGAGCAACAACGCCCGAAAAAGCCGCCGAAATTGATAGGTTATTAACTGATTTTATTGAGTTAGCGATCGACCGGGAAGTTGCGGCCGAAGCAGCGGGCCTGTTTGTCAATCTGCGGCGACGGAATCAATCGATAGGTCCGCTTGATATACTGATTGCCGCTACTGCTTTAGTGCACAAACTGCCCGTCAAAACGCTCAATGTCAATCATTTCGAGCGCGTTGACGGGCTTATTCTTTTATAACCCCCATGGCCCACCAATTCGACTACCTCATTATCGGCTCCGGCATTGCGGGGCTTAGCTACGCAACCAAACTGGCCCGTCACTATGATGAACAGGGCCAACCCATCCGCATCGGTGTGATCACGAAAGTGCAGGCCGACGAAACCAACACCAAATACGCGCAGGGTGGCATTGCGGGCGTGTGGTCGAAAGACGATACGTTCGAGAAACATATCGATGATACGATGGTGGCCGGTGATTTCCTGAGCGACCCGAAGATCGTGGAAATTGTGGTGCGTGAAGCCCCCGAACGCATTCAGGAGCTGATCGATTACGGCACCCGGTTCGATAAGGAAGACGACGGCGACTACGACCTGGCCAAAGAAGGTGGCCACTCCGATTTCCGGATTCTGCACTTTAAAGACGTGACGGGGGCCGAAATTGAGCGGGCGCTGCTCGACGCGGTGAAGAAATACCCCAGCATCGAGATCTTCACGCACTACTTCGCCGTTGACCTCATCACCCGCCACCACCTCGGCGAAACGGTGCATCGCTACGACAGTAACAACGAGTGCTTCGGGGCCTATGTATTGGACACCAACACCGGCCATGTCGACCGGTTTTTGGCGCGCACTACAATGGTTGCCACGGGCGGCATCGGGCAGGTCTACGCCAATACCACTAATCCGGTGATTGCCACCGGCGACGGTATTGCGATGACCTACCGGTCGAAGGGAATTTGTAAGGACATGGAGTTTATTCAGTTCCACCCCACAGCCCTGTACGAACCCGGCAAGAAGCCCAATTTCCTGATCTCCGAAGCCGTGCGGGGATTTGGGGGTATTCTCAAAAACATAAAGGGCGAAACCTTTATGGAGAACTACGACCCTCGTCTGTCGCTGGCCCCACGCGATATTGTGGCCCGCGCCATTGACTCTGAGATGAAAAAATCCGGTTCGCAGCATGTCTACATCGACGTCACGCACTGCGATTATGAGAAGTTCATCGAGCATTTCCCCAACATCACGGCCTATTGCAAAGACAAGCTCGGTATCGATATCCGCAAGGATTTTATTCCCGTAGTGCCCGCCCAGCATTACATGTGCGGTGGCGTTCGGGTCGACGAATACGGGCGCACCAACATCCATCACCTGTATGCGGTGGGTGAGTGCGCCTGCACGGGCCTGCACGGTGCTAACCGGCTGGCGTCTAATTCGCTGCTTGAAGCGATTGTCTTTGGCCACCGGGCCTACGAAAAATCGGTTGACGAGTTTGAGCAGACGACCATTCACGAAGACATTCCGGCCTGGAACGACCTGGGCACTACCCATCCGGAAGAGCTGGTGCTGGTGACAGAGATTAAGCGTGAACTGGAGGCGATCATGTCGAACTACGTGGGTATTGTGCGCTCGAACCGGCGGTTGAAACGGGCCATGGATCGCCTGGAACTGCTCTACATTGAACACGAAGAGCTATACCGGCAGTCGAAAGTATCGGTGCCCATCACTGAACTCCGGAACATGATCGAGGTAGCCTATCTGGTCATCAAAGCCGCTATGGCTCGCCGCGATAACCGGGGACTGCATTTTAATATTGATAATCTGAAGTAATACCTCACCCCCGCCCCTCTCCTTCAGAGAGGGGAGTCGCTTTAGCGTAGCTCTGCCGGTTATCGAAGCTACTATAGAGCAGCTCCCCTCTCCTTGTGAAGGAGAGGGGCTGGGGGTGAGGTCACGGTATGATGACACAAAAAATCGGCATCCTCGGTGGGGGGCAACTCGGCCTGATGCTCATTCAGGCGGGCATTGACTGGAACCTCATTGTTCACTGTCTTGACCCGGACCCGCAGGCGTCCTGCAAAGACCTGTGTACGCAGTTTACGGTAGGTTCGCTGACCGACTACGACACCGTTTACCAGTTTGGGCAGGAAGTAGATGTACTCACTATCGAGATTGAGAAAGTGAATGTAGACGCGCTGGAGGCACTCGAACGCGAAGGCAAACGTGTATACCCGCAGCCCTCGGTGATCCGCCAAATTCAGGATAAGCGCCTGCAAAAGCAGTTTTACCGCGATCACAACCTGCCCACCGCCGACTTTGTACTCACCGATAATCGTGCCGATGTGGCTCAACTGGTGGCCAAACAGCCCGACCTACTGCCTGCTTTTCATAAGCTGGGCCGCGATGGCTACGACGGGCGGGGCGTGCAGCGAATTGCGACCAACGCCGATGTCGACAAGGCATTCGACCGACCTGGGGTGTTGGAAAAAGCCGTCGATTTCGAGAAAGAACTAGCCGTGATTGTCGCCCGCAACGAAAACGGCGAAATACGTACGTTCCCAACGGTAGAGATGGCCTTTCACCCGGAACTGAACCTGGTTGAGTATCTCTTCGCGCCCGCCGACATTGCAGCCGACGTAGATGAGCAGGCGCAGGCCATTGCCCGGCAGGTAGCTGATGCCTACGGCATTGTGGGCCTGCTGGCAGTTGAACTGTTTCTCGACAAACAGGGGAATGTACTCATCAATGAAGTGGCCCCGCGTCCGCATAATAGTGGGCACCATACCATTCGGGCCAACCGCACCTCGCAGTTTGAACAGCACTGGCGGGCCATTCTGAACCTACCGCTGGGCGATACCACCGCCCATGGTCCCGCCGCCATGGTGAACCTGCTCGGCGAAACGGGCCACACCGGCCCTACTTATTACGAGGGGTTGGATACGCTGCTGGCCATGCCGGGGGTATCACCCTTTTTCTACGGAAAAGCCCAAACCCGCCCCGGTCGCAAAATGGGCCACATCACGGTACTGGACTCGTCGCTGGACGCGCTCCGCGAAAAAGCGTTGCTGGTGAAAGACAGCATCCGTGTCGTGACCAAAGGCAGTCTTGCCCACGACTGACAGACACGGCAGTAGCCAACGGGTTACGTAGGGTCAGTATGGGGTAAATCGAGCGCGTAATCGGTGGGGGTAATGCCAAAAAAATCCCTGAACATGGTACTGAAATGGGCGGGGCTTTCGTACCCGACCATGTACGCTGTTTCCGACACGTTATGCCCCTGACGCAAAAACTCCTGGCTCCGTTTCAGGCGATACTGCCGGATAAAATCGGTCACGCTCATGTTGGTTAACGAGGTTAGTTTGCGGAGTAGGGTACGTCGGCTCATTCCTACATCACTAGCCAGTTCATCAACCCGAAACTCACTATCATCCAATCGGGCTTCAAGAATGGTGTACAGCTTTTTGATAAACGTGTCGCTGATTGCTTCAACCCTGATGGGTTCATCTGGGTGGTTGAACTGCGCCTGAAAATGGGCCCGAAGGGTTTGCTGCCGCGCCAACAGATTGCGTATCCTGAGCCGCAGTTCACCAACATGAAACGGCTTACCAACGTAATCATCCGCGCCTTGCTGAAGGCCTTCCATCAGACTGCGCTGCGCGGTTTTGGCCGTTAACAACACAACGGCAATGTGATCGGTGGCCGGGTCAGTCTTCAGTCGCCGGGTCAATTCGTACCCGTCCATGCCGGGCATCATAAGGTCAGAAAGCACAAGGTCGGGCAGTTCAGCCTGGGCTAGTTGGAAGCCTTCATTGCCATCTACGGCGGTCAGTACGCGGTAGTCGTCGGCCAGTTCACCGGCGATGAAGGCATTTAACTCAGGATTGTCTTCAACCACCAAAACCAATGGTTTCTCAGGCGCATTATCCTCCGCACCGGCTGGTTCATGCACCAACTGCACGGCGGCAACGGCCTCGGCAACAGACAATAACGGCTGAAGCGGCAAATCGCTCACCGTTTCCTCGCTAACCCTCAAAAGCGGCATATCGACGGTAAACGTAGTGCCTGCGTTCGGCCCGGTCTGCTCCGTTTCGCTGCTTACCGATACCCTTCCTCCCATCAGTTCGGCCAATTCCTTGACCAGCGCCAACCCAATGCCGGTGCCGGGGTACGAATACTGACGTGGTTCTCCGTTGGCACCAAACTCCTGAATCTGATAAAATCGATTGAAGATATAAGGTAATTTTTCGGGGGCGATGCCAATGCCGGTATCGGTCACGACCAGACGCACCATCACCGAATCGGCCATTAGCTGAACCGTGACTCCGCCTGCTTTTGTGAATTTAAGGGCATTGGCAATCAGGTTATGAGCGATCTGTTCGAGCTTAGTGGCATCGAAGCTGTAGAACCCGGTCAGTTTGTTTTCGTAGGTTAGCAGCAGATTTTTCTCCTGGGCGACCAGGTCAAACGCCCGCACGATCTGCCCTATGAAATCGCCCGGATCGCCCGCCTGGGGCGAGAGCGACAGATGACCCGACTCCAGCTTGGCCAGGTCTAGCAATTGGTTGATGAGCCGCAAGAGCTGCCGGGCGTTACGCTCAACCATCCCCAGGCTACGTTGTAGTTCCACTGAGTCGCCGAAGCGTTGCAGCAACTGCTCGGTTGGGGCCAGTATCAGCGTGAGTGGCGTTCTGAACTCGTGCGTGATGTTATCGAAAAACCGTGTTTTCAGTTCATCGATAACCTTCAACTGACGGGCTTCCTGCAACTGCCGGACATGCTCCGCTGTTTTTTCGATGGTTACTTCCAGGTCGGTAAAATCGATTGGTTTGCAGACGAAATCGAAGGCGCCCCGGTTCATGGCTGTGCGGATATTATCCATGTCGCCGTATGCCGATACCATCACCGCTCTTAGCAATGGATTCACGGCCGGCAGTTTACCAAGCAGCGTCAGGCCATCCATGTCAGGCATGTTGATGTCTAGCAGCAACAGGTCGATCGATGGCTCTTTCTGGAGGATGGTTAAGGCTTCCAGCCCACTCTGAGCGAAGTGAAACGCATAGTCCGACGCCTTGATTTTTCGACGAAACCGGTTAACCAGCAACGATTCAAGGTCTGTCTCGTCATCAACAACTAGAATTGTTGTCATAGGGAGCTTTATAAGTAGCTGGAATTTACCTATAAAACTGGCCCGGACGTACTTTGTCTGGTGGTTCAGGCCCCAACCTGTCGGGCAACAGGAATCAGACAAACCAGTGGAATCGCCCTGCTACTTACTGGTAATCAGCGTTAACCGATTAGTAAGCGGCGAGGGCGATAGTACTGGAATGCTAAAATAAATTTTGGACGGGGGTGGATGTAAGCGGAAAAGGTTGCCTTTAATCGCTGTGCAAACATCACCCACAACTGGGACAAGGGCTTTCGTTTTTCGGCCAATCTTGTTCGGAAATCGGCCAACCATCCAAAAAGGTGTCCTATTCATTCGGGCTCGTCCTGCTGAGTGTAGCTTTGGCTTTACCGAATCTGGCGGCGGACTTCCAGTACCGAATCGCGGGGAGAGTCCTGCCATTGATCTGTAGAGTCTGCCAGCAAAAACAAGTTCCTAGGACAGTTCGGCTACAACCGTTACACCGCCTTTGGTTTTCTGGCCCATCGTTACGTTGATCGTAGCGTCTAAAGGCAGATACAGGTCAACGCGGGAGCCGAACTTAATGAAGCCCATCTCTTCGGTTTGCTTCACCGCGTCGCCCTCGCGTACGTACCAGATAATACGCCGCGCCAGTGCCCCGGCAATCTGCCGCATCAGCACTTCAACGCCGTTTTCCTGCTTGATCACGACCGTTGTCCGCTCGTTGTCGGTGCTCGATTTGGGGTGCCAGGCCACCAGGTATTTGCCCGGATAATAGCGGAAATAGCTTACCACGCCCGACAGGGGATTCCGGTTGACGTGTACGTTCAGCGGCGACATAAAAATGGATACCTGCCGCCGCTTATCCTTAAAATATTCACTTTCTACCGTCTCCTCAATCACCACCACGGTGCCATCGGCGGGGGCAACAACCAGCTTTTCGTCCAGCGTGTGCGCCCGTTTTGGAATCCGGAAAAATTGCACAATCAACACAAAGGCTACCAGGCTCACAAGGCCCATTAGCCACATGGCGGTGGTGTTTCCCCGGAATAAGAAATAGTAAGCAGACAGATTAAGTCCCAGCAATACCAGCGCTGTAGTCAGCATGATGGTCGTGCCTTCGCGGTGAAGTCGCATAGTCGGTTTGATTTAAGGAAAGGGCAAATCTACTGTTGAATACACAATGAACAATTCATAAGGGCGAGTTGCTTACTGAATCAGGATCATTCGCTCAGAAATTCAGAAATTGTTACCTCATCTTTGTAGAAATCAACTTACGCAACTGCCCCATGGCCTCTATCTTCTCACGCATCGTTGCCGGTGACATTCCCGCTTATAAAATTGCCGAAACAGATCAGTTTCTGGCTTTTCTGGACGTTATGCCTACTACCATGGGACATACACTGGTGATCCCCAAACAGGAAATAGACTACCTTTTCAACCTCGACGACGAGTTATATGCCGGTCTGATGGCTTTCGCGAAAAAAGTGGCCCCGGCCATTGAAAAAGCGGTGCCCTGTAAGCGAATCGGTGTGGCGGTAATTGGCCTGGAGGTTCCCCACGCTCATATTCACCTGATTCCCATGAACTCGCTGGCCGACATGGATTTTACCCACAAGATCAAACCCAGCCCCGACGAACTCGCCGAAACCGCCGCAAAAATCCGGAGCTACCTGACCAGTTAACGGATAATTGGCCTAAACCCTTTTCGGCATAGCCTGTTGTTTTAGTTGAGTCGTATCAAAATCAACCTCAACTATGGAAACACAGAACAGCCCCAATTCGGGAAAAACAGCCCTCGTTACGGGTGCAACCAGCGGAATTGGCCGCGAACTCGCCAACCTTTTCGCCAAAGATGGATACAACCTGGTGCTGGTAGCCCGGGGCGACGACAGCCTGCAACAGGTAGCCCAGACGTACGAACATCAGTTTGGCATTAAAACCACCATCATTGCCAAAGATCTGGCTGATGATCAGGCCGGCCAACAGATTTATGACCAGGTTGCGCAAGAGGGTATTCAGGTCGATGTGCTGGTGAACAACGCGGGCATGGGTGAATACGGCATGTTTGCCACCGAGACGGACATGCAGAAAGAGGTAGACATCATTCACATCAACGTTGTCTCCCTGGTGAAGCTGACCAAGCTGTTTTTGAAAGACATGGTGCAGCGCAACGATGGCAAGATTCTGATGCTGGGATCGGTCGCCTCGGTATTGCCCAACCCACTGATGGCCGTTTATGGTGCCACCAAGTCGTTCATCTATTCGTTTTCGGAAGCACTGCGCAACGAAATAAAAGACACCAACATCACGCTGACGGTACTGATGCCGGGGGCCACCGACACCGACTTCTTCAATAAAGCCGGGGCCATGAATACGAAAGCGCAGGAGAAAGCCCGCGAAACACCCGCCGCCGACGTAGCCAAAACCGGGTACGATGCCCTGATGAGCGGGAAAGACAAAGTGGTACATGGCGTATCCAACAAAGCATCGGTGGCCCTGGGCCACCTGCTGCCCGACAGCGCGGTGACCAGCAATGTGCGCAAAGAAATGCAGGATAAAAACGAAGCCGAAGAGCAGGCCTATCACAGTATTGGTATGAGCCTGGCCATTGCCGCCCTGGCGGTAGCGGGTCTTGTGGTTCTATCGGCCTGGAATAGCTATAACCCCGTTGAAAAGGAATACAATAAAACCCGCTATCGCGATAAAGCCAGACGGATGAAAAACCAGGCTACGGATGCGGCAGATAATCTGATCGACAAAGCTCAAACCGGCTTGGAAGACCTGACAGATAAAGCCCAGAGTGGCTTTGACAGTCTGAAAGAAACAGTGCTGAATGCGGTGAATTAGGAGTAAAGTCCAGAGTGTAAAAAAAGTCCCAGGTCTGGAAAGTCATTTCGGTATTGCCTGCGCGTCGGCAATGAAGAATGACTTTCCAGACCTGGGACTTTTTTTTACACTCTGGACTTTACTCCTATCTTTAACCCATGACGTCTTCTTCCCCTCCCGAACCGGTGACCAATACGGCTATCCGCCCCAAAATTGGTCTGCTATCGGCAATTGTCTTTGTAATCAGCTCTGTTGTTGGCACAGGGGTGTTCAAAAAAGTGGTGCCGATGTCGGCCGAACTTGGATCACCGACCTTAGTGCTGGCTGCCTGGCTTATTGCGGGTCTGGTTAGCCTGGCCGGTACGTTGAGTAACGCCGAAGTGGCCAGTATGCTGGCCAGCGAAGGAGGCGAGTACGTTTATTTCCGGGTTATCTACAATCGTTTTTTCGCGTTTCTCTTCGGCTGGACCAATTTCGCCGTTATTCGTACCGCCGCCATTGCCTCGATTGCCTACGTCTTTGCGCAGTCGGTCAACTCACTGGTCCCGCTACCCATTACCCCCGCCGCCTGGGCCGAGGTGAGTTTCCTGGGCATCCATCCGCTGGCCAACATAAGCGTGAAACTGCTGGCTATTGCCCTGGTCTGGGGCCAAACAGCCTTTAATATCCGGGGGTTGCGTACCGGCGAAGCCATCAGCCGGATTCTGACGGCGATCATGGTTGCAGTCATGCTTGGTTTTGTTGTTTTTGGGCTCACCTCAAGTGCGGGTAGTGTAGCCAACCTGCAACCCGTTGACACGGGGCTATCGGGCAGTTCCTTTTTCAGCGCTATGGCGCTGGCCTGTCTGAGTGCTTTCTGGCCCTACGAAGGCTGGAGTTCCGTGGGCTACATTGGCGGCGAAATCGAAAGGCCGTCGCGAAACCTGCCCTGGGCCCTAACCGTGGGTACGTTGGCTATTATGGCCCTGTATCTGCTGATGAACCTCGTCTACCTGTATGTTGTACCGGTAGGCGAGCTGGCTAAACTGAACACCAACAGCATTGCCGCCGTAACCGTAGCCGGGCGATTTGCCGGCCCGGTGGGGTCGCTGCTTATATCCTGTCTGCTGCTGGTCACCACGTTCAATTGCTGTAGCATCAGCATTCTGATGGCTTCCCGCCTGTTCTACGCCATGGCCAAAGACGGGCAGTTTTTCAGCCGGATCAATTACATGCATCCCAACTTTCCAGACGCCCTCCCGCTCACTGGTGCTACAGGCCGCCTGGACCACCCTGATGGTGCTCTCCGGCTCGTTCGATACGCTGACCGATATGCTCATTTTCGCCGCCTTTATCTTTTACGGGGCTACCACCGTGGGGGTGTTTGTGCTCCGTCGCCGCATGCCCAATGCCGAACGGCCTTATCGGGTGATCGGCTACCCAGTAGTGCCTGCCTTGTTTATCGTTTTCTGCGCCTATCTGGTCATCAACACCTTACTAAACCGCCCGCAGGAAGCCCTCGTGGGCCTTGGTCTGATGGCAACGGGGGTACCCTTCTACTTCTACTGGAACCGCAAGAAGACCGTATAAATACGCGCTCCTTCTTCCTGAATTACCTGAAAACGCCTTTCACAAGAAGGCGTTTTTTTACGCTAAAAAGGGGCTTCCGAAGCCTGTACGTTTGTCTTGTCAATGGCAGCAGCTACTGACAAGGACCAGCCGAAAATCCTTTAACCGAGTAGGGCCTATATCCTAACGATAAACCAACATGGATATGAAACCAGCCACCTTCACCCTGGAAGTGAAGGGCCTTGAATTGCCCGATAACGTTCGGGAAGAGATCAGCCTTGCGCTGAACAAAACGCTGATGCGGAAACTGGGCGAAGTGAATCTGACCGGTAAGAACGGCGGCACGGCGGCCGACTGGCAATGGCAACAGCCTTTTTGGGAAAGTAATCCGTATCGACGGCGGCGACTGGTCGCGCCTGATTAGCCGCCGTGATTTCGGGACCATTTTCCAGAGGAGCCTGGAGAATAAGCAGGTGCTGGGCGCTGGTATTGAACAGCTACCCCAGCAGCAACAGTTCGGCGGATGAGCACGCGGCCACAAAACGGGCCACTAACGACCGATTCACGGCCGCTATGCCCGTCGGCCCCTCTTCGCGAGGGGTCGCAGCTATTGGGTGTGGTCCGGAAAGAAGGGGGCATCAGTTTACTGGCTGAGCCGCTTGCCGTTACCCCCGAATTTGTGGAAGCCGCTACCGCCGCTGGTCCGGCCGAAGAGCGGTTCCGGTTTGTGAACCGGTGCGTCGAGAAAGGATGTACCAAGTGGGGCGCAGGTGGATGCAGTGTCGTTGCTGGCGCGCTGGAACGCCTACAGGCGGCACAGGAAGCCATTTTGCCCAGTTGCGGCATCCGTCCGTCGTGCCGGTGGTTTATGCAGGAGGGCGCAGCCGCCTGCCACGTTTGCCCCCAGGTAACGTACCTGAACTATGCATAAAGTTCTTGGTCTTCAGTCTTCAGTCCTCTGTCTTCAGTCTTCTGTTGCTCTGCTGTCGAAACAGATCGAAGATTAGCAGCGCAACAGAGGACAGAGGACTGAAGACAGAGGACTAAATACGGTGAAGACTCCTCCTAGTCTACCGCAGCTTTTCGTTGTCGAGGTGGCGGGTGGCGTCGCGGGTGTTTTTTTTGTCGAGGTTTTTGGCGAAGGCTTCGGTCAGGTCAATGCCGGTTTGATTAGCCAGACAGATCAGCACCCACAGCACATCGGCCATTTCGTCGCCGAGGTCCCGGTTTTTGTCCGATTCTTTTTCTGACTGTTCACCATAGCGCCGGGCTATAATCCGGGCCAGTTCCCCAACCTCTTCGGTCAGAATAGCCATGTTGGTCAGTTCGCCAAAGTAGCGAACCCCCACCGTTTTTATCCAGTCATCGACGGCATCCTGAGCGTTGCGAAGGGTCATAACAAAGAAGTTTTCTGTCTTCAGTCCTCTGTCTTCTGTTACTCTGCTTGCCTACGATTGGTTGTGTTAGCAGTGCAACAGAAGACGGAAGGCTGAAAACAGAAGACTATTTTTTCATTTTTCCGGTGTAAAAAACAACGTGCTGAACTGATTCTCATTGAGCATTTCCACGGCTACATCCTGAAGTTGTTTGGCGGTGATCGCCTGAATATCAGTGAAAATATCGGTGAGTGGCTCCACGCGGTCAATATCGAGCAGGCTCTTGGCCATCATCAGCATAAAGCTGTTGTTGCCTTCTTCAGCCATGGCCAACTGACCCATCAACTGCTCTTTCGTATTGTGCAACTGAATGGTAGTCAGCACGTTTTCGCGCAGGCCCTTAAACTCGCGGTAGGTCAGGGCGAGGCTACGATCGATCTGTTTGGGGTCGGTGCCGAAGTAAATGCCGAGGTAGCCCGTGTCCAGATAAGGCGTGTAGCTGGCGTCGATGGAGTAGACCAGGCCGTAGCGTTCGCGCAGGTTCATGTTGAGCCGCGAGTTCATGCCGGGGCCACCCAGCAGGTTCACCAGCATAAAGAACGGCAACCGTTTCGGATCGGTAAGCTTGTAAGCGGGCAACCCAAGGGCTACCTGCGCCTGGGTAATGGGCCGGGGCATGCGCTCATGGGTAGGCGCGTAGCTGACAGGTGCCTGGCGTTTGCGCTCCGTATGTTTCTCAGGCACGTCGCGCAGGTGCTTTTCAACCAGTTTCACCACTTTCTCGAACGGCATGTTGCTGACCGACGAAAACACGATTCGGCTGGTATCCAGGTTCTCGAGGATAAACGTTTCCAGCGACTCTTTGGTGAAGGACCGGACCGTATCAGACGTGCCCAGAATGTTGTAGCCGAGCGGGTGACTGGGGAACACGAGCTGGTCGAAATCGTCCTGAATGGCATCTTCCGGCGAATCGTAATACATCGACATCTCTTCCAGAATAACACCCCGTTCCCGCTCAATCTGCTTCTCCGGGAAGGTTGAATGAAAGGCAATATCGGCCAGGAGTTCAATCGCTTTTTCGGCATGAACCCCCAGCACCGACGCGTGGAAACAAATCTTTTCTTTGGTTGTGTAAGCGTTGAGTTCACCGCCAACGTTTTCCAGCCGGTTGATGATATGGTGAGCTTGCCGACGGGTGGTGCCTTTGAAGGCCATGTGCTCCCAGAAATGCGCTAATCCCTGCTGGTGAGGCTGTTCGTCGCGGCTCCCAATGTCGAGCATCAAACCAACGTGAGCAATCTGTGTATGTGGAACCTGCTTATGGGCAATGCGGATGCCGTTGGGCAGGGTATGCAGGCGATAGTCTTCCAAAAGGTAAATTCAGCGAAAATAACACAACTTTGTGCCGTTAATTAACCCCAACTATGTCGGGCCGGTTCCTCATTATTCAGACTGCTTTCATTGGCGATGCTATCCTGGCAACGGCCCTGCTCGAAGACCTCCACCGGGCCTGGCCTACCGCCCGGATAGACCTGCTGGTGCGCCGGGGAAACGAGTCTCTTTTTGCCAACCATCCGTTCTTAAACCAGTTGCTTATCTGGGAAAAGAAAACGGGGAAATACCAAAGTTTGTGGCAACTGCTGGGTCAGATCCGCGCTACCTCATACAACACCGTGATCAACCTGCAGCGCTTTGGGGCTACGGGGCTACTAACCGCTTTTTCGGGGGCGATAACCACCATTGGGTTCGATAAAAACCCCTTTTCCCGCTGGTTTACCTACCGGATTCCGCACCAGATTGGGGATAACAAACACGAAGTGGAGCGGAACAATGACCTGCTCACGCCGCTGAATGTGCCGGCCGCTGGCAAACCGCGCCCCAGGCTCTACCCTTCGGCCAGCGACTATGCCGCTGTGGCGCACTGGCAGCAGACCCCGTATGTCTGTATTGCGCCTACGTCGGTCTGGTTTACCAAACAGTACCCCGCTGAAGGCTGGATCAGGGTTATTGAGCAATTGCCCCCTGACTGGCGGGTATACCTGCTGGGCGCCCCCGGCGACGACGATGCCTGTGAGCAGATCAGGGCCGCCACCGGGCGTGATGAAGTGATGAGTCTGGCCGGGCAATTATCGCTGTTGCAGTCAGCGGCCCTGATGCAGGGTGCCCGGATGAATTACGTCAACGACTCGGCCCCCATGCACCTCTGTTCGGCCATGAACGCGCCTACTACGGCGGTCTTCTGCTCTACGGTACCAGCCTTTGGCTTTGGCCCGCTCGCCGATCATGCACGAATTGCCGAGATACGCGGCGTGCTGGAGTGCCGTCCCTGCAACCTGCACGGTCGTCCAGCCTGTCCGCTGGGCCATTTTCGTTGCGCCCACGACATTCTGATTAGTGACGTGGTAGGCGACATCCGGGCTGTTTGATGCCGCCAGCGGGTCAGCGCGTCACCGTTACCTGTAAGAAGGCAGCCGGTATCGATGTAGTGTTCCTGTCGGTGCTTTGATTCTGGCAGTTGAACAACTGGTCCAGTTCCTGCTGCAACTCCACCGCTTTTCCGCTCTTTTCGGCGGCTTCAAAGGCATTCATAGTGGGTCCGTAGTAGGTTTTAAACTTGTCGAGAAATTCGGATGGTGGATACGGGGCGTTGAAGGTGAACGTCTCCTTACTGAATGCAATGTTCTCTTTTGCCACGCCTGCCGCTTCAAACCGCTCGATAACATGGCTCTCGACGCCCCACAGCATGGGACTTATGAATCCTTCCGGCGGTGGCGGCGTATACGCTGCGCTGATCTTCAGCATTTGTGCAACCAGCGTGGGGTCGCCCGGTATCCAGTTTCCCATGACGATTCGTCCGCCGGGGCGGGTCACCCGAACCATCTCCCTGGCCACCTCATTTGGCTTTGGCGCGAACATGGCTCCGAATATACTTACGACAAGGTCGAACGATTGATTGGCCAGTTCGTGCAAATCGGTGGCATCACCTTCCTGAAACATACACGTTGCCAGGCCTTCGGCTTTTGCCCGCCGGTTGCCTGCTTCAACCAGGTTCCGGGCTATATCAACGCCTAGAACGGTAGCACCGAGTTTTGCTTCGGGTATGGCGGTGGTTCCATCACCACAACCGAGGTCGAGCACGTGCATGCCCTCGGTAATCCCTAGTTTGGCAACCAGTGCCGAACCGCTTTCCCGCATTGTTTCGGCAATTCTGGTGAAGTCGCCTTTCTCCCACAACACTTTGTTCGGATTCATGTGTGTTCTGTTTAGCCTGATAACAAGCTGTTTATGATAGTGGGCTGAAAGTAGGTCCTTTGGCCATACTGTGGAGGATGTATTGACCCAACGGCAATCGGAGCGAAGCCGTAACGGGTTTGGGTGAATCTACTTACGTCATCTATTCCCTGTCTGCTGATACTTATTGTGGCGCGTGTATTGCTTGGCGCTGTGGGCCCTTCGCCGAGGCCGGTCCGCCGGTGCGGTCCCCGACAGGCTCAGGGTCTAGTGAGCGAAGCCATGCCTTAGCAAGACGCTTAATCGGCCAACAACCAAAAATCCCCGCCAGACTCAAGTCTGGCGGGGATTTTACATACTCGCTAAAACGGCTTACCGCTGGAACGAGTTGAAGATGTAGTCCCATACGGGTGAGGACACGCCGTAGTTACTTTCGGGATTCTTGTAGTGGTGAATGCTGTGATTGATCCAGAGTTGCTTAAAGAAATTCTTTGGCGGCGGGTAAGCGTGCACAATAAAGTGTACGGAGAGATAGCCCGTGTAGCCCACCATAAAACCGGGGAAGAACGCATAGGCCGCTTCACCCATCAGCAGAAAGAACAGGGTGAAAAACGCACCGGCCACAAGGATAGCCAGCGCCGGAGGCATGGCAAGCCGACTTTTGTCTTTTGGGTATTCGTGGTGCACGCCGTGGAATGTGTACTGAATCTTGGCGCGCTGTGGCGTGGTGGGAGCCAGATGATAGAGATACCGGTGCAGGACGTACTCAAAAATGGTAAACACGAACAGGCCTGTGGCAAATAACCCACCAATTCGGCCGGGGCTCATGGCGGTGTATGTGAACGCGTACCAGCCCAGAAAAGCCGACAAGGCCAACCACATGGTGATAGGCACCGAAATGTGGGTACGCGATAAGTATTCTAGTACGGGATTGTCGAAGAGCTTTTTACTGCCGTTGTTTTTAGGTCGGCTGTGAATGGCTCTATATTCGTCAAGTTGCATAAGTGTGAGTTGTTGGGTTCGGCAAAAATAACCGATTTTGGTTTTTCAATGTTCCGAACAGTCAACCAAATTGACTAAATAGCTGGCGTTTTTGTAACTTCCACCGAATCGTTTAATCGTTCCTTGGGAACATCCAATGGTGCCTTTGGTAACTTAGGTTTAATAATCAACCGTAAAGATTGGTTGTAAGTCAGGTAGTTCCACATCCAGTTAATGAAAATAACCAAACGGTTCCTTACGCCCAGAATAGCCATGAGGTGAACGAACAACCAGGTTAGCCAGGCGAAGAAACCGCTAAACTTGATGAATGACAAATCGACCACGGCCAGACCCCGCCCAATGGTGGCCATTGACCCGTAGTCGCGGTAAGTAAACGGCACAGGATGACCACCCCGCGTGAGTAGTGTCAGGTTTTTCGAGAGCAGTTTACCCTGTTGCATAGCCGGTTGAGCCACCTGCGGATGACCATCGGGCCATTGGTCGCCTTCGGCCATCAGCGCCAGATCACCAAGGGCAAAAATATCGGTGAAGCCCTGCACCTGATTGAACCGATTGACAATGAGCCGTCCGCCACGCCCAACGGTTTCGGCTGGTATACCCAGGGGCGTATTGGCCCGCACGCCGGCCGCCCAGATCAGGTTGTTGGTGCGTAGGGTGGTGCCGTCGTTCATGGATACCGTGCGGCCGTCGAAATCCTTAACGCGGGTATTGAGCCGTACGTGAACGCCCAGTTCCTGTAGGTAAGCAAGCGCGTGTTGCTGCGCATGCACCGACATGGGCCCCAGCAGTTCGCCCCCCGACTCGATGAGGTGAATGTCCATGCCCTTGAAGTCAAGTTCCGGGTAGTCGCGGGGGAGTACGGTCTTGCGCAGTTCGGCCAGCGTGCCGCAGAGCTCAACCCCGGTTGGGCCACCACCCACCACCACCACGTCCATCAGGCCGGTTAGCTCGTCGTCCGTTTCTACGCTGAGTGCTTCCTCGAAGTTTTGGAGCAGCCGATTGCGCAGGGCGATGGCTTCCTGCACCGACTTCATGGGCAACGCCCGGTCGATAAACGCCTGCTGTCCGAAGAAATTGGTATCGGCTCCCATGGCCAGCACCAGAAAATCGTAGGTGATCGGGCCAATCTCGGTGTCAATGGCTTTGTCGGCGGGGCGAAGGCCGGTCATGGCCGTTACGCGGATATGCACGTTGGCTTTATCGCCCAGCACGGCCCGCAGTGGAAACAGGATCGAGTTGGCTTCCAGACCAGCCGTGGCTACCTGATAATACAGCGGCTGAAACTCGTGGTAATTGTATTTATTGACCAGCACGACCTGAAATTCACTGCGGCGAGACAGGTCACGGGCCAGCGTAAGACCGCCAAAACCAGCACCAACAATCACTACACGTTTCCGATCCGAAGAAGGTATGTTTGGATTCATAGGAGCAATTAACAAGGATCGGTTAACAGATGCGCTACCAGGCTGGTAAAAAGTCTGATTGGTTTCTACTAACTGATAACGGGCAACCGAACCTGATTCATCGACGCCTGTAATACCCGTTCGTAGTGGGCCTCGTACATAGGAAGAATGGCCGAAAGTTCAAATTGTTTGGCCCGGTCGAGGGCATTGGCCTTGAATTGAGGCAAGTGGTCATCGCTGAGCACGTACAGGGCATTCTTCACCATGTCGTCTACGTCGCCCACATTGCTCAGAAAACCGGTCACACCCTGCAGGTTCAGTTCGGGTAGCCCGCCGGCATTCGACGAAATAACGGGCACCTGGCAGGCCATTGCCTCCAGCGCAGCCAGACCAAAGCTCTCGTTTTCTGACGGCATCAGAAACAGATCAGCCACCGACAGCACTTCCTCCACCGCATCGAGCTTACCCAGAAAACGAACATCGTCCATAATGCCCAGGTCGCGGCAAAGGGCCTGAATCCGGGCGCGTTCGGGGCCGTCGCCGACCAGCAACAGCTTCACGGGCATGGTTTGCCGAACATGAAAAAACGTCATTACGGCATCGTCGATTCGTTTCACGCGCCGAAAATTGGAGGTGTGTACGATCAGTTTTTCGCCGTTGGGGCAGATCGCCATTTTGAAATGGTCTTTCTGCTGGCGCTGAAACCGCGAGAGGTCAATGAAGTTCGGGATCACCTCGATCTCGCGCTTGATGTCGAAATGAGCAAAGGTTTCTTCGCGCAGGTTTTCCGATACGGCCGTTACCCCGTCTGATTCGTTGATACTGAACGTAACCACGGGTTCGTAGGAGGCATCCTTACCCACCAGCGTCACGTCGGTACCGTGCAGGGTGGTCACCACCGGGGTGTATCGCCCCCTGGTTTTCAGCACCATTTTGGCCATATAGGCCGCCGACGCATGGGGAATGGCATAATGCACATGCAGCAGGTCCACGTTTTCGTTGAGCACCACATTCACCATCGCGCTTGTCAGCGCCGACTCGTAGGGGGCGTATTGAAACAGCGGATACGACGGAATATTCACCTCGTGGTAGAAGACATTCTCGTTGAAGAAGTCGAGCCGGGGCGGTTGTTGGTACGTGATGAAGTGCACCTGATGATCATTTTTTGCCAGTGCCTTGCCTAACTCGGTGGCTACTACGCCACTTCCCCCGAAGGTGGGGTAACAGACTATACCAATTTTCATGCGCCAGACCGCGTTGTTCCAGCTTATGCTGTGAAGCGGCTCATGTTACAACACACAAAATAGACGAAAAGGTTGGCTCACTCATCATGTGTTTGTTAAGTGGCGATTAACAATGCGAGTTGGCTACTCGTTCTGCTTATACTACTGTACTCTCTGTAAACGTTGTAGGAAATGCGTATGAAACAAGCGGTATTATGGGGTCTGCTGAGTGCATGGACCCTAACATTCAGCAGCTGTCAGCGATCGGCTCAGCCCACGTCAACGGGTAATAAATCGGCCAGTGTTCGTTCAGCACTGCGGGTGGCCCCATTGCCCGAGTCAGAGATGTGGCGCGGCAAGCGGCAACTCGGCATCGATTTCGTGGCGGCGGGTATCACGCCGGCCGACTGGGAGATGGACATTGACTTTTCAAAACAGATCATTTTCAAGCCTTCGAGTGGCTCTACACTCATTGCGGCTATGCCCAAACCGCAACCCATCAGTTCGGGTAGCGGTGTGTTGCTCGACGTTGGCCCCCGGTCGGTGCGTACTGAAGCAGGTGGCCTGGTTGCCTCATCCGGCAAAAGAGCCTACTCGAGCCGAGCGGGTGGTGTAAAAGTGTATATCGAACCCGTTATTTCGCGCGATAACCTGACGGGCCGTACCTACGCCTACACCGTACGGGTTGAAACGGGTGGTCGCCGCTATGTTGGGCACGGCGCGTTTATCAAAGGCAGCGACCGGCTCAACGGCACCTGGACCCTCGAAACACTGCATGGGCAGCGGGTACGGGCGGGTCAATTTCCCAACAATGAACTGCCCAGGCTCACCATCAACCTGGCCGATAATAGCCTGACTGGCACCACCGGCTGCAACAAGATCAAAGGAGATATTCAGGCCGATGGCGACCATGTGCAGTTTCTCATCCGTTCCACCACCTCGAAAAAATGCACCAGCCCCTTTGAAGACAGCTACCTGACCGGCCTGACCCAGAGCAGCCTGTTCCGGATTGGGAAAGATCGGCTCACCCTGCTGGCCAACGGGCAATACGTAATGACCTTCCGTACTGAAGTGGCTGAGAAACCTGAAGTAGGCCGGGTGAAGTAGTTTCGGCGTAACTTGCTTTCATGCCTCGTACCTACATCCTGTCAGAGCGCGGTACGCTGCACCGGGCCAGTGACTACCCCGATAGGCAATCGACAGCCGACGACGTGTTGCTGCCCGATAGCGATTTTGAGGCCGTAAAGCAACTGGCTACCCGAACAGATAGCACAACGCCCGACGCGCTGCTCACGTATACCCTGTTCCGGGGTCGTGAGCGCATGCTGTGGCGTAACTACGTCGGGTTATTGACGTTCACCAACGGCCTCTCGCTGGAGGTACAACCACGGGCGGGGCACCTGCCAACCCTGCTGCGGCACTTGCCCGAACTCGCCTTTCGCCACCTCGATGCGGGCCAGTTCGGCGCGCAGCGTCTGCCTGTCTGGGAGATCTTTATCAACGCCTTTTTGCGCGAAGCAGCCCAGGCGCTGGGGCGCGGGCTGGCGCGGGACTATGTTACCCACCACGATACACTGCCCATCTTACGGGGTAAACTCCGGGTGGCCGACCAGATCCGGCAACCTTACCCCCGACTCGACCGGCTGGCGGTGGCCTACGACGACCACACGCCCAACATTGCGGCTAACCGCGTGCTGAAAAAAGCCTTACAGGTTGTTGCCCTACGGACCCGAACAATCAGCAACCAGACCCGCTGTCGGCAGTTGCTGGCCACCCTTGCCGACGTCTCCGAGCCAGACAATCTGCTGGCCGACCTGCGGGCCATCCAGACCAGCAACCGGCTGTTGAGCCGTTATGAACCAGCCCTGCGCTGGGCAAACTGGCTGTTGCGCGGGCAGGGACCGGGCCTGTGCGCCGGGCCAAATGTGGCGCACTGCCTGCTTTTCCCGATGGAGCGCGTGTTTGAACAGTACGTAGCGGCCGGGTTTCGTCGGGCCGGGGTCGAGGTGGAGATCCAGCAATCGTCGGCCTGGCTCATCGACGACCATAACGGAACCCCCCGGTTCAAGCTCCGCCCCGACCTGTTGGTACGCCATAACGGCCAGACCATTGTGCTGGATACCAAGTGGAAAACGTTGGATGCCAACGACCATACCGGCCACTACGGCATCGATCAGGCCGATTTGTATCAGTTGTACGCCTACGGTAAAAAGTACGGTGCCAGCGAAATAGTCCTTATTTACCCCGCTCATGAGCAGTTTACAGAACCGCTGCACCTGTTTGGGTATGACGCCAGTCTGCGCCTTCGGGTGGTGCCTTTCGACCTGAATAAACCCCTGAATGACATGGTTGCCTGGTTACTGAATCTGTTGTTGTGAGCGTATTGCTTGCCATTAACAGCCGGTCATATAGGAAAGCTGCCTATCTTGAGGCCTCCTAAACCGTCGCCTCCTTATGCCCCTTCTTCTCACCATCGCCGGCATTCTGGCGCTGATACTCCTTATTGCCTATTTCCACCTCGACACCTTCATTGCGTTTATCCTTGTCGCCATCAGTATTGGGCTGGCGGCGGGCATGGACGTCAGCGCCGTGGGCAAGTCCATTCAAACGGGTATTGGTAACACCCTGGGCGAACTGGTGCTGATCATTGGCTTCGGTGCCATGCTGGGCCGTGTTGTGGCCGAGAGCGGCGCTGCCCGCCGGATTACCAATATACTCGTCGATCTGTTTGGCGTGAAGAACATCCGCTGGGGAATGGCCCTGGCCGGCTTCATCATCGGCATTCCGCTGTTCTACAATGCCGGTTTCATCATTGTGGTGCCGCTCATTTTCACCATAGCCGCCTCGACCCAATTACCCATGCTGACCGTGGCCATTCCCATGCTGTCGGCCCTGTCGGTGGCTCACGGTTACCTGCCGCCGCACCCTTCGCCTGCCGCCTTAGTCGGGCAATTGGGGGCCGATCTGGGTAAAACCCTGTTCTATGGCATCATAGTGGCCATTCCAGCCATTATACTGGCCGGTCCCATCTTTGGCAAAACACTGGGCCGGTTCAACCCTAAACCAGATCGTGAGGTGTTCGATCCGAATGACGTGCCCAACACAGACTTACCCGGCGTCGGCATCAGCTTTTTCGTGGCCCTGCTGCCCGTTATCATGCTCACTGTGTTTGGCCCGCTGCGGGGTTACCTTAAAACCCACGGCCTTGATCAGTCCCTGGGTGGAAAAGTGCTGACGTTGCTCGGCGAACCGTATATGGGCATGTTGATATCGGTGCTGGTAGCCGTTTATGCGCTGATGTTACGCCGGAACGTACCCATGAAAAAAGCCATGAAGCATCTGGAAGAGGCCATCAAAGCGGCATCGCCCATTTTGTTGGTCATTGCCGGGGCGGGGGCGCTGAAACAGATTTTCAACGACTCCGGCACCAGCGTTTACATTGGTCAGCAACTCGCCGGTCTGCACATGCCGCCGCTGGTGCTGGGCTGGGTTATGGCGGCGCTCATCCGCGTTTGCGTAGGCTCGGCCACCATTGCGGGACTGACCACCGCCGGTATTATGCTACCCCTGTTGCAAAACCAGACGGGTGTCAACCTGAGCTGATGGTGCTGGCCATTGGGGCGGGAAGCCTGATGCTGTCGCACATCAACGATGCCGGTTTCTGGCTGTTCAAAGAGTATTTCAACCTCAGCATCAACGATACCCTACGTACCTGGACCGTCATGGAAACCATCGTCGGTGTAGTGGGCCTGCTCGGTGTATT
>CAVVQL010000016.1:0-96691 GCA_963750355.1 uncultured Cytophagales bacterium | reverse complement strand
TCGGTTTCGGTGTTGAAGCGGCCGAGGCTGAGGCGAAGGCAGGAGAACGCTTCCTGTTCGTTGAGGCCCATTGCCAGCAACACATGCGAGGGGTCGATGCTGGCGGCGGTGCAGGCCGAGCCGTTGGAGACCGCAATACCTTCCAGGCCCATGATGAGCGCGTCGGAATCGCAGTTCTCGAACTGGATATTCGTCGTGTTATACAGGCGATGCGCCTGCGGTCCGTCGTTACGGTTACCGTTTACTGATGTACCGGAAATGGTGAGCAGGGCAGTTTCGAGTTGATCGCGTAGCGCACCTATACGTGCCCTGTCTGTTGACATTTGCTGTCGGGCTACTTCGGCGGCTTTGCCCATACCGACAATGCCGGGTACGTTCAGGGTGCCGCTGCGGAGCCCGCGCTCATGACCACCGCCGTGCAGGATGGCTTCCAGCTTTACTTTTCGGGCTGGGGCTCCCGCAAGGCTATGCTGCCTTACATACAAGCCACCTACGCCTTTAGGGCCGTAAAACTTGTGGGCCGAGAACGTCAGCAGGTCAATTTGGGCCGCGTCCACATCGATGGGCAGCTTACCCACGGCCTGTGTGGCGTCGGTCATGAAGAGGGCACCCGCTTCGTGGGCTAGCTTGGCAATGTCGGCGATGGGCTGAATGACGCCCGTTTCGTTATTTACCCACATTACAGCAACCAATAGTGTATCGGGACGAAGCGCCGCTTTCAACTCGGCCAAATCAAGCAGCCCGTCGCGTTGAACAGGTAGGTACGTTACCTCATAGCCGCGTGTTTCCAGGTAATGGCATACGTCGAGCACCGCCTTATGCTCAGTCTGAACGGTGATAATGTGCCGTTTAGTAGTGTCAGCTATTTCGGCCGAACGCGGCCCGGCCACGCCTTTTATGGCCAGGTTAATGGCCTCGGTTGCGCCAGAGGTAAAGACAAGTTCATGGGGGTCGCAGTGCAACAAATCGGCCACCTGCTGCCGTGCCGTTTTCACCGCTTCGCTGGCCACTACGCCAAACGGGTGCGTACTGGCCGCGTTGGCGAAGTTATCGGTCAGGAACGGCATCATCGTCTCCAGAACGCGGGGGTCGAGGCGGGTGGTGGCGTTATTGTCGAGATAAATCATAGAACGAAGTTAAACACCTGGCTGGGTACGTTGTCTTAACGGAAACATATAATCTATTTCGGCTATGAAAACGATTACGATTGATTTGAAATCCTTTTGCTTTGGCGTTCTCACGATGGGGGCTGTGCTGTTGATGGCTAACAAACCCGCCAGTCAACCGATGGCAGCAGCGCAACCGCAGCCCGGAGAAGACACCCGCCGGTTTCAGGCTTATGTTGCCAAGGATAGCCGAACCATTATCATTGACACCAAGACAGGTCGGTTTCTGCTTGAACGACCCGGCATAGGTCTGCCCACCTGGCAATCATACGATTTTGAGCAACTCCACCAGCGCAAATAGCTGCAGCGGCGCTTTAGTTAGACCGTATCTCCGAGATACGGCCTAACTGGTTGCTACAATACCCGGCTGATGGCTTCGCCCAGTTGCATGAGGGCGGCTACTTCCTCGTCGGTGAAATCGTAGGGAACGGGTTTAGCAATGCCCAGTGTGCCGTGAAGTTCGCCGTTGAGCAGCAGGGGCAGGGCAACCGACCCTTCCACTTTGGTGTCGCGGGCGGCGGGGCGGGCCACCCCCGATTCGTCGGTTTGCAGGTTGCAGAGCTGAACAGCCTCGCGGCGTTCGGCGGCAATCCCCGCCATGCCCTTGCCAACGGGAATCTGACTGATTTTGGGCAATAGAAATGCCGGCATTCCCGTGTAGGCAACCAGGGTCAACAGGCCCGTTTCAGGATCAAGGCGATGGAGGGTGCCGGTGGTGCAGTCGAACATGCTGGTGGTCTGGGTCAGCAGCGCGTTCCAGTCGGGCGTTTCCGTGAGCAGATCGAGCAGGGGCTGAATATTGGTCGTTGTCATAAGCTGAGGGTTGTTTACCGGTCGGGCAGGTACGTTCCGGGTTAGGCAAAGGTAAAAGGAGGTTGTCACCGTGTATTATTCCAGTGGCTTAAAAAGGTATTTCTCGTCGTAATCGATCCCGAAGAGGTCCAGAAAGCGGCGGTATTCGTCAAGGAAAGTTCGGGTGCGGTGATGTTCTTCCTGCTTTTCAATATAACTAATCACATCGGGTAGCTGACTCTTGCCGTACGAGGCGCCGTAGCCTTCCTGCCAGGCAAAGTGGCTTCCCGTCAGGCGTTTATCGTTAATCCATTTCGACGAATCCTGCTTCAGGTGCCGCATTAGTTCAGACAGCGACTGTGTCGGTCGCATACCGATCAACACGTGTATATGGTCGGGCATTCCGTTGATGATAAGCAGTTTATGGTCGTGTTGCTGGATAATGCCCGTCATGTACGCGTATAAGTTGTCTTTCCAGGCGGGCGAGATGACGGCGGCGCGGTGTTTGACGGCAAACACAAGTTGCAGGTGAATTTGAGTATAGGTGTTTGGCATGTCGGTGGGAGTAATTGTAGGTGAATGAAGGGATTGTTTTTGAGAAAGCATCTTTCGTGGCAATCCAGTAAGTGATGTCATAGTTGACGGGGCTTCATTTAACCGATGTTGTGTCCCTACGGGACGTAGGACGGTGGTGGCGTTTGTCTTTCCTACCGATGTTATGTCCCTACGGGACGATTGGCCCGTGATAAGACGTCCCGTAGGGACATAACATCGGTAGCAAACGAATGTCGGAAAATGTCTACGTCCCGTAGGGACACAACATCGGTTAAATGCCTCGTTAAGGCCGTGTGGTACATTGACCGTTGTTTACATTATCCTGCGAATAGGCACCCGATGCTAACGAGCCGAACAACGAGGCGGATGGGGCGGTTACGACAATGACTTTATCCAATCGTTCTGTGGTATCCAACGCAACCCTCTCTCCACCGGCAACGCCCAACAAATGGCTGGTGCTGGCCACGCTGGCCTTTGGCACCTTCATGGCGACGCTCGACAGCAGCATTGTCAACATTGCCCTGCCAACCCTTCGCCGCGAACTGAACGCCGGCGACAGCGTGGAATGGGTGGTGCTCAGCTACCTGCTCACCACGACGAGTACGCTGCTCATCATGGGTAAGCTGTCTGACTGGCTGGGGCGGCGGCCCATGTACATCACGGGATTCATCATCTTCGTGCTGGGGTCGCTGTTGTGTGGGCTATCGTGGAATATTACCTCGCTGATTGCCTTCCGCGTGGTGCAGGGGCTGGGCGCAGCGATGGTTTTTGCCATTGGCCCCGCCATTATTTCCGACACCTTTACCCCGCAGGAACGCGGACAGGCCCTGGGGCTGATGGGTGCGGTTGTCGCCGCCGGGTCCAGTACGGGTCCGGTTGTGGGTGGTCTGCTGCTGGGTAAATTCGGCTGGTCGAGCATTTTTTTTGTGAACGTACCCATCGGGCTAATCGCCATCTGGCGGGCTTCGGTGGTGCTGCCCAAAAGTCCGAAACGCCCTCGTCAACCGTTCGATCTGGTAGGGGCGGGGCTGTTTCTGGTGGGCGTAACCACGCTGCTGACTGGCCTGGATGTTGGGCCCGAAGCCGAGTATGGCTGGCGGCATCCGATGGTACTGGGTCTGCTGAGTACGGGTTTTGTGCTGTTGGGGCTGTTTTTTTACTGGGAAGGCCGTACGCCGACTCCCATGCTGCAACTCAGCCTGTTTAAAATTCGGCCCTACACATCGGCCATTGTGGCGGCCTGGCTGGGCTTCGTGGCGGCGGGAGGTAACCTGTTCATTATCCCGTTTTTCCTGCAACAATTGCTTGGCTTTTCGCCACAAATGGCTGGGCTCGTCCTGCTGTCGGGGCCGCTCACGCTGAGCATTGTGGCTCCCATTGGCGGGTACCTGTCGAGCCGGGTCAGCACGCGCTGGCTGGCGAGTACGGGTCTGATTATATCGGCCCTGGGTTATTTCTCCTATTCGTTTCTACAGGTCGACTGGAGCTGGCACGACGTAGTCTGGCGCAGCTCGCTAATCAGTTTCGGGTTCGCTCTATTCCAGTCGCCCAACAGCAGCAGCGCCCTGAATGCCGCCCCGGTAGAACAGCGGGGTATTGCCAGCAGCATTGTGGCCTTTATGCGAAATATGGGGCTGGTGGTGGGTATTGCCCTGTCGGCGGCGGTCTGGTACAGTACCCGAAACCAGTACGCCCAGGCGAACCATGTCGATCCGGGAAGTGCCATGGCGCAGCTCACCGGCATGCGGACTGTATACTGGGTTCTGACCGGTCTGATCCTGACCGCGGCCGCTATCTCGTTTCTTCGTGGCAAAGGCAATGGATGTGCCGCATCAGCCCAACGTTCCCGGCGAGGGCGTATCGACGGTGGGGTGTTGACCCGGAATTTGCGTATGTTGCCTGCCTAAATCCGGTATGGTATTATGAAGCGAATTTCTACCATTGATACAGTTCGTGGGCTGGTAATGGTGATTATGGCGCTGGACCACCTGCGTGATCTGCTCCATATCCCTGCCCTGACCCAGGACCCCACCAATCTGGCAACGACAACCGCGCCCATTTTCCTGACGCGGCTGGTTACGCATCTGTGCGCTCCCACTTTCGTGTTTCTGGCGGGAACATCGGTCTACCTGTCCATTCGCAAAGACGGTGACCTACGGGCCGACCGGTTGGCCGATCGAAGTCGGTTCCTGCTGAAAAGGGGGCTGGTGCTGATCCTGCTCGAAGTAACGGTCATCAACTTCGCCTTCTGGACCGACATTCAGTTTCGGTCGATGATGTTGCAGGTGATTTTCGTGATTGGCTGCGGGTTGGTGCTGCTGTCGTGGCTGATCCGGTTTCAGGCACGTACCCTGCTCATGGTGGGGCTGGCCATTGTGTTCCTGCATGACCTGTTGCTGTTTCTGCCACCGTTTACCGACCTGGCGGCGCGGCTGGGCTGGTCGGTATTCGTCAGAACCGATTTCTTCCCGCTGAGCCCCAACTTTGCGCTGCTCGTTGGCTACCCAATCATTCCGTGGTTTGGTATCATGCTGCTGGGTTACGGCTGCGGCCCGTTGTTTACCCGCCCCGTTGCTGAACGAAAGACCCGGTTGCTCCGATTTGGGCTGGGCGCATTGCTGCTATTCCTGACCCTGCGATTCCTGAATAGTTACGGCGATCCGGCCCCCTGGTCGGTGCAGAAGAGTGAGTTGTTTACGGTGCTGTCGTTCCTGAATGTCAGCAAATACCCGCCTTCACTGCTGTATGCGGCCCTTACCCTGGGCGTCATGTTTGTGCTGCTTGCGCTGTTCGACGGGGCCAACAACTGGCTTTCTCAACGGCTGGCGGTTTACGGAAAAGTGCCGTTGTTCTATTACCTCATTCACTGGTATCTGGTAAAAGGAGCGATGATCGTTATGTTTCTGATCCAGGGCTATTCCATGGGCGACATGACCATCGGGATAATGAGCTTTGGCCGTCCGGCAGGGGCGGGGGTAACCTTGCCGGTTGTGTACGCCATTTGGCTGGCCCTGGTCGTAGCTCTCTACCCCCTCTGCGCCTGGTATGGCCGCTACAAAGCGCAGCACCCCGATGTAACCTGGACCCGGTACGTGTAGGCTTCACTTATCGGCGCAGCCTACACGTGCCTGATTTCCACCAACGCCCGTTGGCGTGAGCTACCCCTGGTTTTTATCAGCGTACCTGACAAACCTGGGTCATTGGCGCTACATCGGTGAAGTTGGGAATGTCGCCCAGGAGTTCGGCCCCATGGGTAGCCAGACCGGCCTGTAATTCCTCCATCGTGTTGAAGGTCAGATTGGTAATCATGGCGTATTGGGGTGGCGAACCGGGCGCGCCACCGGCCAGCCCTTCACGCATATCAACCCCAACCAGACCCATTGAGGCCAGGCGTTCCTGGACAAGCGGCGTGTGCTTGTCCAGGTAATACGCCATGTCGAACTGACTGTCGGCGGTTTTGGGATACATAACCATGAGCGAAACCATAGAATAAGGGAGAAGGGTGAACAAAAAAGAAGTAATCTTTCACTGGGTACAGACTGTACGGGATCAACGGCGAGGCGGCTCCGTCAGGAAGTGGCCAGCATGTCGACCGAAAGGTCCAGTGCGGGGGAATGCTGTAGGGTCTGGTAGATAACGCAGTAGCGCTTTGTTAGCTTTATCAGCGACTCGATCTGTTCGGGGCTGGCGTCAGAATCGAGTTCGAACACTAAACGAATGGCCTGGAAACCAACCGGGTGCATCCTTCGCAACACCCAGGGTACCCCGGAAATCCAGATCACCTTCGGCCCTCACCAGTCCGTAGTTGATGGTTACGCCAATGGCTGTAGCCACGGCTTTCAGCGTGACGCCCGCGCAGGCCACCAGGGCTTCCAGCAGCATGTCGCCAGAGCAGGCCAGCTGACCCGTGCCGCCGGTAGCCGGGTGCAGCCCCGCCTCAACCAGTGCTTTACCGGTTGCCACGTTGCAGGAAACTTTATCGCCTAACGTTCCCTCGGCCCTCAGAATGACCATTGCCGCTTCTGGCTGTTGCTGATATCGTTGTTTGATCGGCGCCTGAATCGCCCGGAGTTGGTCAGTTGTCATTAAGCAGAAAAGGTTTGTCGGTTGATTATCAATAGGTCGGTTTTACGTAGTTGTGTCACCGTAACCAGACAGGACCAGTTAGTAGGGACATTCACCCACGTGAAGCGAGCGAGTAACCGTTGCCGAAAAAGCAATACGCCGGAACCGCATACCCACTTTTACGTTTCTTTTTACCATCAATGCGTTGGCACCAACAGCCGTGACGTCACGATCGGTTTCGCCGACGAAGCATACGCAGCGGCAGTACCCATTTACCTTTTGTATCGGCTGGTAATATATCGAGATAAACCTATACTAATTGACTATTTTGTAACAAAAATAGCTGATGCTACCTCGCTGGGGTGAGAACGAGCCTACTGAGAGTGCAGACAATTCTATAAAAATTCGGATAGGCCGAAAATCACAACTCCATTGCGTTCGTTTACGAGTTACTGTACTGCGTCACCGGTGAAAAATAGACTAACAGTGGTGTTAACCTACCTGTAAACGCTTATATTTCAGGCCACTAGTCCGAGAGCCGAAAAGCCCACTAAACAGCTACCAATGAAAAGTAAACCAGTAGCTCCGCTCGATATTTCACGCCATTTACACTCCCGGCGGCTGGAGCAGGAGGTTGAAAACAGAACAGCCTATACCATCGACACCGCCGAGTTGACTATTTATGAAACGCAGCACATCGCTGAGAAGATTGAACTGACATTCAACACGCCTATACTGGCCAGCATGATCCGGGGTAAAAAGGTGATGCACCTGCCCGGAACCCCGTCCTTTGCTTTCTTACCGGGCGAATCGGTGATTGTCCCCGGCAACGAAACCATGCGCATCGATTTCCCGGAGGCCCAAAAGAACAACCCGACGCAGTGTCTGGCGCTGGCCATTGCGCCCGATAAGGTGAAGCAGGTAACCGATCTGCTCAACGACCAGGCACCGCTCATCGACAATGCGCAGGGCTGGCAGTTTGGCCAGCGTAATTTCTTTCTGACCAACGACGGGCCGATTCACCAGCTCATTGCCCGCCTGATCTCTATTTTCACCGAAGACAATAAAGCCAAAGAAGTATTCGCCAATTTCGTTTTGCAGGAGTTGGTGGTTCGGCTGATGCAAACGCAGGCGCGAACGCTGCTACTGGCCCCCGAAACGGCGTCGGCCAGCGTAAATCGGCTGGCTTATGTGGCGCAGTACATCAACAAACACCTGAACCGTCATCTGCACATCAAAGAATTGGCCGACCAGGCCTGCATGAGTGAGCCGAACTTCTACCGCACCTTCAAGCAGACGTTTGGCCTAACCCCGGTCGATTATATCAATCAGCAGCGTATCTCCCTGGCATCTACTCTATTGCGAACCACCAATCGCTGCCTGGCCGATATCAGCGTCGAGTGTGGGTTCAATAACCTGACGTATTTCATGAAGCTGTTTCGGCGAACAATTGGCACATCACCAGCTCAGTACCGGAAGCAGATGCCGCTGGCTTAGCCAGTCGTTCAGATGGCTGCTCTTACAGCACAGTTATCTTTCTGACTACCTCCTGCTGGCCAATCTGGCAGCGAACCAGGTACGTTCCCGCTGGTACTTGCTGCACACCCAGTTGCACCCGGTTGCTTCCTGCCACACTTCTATGCTGAAGCTGACTGATTGGTCGGCCCAATACATCGCTGACGGTGAATACACAGTTGCCCGGTTGGTCGGTTGTAAACAGCACGGTCAGATAGCCGCTGGTCGGATTTGGAAATAGCGCGAACAACTCGTTGGCAGCCGGTTCGGTAGCGGTAATGACGACAACCTGGTCGCGGGGTAGTTCATAATTCGTGGGTGAATCAACCAAACGCGACAGGGCCTTCACATAGGCCGATTGATAGTAAATAGCGGGCTCGGTCACGGCCCAGCTCGCATCGGGCCAGGTGGTGTTCCAGTCGCGGTAACTCTTCTGCACCGGCTGATTGCAGGGCGGCGTCAATACGCAGGTTCCCTGACCGGGTTGGTAGCTTTTGTTTGGACCCCCCGGCAGGTAACCCGGAGGTGGCCCGCCTTTCGCCGATGTTTCCGCTTCGGCCCAGTCGGTTTTGTCGCCAAACCAGGAATGATAGATACGCGTAGCTGATTTTTCGGCCCCGAACGGGCGCATGTTCGTCAGATAAACGAGGTTCAGCGGATTCACGCCGTGCAACGCATGGAGTAGATCTTCGGCCCGTTGCCGGTAAACCTGATTGGCAGCAGGGTCAAGTTTATAGTGAATCAGATCGAAGCTACTATTGGCCAGGTCGGCCCTGATCTGGTTGCTCCCCCAATGGTACTGCTCCTGGGGCATGTAGGCACGGTATGGGTCAGCCTGAAGGGTTGGCCGATAGAGGTCGAGCCGCTGACCATCGCTTACTTTGCGGCTAACAATGGCCTGCACCGTCGTCGGTGTCGCACCCGGTAACTGTGTGTAGTAAAGGAGAGCATCGCCGTGTATTGTCTCGTAAGGCCCCCACCAGCCCAACACGCCCAGAACGCGGAAGTTATCATCGACAACCTGCCGATAACGTACCTCGCCGGTCAGGGCATATAGGTAAATGGCCGCCGTGACGCGGGCTTTCTTCTGTTCGGTTTCGTCCCAGTCAGCATCACCTGCCTCGATCGTTCCATCGTCGATATTCGTGTTCTTTACGGGCGTATTCTCATACCAGTCGAAGCCCAGTATGGCCAGACGACGGAGGTCGGCAGCGTAGGCTTTCAGGGCCGGAATTTTGTCATATACCAGCGCTGCGTGGGCAAACATACCCGCAATGGCAATGGCAGCGGCTGTCGACTTTTCGGGATAATAGTAGCGCGGGCGGGTGTCGGTGCTGGGTGGCAGGCTGGCGCCGGGGGCATTGGCCACTAAGCCCATTTTGATAATGGCCGAGCCGTCGGTGTTCTGCATTTTCCGCAGCCAGTCGAGTTCCCATTTCACTTCATCGAGTAGATCAGGGATGCCATTTCCGCTTTCGGGCAGGTTCAGGTCGTCTGTCCAGATAGCTGGTTTCTGCTCGTACGCGTCGAGTAACTGGTGTACGGGCTTGGTGCAAAAGGTGGTGTATTTGTTGTAGTCACCGGCATCCCACCAGCCGCCCGATAAGTCGCGGGCGGTGGCGGCGTTGCTCCGGTCGCGGATAGAACGGGCAGCGAGGTCCTGCGCCGGACCGACAAACGAGGCACCATCGGCCCAGTTGGCACCGGCATGCTGTGCTTTCTTCTCAAAATTGCAGCGGTTATAGTAAAACATCCGGACGGCTGTGCGGAGTAAGGTATTGTACACAGCTGCATGAATCTCGAATCGGTACGAGCCAACCTGCTGCCCCAGATCATACACATAATAGCTGCCCGGCGTCTGCACAGACGAGAAGTCAAACCACCAGGCCCGGTCACCTGAGGTAGCGTCGGTGCTGCCATTGTTCCAAACTGAAAGCGTTCCGCGAAAAACTACGGCATCATCCTGCCAGCGACGAAGTTCATACTGGTTTGCCCCGATCGAAGGGGTGAATGTCTGACTGATATTGAAACCCTGGATGGGGTTGCTGATCACCGCCACTTTGCCAGAGGAAGGCAGGTACCCGAACTGATCGATGTGAATATTGTCTGATGTTCGCACTGGTGCGGCATGAGCCGAGAGTACGCCAAAAAGAATACTGTACAGGAAAAGTCGGATCATAACGGGGCAAGAATCGGTTACGGGCTGAGCTGCATTAATCGGGGGTAAAATTGCCTTTTATCAAGCCAGGTTCTAGTAGTGTAAACCCTGGTTTATGGCTAAACAGGGTTTACACCAAGGATACGTTCACCGCTAAGCAGATTATCAACGGCCTGACACCGGGGCCGGATAGCGCTTTTCAATATCGTCCAGCACCAGCACCCAGTCTTGTCCGTAGCCCTTCGTTGGCGGCGTGAACAACTGCTGGCCCTGATTAGCAAACGTACCTGCGGGTTTTACCTCACCCTGACGAGGATCGAGCCAATGCGCGGCCAGCTGCTTGCCCGACAACGTACCCAGCTTTACGGTAAAGGGCTTACCAGCGGCGGTATACACAAACGCATAATCTTTTCCCCGCGTCGCCTGAATCCGCTCGGCAGCCGGGTAATTATTCTCGATGATCATCGACTGGTCGGGCACGCGCTCCAGCAGTGGTCGTGACTCCATCAGTCGGCGCACAAACGTCATCTGGTTGGCAGCGGGTAGCTCCAGCGCTTCCGGCCAGTACAGATGCGGTCCGTTCACGGCTGGTCGGCTGGCGCTATACATCTGCCAGATGTCGTGACAACCGTAGGTGTGGCCATGCGCCCCGGCAAACAGGTCGAGGTAGGCGTATTTCCGAACGTCGTAGGCGTTGGACGTACCCAGGTCTTTGGCGTTGAAACAAACGGGATGGTCTTCGTAAATGGGTTCCGCATCCATGGTGGGGCGGGTGGGCTTCTGGTTATACGAGGCCGTAATGTGGTCGTATACCGGCGTGTCGCGGCAGTGGCCGTTCTGGTGCATATTGAAGTCCAGCCAGTTGTCATTGGCGAACCACTTTATGGCCCCACCGCTCATGCCATTTGGCTGGGGATGGTAACTCATCAGCGCCTTGTCGGCCCCGCCAACGCCCGCCTCGACCCCCTCGGCCATGGCCCGCCAGACGGCAACATCCTCCGAGCCGTCGCGCGGGTTACGGTCGCCGCCCATAATCCAGATAATGTTCGGCCGGTTTTTGTAGCGCTCGGCCAGCCACCGGCCATAAGTGCGGGCATTTTGCGGGTTGAAAATTTCGGGGCCATTGCCCCATTTGTCTTTAAACACCTTATCGCCCCAGGTTGGCAGCAGCCCAACAACCAGTCCGTTTTCGGCGGCTTTGTCAATGATGTAATCGACGTGCCTGAAGTAGGCTTCGTTGGGCTGGGTGGGGTCATTGTTGCGCAGGGGTGTTTCGCCATACGGGTTGGGTTCTTTCAGCCCGTCGAATTCGGCCAGCACCACGGCCTGAACAACGGTGAAACCCTGCTCGGCCCGGCGCTTGAGGTACCGATCGGCCTCCTCCCGGTTCAGGCGGTGAAACAACTCCCAGGCGGTGTCGCCCAGGTAAAAAAACGGCGTACCGTCGGCCTGAACCAGGTAGCGCTTGCTGTCTGAGACCCTTAATGGACCTTTTGTGAATGGCTGCTGGGCAAACGTGAGGAACTGCATGGCCAGAAGCCCGCAAAGCAAGATGTACCGTTTCACGACCAGGTGGTTTAGTGCAGCCATAAAAGCAGAAGAGTCGCGATCAATACTAACTGGGGCGGCCGTCAACGGGATTCTTTCCCGATCCGGAAGTACCGAACATCACTCTGAACCGACGCCAGCAGGTGTTCGGTGCGTTCGGGGCGGGCATCGGTGATGAACAACTGCCCAAAGGCACCTTCATCGATCCGCTGAATCAGCTTGGCAATCCGGGCATCGTCGAGCTTATCAAAAATGTCGTCGAGCAGTAAAATGGGTCGGGTTTGCTTTTCAAGCTGAAGCTGATCGAACTGACCCAGTTTGAGGGCAATGACAAACGTTTTTTGCTGGCCCTGCGAGCCAAAGCGTTTAGTGAAATACCGTCGATCAGGAAATCGAAATCATCGCGGTGAACGCCCATCGTGGTGCGTTGCATGGCCACGTCGCGGCTGCGATTCTGAACAAACAGATCGTCGAAACCCATTTTGTCCAGGTCCGAATCATACAGAACGGTTACGGCTTCGCGGCCATCGCTGAGGTAGGTATAATGCGCCTGCACGCTGGGCAGCAGGTCGTCGATAAACCGTTTGCGCCGGTCATGAATGCGCTGGCCTATGTACAGAAGCGGCTCGTCGTAGGTGTCGAGCAGGTCATGGTCCACGTTGCGCCGGTCGGCAAAGAGTTTCAGCAGGCTGTTCCGCTGCTTCAGTACGTGCTGGTACTGGAGGTAATCCTGTAGGTATTCGGGGTCGAGCTGGGCCAGCACCCCATCGACAAACTGGCGGCGGTCTTCGCTATGTTCCCGCACCAGATCGGTATCGTTAGGGGCCATGAGCACCACCGGAAACCGGCCAATGTGTTCGCTGACGCGTTCGTAGGGTTTTTTATCGGACAGAATAGCCTTACGCTGTCCCCGTTGCAGGCTAATGGTGATCTGCGTGGGCCGGTCGTGGCTGACGAACGTGCCGTCGAGAATAAAGTAATCTTCGTTATGGGTTACGCTCAGGGCATCGAGCGATTGAAAGGCGCTTTTCGAGAGGGCCAGGAAGTAAATAGCGTCGAGGAGGTTGGTTTTACCACTGCCGTTTGGCCCCACGATCACGTTTACCTGCCTGCTGAACGTAAAGAGGGCGTCTTCATAGTTTTTGAAATTGGTCAGGCTTAGTTTGTCAAGATACATGGGAGGTAGTCGTAGGTCGGAAGAAGTCCTAAGTCTGGAAAGTCGCTCTGCCTGAGAACGCGCCGAAACAAGTAGCGCGACTTTCCAGACTTAGGACTTCTTCCGACCTACGACTAATTCTATTTATGCGTACTTTTGCGAGCATTTTGCCCGGAAACAGCAACAAAGATACGTTCCCTTTGTTCGCCAGATAACAGGGCGATCTACCCTCTACTTAGGATACACATGGCAACCGTCAAAGACAAGGCTCCCGCCACCAAAAGCAACGGAAAGGCAACTCCGACCAAAACGCAGCACCCCAACGAGCGGTATATGTATTGGTACGAGTCGATGCAACTTCAGCGGAAGTTTGAAGAAAAGGCAGGTCAGCTCTACGGGCAACAAAAAATTAAAGGGTTCTGCCACCTCTACATTGGGCAGGAAGCCTGTTCGTCGGGTTCATACTCGGCCCTGACCCCCGACGATAAGTGGATCACCGCCTATCGCGACCACGGCATCCCGCTTGCCCTTGGCGCTGACCCCAAAGCCGTTATGGCCGAGTTGTATGCCAAGCAAACCGGCTCGTCGAAAGGGAAAGGCGGCTCAATGCACATCTTCGATAAGTCGGTCAACTTCGTTGGCGGACATGGTATCGTTGGGGCGCAGATTCCGATGGGGGCAGGCATTGCTTTCGCCGAGAAGTATAACAAGACAGGCAACCTCTGCATCTGTTTCTTCGGCGACGGAGCCGTTCGTCAGGGTGCGCTGCACGAGGCGTTCAACATGGCCATGCTCTGGAAACTGCCCGTGATTTTTGTGGTCGAGAACAACGGCTATGCCATGGGTACGTCGGTAGCCCGGACGTCGAACGTAACCGAGCTGTACACCATCGGTGAGGCGTATGACATGCCTGCTGAGCCAGTGGATGCCATGGAAGTCGAAGCCGTTCACGAGGCGGTTAGCCGCGCTGCTGAACGCGCCCGCGCCGGTGAAGGCCCCACTTTCCTGGAATTCCGTACGTATCGGTACCGGGGTCACTCCATGTCTGACCCGCAGAAGTACCGCAGCAAAGACGAGGTGGAGCAATACAAACAGCGCGACCCGATTGAAAACGTTCGGCAGCATATTCTGAGCAATGGCCTGGCCACGGAAGAAGAACTTGCCGCTATTGATCAGAAGATTAAGGCAAGGGTAGATGAGTCGGTGAAATTTGCCGAAGAGTCGCCCTACCCACCGGCTGAAGAAGCGTTTAAAGACGTGTATGTACAGAAGGACTATCCATTTTTAATGGAGTAGAGTTGCAGGGGCTAAAGTTCAATGTCTAAGTCCAAGTTTCAAGTAGCGCTGTTAACGAATTATCTATGAACCTGATATGCAGCGCACTTCAAACTTTGCACTTCTGGACACTTGAAACTTTAGACTATTTTTTCTACTTTTGCCCCTCAAATTGCAATTTGTATGAGCAAGAAGAACGCGGGTTTAGAGTTTCTTGAAGATCCCGACGCACTGGCAGGCCGATTAGAACGGGCCGAAGATTTTTTTGAAACTAACCGCAACCTGATTTTTGGGGTGATTGGCGCTCTGGTACTCGCGGTGGCCGGTTACTTCGGTTACCAGTACATGCAGAGCGAGAAAAACCTCGAAGGGCAGGACAAGCTGTTCAACGCGGTTTATAAATTTGAGCAGGATTCGCTGCAACTAGCCTTGAACGGCAAGGGCTCAACAGCCGGTCTGATGGCCGTAGCCGATGACTATAGCGGAACGAAAGCCGGTAACCTGGCTCATTTCTACGCCGGTACTGCTTTTTTGAAAGAAGGTAAGTACGATCAGGCTATCGAGCAGCTGAAAGATTTCAGCTCGTCGGATCTGCTGGTGCAGGCCCGCGCCTATGCCTTGATTGGTGATGCCTATTCAGAGAAGAAAAGCTACGCCGAAGCAGCCGACTACTACGAGAAAGCGGCTGACTACAAGCCAAACAAATTCTTCACGCCCGGTTATCTGATGAAACTGGCTATTGCGCAGGAAAACGCGAAAGCCAATGATAAAGCCATTGAAGCCTATCAGCAGATTCTGGACAAGTATCCGGAAACAGCCGAAGCTGTAACCGCCAAAAAATATAAATCCATGCTCGAAGCGCAAAGCGGCGAGTAGTCAACTGGGTACGTAGTAGTACGTAATACACAAAGGGACGAAGCCGTAATGGGGTTCGTCCCTTTTTTTAGTTAGCGTCGGCTCGCCCCCCGCCCTAAAGGGAGCCCGCTGGCGCATGAATAACTACGCAAAAGCAATCTTCATGCGCCAGCGGGCTCCCTTTAGGGCGGGGGGCTACACCGGAGCGACCATTAAACTCTCCTTTATGTCTTCTGCCGATAAAAATCTTAGCGTCTTTGCCGTCGATAACCTGCCTGATATCAGTGGACGGCGTTTTGCCCTTGTTGTGGCCGAATGGAACACGGAGGTGACCGAGGCCCTGTTTCAAGGAGCCTATGACACCTTACTTCAATACGGTGCCACCGCCGATAATGTACTGCGCGGTAACGTTCCGGGCAGCTACGAACTGACGCTGGCGGCACAATGGTTTGCCGAACGGACCGACATTGACGCGGTAATTTGCATCGGCTGTGTTATTCAGGGCGAAACAAAGCATAACGATTATATCAACCATGCGGTGTCGCAGGGCCTTACCCATGTTAGCCTCAAGACCGGTAAGCCGGTCATCTTCGGGGTGCTGACCCCCAACAATCAGCAGCAGGCGCTTGATCGGGCGGGCGGCATTCATGGTAACAAAGGCGACGAAGCGGCCATAACGGCCATTAAGATGCTGGGTTTAAAAGAATCAATTAATCAATAAGTTTACTGTATTCTGTCTTCGGTCTTCTGTCTTCTGTTGCGCTGCTACTTCAGCAATACGTGCCTTAGCAACGCAACAGAAGACAGAGGACCGAAGACAGAGGACAGAATACTAAATTTTTACCTCCATGCACGTTTGGAAATTTGGCGGAACCTCGGTTGGGAAACCCGAGCGGATGCACTCGATTCGCACACTCATTACGGCCGACAACACCCGGAAGGTAGTTGTGCTCTCGGCTTTGTCGGGCACAACAAACGCTCTGTTATCTATTGGTGAGTCGCTGAAAGGCAACGCTGAAGATGAAGCCTTCGAGAAGATCGAGCACCTGAAAGCGCATTACGACAGTTTTGTGCGCGAGTTATTCAACACGTCTGAGGGACTCGCCGCCGGGCAGCGTGTGATCGCCAATGAGTTCTCATTCCTGCGTTCCCTGACGCGCATTAAACCCTTCACGCTAAAGCAGGAGAAAGAATTAGTGGCCGAAGGGGAATTGCTGAGCACCCAGCTCTTTGCCGCTTACCTGACCGAAGAAGGCGTATCATCGGTGTTGCTTCCGGCACTGGAATTCATGCGGATCGACGCTGATAACGAACCCGAACTGGCCGTTATCGAGAAGAACCTGCGCGACATGCTGCCCCCTCACAACGACAAACAGATCATTGTAACGCAGGGCTTCATTTGCCGGAACCCACGGGGCGAAATTGATAACCTCAAACGGGGTGGTTCTGATTATACGGCGTCTCTGATCGGTGGGGCTATCCGCGCCGATGAAATCCAGATCTGGACCGACATCGATGGCATGCACAACAATGACCCACGGATTGTGAAGAAGACGTTTCCTATTCGGGAACTGACGTTCGACGAAGCGGCCGAGCTGGCTTATTTTGGGGCTAAAATTCTGCATCCGTCCACCATTACGCCGGCCAAAATGCGGGGGGTGCCCGTACGGCTGAAAAACACGATGGCACCCGATGCCCCCGGTACGCTGATTACCGACCGGGTAAGTACGAGTGCGCAGGACGGCCCGATTTTCAAAGCCATTGCGGCCAAGGATAACATCACGGCGTTGTACATCCACTCGACCCGCATGCTGAACGCCTACGGCTTTTTACGGCGTATTTTCGAGATTTTCGAGCGCTTCAAAACGCCCATCGATCTTATTGCCACCTCGGAAGTATCGGTGTCGGTCACGATTGATAACACCGATAATTTAGACGCTATTCAGGCCGAACTGAGTCAGTTTTGTGAGCTGGAAGAGCCCGACTATAACCAGACGCATTATCTGCATTGTGGGCAACTTCAGTTCCGATCAGCCGGGCATTGCGTTGCAGGTGCTAAAAGCACTTGAAGGCATTCCGATCCGCATGATTTCGTATGGCGGCACCGAGCATAACATTTCGCTGCTCATGCACGGGCAGTACAAAGCCAATGCACTGAACGCCCTGAATGACAGTTTATTTGTAAACGTCTAAACCTATAAGGTCTTCAAGACCTTATAGGTTTGTTGATAAAGCTATCGCCCGACCCATGACTGATGCTGAATTTCTGCAAGCTGTGAAACGCTCCGTTCAGGAGGTCGACCCGCAGGCCGAGGTGTGGCTGTTCGGCTCCCGCGCTCGTGGCGACGCCCGACCTGATTCGGACTGGGACTTTCTTATTCTTGCCGCAATGGATCTAAGTCAGGGTAAGCGTTGGCAATTCAGTGATCATTTGACAGAACTATCGGTCGAAGCAGGTCAGGTGATTAGCTCAGTTGTTTACTCGCAAAAGGAACGGGCGCGATTAAGTGTTACGGACTTGTATCAAAACGTAGTTACAGAAGGGCATCGCCTATGAATGAGCTTTCGAAATGAGTTGATAAACTATCGCTTGGAACGAGCCGATGCGTTGCTGCAAACGTCCCGAAATTTAGTTGATGATCAAGACTGGTTTAGTGTAGTTAATCGACTTTATTACGCAGTCTATCAGGCAATTTCTGCTTTGATGGTTCATGCAACAATTCCTATCAACTCGCATGCAGGAGCTAAAGCTATGTTTGATCTACATTTTGTTAAAACAAACAAGGTTGATGTCAAATGGAGTAAGTTATATAGTCGGCTATCAGATGCCCGTCACAGTAGTGATTACGGCGCGTTTGTCGAGTTCACTGCCGACGATGTGCTGCCCTTGCTACCCCAAACCGAAGAATTCATTGACGTGATAAAACGTCTGATCACCACTAAGCTAATGCTACAAATTCCTTTTATCCGCGAGAATAAAGACCTGGTTCTGGCCGGTTTGCAGAAACGTCATTTCACCGGCGCTGATGCTGTGATCGACCAGTTACTGGCCCTTGATCAGCAACGCCGCGACACGCAGAAAGAGCTGGATCGACACGCTGGCCCGGCAAGAATGCAGATTGCCAAAGAAATTGGGCAGATTGATGAAAACCGGTCAGAAAGAGGCCGCTGAAGCATGCCAAATCAGAAACTGCCACGCTGAAAGACCGGTCAAAAGAGCTGGGTGAAGCGTTGACTGGCATAGAACAGCAGGTACAGGTCAATTCTGGTGACGGTCCCTAATATTCCGCACAGCAGCGTACCCGAAGGCCGCTCGGCCGATGACAATGAGGTGGTGCTGGAATGGGGTGATAAACCGACGCTACATGCTGGTGCCGAACCGCATTGGGAATTGATCAAACGCTTTGGCCCTGGTGGTAGCCCGATGATCGATTTCGATCTGGGCAACAAAATTTCGGGCGCGGGCTTTCCGGTCTACAAAGGACGGGCAGCGCGGCTACAGCGGGCGCTGATCAACTTCTTTCTCGATCAGGCGCTGGCCGCTGGGTACGTTGAAGTACAGCCCCCCATCGTAATCAACGAAGATTCGGGATTCGGTACGGGCAGCTACCCGACAAAGAGGGGCAGATGTATTATGCCGAAGCCGATAAGCTGTACCTGATTCCAACGGCTGAGGTGCCCATCACGAACTTGTACCGCGATGTGATGGTGGCCGAGGCTGATCTGCCTATCCGGCATGTAGGTTACACACCCTGTTTCCGTCGCGAGGCGGGTTCATGGGGCGCTCACGTACGCGGGCTAAACCGGCTGCACCAGTTCGATAAGGTCGAGATTGTCAGGATCGAAAAGCCCGAGAACTCGTATGCTGTGCTCGAAGAAATGAGCCAGCACGTGCAGGGGCTGCTCCAAAAACTGGAACTGCCTTATCGGGTGCTGCGCCTCTGCGGGGGCGACATGGGCTTTACGTCGGCCTTGACCTACGACATGGAGGTGTGGTCGGCCGGGCAGGGGCGTTGGCTGGAAGTAAGCTCGGTTAGTAACTTTGAAACCTTTCAGGCCAACCGCCTGAAGCTTCGCGCCAAACTCGATGGGAATAAGCCTACGCTATTGCATACCCTGAACGGATCGGCACTGGCTTTGCCCCGCATTCTGGCCGCCTTACTGGAAAATAACCAGACGCCCGAAGGTACCATTCGCATCCCTGCGGTACTGATTCCCTACTGTGGATTCGACGTAATCGATTGAAGAAGGTTCAAAGTTCAAGGTCTAATGTCCAAAGTCGCTTCGCAAGTCAGCAGCGCAACTTTAGACCCGCAGCGGCGGACCGCTTGGACTTTAAACTTTGAACCCTCTTTCAACAATCGCATGAATAATTGGCGTAGCCGGGATAGTGTGGCGAGAGCCGCCCGGCAATGCTGATGACCCGGTCGAGCGGGATATGCTGCCCGTCGGCCAGGTCGAGCGTTTCAAAATCATTTTCGTGGCTAACGCCCAATACCATTGCGTCGGTCTTGATGAACTCGTTGAGGTCGGTAAGGTATTCGAGGCGAACATACTTACGCGGCTCAATGGCGGCACGGAAGTCAGATAGATCAGCGGTTTCCATAGCGGTACGTGGTTAAAAAGCCCGGCGGGCTTCAGAATAGTCTCTGTACGTATAACAGGAAGAGCCGGTTAGATAGTTGCGAAAACTTACCCGACCGGCTCTTCTGGCGTATGGCTATGTACCTGCCTATTCCGCCGCTGCAAGCGCACGGTGAAAGTCGCGCAGAATCACTTCCTTCATGGCAATCTTACGCTTCTGCGTGTTGATCTTATTCAGGATCTGCTTGTCTTCGGGGTTCTCCGGGTCGAGGCTGTCAATGTCCTGCATCGAAAACTGAAGGTCATTTTTCTCACGTTTTACCAGATATTCCAGTTCCCTGATCTTGGTCCGTAACTGTTCGGCCTGACTTTTTAGACTGAAAGCGGGGTATTTCCGATCCAGGACACGGCTCAGGTAGCTAAGCTCAAAAATCTTGTCGCAGGCAGCCCGGAACCGTTCGTTCACCGCTTTATCCTGCATCTTGAACGGCACCTTGATTTCTTTCCAGGCGTTGAGCAACTCTTTGGCCCGGTTAGCCGAATTGAAGATTTGCGAGTCGGGTACTTTCGAGAGCAATTCGACCTCATCGGCCATTTTCATCTGTTGCTCGATGCGCGGATCGAGCCGTTTCTGAATGACGATACCCTTGGCGGTGTTATACTTCTCGAAGACGTATTGCACCGTGCGTTTGAAGCGTTTATGCAGCTTACCGCCTTTCTTGATAGGCACCTCGCCAATGTTTTTCCAGGCGTTGTTTAGCCGCCGCACTTCCTGATAGACGATATCCAGATCGGGGTTGCGAACGGCGCGTTCAACCAGTTTGATCATCTCTTCATACTGGTCGAGGCGTTCCTGAATCACCTTGTTCTGTTCATTGAAGAACTCGCGGCGACGCTGGAAGAAATCGTCGAGCAGCGCCTGGAACTGATCTTCCAGTTCAGCTTCGATACTTTTATCGACCGGTCCGGTTTTTATCCACTTCGTTTTGATCTCCTGAAGGGCTTCGGCCGTGGGTTTCCAGTCGTCGCTGCCCGCAATGACCTCTGCCTCACCAATCAGCGCCCGTTTAATTTCCAGGTTCTTTAACTGATTGGTGTGAATCAGGCCCGATAAAATGTCTTCGAGTTGATCGAGGCGATCAAGTAGCGGGGGGAAATCGCCGATCGCGTCGAAGCTGATGAGTTTGCGGCGAAGTTGGAGCAGTTTGGTCAGGTAAGAGCCTTTGTTTTGGGCCTCAGTGACCTCCTCTTCCAATTGAGCAACCTTGCTTTGGGCAATGACAAAGCGGTTCTTAAAATAATCGAGCGCTTCCTGCTCTGTTCGTTTCACTTCGCCGATCTGGCGGTCTGGATAGTCGAGGTAGCCCTTTAAAAATACCTTTCCGTCTTCGACGTAACCGTATTCGTCTACCAATGAAGCATTTTCCATTTTTCCTTACTGAAGGGTTCTTGCGAGCGTTAATTACCGATATTTGCCCAACCACAAACATAGGCAAAAAATGAGCCAGGAAACGATTATCTTTTCTATGGCGGGTGTAAGTAAAATTATTCCCCCCAACCGACAAATCCTAAAGAACATATACCTTTCCTTCTTTTATGGCGCGAAGATTGGCGTGCTGGGACTCAACGGTTCCGGTAAATCTACCCTCTTACGTATCATCGCCGGGATCGATAAAAGTTACAACGGAGAGGTCGTTTTTTCGCCCGGTTACTCGGTCGGAATGCTCGAACAGGAGCCCCAGTTAGACCCCACCAAAACCGTTCGCGAAGTGGTGGAGGAAGGCGTACAGGAGATCGTTGATCTGCTGAAAGAGTTCGATCAGATCAACGAAGCCTTTGGCGATCCCGATGCCGATTATGAAAAACTGGGTGCCCGGCAGGCCGATGTGCAGGAGAAACTCGATCACTTCAACGCCTGGGAACTGGATACCCGGCTGGAACGGGCCATGGATGCCCTGCGCACGCCCCCCTCTGATGCGCTGATTGCCAACCTGTCGGGTGGCGAAAAACGCCGCGTGGCGCTGTGCCGCCTGCTGCTTCAGGAGCCCGACGTACTGCTGCTCGACGAACCGACCAACCACCTTGATGCCGAGTCGGTGCTGTGGCTGGAAGAGCACCTGCAGCAATACAAAGGCACGGTCATTGCCGTGACCCACGATCGCTATTTCCTCGATAACGTAGCGGGCTGGATTCTGGAGCTTGATCGGGGCGAAGGCATACCCTGGAAAGGAAACTACAGCTCGTGGCTCGACCAGAAACAGCAGCGTCTAGCCAAAGAAGAGAAAACCGAATCGAAGCGGCAGAAGACCCTGCAGCGCGAGCTGGAGTGGGTACGGATGGCTCCCAAAGCCCGGCAGGCCAAATCGAAAGCGCGTCTGGGCGCCTATGAAAAGATGCTCGATGAGGACGCAACAGCGCGAAAGATAAGCTGGAGATCTTCATCCCTCCCGGACCACGCCTGGGTAATAAAGTGATTGAAGCAGGACGTGGCCAAAGCATTTGGCGATCGAGCTGCTGTTTGAACACCTCGCTTTCAACCTTCCGCAGGCGGGTATTGTCGGTATCATTGGTCCGAACGGTGCGGGTAAAACCACCCTGTTCAAGCTCATCACCGGACAAGTAAAAGCCGACTGCCGGTACCTTTGAAGTGGGCGAAACGGTGAAGGTGGCCTATGTCGATCAGGAGCATGACGGCCTTGACCCCGACAAAACTGTGTACCAGACCATCGCCGACGGCAACGACTGATCATGCTGGGTGGCAAACAGGTCAACGCCCGCGCGTATTGAGCCAGTTCAACTTCGCCGGGGCCGATCAGGAAAAGAAGGTAGGTACGTTGTCGGGTGGGGAGCGCAATCGCGTTCACCTGGCCATGACGCTGAAAGAAGGGGCCAATCTGCTGCTGCTGGATGAGCCAACCAACGATCTGGATGTAAATACGCTACGCGCGCTGGAAGAAGGCCTGGAAAACTTTGCCGGCTGCGCCGTGATCATTAGCCACGACCGCTGGTTCCTCGATCGGGTAGCCACCCACATCCTGGCCTTTGAAGGCGACTCGCAGGTGTACTGGTTCGAAGGTAACTTCTCGGAATACGAAGAAAACCGCCGCAAACGCCTCGGCAACGATGCGACGCCCAAGCGCATTCGCTACAAGAAGCTGGCGTAGGTATGCCTAAACTTTATGAGTATTTCGGCATCATCTTTTATTTCTACGCAAATGAACATCTACCCATCCATGTTCATGCGAAGTATGAGAGTTCGGAGACCATATTTGAACTCATCTATGAGAACAGTGAGTTGATTGAAGTAAAGCAACGTCTGTCGGTTACTGGTCCGCCACTACCTGCCAAAAAGCGTAGAGAGGCAGAGAAGTTTGTTCGAGCTTATTACAAAGAAATTACAGAGAAATGGCAAGCGTTCTTCATACTGAAAACCGAACTCTCAGCCGAGCGCATCACCCGAAGACTGTAAAATACCTTCGAGTTGAAAAAGCCGTGTATGAGAGTGAATATAAGGTGCGCATCAGCTTTAACGATGCTACCGAGCAGGTTGTAGATTTTGCTCCTTTTCTGATAGCGAACCCTCATCCTCAGTACAACAAATACCTTAACCTGGAGTTGTTCAGGACGTTTGCTATAGAAATGGGTAATCTGGTCTGGGGCAATGACTGGGATCTAATCTTCCCGGTTGAGCAACTACATCAGGGGGAAATTAGATAACCTTGTCTAAACGCCTCCGTAACGACGCTATCCCGAAACGCGTTCGGTACAGGAAGCTGACCTGGTTATCCTCTTTGTAATGCCAATGTGATAGAACAGTCAGCTATTGGTCGCATTGAGACCAATAGCTGACTGTTCTACTCAATTACAATATCACGCCTTTCGATCGCAGCAAGGCACCTAGTTCAAAGCTACAGCCGGGGAGAATGTCGACGGTGTCGTTCCAGTCGGTCAGTATCCAGCGCTGATTGGGTTCGGCGATGAGCGTACGCTGGGTTTTGGTCAATATCCAGATGACTTTCTTTACGCCGAAGTCGAGCATTTTCTGGGTCTTGTCATAGACGTATTCAGTTTCACCCAGATTGGCGGGTAAGTCGATTTTTACGTCTACCTCAATTACCACGTTGGGTGCGACCGAGAAGTATTTATCATCCAGTGGAACAGGCAGGCTGGCCTGGTCGTATACGGCAATGTCGTTCGACAGATTGTTACCCGGACCCATATACAAACCCGGCTCGTTGGTAGCAATCAGGTAATCGTCGAAAGGGAGATACTTATACAGGATATGGATAAGCAGTGAGACAACCGCTGATTGTAACGCACTGGCACCCATAATGTCTTCCTTGTTTTTTTGCTTCGATACTACAGCCCGGTATCCGCGGTAATAGTAAGCCACGCCATTGATCTCTTCGTAAATCAGGGAAGCTGGTATCTTACGAGATGACGAAAGCCGAGTTGGCGTTTGTGGTGCTGCGCTCATGTCCGGTGCATTTATCATTAGTAAAGATAACGGTATTTCCACCGTGTGGTTTGTGCTATAGGCGCTGGCCTTACCTACCCCTGCATGCCGCGCAGCAGCGTCTGGCATTTCATTTCGGTTTCCAGCCACTCTTTTTTTGGGTCAGAATCTTCGGTAAGACCTGCCCCTGCGTAGAGGGTGGCGGTTTGGCCTTCCAGCGACAGACAGCGGATATGGACGAACAACTGGCTGGCCATATCGATGTTGACCGGCCCCACAAAGCCTGCGTAGAACCCCCGGTCGTGTTGTTCGTGGGTTTGTATAAAGTCCAGCGCTTCGGGGCGGGGCATACCACATACGGCCGATGTGGGGTGCAACAAACGCAGCATCACGGTGCCTAGCTGCGGGAAATTCACCGCCTTTGTGTCCACCGTGTACTGCGTACACAGGTGCATCAGGTTACCCGCCTGGGCTGTTTTGGGCCCTTCTTCTAGGTACTCGCGAAGCCGGATTTTCTTGAAACAGCCAATAATGTAGCGGCTTACCAGCGCCTGTTCTTCAATCTCTTTTTGCGACCAGAGTGCATCGGCCGTGCGCTTCATGCTGCCCTGGCGTATAGGCCGACTGCGTACCGGCCAGGGCCACTGTCCTGAATGTACCTTCGGCATCCATGCTTGCCAGCCGTTCGGGGGTGGCCGAAAGCCAGACCTGAGCGGGGCGGCCACCGGTGCACTCCGGAAGCCAAACGGCCGAAACAAAGGCAGAAGGATAGGCCGCGCATAGCCGGTCGAACAGGGTAACGACGTCGGGGGCATGGCTGAATTCGATGGTTTTTGTGCGCGACAGAACTACCTTCCAGAATCGGCCAGCCCGCATGGCTTCTATGGCCTGGGCTACGGTCGCTTCAAAAGCGGCCTGGGCATTGGGGTTGGGTTGCTCCGTAAACGAAATAGAAGCAGTTGAGTCATTCGCCTGTTGGGCAGTCAGGTATGTGGCTTCGTCAAAGGCATGGGTATCGGCGGTATCGGCAGTTGGCCGGTAGATCAACTGGTTATCGTCGTCAAGCACAACGTGGCGGTCGGCCTGAAGATAAAAAGCACGGGCAAAATCGTCGGCGGGGGCATCGAAAAGGCCAATGGCAAAGCCGGGGGGGCGTTCGTCGAGGTCGATGGGCTGCTGCTCGGTGAGGGCGTCGCCAAGGTGAACGATCAGGTGCTTCTCTGATTTGTTGGGTAATCGCCACAGAGCAGCGGGGTGACCAGTGTTCTGTGCAGTTTGCCAGAGATGAGTAAGCGTAAAGGCTAAATGAACCGTAGTGTTGGAATCGGCAGATGAAGCAGTCATGAGCGCAAATAGGTGCAAAAGGACCTATATGCGTATAAACAGTTTGCAACGGGGTTTGGTGCTAGGAAACGTGTTCATCAACACGGGTAGTTGGCCGCATTGCCGCCAACTACCCGTGTTGATGAACACGGCTGACGGCTCAATCCGGTACCCTGGGTGGAGCAGGCACTGGTGGTGGCGGCGGGGGCAGTTCGCCCGGAGAAGATTTCTCAACTAAGGCAGGTGGTGCGGGCGGTGGCGGGGGAGCAACCTCGTCGACTACCAGAACTAGCGGTGGTGGTGGAGGCGGGGTATTGGCAGACACAGGTTCGGGTCGAGGTGCCTGACGAATTTCATGATAAGGCTGGCAACTTGCCAGCAAAAGCACGGCGAGTGCCAGGGGAAGGGGTTTGCTTAGGATGTTCATACGTTTTTTTAGCGTAGATGAAGCAGAGCTAGCCTTTCCATAAAATGATGCCTACAAGGCCTGATCTTCCGCCCGGGCCTTGTAGGTTTGATGCCGCGTTACCGTCCGGTTGTCGTGCTGCTTTGAGATACTACTTCGCCTTTGAAAGCCAGCGTAACGGGACCGCCCTCGGCGTTTGACTCCACGTAAACTGATTTGTTGAACGCCCCCGGACTTGCCGCGTTGAAGGTCGCCTTTATCTGTCCCGTTGCGCCGGGCAGCACAGCTTCTTTTGGCCATTCAACGCCGGTGCAGCCGCACGATCCTTTGGCATAGGTGACCAGTAGGGGTGCTTCCCCTTTGTTGGTAAATGAGTACGAAACGGTCACCGGTTTACCTTGTCTGATTTTGCCAAAATCGTGTGTGGTCGTGGCCCAGCCAAATAGGGCCGCCAGTGTGTGGGCGAACACGGTACCAGCAACGAGAAGGGCTGATGCTAAAAGTGTTAATGTTTTCATGGAACTTGATTAAGAGATGATTACGTGCCAAACCGGACTCTCCGGCTGGTTACTGCATCAAAAGTAGAGGATGCTTCCAGCGCATTCTGTTAATGGTTGGTTATCAGTTGTTAATGAAATGTTAAAGCGGATGTCGAGGGGGAATGAGCGAAAGAACGAATAAGCGAAAGGCGTACATTTAGGGGTATAAATTAAGAACTCGTTAACCCGTGTCCCGTTCGCTTATTCGGCTTCTCGTTGTGCTGTCGGTGATTGCCATCGTGGGTATTCTCACGGTGCAGGCGATCTGGCTGCGGCGGGCTTACGCGTTGGGCGAACGGCAGTTTCGGCAAACGGCCTTTGTGGCCTTACAGGAAGTGGCCGATGAAGTAGCCCGCCTGAATAAGTTTCGGCAGACGCGGCTGGCTGTCACCCAACTCTCGCCCGATTATTTCGTTGTCCGCACCGACGCGCCAATTGACCCCGTTTTACTGGAACACTACTTACAGAATGCCTTCCGGCGGCACCGTCTGTTAACCGATTTCGAGTACGGTATATACAATTGTGAAAGTGAGCAGATGGTATATGGTGCGTATGTCAGTTCGCAGGAGACTAACACCGGTATACCCACCACACGCGTAAGCCGGAAGCAAACGCTACCCAAAATTCAGGGTTATACCTACTATTTCGAAATTCGCTTTCCGGGCCAGGCAGGTGTGGCGGCTGGGCAGCTCGACGGCTGGATCGCCTCGTCGGTGGCGGTGGGGCTGGTGGTGCTGCTCTTCGGTTACACACTTTGGGTGGTGCTGCGGCAACGACGATTAACCGAAATCCAGCGTGATTTTATCAATAACATCACCCACGAACTACAAACGCCCGTATCCACGCTACGCATTGCGGCGGGTGTATTGCAACAGCCCGACATTGGCCAGCAACCTGAGCGTCTGCGTCAATACGCCCGGATCGTAGCCGAAGAGAGTCGGCGCTTGCAGCAGCAGGTGCAGAATGTGCTGCAACTAGCCCGCCGTCAGCAGACAGGGATTGCTCAGGTACGTGCGCAGGTTGACCTGAACAACGTAATGACCACATTGGCCGGCCAGTACACACCACCGTTGAAACTTGATCTTCAACCTGGTCCTGCCCTGTTGCTTGCCGACCAGTATGCCCTTGAAACCCTGCTGACTAACCTGATCGATAATGCTCGGAGGTACTGTACTGATACGCCCTGCGTTGTGCTGAGCACACGAATGCAGAACCACCGGCTGGTTTGGTCGGTGGCCGATAATGGCATTGGTATTCCCAAAACGTACCATCGGGCCGTTTTTCGGCAGTTTTACCGCGTTCCTACTGGTGATGTTCACGATGTGAAAGGCTTTGGACTAGGATTGTACTATGTTCGGCAGGTGGCTCGTGCTCACGGCTGGCGTATTCGCCTGAACAGTGTACCGGGGCAGGGTAGTACATTCACGTTCAGCAGTTGATCCTGATAACACGCTTACGACCTTGGCAAGCCGCGCCCGATCTTATACGTCGAAGACGACATTAACCTGAGTTTCGTTACCCGCGACAACCTCGAGCGGCCCGCTTTGCTGTACAGCATTGCGCCACCGGAACCGAGGGCTGGGCTGCTTTTCAGGCCGAACCGTTCGACCTCTGTCTGCTCGATGTGATGCTCCCCCAAACCGACGGCTTCACGCTAGCCCGGCAAATTCGCGCTGCCAACCCCGATATACCCATCCTGTTCCTGAGCGCCCGGGCTGATCGCGCCGACCGCCTGACGGGCCTTCGTCTTGGCGCCGACGACTACCTGACCAAGCCGTTCAGTATCGATGAACTGCTCCTTAAAATTGATGTGTTTCTGAAGCGAAGCCGAGCCACTGCGCTACCGGCAAGTCAGGTACGCTTGGCACCACAGCATCTTGCCGTAGGCACCTACCTGTTCGATTTGGGAAATCTAACGCTAAGTCGCTCGGGGAAGGCAGACACACTGACGCAACGAGAGGCCGACGTGCTGGCTTTTTTGCTGGCCCGTTCCAACACAGTGGTTCGGCGCGATGAACTCCTTCGGGCTATCTGGGGAGACGACGATTACTTTATGGGCCGCAGTCTGGACGTATTTATTTCGCGACTCCGCAAACGACTGTCTGCTGATCCGACGGTTCGGATAGATAGTGTGCACGGGGTTGGATTCAGGCTCGTTTGCCAAGCTGGTTTATAGACTAGAAGATAGGCCGAAATCGTTAGCAAATTTGATCCCTACGGGTATCTTTGTCGTTCACCTAAACAGCGATTTTTGCCAATTTTACATGAAAAAAGTAAGTTTTCTGGCTGCGTGGCTGATGCTGGGGGGCATCACTACAGGCAGCGTTTTTGCCCAGACACCCATCCAATTTAACGCACGGGCACTGGTTGCCATCTCCGACGCCGACCTGTCGGCTTCAGCCCTGGTTGATGGTAACCGGTACACCACCCCCGGCAGCCGTGACCAACTCACCTACATCAGTTTTCCCCTGAACCGCTCTGGTCAGAGTATGGGGACAGTGAACCTATCGAACTCGATGACGCTGACGGACAAAGCACTGGCCGTAAATAACAGCGGCCGCATCGGGTTCGTACTTGAGGGGCGCGGACCACTCAGCGATAGCCTGAGCACCATTAAGGGGGTGACTGATTTTCCGGCTACGAACACCATGTTCATCCTGGATTTGAGCAACCCGCAAAAGCCTGCGGTGAAGTATAAATTCCCAACGGGAGCCAGTGCCACGCTGTCGGCCCTGACCCTGGCCCCGACAGGCAACACCATGGTGGTCGCCACCGGGGAAGCCGGGAAAGAAATAAAGCTGGTTGAAATTGACCCGGCGGGTAAACCCACCCGTTTACTGACGGCTGGTTCGCCGGTTCCGGGGGTAGCCATTACCGATGTTGCGTTCCATCCGGGTGGGCAGTTTGTGGCGTATACGACGGCAAACGGCGAGGTTGGTCTGATGAAATACGCGATTGACGATAAGACGAAGCGCCCGTATGTCATTGCTCATGGTAAACCCCTGAAAGTAGGTAGCCAGCTTGGCGGTGGTAAATTCACGGCCAATGGCAATTATTTGTCATTACCGACAGTAAAAAGGCGCCGGGCGCGGGTGGCACTGGTGCCGGCGAAGTATTCGTTATGCAGTTCAGTACAGAAGATACCCCGGCCGACCCTAAAATTGTGTCGCAGATTGCTACCGGCGAAAGCCCAGAAGCAGTGGCCATTAGCCCAGATGGATCGACGGTGGCTGTTGTGAGTTCGGGCCAGTCGTATATGCCGTTTACCAATGCGGCGGCTGGTAAAAGTGAGGTAGCCCTTTACAGCCTAAAAGACGGCAAACTGGCGGCGGCGGGTAAGGCAACGATCGAGGGCATTATGCCGCAGGCTGTTGAGTTCGACAAAACGGGCGATAACCTGGCCGTTGGGGTATCGGAGTACCTCGACTACGGCCTTCGCACCGGGGGTATCGAGTTCTTTAAAGTTACGAAAGGCGACCAGCCCAGCCTGACCAAACAGCCGGGCCGCATTAGCGTTACACGCGGGGTACACGCCATGCGGGTAGTGAACTAGCGTATACAGGGCATACCCATACAGGCCGAGCGCATCTCCGACTCGTTACTCATTAATAGTAACGAGTCGGAGATGCGCTCGGCCTGTTTCGATAATTGGCGGGAAGCAGGCCCTTCAGGGGTTAGGTGTACTCCACAAGCGACGGTCTATTATCAAATCCTGCTCACTGACTACACTGATTGATGAATAAAGTGAATGCCTGGGGTGTAAGCAGTACATTGTATGAAATGTCGATCACCGCAGAAGGTACGCCTAACCCCATATCCAGCGGGCTTTCTAACCACTCTCTAAAAATTAGTTGAGTCAACGGCAAGGCAGTTGGTTCAGCCCATTCATCAGGTAAGAACTTCCAGGATAAATCCAGCGAACCTCGCCATCGGGTACCACCAGAGTGAAAACGCGTAAACTGGGTAATTGATCATAGATCACCTTCGGAAAATGAACCAGCGTTTCCAAAAGAGCCAATTCTGGTGTGCTCGCTGTGTATAGTATGCCCTGACCAGGTGGATTCCATCGGCCGCCTGTTCGTTCGGCCCCAACTACTGAAAGCGGATCATGCCAGTAAGGCTCTTTGAGAATACGGTATACCTTCATTCCGCTTAACTGAAAACGCCAGCTTCAATGCGGATGAAAACGTTGTTTACCAATTTATAGCCTGTGATGGTATCCAATAAGGAAAGTGGGGTGGGGTAAGCCGGTTTGTCGGCCACCGACACCGGGCGTTGTGCCAGGCGTTCCCGGCGGGCCGCCGCCGCCACTGATAAATCAGGCGGGTTTTGTTTTGTTCCCATCTCGGTCATAGGCTTAGGCATATAGGGCGTGGGTGGGGTGGTAAAGCCCAGTTCGGGGGTAGCCAGTTCGGCTAATGGGGTACAAGCCACTCGTAGAAGGCAGACTGATGCCCATCAAAAACGGCTAGTCCATGGTTAAAGAGTTTCTCCAGGAGTAAAAGTCGTTCCGACAGGGGTACTGAAAGGTCACCCTGATGCTGATTATAGAGGTTCCGTTCGGTGACACCCAATATGCGTGCCATCTCCTTTTCGTCAGGCCAGCCAGTGTTCGCTACGTGATCGACTTGAGCACGGGGTAATTTGCGCCGGGCCTGTAGGACTAGGTCTTTGGTGGAGAATCCCCAACCGGAAGCCGAATAGGATTCAGGAAAGGCAGCCATAGATGCAGAAAATTTTCATTAATATAACTGAAATATTTCAACTAATCTTTTCTCATAACTACAGTGTGATCTAACAGTAACAAAAACGGCGAAGCAGAAATCTGCTTCGCCTGTTTTAGTCACTGCCTGTCAGCGCTAGAGCTTCATAATTCGCTGAACCGTTCGGTGTTCACCAACCTGGATATTCAGTAGATACAGGCCGGCGGGCTGTTGACTGAGATCCAGCACCGTTTGGCGGGCATCTGTTTGCCGATTCAGCACGGGCAGGCCACTCAAATTGCGCAACGTTAACTGAGCCGGTTCCTGCGCGGTCAGGGGCAGGTCGAGCGCTACCGTCAGCAGGTTGTTCGTTGGCACCGGGTAAAGCGAAACGGTATTCAGCAGCGGATTTTCGACGGCCAGTACGGGAAGCACCGAGACAACGGCGGTACCCGATACGGGTCCGGTGCCACAGGTATTGCTCACGGCAGTCAGGTAGTACGTTGCCGTTTTAGGGGGCTGTACCGAGAGGATGTGCGGGTTGGCGCTGGTCTCGAAGGTACTGGTTGCGGGTTGGCTGCCGCCTGTGGTGAAAGCGTAGCTGATGGTCCACGGCCCGTCGCCCGACAACGCAAGACTCAGGCTGGCCGGAATACCTTCGTAGGTGTTCTGCGTTCCGCTTAGCACAGCACCGGGTAGCCCGCGGACAGTCAGCAGGGTTGGGCTGCGTTGGCCCGGTAATTCAGTACCTGCGTTGGTGGCCAGCACCCGCACGAAATAAACGCCGCCTTTCAGCGTGGCCGGTATAGTGGCGGTGAGGGTATTGCCCAGACTGGCCGGCGACACATCAACGTAAACTTTCGACGTCGTATCTGCTACCTGCACCTTGAAGGCGTTGCCGGGCAAAAAAACACCTGAGGCGGTATAAGTGACCGCAAAACCAGTACCTGCGCAGATAGTTCCGCCCGCAAACGCCTGTGTGGTGAGGAGGGGTATATTGACAAAAACGGTAGCCGTGGCGGGGTTGCCCGGCAAGCCATTTCCGCAGACGTTCGATACACTGGCTACCTGGTAGATAGTGGTTTGCAGCGGTTTCACCGTCACCGACGAGATGGTGTCATTGGCCACACCCGAGGTGCCGTCGGAAAGCGTATAGGCGTAGGGTGGTGAGCTGGTAAACCGCAAACTGAGCGAGGTTGACTGGCCGTAGTTGACGGTTGTTGAGCCCAGCAGCCCCAGCGTTGGATTGCTGTTGATAACCAGCCGGATGGTATTGCGCGGACTTACGCAGCCAGTAGGACCGATCGAATACACCTGGTAGGCCTCACCACCTTTGGTGGCGTTACTGGTAGGTGGGGTGGGCGTCTGGTCGGTTACTACCCCATTGGGGTCAATCCAGCGGAGGTTGGTGCCGGTTGCTTCCAGGGGTCTCGATACACCGTTGCGGCAAAAGGTTACCAGCGATGACGAAACGATTGGCGTTGGCGTAGCCTGCACCGTTACGCGCAACAACGCCTGATCGCTTACGCAGCTATTGACGGTCTGGGTGACGCGGAAATCAGCCGTGTAGGCCCTGTCGATGCCCGGAGTAGGGATAAATCCAGCGGGATAGGCATTCCCATCGGCTGCAAACCACCGTAGACTCTCGCCCTGAGCTGCCAATGGCTGCGCCGTTTGCTTTGGCTGATCCGGATTACTGCTGTTTTCAACGCAATAGTTTACCGCTGCGTAGCGGGCGGCGCTGGTTTTGGCACAACCACAATTGAATAATCAATTTTAGGCCCTTCGCAGCCCTCAAGCGACTGCGATACTCTGTACGTCGCTGTGCGGGGGGTATCGGTGTTTACCACGGGTGCGGTGGTGCCAATCAGACTGTTGTTGGCATCGTAGTATTTCAGGCCGGTACCAGTCGCTTCAAGCGCACGTCCGGGAGCCGACTGGCAGAGCTGAAAGGGTGTGATGGCTGGCTAACCCTGGGGTTGTCTTTACCCGCACGGTTACGGTAACCTGATCGCTGCGGCAGCCGTTGAGTTCCTGTAATACCTGATAGGGAAACGAACCTACCGCGTTGGTTGGCTGTGAAGGGTGCGGCTGACCGTTCAGCGCCATTGACAATCCAGATAAGCGACGCCCCCGTTTCGCCCGTGGCCGTAAGGGTCGGCGTAGGTGAATTCTGGCAGAATTCGGGGTTGCTTGGGGTGATGGGCAGCGCTGGTTTGCGCTTGACCGTCACGCTGATGGCCTGCCGGAGGCTTTCGCAACCGTTTGTGGTCTGGGTCACGTAGAATGTCTGTCCCGAGCCTACACTAGCGGCGGCTGTACTGGGGGTTGGGGCCTGGCTGGTGCCTGTTCCACCCGTTTGGCTGCCATACCACAGCAACCCCTGGCCTGAGGCTACCAGGGCTGTGGCGGGTTCGTCGGCGCAGTACTCTTTAGGCTGCGTAAACGCCGGAGTACCCGGAACGGGGTTCACGGGTACGCTATACGTTGTTTTGGGGCCTTCGCAGCCGTTGACTGTTTGCGATACTTTGTACGTAAATGTCGTAGATTGAGCTGTAGACAGCACAGGAGCCGTAGTACCCAGAAACTGGTCGCTGGCGCTGTAATAGCGTAACTCAGTGCCAGCGACATCAGGTGAACGAATTTCCCGACCGACGCAAAGTGAAAAGGGCGTAACGGTTGGTGGAACTGGCGTGGGTTTCACCGCGACCGTGACCAAAGCAGCGTTACTCCGGCAACCATTAACAACCTGTAACACCTGATACGTATAGGTGCCGACTACTGTGTTGAGAATAGACGGAACCGTTGCCGATTCGGCACCATTGGTTACCCAAATCAGCGAGGCACCGCTCTCACCCTGGGCTGACAGGGAGACCGGAGCGGTGTTTTGACAAAAAGCCAGGCTGCTGGTCGTTGTAGGCGGCGCAGGCTTGCGTTTCACCGTCACGCTGATGGTTTGCCGACCGCTTTCACAACCGTTGACAGTCTGTGAGACGTAGAATAGTTGCGGGGTACCTACGTTGGTAGCCGTTGTGCCAGGCGTAGGAGCCTGACCGGTGCCTGTTCCCCCCGTTGGCGAAGGGTACCAGAGTAGCCCACTGCCAGTGGCGGTTAAAGGGCTGGCAGATTCGTCGGCGCAATAATCTTTAGGCTGCGTAAAGGTAGGGATGGGCGGAATCGGGGTAATCGTCACTGTCATGGCTAGCCGGTCGCTGGGGCATCCATTGACTACCTGCTGGTAATAAACGGTTTGGGGCGAGGCTACTGCTGTCGAGACTGTATAACTGTTGCCTGTAGCAACCACGGCCGATGACGGGCTGTTGAACCATTCAATGGTACCCGTGCCGGTAGCGGTAATTGGCTGCACATTGTTGGTGCCCGAATTCTGGCAGAAAGGCCCCGTGATACCCGCCGACGGGTTGGCCGGTTTTGGGGTTACCGTTACGGTAAACACCGCACTTTTCGGGCCTTCACAACCGCCAATAGACTGGCTGACCTGGTACTGAGTGGTGGTTGTCGGGGCCGGAATGGCGGTGCCACCGGTTGACCCACCGCCTACTACATACCAGCGGGCAGACGTAGCACCATTGGTAAGGGTTACCGATAAGCTGCCGGGCGGGGTGTTTGAGCAGTAGGTAGGAGGAGCGGTAAATTGTGGCGGAGTGCCGGGTGTAGGATTGATGTTGATGGTTGCCGAGATCAGGTTGCTGGCACAGCCGTTGACGACCTGCCTGAAATACACCGGTACGTTACCCCCGGCGGTCGAGATCTGGAAGCTGTTGCCCGTTGCGATGACCGAGGTAGAAGTAGCTGACGAATACCACTCGACCGCCTGGCTGCTGGCCGTGATGGTCTGGGTGGCGTTGGTACCCGAATTCTGGCAAAACGGGCCGCTGCTGGTCAGGCTGGGGTCGGCCGGTTTGGGGTTGACCGTAACGGTGAACACTGCACTGCGCGGGCCTTCACAACCACCTGTGAACTGGCTCACCTGGTATTGGGTGGTGGTGCCGGGGGCGGGAATAGACGAGGTCGTTGCCGTGGCTCCGGTAGTCAGGTTGTACCATCTCAGCGACGTAGCCCCGCCCGATAGCGTCGCCGTGAGTGGACCAGGAACCGCATCGGCGCAGTAGGGAGCGGGAGCCGTGAACTGGGGCGCCGCGTTAGGAGTGGGGTTAACGGTGATGGTTGCCGAGATCAGGTTGCTGGCACAGCCGTTGACGACCTGCCTGAGATACACCGGTACGTTTCCCCCTGCGGTCGAGATCTGGAAGCTGTTGCCCGTTGCGATGGCCGAGGTAGAAGTAGCTGACGAATACCACTCGACCGCCTGGCTGCTGGCCGTGATGGTCTGGGTGGCGTTGGTGCCCGAATTCTGGCAAAACGGGCCGCTACTGGTCAGGCTGGGGTCGGCCGGTTTGGGGTTGACCGTAACGGTGAACACCGCACTGCGCGGGCCTTCACAACCACCTGTGAACTGGCTTACCTGGTATTGGGTGGTGATGCCGGGGACAGGGATAGACGAGGTCGTTGCCGTGGTGTTGTTGCTCAGGTTGTACCATTTCAGCGACGTAGCCCCGCCCGACAGCGTCGCTGTGAGTGAGCCTGAAACGGCATCGGCGCAGTACGGCGGTGGTACGTTGAGCACTGGCGCGGTAGAGGGGGCTGCATTGACCGTTACCGATGCGATGGTGGTAGCGCTTCCGCCACAACCGCCACTATCATACTGGCTGACGGTATACGTATAGGTTCCGGAAGTTTGCGGAGCCGGAATGGTAGCCCCGGTTTGCGTACCGCCCGACGATACCCATTTGATTGTACTGGCTACCCCCGTACCGGTGGCTGTTGCCGTCAGTACCGCTGGCCCCTGCCCCGGACAATACGCTGGTGGTATTGTTACGGTTGGGGCCGTAGTGACCGTGTTAACCGATACGGCCACAGACGCTTTCTCGCTTTTGCAGCCGTTTATCGTTTGCGTTACATAGTAGGTGGCCGACGCGTTGGTGGGCACGTTGTAGGTGCTGCCCGTGGCGACTACCGAAGCGCTAACCGCACTGCTGGTATACCATTCGATCGTACCAGTACCTGTGGCTGTTATCGGCTGCGAGCCAGAATTCTGACAAAAGGCGTAAGTGTTTTTTACGGTCGGTGCGGCAGTGCCAATGGTAACCGTGCTGGTCTGATTGCTGGTCGCTGTCGGCTGGCTCGAGACGACCCGGAAACGATAACCGGTGCCATAGCTCACCGTACCCACACTGCCTGAGATAGTAAACGACGAAGGGCTGTTTGGGGAAGCGGATAAAGTGCCTACACCAACCGGAGTAGCAAATGAGCCGCTTCCGTCCGACAGTTGGAGTGAGAACGTATTGGTAGTTCCGAACGTCCCGGTGGTTGAGAAGGCAAGCGAGACCGTTGAGCTGGAACAAAGGCTGGTAGAAGGCGATATAGTTGAATTTACGATAATGCTTTGGGCCTGGGCTAAAGCACTGGTCGCCAAACTAATCACAATCGTTACCCACAAAGCCAGATAATAGCGCGTAAATAACCAATTCATACTGATATTTCTAAGTTGGAGATAATAAGTACATCAAAGATAGCTCATTTAAGTGGAGGCGAAGGTTAGGTTTTGGCTAAAAATCGGCCTGAAATCGTAGATAAATCCAATTATTGAGGTAAAACTGAGCGTTAACGAAAATCAGGATATAGCTGCGTCTACGGTTGGGCTATATATGTCGTCAACAAAGAAATTGAATTTATGCCCAGCGAGTGGGCCTGAGGGCGGCGCATCATCAGGCAGTACGCATTATTGAATCCGAGCGGCTTTCCCCAGCTTAATCCGTACCGACGACTAAATTCACGACCAACATAGGCGTATACCGCATCGGGTCGGCCCGCCAGTGAGTCGAGGGCAGCGGGCGTTGGTTGCAGAATGACCAGTAAACCCGTGCCGGTATATTCGGGGTAGAAGTCGATAGCACCGGTACGCAGGGCATCGAAGCAAAGTTGCGTGCCGCCGAACCCTGTTTTCGACACCACCTCCAGCGAGGTATGCCCTTCGATCAGTTGCCGATAGATTTCGGCCAGGATATACTGTTCTGTAAACACCTTCGACCCCATCACCACTCGCCCCCGTCGCGGCCCCGTGGGGGTACGCAGCAAGCCGGTGCGGCTCAGAAACTCCCGCGCTACCTGCTCGGGCAGTTGATGCAGGTAGTCGGCGCGGTAGTTCAGGTCGGTCATGATCGAATCGGTCAGCTGACCTGCCAGCCGGTCGAGGGTGGGGCCGAGTTCGGGGTATTGGCTCAGCGTGGCCTGCCGAACAACGGGAGCGGCCGCATAAGGCGGAAAGGCGTGCCGGTCGTCATTGAGCACCACCAGGTCAAAGGCTTTGATGCGCCCGTCGGTCGAGTAGCCGCTAATCACGTCGACTTTCCCGGTCCGTATCGCTTCATACATCAGGCTTTGGTCGAGTAGCCGGTTGGAGATGCTGAGGCCATACGTCTTCTGTAACCCCGGATACCCGTCGGCCCGCCCCACAAACTCGTGGGCAAACCCCGCCAGTAGCCGCGTTTGGCCGGCCCTGGGTAGTAAATAGGCCGACGACAGCAACGGAAGCAACAAAAGCCAGAGACTAGTCCGGCTCCGCAACTGTCCCCACTTTACCACCTGAAGCCGCGCCAGAGCCCAGTCGAACCCCACGGCCAGGAGCGCGGCCGGAATAGCCCCCGCCAGCATCATGTTGGTGTTGTTGAGCGCAATACCGCCAAAAATAAACTCGCCCAGCCCGCCCGCCGCAACGTAGGCCGCCAGGGTGGCTACCCCCACGTTAATTACCGTGGCCGTGCGTATGCCGGCGAAGATAACCGGCAGCGCCAGGGGCAATTCGATCCGGCGCAGCACCTGGCCATCGGTCATACCCATACCCCGTGCGGCCTCGGTCAGCGTGGGGTTCACCTCGGTAATGCCCACGTAGGTGTTTCGGATAATGGGTAGCAGGGCGTATAAAAAGAGGGCCATCAGGGCTGGTCCGGCTCCAATGCCCAGCAGGGGAATCAGAAAGCCCAGCAGCGCAATGCTTGGTATCGTTTGCAGCACGCCCGCCACCCCCAGCACGGCCCTTGAGGTGGTTCGTCGTTTGGCAATCACGATGCCCAGCGGCAGGCCAATCAGCAGGGCCAGCAGCAGTGACCCGAACGTCAGCCCGATATGCGTCAGGGTTTGTTCAAGCAGCTTGCCCGCGTTCTCGCGGATAAAGGTGAGCATGTTTTTCTCGGTTAACTGTCCATGTATTCGCGCACAAATTCAGTGGCAGGGTGATCGCGCAGGCTATCGGGCGAACCAAGCTGAACGATGCGCCCGGCGTCCATCAGGGCCACCCGATCACCGAGGGTAAAGGCTTCCCGCACGTCGTGGGTGACCAGCACAATGGTTTTCTGTTGCAGGGCGTCGAGCTCCCGAAACTCGCGCCGAATGGCGGCCCTGGTAATCGGGTCGAGGGCACCGAACGGTTCATCCATCAGAATAATGGGTGGGTCGGCGGCCAGAGCGCGGGCCAGGCCAATGCGTTGCCGCTGCCCACCGCTGAGCTGATCGGGCATACGCGATAACACCGATTCGGGCAGGCGCAGCATCGTCAGCAATTCCTGGGTCCGTTGCCGGATGCGTTCGGTATCCCAGTCGAGCAGGCGCGGCACCACGGCGATGTTGTCGGCCACGGTATAATGCGGAAACAGCCCGGCATCCTGAATGACGTAGCCAATGCTCCGTCGCAGCACGTGCGGTTCCTGTTGCTGCACGTTCACCCCGTTGATTTCCACCGTACCGCCATCCGCATCGATCAGGCGGTTGAGTATCTTTAGCGTGGTGGTTTTGCCGCAGCCCGACGTACCCAGCAGCACCAGCGTCTCGCCCACGGGAATGGTCAGGGTCAGGTTGTCAACTACGGCCCGGTCGTGGTAGCGCTTGGTCACGTTGGTGAGGCAAATAGCAGCGGAGCCGCCGCTCTGGCGCACCGGTTCAGTAGTCGGCATAGGGTGAAGAAATAAGGTCGTTTCCGTCCGTTTAGGGCTACCGGCCCAACAACCTGACCGCTAAGCTACCATTTTGACCACGAACATAGCGTGTCCGGCCTAAACGCACAGCCGTCTACAAAAATAGCTGGTACAACGTAAATAGGCTACGGGCACGAACGTGTACCTTGCTGCCCAAGACTGGTATATCCGATTGCCTTCGTAGCCCGTCAACCGTCCTGGTTTATGCGTACCCTCCGCGACCGCCTTCCTCGGCTTGTGCAGCAACAAGCCCCTAACCGCGTGTTCTGGCTTGTTCTGACGGGCCTAATCAGCGCGCTGATCGGTTTTATCGAGAGCCGGTTCAACGGGAGCGATATCCACTCCCTGGCCGGGCAGTATGGTAATACGGGCACTAACCCCACGGTCGTCATCAGAACCTGGTCGCCCGAACTCAGATGGCTGGCATGGCTGGAAGTGGCCGTCGATACCCTCCTGTTTCTGCCTGCCTACATGCTGGCACTGGCCATCTGGTGCCGGTATTTTGCCACCCATAGCCTGTTCGTTACGAATCGGTTCCGTCCTTATCTCAAACTGGTGATGCAATGCGCGGGTAGCTGGATCGGCCGGCTGCTGGTGATTGGTGCCCTGGCCGATCTGATCGAGAACAGCATCATGGTGGGCTGGCTGCTGGATTGGCCCGGTGTGTTTTCGGGTGGTGCCATGCGGGTGGTGCGGATCGCTGAAATTTGTTTTCCCCGGTGCCGCTGTTTTCTTTATTTTGCTGCATCCGCTGGGTATTCTGCTCTCTATCCGGGAGGCGTTTTTCCGGCTGATCGGCCTTGATCGCTACAACCAGGAGGCCGTTCGGCACCGGCTGATGGACCATATCAACAAACGCCGCCTTGCCGATTTGGAGATTCGGTATGCGGTGCAGCGATATAAACAGAAGGATGCCTTTGCCACCCCGCCGCTCTCGGTCAGCAGATACATCAGCACCCTCTGGAAAGGCTTTCTGAATGTGCAGTTTGTGGTGTATCTGCTGCTGCTGATGTTCGGCGTTTTTCAACTCGATCAGTTCGACGAGTTGTTTTATTTTCTGCTGACCGAGCAGCGCGGGGTGTGGGTCGTTGTCTTTACCCTGATTGCACTCTGCATCTGGAGCGGCATGGTGTACGTCAGTAGCAAAATCCTGCTCTTCATTCAGCCCAATTTCTTCGAGGGTGTCGATCCCGATAAGGTCGATTCAACGGCCCGTGCGCTCGACCAGATCGGTGCCGAGTTACGGCTGCTGCGTAGTACGCCCCTCTGGCTGTCGCACGGGCCATTCTGGCTACTCTTTCTAACCCTGGCCCTCAATTTCCGCCGACTGGCTGCTGCCGAACAGCAAACACCGGATTTTGCTTTCAAGTACGCCTTAATCCTGCTGGCTCTATCGGTGGTTTATGCGCTGTTTGCGTACGTTATCCGGCGTATTCACTATTATTCCGATAAGGAAAAGCGGCCCGAACGCCGGTGGTCGTTTGCGCTTTTCAAACCCGATTCGCCCGCCAGTGACTACGCGCTGCTGCTCGACCGGGCTCCGTACAGCATTTTGTACGGGCAGGGGGTGCTGGTGCTGCTATTGCTGCTGTTTATACCCTCGGCTACGGGGTTGGCCTTGTCCAGGGAAATTGGCCTGTACTCGATCGTCATGATCTGGCTAACGGGCCTTGCCTACATGGGTACGCTGCTGTATCAGTTCAATCAACTGCCCAAATATCCCGTGCTTGTGGGGCTACTGATCGCCGTGCTGCTTTTTTCCCGGTTCAATGACAACAGCGACATCCGGCAGAGTCCGGTCAAGCTGAATGCCAGCACCGGTGAGCCCGACACCACGGCCCGCCGCCCCAGCGTTGAAGCCTATTACACGCACTGGCTCGAAACCAGAGCGGCATTCCGCAACCCGGACACGCTGCCGTTGCCGGTAGTTGTTATCGCCACGGCGGGTGGGGGCATCCGGGCCGCCGCCTGGACCACTGAGGCGCTGATTGCCCTGAACAAACAGATTCCCGGCTTTGACCATCACGTAGTTGCCATCAGCGGCGTGTCGGGCGGTGGGGTTGGGGCGGCCACCTACGTGGCTACCCTGGGCGGGCAGGCGGCCTTGCCCATCAGTCAGTCGCTAACGGCGTATCCCGACAGCATAGCGGCTCATCTGCGAAACGTAGTCACCGAAGACCTGGTCTCGCCGGCGGTGGCGTCAACGCTGTTTCGGGGCGGTATTCACAATTTTATCCCTTTTCCGGTCCGGGCCATTGACCGCAACCGCTGGCTCGAAGATGCCTGGGAGCAACGGATACTGACCAAAACCAACATGCCCAATGATGCCGTGCGAAGCCGGTTGGCCGAGTCGTTCCTGTCGCTCTGGCCCAGCAGCGCCTCGCTTGCCGATGATTCGCTTACCTTGCCTGCGCTGCTGCTCAACGGAGCGGTGGCCGAGACCGGGCAGAAAATAGTGATGAGCAACCTTGACCTGGGCAACACCAGCGACCGGCGCAACCCCTTCTACGATGTGGCCGACCTTTTTGCCAGTACCGGGCATGACGTACCCTACAAAACGGCCACGTTCCTGTGCGCCCGATTCCCCTTTGTTACCAGCGGGGGCAAGGCTATCGGCACATTGCCCAACATCATGACCGACTGTCGCCGAAGCAGCTACCACATTATTGATGGCGGCTACGCCGAGAACACCGGGATCGTTACGGCGGTGCAGTTGATCAAAAAACTTCAGCGCATCAGCGACAGCCTGACGATGGGCGCAACTCAGCCCGGTCAGCTCCGCAGGCCGGTAGCTTACTATCTGCTTTTTTTGCCCAACTATGCGGCTTCTGAAGCTAAAGGCTCGGTCGGTACGTTCCGCTTCTTAGCCGAACCAATCAAAGGGTTCCTCAACACCTGGGACCGCAACGGCGTGAGCCTCGACCAGTTGATTGGCCGCACGCTGCAACGCGAAAAAAATGCGCTCAGTTTCGAGTACGCCAGCCTCATGCTCAACACCAAAAAGCACCGGTATCCACTTGGCTGGTACATTTCGCCCACCGCCGTTGGGAAAATGGGCGAGCAGGCCCAGGCCGATGTCGCCAGTCAACTGGCTGCGCCCTCGTCGGTATTCAGGCAGCTGAACAGGCAGATTAATCGGTAGTTTACTGGCGCAGCCCCCCGCCCTAAAGGGTGCCCGCTGGCGCAGCCGCATTGCTGACGCGAAGCTACTCATGCGCCAGCGGGCACCCTTTAGGGCGGGGGGCTGCGCCAGCAAATAAATCGAACCTGGTTTTGTTTATAAACGAACGGATAAACCGTTGATAACGAATTGGTTACTACTATGTAAGCTGATTGTGCCAACAACAAAATCAGCCTGGTTCTGAAAGGCTCGCCAATGCCTGATTTCATTCTGGTAATCACTTGGAAAAGCCGCAGAAAAGCCGTAATTTTATAGAGATAAACAACCCCGTTAACATGGCAAAATCCGATTCTGCTACGGCCACAGCAACTGCTAATGACAACAAGCTGAAAGCCCTTCAGACCACCATTGAAAAGTTAGATAAAGCCTTCGGCAAAGGCACCGTTATGCGGCTGAGCGAGAGCAAAGTCGTTGACGTACCGGTGATCTCGACCGGCTCTCTGGGCCTCGATCTTGCCCTTGGTATCGGTGGCTTACCGCGTGGACGGGTCGTTGAAATATACGGTCCTGAATCGTCGGGTAAGACCACGCTGACGATGCACGCTATTGCCGAAGCACAGAAAGCCGGTGGCCTTGCCGCCTTCATCGATGCCGAACACGCCTTCGACCGCACCTACGCCGAGAAACTGGGCATCGATGTTAATAACCTCCTGATTGCCCAGCCCGACAACGGTGAGCAGGCGCTTGAGATCACCGAACACCTGATCAGCTCAGGTGCCATCGATATCATCGTCATCGACTCAGTAGCGGCCCTGGTGCCGAAGGCCGAGATCGAAGGCGAGATGGGCGAAAGCAAGATGGGTCTTCAGGCCCGTCTGATGTCACAGGCGCTGCGGAAACTGACCGGCACGATCAGCAAGACGCAATGCTGCTGCATTTTCATCAACCAGTTGCGCGAGAAGATCGGTGTGATGTTCGGTAACCCCGAAACAACGACTGGTGGTAATGCCCTGAAATTCTACGCGTCCGTTCGCCTCGACATTCGTCGTATCGGGCAGATCAAAGAGGGTGCCGACAACGTGGTGGGTAACCGCACTAAAGTGAAGGTGGTGAAGAACAAACTGGCGGCTCCGTTCAAAGTAGTCGAGTTCGACATCATGTACGGTCAGGGTATCTCGAAAGTCGGTGAAATTCTTGACCTGGCCGTTGAGATGGAGATCGTGAAAAAATCAGGCTCCTGGTTCTCGTACGGTACCAGCCGCCTGGCCCAGGGTCGCGATGCCGTGAAAGAACTCATCCTCGACAATCCCGAACTGATGGCCGAGCTGGAAGGCAAGATCCGCGCAAAAATCGCCAATGATCAGGAGGCCCTCGTCGACCCGATGGGTGCTGTTGAAGACGAAAGTGAGATCGACGAGTAATCAGTCAGCACTAACCCTGTAAGCGGTCCGCCGCTTCTGGTCTTTTGGAGACCTTACAGGCTTAAAAAAGCCGTTCCCAGACAGGGAACGGCTTTTTTTTGTTTTTTGTCATCCCGACAACGGAGGGATCGTGGCGTTCCTGTTCAAGAAGATAGATTCTTTAATGAGAACGCCACGATCCCTCCGTTGTCGGGATGACAAAAAATACCAGGCGTCAGCAATCTGTAAACGATGTAACGTACCCGCCTGCTACTTCAATTCTAATTTTTCGAATGCTTTTTCGGCGGCTGATTGTTCGGCTTTTTTCTTGCTGTAGCCGCTACCGGTTGTGAACGGCTCGTCGTTGACGATACCTGGGCGATGAACTCGCGGAACTGGCTGCTGCCCTGCTCGGAGATTATCTCGAAGCGAAGTTCTTTCCCTTCCCGCTGCGCCCACTCGATCAGGCGGCTTTTGAAGTTGCCGTTATTATTCACCACCGCGTCGAGGTCGTAGTGGGTGAGCAACTTGTTGAGAATGAAGCTGCGGGTAAAATTGAAGCCTTTATCTAAATAAACAGCACCAACCAGGGCTTCGAGCGCATCGCCGTACATGGATGTACGGGCGGGCATCAGGCGACCGCGCTGACCATCATATTCAATGAGGTGATCGAGGCCAATCTTGCGCGAGATGACATTGAGCATTTCGCGGTTTACTATCCGTGAGCGAATCTCGGTCAGGAAACCCTCGTCTTTGAAGGGGTATTTCTTAAAGAGGTATTCGGCAATGACCATACCGAGTACGGCATCACCGAGGTATTCGAGCCGCTCATTCGATTCGCGAAAGCCGGTCACCGTCGACTCTTTAGAGGCCGAGGTGTGAAGAACAGCTAACTGGTAGACACCAATGCGGGACGGAGCTTCGCCGATAATGTGCGCAATAGCCTGACGCAGTTGCCGACGCCGGTTCTTCTCATCTGAAGAGCTAAACCAACTGGCAAGGGGTTGCTTGAAGAAGCGGGGCAAAGCGAGATCCACAAAAGAAGCGGCAAAATGATCGAAAAGAGCGGACGGCTAGGCGGGGGCCGGCATTGGCTGATGTACAAACGCGGCGATGGCGTATGCGAAAAGAAAGGTATGGCTGGGATCAGATCAACGCCTGATACCCGGCCATAGCTTAGTGCGTTGAGCTTACTTGCCCGTGTTCTCGTCCAGGTATTTGATCGCCTGACCTACCGTGGTGATGCTCTCAGCCTGATCGTCCGGGATTTGCACGTTGAATTCTTTTTCAAATTCCATAATCAGTTCGACCGTGTCGAGGGAATCGGCACCAAGGTCGTTTGTAAAGCTTGCTTCCGGGGTAACTTCCGACGGATCAACACCTAATTTATCAACGATGATTTGCTTTACTTTTTCAGAAGTCTGAGACATTTCGGTAGTCCTTTTGTGTTAAAAAACTTCGCAAAGAAAACACTTTACCAACGTAAAGCCAAACAATTTTTGTAGCCTGTTGCCGTTGGCTGAATTGTCTGCTTTTCTGGTAACTGATTAGTTATAAGTTTGTTGTTGCTAAACAGAGGCTACATACGATAGGTTGCTGCTATACACTCCACAAGCTGAATAGTCTATGTTTTGTCCGGCTTGCACCTGTTGGCCTTGTACCTTTACCGGGTTATACCGTTTAAATTGATGGCTATGCAGATCCCCAAACTCAAACATACCGACAGTGATCGTTTCTTTCTGATGGCCGGTCCATGCGCCATTGAAGGCCGTGATATGGCCCTGCGCATCGCGGAGCGCATTGTCGGTATCACCGACCGCCTGCGAATACCCTACATCTTCAAAGGGTCGTATCGCAAAGCAAATCGCACCAAACTCAACTCGTTTACCGGCATCGGCGACGAGCTGGCCCTGTCGATACTCGAAGAGGTGGGCCGCACGTTCGATATTCCCACGGTGACAGACATTCATGAGGCGCACGAGGCGGCGCTGGCGGCACCCCACGTCGATGTGTTGCAGATTCCGGCGTTCCTGTGTCGGCAAACCGAACTGCTCGAAGCCGCTGCCAAAACGGGCCGGGCGGTCAACGTGAAGAAAGGACAATTTCTGTCGGGCGAGAGCATGGGCTTTGCCGTTGAGAAAGTGAAAGCAACCAATCCCGACGCCGTTGTTTTCCTGACTGATCGGGGCAACTCGTTTGGCTATGGCGATCTGGTGGTCGACTACCGGAACCTGCCCGCTATGCAGGCCCACGGTGTGCCGGTGGTGATGGACTGCACGCACTCGTTGCAACAACCCAATCAGGCGTCGGGCGTAACGGGTGGCAAACCTGCGCTGATTGCCACGATTGCCAAGGCTGCCATTGCCGTAGGGGCCAACGGACTGTTTATTGAAACGCACCCGCACCCTGCCGAAGCCAAATCAGACGGCGCCAACATGTTGCCACTCGATCAGCTGGAAGCCCTGCTGGAGCGGCTGGTACGCGTTCGGGAAGCTATTTTGTAGCTTGGCATCTAATCTTACCCCAGGTAATTCCCGATGCTGACCATGTCGGCCAACACACAAGCATGTTAGCTTAACGAATGATGTGTTCGTTTCAATAATATGCTTCACGCCAGCACACGGTGAATGCTTTTCACGTCCGAAAGGCGGGCAGCATATAGTAGGCATGATCTGATGTCGGCCTCTTCCATTGCCGGATAGTCAGCCAGAATCTCTTCTCTTGTCATCCCTGCAGCCAGCAAGTCGAGAATCATCGTTATTGGATAACGCATATTCCGAATAGTAGGCTTACCATGACAGATGTCCGGGTTTAGCGTAATTCGTTGAAGCAGGTTCTTGCTCATGGCTTTCAGGCTGATTGACACGAAGATAACACGATCTTACCCCAGATAGCTCCCGATGCTACCCATGCCGGCGAAGACACCGGAGGCTATTCCAACTGAAAAAGTATCCGTAGGTTTTGGTGAACTTTCCCGAGTTCGTTTGGTGATAATTCACCTAACCGACCTTACGCTAGTCCGTTATCAATGGTTGCCAACTTGCTGAGTCGAATAAGTGACGGCTTTTTCAGCCCATTAAGTGAAGTTGGGTAGAGGAGGAGATCAGTTGCTTCCTGCCAATGAAGTTGCGTAGAGATAAACGCTAGCGTAACATCTAAACCGGTAGCTAGTAACACCAGCGCCGGCCGTATTTTGCTGCCGGATAAGTCTGTGAATGGAAAGGGCACAAGAACCAGATCACCCTGTTTCATCAGTAACGCTCTTTCAAATCATTGAGCGTATATAGATCTTCTTCATCGTGCAGAAAGGCAAAGGCATCTGAAGTTTCCATCAAACGTTGAATGCCTGACTGTAGGGTATTCTCCTCATGATTTTTGAGAATAAAAGCGGCAAAATCAGCTACCTCACCGACTTTATCATCGGGGAGTTGATTAATCGCTTCCAGCGTTTTTTCTATGGCTTGACGGCGGCTCATGGTACCTGGTAATTTCTTTACGAAGATAACGCAATCTTACCCCAGATAACTCCCGATGCTGACCATGTCGGCGAACACGCCGGAGGCAGTTACTTCGGCACCGGCACCGGGGCCTTTGATCACCAGCGGGCGTTCTTTGTATCGCTCGGTTGTAAACGAAATGATGTTATCGGCCCCTGTGAGCTGGTAAAATGGGTGTTCCGGTCCAACGCCGCGCAGGCCGATCACCGCTTTACCATGCTCGAAGGTGGCGATCATCCGCAGCTTTTCGCCCTTCAGCGTGGCCTCGTTCAGCATGGCCTCGAAGTAGTCATTCTCTGCTTTCAGGGCGTCGAAAAAGGTGGGAATGGTGGGGGCATCCAGGCAGGAGGGAGGCAACAGGGTTTCTACCGTTACGTCTTCCGGTTCGAGCGGAAAACCGGCTTCACGCGCCAAAATCAGGATTTTCCGGGCTACATCCTGTCCGCTGAGGTCGTCGCGTGGGTCGGGTTCGGTATAGCCTTTTTCCTTCGCCTCGCGCACTACATCGACGAACGACGTACCGGGCGCGAAGGTGTTGAAAATGTAGGATAATGTGCCGGACAGAATCGCTTCGATTTTCAGGAACCGGTCGCCCGACGTGAGCAGGCCCTGGAGCGTGTTGATGATGGGCAGACCGGCCCCCACGTTCGTTTCGTACAGGAATTTCACACCCCGGTTCAGGGCGGTACGTTGCAACCGGCGGTACTCGGCGTAGGAACCCGAATTGGCCACCTTGTTGGGCGTCACCACCGAAATATTGGCGTCGAGCAATGACTCATAATACTGCACAATATCCTTGTCAGACGTACAGTCGATGAAGACCGAGTTGGGCAGGTTATATGATTTTATTTTCTCGAAAAAGGCGGGTAATGAAGTGGTTACGCCCTCTAGCTGCTGAAACTCTTTCCAGCTGTGCAGGTCCAGCCCGTTGGGGTTAAGCACCATTTTTTTCGTGTTCGAGAGGCCCACCACGCAGATTTTCAGCAGCTTCTCCTGCCGCAGGTAATCGGCCTGCGCGTGAATCTGGCGCAACAGGGTCTGACCAATGAGGCCGGTGCCTACCATAAATACGTTGAGCACGCGGGCTTCCGACTGGAAAAACACGTTGTGCAGCGCGTTGAGGGCCTTTGAGAGGTTATTCTTTGTGATCACCACCGAGATGTTGATCTCCGATGAACCCTGCGCCACGGCCACAACATTGACCCCGTTTTTACCCAGGACCGAAAACAGTTTCCCCGCAATACCCGACGATTTACGCATGCCTTCGCCCACGGTAGCAATGATGCTCAGGTCACGCTCGATGCTGATGTTATCGACATGGCCGCTGGCAATATCGGCGGCAAAGGCCTCGTCCAGAATGAGCTTTACGCGGTCGGCTCCTTTCGGGTCGATGGCGAAACAGATCGAGTGTTCCGACGAGGCCTGCGAAATAAGAATAACGCTGATTTTGTGTTGGGCCAGAATACCAAACAACTTGGCCGATACCCCCGCCACGCCAATCATGCCCGACCCCTGCACGTTGACCAGCACCACATCATCGATGCTCGAAATGCCCGTGATCGTGTACTGTCGGCGGTCGGCGGTGCGGCTCACCACCGTACCCGGATGCTCGGCGTTGAAGGTGTTTAAGACGCGGATGGGAATGTTACGGGCAAAGGCGGGTTGCAGGCTGGGCGGATAAATGACTTTAGCCCCAAAATGGCTCAGCTCCATTGCCTCGGCGTAGGTGATCGTCGGAATATTGAAGGCGTTGGGCACCTTGCGCGGGTCAGCCGTCATCATGCCGTCAACGTCGGTCCAGATGTCGATGACCTCGGCGTTGAGTGCCGCGCCCAGCACACTGGCTGTATAGTCCGAGCCGCCCCGACCCAGGGTAGTGGTTTCGCCTTTCTCGGTGGAGCCAATGAAGCCCGTAATAAATTGCACGGGTGCCGACGAACCGGACTCTTTCTCGAAAAAGGCCTGAATCAGCGGGTTTGTCAGCGTATAATTCACTTCGGCATGACCAAACTGCGCGTCGGTTTTAATCAGGTCACGGGCATCGCAGAAGGCGGCGGGCACGCCACTGGCTTTGGTGCATTCGGCCACCACCAGGTTCGACAGCCGCTCGCCAAAGCTCATGATGAGGTCCAGGGTGCGCGGCGTCAGTTCGCGAATCAGCGATACGCCCCGGAGCAGGTCTTCGAGTTCATTGATGGTGCCGCGCACGGCCGCAAACACCCGACCCTGCTCTTTCACCGGAAAAATCGCCTTGACCACATTGAAATGCCGGTCTTCAATGCGCCGCACCAGTTCCATATAATCGATCTGGCCATTGGTGGCCATCTGCCCGATTTCGATGAGCTGATTGGTGACCCCACTCATGGCCGACAAAACAACGACAATGGGCGTTTCCTGTTTACGGTGGGCGTCAACGATGCGGATAACCTGCCGGATGCTCTCGACCGAGCCAACCGACGTACCGCCGAATTTAAGTACGTGCATGAATACGAAAGAGTGAAAGAGAGAAAGAGAGAAAGAGAGAAAGAGTGAGCAGGCGCTGCAAGATCAGGCGCAGCCTATTCGCTCTTTCATTCATTCACCCTTTCACTCATTAAGGCTAGGCGGCAAATATAAGGCGGGGCGATGGTTTCCAGACTGATTTCGTCAATACAGTTGCCGGTCGTTCAATGGACGATACGGGTGCCGACAGGGTATTGCCGCCTGATTGTCAGCACGGCGTTCAACAGCAGTCAATCAATGTATCCCCGGCCGGCGTGATCGATGTAGAACAGCACATCGTGCTGGCGAACCCAGGCAACGCCTCGTCGGAAGCTGTACGCATGATCGAAGGAAAACGGAATAACCACCTGACCGCTGAGATTCACGTAGCCCCATTTTCCCGCTTTCCTGACAAGGGCCAGGCCTTCCGAAAAATTACTGGCCTCATCGAAGACCGGTGAAATCACCACCTCGCCAACGGTGTTGATGAACCCACATTTCCCTTCTTTTTTGACGATGGCCATGCCCTCCGAAAACGGGAACAGTAAGCTCATCAGCACCGGCTCGTACTGAAACGGAATAACGACCTGCCCCTGTTTGTCGATAAACCCAACCCGGCCGTTCCGGTGGGCCGAGGCCAGCCCTTCGGCAAACACGCCTACCTCCTCGAACGCGCAGGGAATAACTACTTGCCCTTTGAGGTCGATAAACCCCCACTTGCCAGCTTGCTCCACAGCCGCCAATCCCTCCGAAAAATTCAGGGCGTAGCTGAAAGGGCCCTCAATAACCACCTGTCCCCACCGGTCGATAAACTGATAACTGGCATCGTCTCTGATGCGGGCCAGGCCATTCGCAAACGGCCACACCGTCTTGAACTGGCACGGAACCTGAAGCTGACCGAGGAGGTTCAGAAACCCCCAGCCGTCGCCCTGACGCACCATTGCCAGCCCATCCTGAAATGAACCGGCCTCGGCAAACCGGTACGAACCCAGTGGTTGCCCCGTGGAGTCGATATAGAGGTAGCCATCGGGCAGGCGAACCACCGCCAGGCCTTCGGCAAACTCACGCGCTTCGTCGTACTGGCACGGAATAGACAACACGCCCTGCTGGTTTACGTAGCCAAACTTGCCGCCTGTCCGAACGGGAGCCAGCCCTTCCGAGAACACCCCGGCATTGTCGTATGTACAGGCAACAACTAATTGCCGTTGTGTATTCATGAAACCCCAACGGCCTTTCTGTCGGTACGGAATAAGGAGTTGCGTACTGACGTTGCGTTGGCGCGACAGCAACGTTCTCAGGCTCTCGATGGGGCCAGCGTGGGTGTAACAGGCGAATTCGAGTAGCGCCAGGCGCGCTTTTATGTCTGTTACCGCTAGCTGCCTGAGTTGTCGCCAGCGCTGGCTGATGTTGGTATCCTGAAGATCGGTTTCATCGATCAGCAGGCTGTCCATGGGGCTGAACAGATCGGGGGCATGGCTCAGGGCGTGGAGTTCGAGCGACAGGAGCAACAAACTGAAATCGTCGATATGCGGGTCATAATGACTGGCCAGTCGCTCCGGGTGGCGGTACGGGGGCGAACCCAGCTCGGCCGAGGGCAGGCCGTCCAGGTTGGGCACGAAGCACCCGTCGTAGTCGATGAGCCGCAGCGCACCACCAGGCGCCACCATAATATTGTCGGGTTTAAGGTCGCCGTGGGCAAAGGGCTGGGCCAGCAGCCAGTGGCCCATGGCGTCGAATCGGTGGGCGAGTTGGGCCAGTGCCACCCGGTCATTGGCCGCGCAGCAGGCCGCCACGTAGGTAGCCAGGGTTTGCCCTTCAGCCCAGGGCATGGTCATCAGATCAAATTCGCCCGGTTGGCCAAATCGGGTGTCTACCCAAATTTCCTCCGGGTAATACGTGATCGGCAACAGGTAGGGGGTCGGATTCTCGTGCAGGTACTGAGCAATGTGCTGAAGGCGTTCGCGACGGCGGGGCACTTCGCGCAAAAAACACCGCAGCGCCACCCAGGCCCCGGTTTGGGGGTCTTCCATCCGAAATACCACGGCAAAATTCCCACTGCTGAAATAGGGTTGCCCATCGGCTTTCCGCACAGGCCGTAACTGCTTCAGCTGGTTGAGACTATCGCCCGACAGGTCAATTGCCTGGAGGTATTCGCTAAACGATGGGTACATCTCAATCGATCAGAACGGCGGTATAATCGTCTATACCAAGCAGCTTATAGGCCCGGAGTTTGCTGGTAAAGGTAGCAAACGAAGCCTCGCAAATGAGTGATTCGCGCAGGGGTTGCCACACCAATGGGTAAAACAGGGCCGGTTGTACTGGCCAGAACTGCAGGTGATGGGCCGCCCGCTGGCCCAGGGCGGTGGGGAGTTGCCCCAGCCGTTCCAGATCGGCGCGGTTGCCGGTCAGGGCATCGTGCGCCATCAGTACATACTGGCCGAGGGTGTCGGAAAGCAGGGCGTAGGCATTTCCCGGCTCGTGAACCCATTCGCCGCACCCAAACCCCTCTGCCTGGGGCGGGCTGTTCCAGTTCAGCAAATGGGGGGGCGTTTCAAACTGAGCCAAACCCGGCCTGGCACTCGTCAACTGGTTGGTGAGGGGGTTGAAGCGCAGAATGACGGCATCCCCGTAGAGCATCCAGCAAATGCGTTCATTTCGCTGGTGCAACACACCCAGGGTTGCCGCCGAGCCTTCGTCCATGAACTTGCGCTCGGTGAGGTAATGCTCGGCGGCCTGTGGCTGGAATTCGGCAAAAAAAGCGTCCCAGTAATAGCCCAGCCAGTTGGTCAGGCCGGTTAAACTGGCAATGGGTTCGTTGGCTCTGGCCACCAGAAAACGGGCCCATTCGCCCGCATACAGGCCCGTACCGCCCGCTCCGTCGGCTATGGCCCAGTGCCCTTCGGTGGCGCCCACGTAGTAGGCATCTTCGTTGTCGGCATATAGGGGAGCTTCCTTGCCAACTGTCTGCACGCGCGTAATCATCCGTCGCCGCGCAGGTTAACCGCAAACGCCTGATTGTGCTGCGTTGGCGTGCCGATGTTCATAAATTTAACCAGTGCGTCCATATCCGTGTTGCTGCACATGCCCACGTAGCGGGGCCGTTGGTCGAGCCCGAACAACCCCGCAATGTCGGCATGGTACGAGGCGGGCATCTCGCTGGAGAGGTCATACAAGAGCCGGGCCTGCGGGTCGTCGCCGAGGTCGCGGACGTGGCCGGGAAACTGCACCGATTTGCCCGTTTCGTCGGAGAGGTGAATGTTCATCAGCAGCACGTGCCCGTCGATGGTGTGCAACTGCCGGATTCGGTCGGCACAATCGAGCAACTCGTCATGGGTGGCGTCGGTGGCCACGCCGTCGGTGATGTTGATAACGGTGGGCGGATACACGTCTTTCCCGGCCTGGGCGGCCACCCACGTTTGCAACAGCGATTCGGCCAGCAGCAACGCACTTTTCATGGGCGTTTTATAGCGGGCCACGGGTTCGAGCCAGATCGGGCGTTTGTCGACGGTGCGGATTACCCGGTCGCGGATTCGGCGCTCCACCACGCTCTCTTCTTCGCGGGTGGTGGCCTGCACCAGTTCGGCGGGGCTGAGAAACGGCTGGTTGGCCCACGTTGACGGCCATAGCACGTTGGCGGTGGCCGCCCCGCCGTAGCCAATCAGGGCCACGTCGTAATAATGCCGGATTTCGTCGCCTTTCTGGCTGCGCAGCAACAGTTCGAGCAGCGTTTGATTCACAATCTGGGCCACGGCCTCGGCTTTCGAGCAGGGTTGCCCCCGGTAGTGGGTCGGCTCGCCCATCGACCCCGACTGGTCGATGAGGAACACAAAGGCGGTGGGGTTTTGCCGCATAATGCTCGCCGAATAAGGCGTGGCCTTCAGGGGCAGTTGCAGGGCCTGCTGCAACGCAAGGCTGGCCGGGGCGGTTTGACGGTTCGACGGGGTGGGGGCAGGAGTGAGATCGGGCACGGCGCGTTTCGGTGGACAATTAAGCTACTTGATTCATTAACAGCTCTATATGGGCTAAACAACGTTGCTCAAGGGAGGTGAAATGGGCGGCTAAATCAACTGTTTCGTCGCTCATGATCCGGTACGCTTCGGTCTGGCGCAGCCCGGCAATTTCCCGGACGAGGGCATCGCGGGTGTGGGTAAGCCGGGCCACCACGCGCGCAAGGGTTTGGGGGTCTGGTTCCTGACCGGGTACGTCGAGAAAGGGCAGGCCTTCTTCCCAATCGGTCAGTAAGTGCTGAACGGCGTCGGTGTCTTCGCGGGCATAGGCCGCGTTGAGCTGCCCCATAAACTCGGTGGCGCGGACTTCGCGGTCGGGGTCGCCCGCAAACAAATCGGGGTGGGCCAGCGACACGGCCCGGCGGTACAGTTTTTTCAGCGATTCACCGGCGGTAGGGGCTGGCTCGGTATGCCGTTTCGGTGGAGTAGGGGTGGGTGGGGCCGTTGAAAAAACGGGTTGAGCTACCGACGGCGGTTGCCAGTCTACGAGCGCATCCTGCTCTGACCGGCGGCGCGAGTGGGTGGCCCGGCTGGTCTCTACCGCCTGTTGCAAGGCTGACAGGCGGGCAAGCAACGCCCCCAAACGTGCGTTCAGCAACTGATCGTACTGCTGCATCAGTTGCTGAACGTAGGCCCGCTCGGCTTTCAGCCGGGCGATGGCTGTTTGAAGGGCGGGAATCGACATCTGGCGTTGCTCTAGCTTCTCCTTTTTTATCAGGCTGCTCTACTGACTATGTTGCCCAGCCTCCAACCTGATTAAGAACCCCACTGTGTATGCCACATAAAGTACTATCACTTAAAATATCTTTTCAACTTTTCCAATTTCGACAGTTTAGGAGCAGGTACGAAATGAGTTTGCCGCACCTCACGTCCGTTTTGGATCAGTTCTATCAGGTCAATCGGGGGATTGGCCTTAAGTTCTTTAGCTCTGTCGATCCAAGCCCACAGTTCGGGGTTTTGATCCCATGGTGCTGCCACCCGAACACAATTGAGATAAAAGAACAGCTTATTGCCGTAGATCACCCTGTTTTTGTAGCACTTCCGGAGTTCAGAATAAGTGATGGGCAGAGTTGCCTTATTGTTATTTCCCTGGTTGACAAACAATTCCTTGAAAACGATCTGTTCAAAGTTGATGCAAGTACCATGATCGTCGACATCCAGAATAAAATGAACCCGACGCCCCATCTGTAGGATGAAATAATCAAGTCCGAACTTGCAGGCCCGCCTGAACGCGAGGTAGTTATTATCGCCACCATTGTTTCGGCGCTGTTTCTCGTTCATCACCAGATTCAGGGCGTCATGCGGGTTATATTTATGCATACTAAGCCTATCATAATAGGGAGTCAAGGACTGAACCTGACCTGGTCTATATGGCGCTATACCGTTGAGATACTCATCTACAGCCTGATTCCCTGGCATTACGTTGGGGCCATTAAATTTACTCATTACCGTAGGGGCATTGAACGTTCTGTTGTTGTAATGGTCGCAGATGGTAAAATTCCCTTCGTCGATAAGTGTCTGGGCAGACTTTCCCGTAATTCCCTGCTCTAGTGTTCGGGTGTATCTGCCACGTGGACGGCTGATGCCATAAATTACATCGCCTGCTAAAAACAACTGATTAAACGCCCAGCCAATCATAGTAGTGGTTTGTTAGGTGGTGAATGTCTGTTAATTACGATTGCCAGTCGACAATACGTTTGCAAGCTATTATATCCAACCCAGATAGCGTACCCTGTTAAGAATACCCTTAGGCATCGATTGAATTGTGCCCAATGACCGGAAAAAGTATTCGGGTGTTAATCTATCCTTACTAAAAATACGCATTCAGCAACTGGTCGTACTGTTGCATCAGTTGCTGAACGTGTTCTCGCTCGGCTTTCAGCCGGGCGATGGCGGCTTGGAGTTGGCGGAGATCCAAAACCATTATCCAACTTCAATGGCCCTCGAACTTTTTGGATTACCGTTGGGATTATTTAAAAAGTTAAGGGCACCAAAAAGGTGCTGATTGACCATTGATTGACCATCATCCCGCCTGAAGTATTCGGAGATTCTCACTTCGGTAGTTGTCAAGTCAACCCCTTCACAGTACAATACATCCAGACAATTAACCAGGTTTTGCCGGGTTGATTTGTAGTGGCCGGTCTCGTTGGTAAGCAGCTTGATAATTCCGTTTTCAATACATAATGTACCTGCACAAATTACTTCTTTCCCGGCATTGAAAGAGGAGTGATTAAAGTATAAATAGCCTTCGCGGCCTTTAAAAGCGTCATGTTGAAAAAAGTTGCCGTACTGATCCATAGCGTATGCATTCCCTTCAGGAGCGGTTATCAACTTATTTTCTGAGTCACGTAACCGCCCTTGCCCATCGGCAATAGCCATGAACTTATAGCGTTGGTCTCGTTTGTAATAGTCAACTGAGCCTGAATGAAGGCCTATTCTGCCAATTTCATCTAAAAGTCTCCATTGGTCGGGTGTAAGATGGTGAACATCGGCCTGAACCAGTTCCTCAAAAGCAGGACGGAATCTATCCCGGTCGGCAGGCCGAATGTTGAGGTTATTCATCATTCCATTAGTCCGATTAATTGGGGCCTTGCCTTCAGCGGCTCGTTGTTGATTTTTTTGGTCAACAATTGCTCCTGCATTAGTAATGGCTTTATGGGTTGCGTGTACTCCACTACCCGAAAAATGTATCCCCTCGGGTGATAAATCGGGTCTATTTCTACTGTTTCCCTTGTGCAGGTTATTTTGTCGTTTGTAATCCAGATATGATGTTCGCTCAAACGTATAGTCGTCTCCCATATTCCTAAGTGCTTTAGGACCAAAAGTTTGTGTTTGGCCTGGCAGATTAGTTCTTTGGCGAGCATTTCCCATATGATCAATTCGCCACGCTTGCCTATGCAAACTATGATTGGTTTTGTTGATGAAGAATTTGATTCGACCCAAATCATCCCGACCAACCATATCGTTGTTGATCAGAACAGAAAAAAGCTCTTTGAGGGCCTCATTGGCCAGGGTTGTAATAGTTCCTTTCCGGTTAACAAATACATGATTTACCTGCTCAACTTCCTTTACTATATGTCTGTTGGATTTCAGCTTTTTCTTGCCGAGCCATTCCAAACACGCATTTATAAGTGCTTGCAATGCTGCTATTTTAGTTCTGGGCGTACTATCCTTAACCTTTATATACTCTTTAAGGGCACTATCCACTTTGTTAATGTCTCGCCCTCTCGAAATGTCTAAATTTTCAGCACATCGTTTGGCAGCTAGTTTTGCTTTTTGGTAAAACGAATCTCCCTTTGTGGATTGTCTAACGGGCGGTTTATGGGTATCATCTCTGAATTTCTCCCAGGTAGGTATTGCCATATTGTAAAAAGGTTATAAGTTGTTATTTTTAAGCTCGTGTGAATAACAGCCATGCGTAAATCAGGAAGTAACCTTATGAATGAGGTTACTTCCTGATTTACCCACAACTCTAACCGCTAATGCCTGAACATACTTTCCCCTGGGTTTACTTAATACCGTAAACGACATCGCCTACTAAAAACAATTGATTAAAAGCTCAGCCAATCATAGTAATATTCGGGTGTTTATATATCCTTACTAAAAATGCGTGTTCAGCAACTGATCGTGTTGAATCAGTTGCTAAAGGTGGCCTCGCTCGGTTTTCAGGCGGGCGATGGCTGTTTGAAGGTCGGGAATGGACATCTGGCGTTGCTCTAGCTTCTCCTTTTTTATCAGGCTGCTCTAACGGCTATGTTGCATAATCTCCAACTTGATTGAGACCCCGGCGCGGGCATGCCACATAAAGCACTATTACTTAAAGCGTTTCTTGAACATTTCCCATTTCGACTTTTTAGGAGCAAGCACGAAATGAGCTTGCCTCATATGACGGCCATTTTGGTTCAAGCTTTGATCTGTCAGATTAACTACCCACTAATCAATCATTTGAACGGCATATCGATTGGGTCATTTTCATCTGTGGTGGTATTAGGCAAGAAGTAGCAGCGACGTATTTATCTCCTCAATTAGATAACCGTATGGGGTTGGCTATTTTTATTGGCTCGAAACGCAGCAGCGTGGAATTTGTGAACATGTTCTACATACTTCTGCTGCAGATTATCCCAGTCGAAAACATGAAGTTCGACCTCTGTATTGGTCAGGTCAACGCCCTCATTATGGAGTACCTGAATGCAGTTATGCAGATGGTCGCGGGTGGGTTTATAGTGGCCGCTGTTATTGTCGATCATCTGTAAAACACCATTGGTAATAGTCATGCAACCGGCACAGATCACATCATGACCCGTATTGAACGACGAGTGGTTGAAAAACTCGGAGGTGTTGGCAATAGGGTCAGCGTTTTTGCAAAATATGTTACCATATTTATCCATTGCATACGTAATCACCATCCAGGCGGGGAAATTAAGCAGATTAACGTTGTAGTCGCGCAAATGTCCCGCGTTATCAGGGAATATCATGTATCGATACCGCTCTGCTTTTTTCAGATAATCGACACCCCCTGATATCAGGTTGGCCCGGCCAATTTCATCTAGTATAGCCAGGTCTTTCAACGAAAGTGCGTTTATATTTTTGTTAACAAGTGTAACCGCTTTCTGCCTTGTTTTCAAAATATTTTTTTGAGGTACGTTATTGGGTACGCTAATCTCATGCGTTTTATTATCACGGCTTAACGCCTTAAAAGAATCTATTGAGCGATGGATTCCACTGCCCGAAATTGCCTGTGTTTTGCCCGACTTTAAATACGATGTACGCTCAAACGTATAACCCTCATCGAGTGGTTTAAGCGGTACCTGATAACCTTTTCGAGTACCTTGGTTAGTAAATTTACGTTTGTTGAAGTGGATTTCCCCCCGCTCATCAGGCGTTAATAGACCTTGCACATTAAGCTCATTAAAAAGCTCGTTTAAAGCTGCGTTAGCTAGTTGGCCTACCGCTACTTTTCGCTTTATAAACAATTGGTTTATGTAAGCCGTATACATTCCAAGCTTGTTTTTTGTAAATTCCGATTTGCTTTGTTTACCACCGAGCCACACTTTACAAGCCTCCACTATGTTTCGCAACAACACCAGCTTTAACTGATTATCGGCACCCCCGATACGATTTTCATAATCTTTTAGTGTATCGTCTACTTTGGCCATGTTGCTGCCTCTTGCCCTGCCTATGACACCATCGTCTTTGGCAGTAGCAGTTTCGAATTGGGTCCAGGTAATAGCAAGCATAGATGTAAGGGTTTGAGTTGAAAGTTTTGATTGCTTTCAAATTTAAAAACCTTTTTTATTAAATGAAGCGGGAACAGAAAACTTCTATTCCCGCTTCAACGGTACCTATACGGATCTGACCAATTGGCTTTATTGGCTCCCAGAAAAGGGCAGTTCAAGCCATTGACTCTGGAATTATGACGTTCCTTAAAAACGATCTATTCAAAGCTGATGCAGGTACCATGATCGTTAACATCCAGAATAAAATGAATCCTACGGTTCATTTGTAGGATGAGATAATCGAGCCCGAATTTGCAGGCTCGCCTAAACGCGAGATAGTAGTTTTCTAGATGAGTTCCTCTGCCGATCTTCCCTCAATGCCCTACGCTAGGGTGCGGGTGAAGAGGTTCCGTGGCTAGATGATACTATAGAACATCGTCCGCCAAAAATAGCTGCTTAAACGTCCATCCGATCATTGGCATAGTTTGTTATAGGGTTAAAAAAGTATTGATACGTTATTTTGTCCTTAAATTAAACTCATGATTTTCATCGGTAGGATCGCCGTTTTTCCAGGTATCATTACTGGTAACTACAAGCGGAGCGCAGTTCGGGTTATTCTTTAACGCTTCCCCGTTATACATGTGGTACTTGCCAATATTGGGCATAAAACACTGAACGACGGTCATTTGTAGCTGAACACCATCTTCAGCCAATACCAACAGGCAATTATGCATGTTCATTTTTGTCGGTTTGTAATGCCCACTATTGGTAGTGATGCGAACAAGCCTACCCTGTTTTATGACCAGCGTACCGGCACATATGACAGACTTCCCCGCATTGAACCCAGAGTGATTAAAATGGCCGTAATTGCCCCGGTCATAGTTCGTTGATTCATTCATGAGTAGATTCCCACTTTCATCCATGGCATAGGCGTAAACAGCATCATTATTCGTGTCGATGAGCTGATTGTTGAAATTCCGTAGTAAGCCATGACCGTCTGGCACGGCCATGTATCGGACGCGTTCGTCTCGTTTGAAATACTGCGTCCGGCCTATCTCTGTATAACCAAGATTCCCGCCGGAACTAGCCACAATTTGCTCCAGGATTTGCCAGTCATTTAGTGTCAGCAGGTTTGCATCCGTTGCTATTAGTCGAATGGCCTCATTCATTAAATTTTCTGTCACCCCGTATTGCTTCAATCGAGCCTCCCGCTGCTGTTCGAACGTTTGATTTCGCTGATTGCGCATTTCAATCATATGCGGCTGCTCCAATTCTTTAACTTTTTTAATGAGGTTATTGTGAATGGCATGCACACCCGACCCAGCGATGTTGGTTGTTTTTCCGCTTTCCAGATAGGTCGTTCGTTCGTGCAGATACGATTGACCCATCGGCTTCAGTAATTGTTCGTGCTGTACGTTGTTATTCCGTTGGCGTCGCCCAAAGTTCATTTGTTGAGCCATTTGCTGCTTTTCCTTGAATATCGCCTTCTTATGATTGAATTTAATGACCCCCATGTTATCGACCTGCACCATATCGTATTTCACGATTGTGGCGTAGAGTTCTTTCAGGGTCTCATTAGCCAGCGACTTTATGATTGTCATTCGTCTTTCTTTCAGATTATCCGGATTGTAATTGCGAGTTTGCCGTTTGATTTTGACCTGACCTTTTTTAATACCAAGCCAATTCAAACACGCCATATACAGGTTGTTCAGCATCAGCACTTCCTGATGCCGATTATTCTGTACAATACTGTTCTTAGGGGAAAACTCATGGTATGCTTTCAAAGCATCATCAATCTCTTCGATGATGTCCCCTCGTTTCAATGTAATAGGACCTACCTTTCTTTCGGTTTGTTGTTTGAAAGTATCCCAAGAACGAATAGCCATGATTCAGTCCAGTTTTACCAATTAAACCTATTAATTATTAAGAAGCTGACCTGCTTCACTCCTGTAACTTTTTCAACTCCCGTCTCGCCTGCCGGATTCGTTTGTCCAGGTCGCGGAGCGGGTCGCGGTATTGCCAGTAGCCAAGGCCGTAGCCCGCCCCGAAGGCCAGGGCCAGCAGAATCAGGATTTCGGTCAGGGCTACCCAGGGGTTTAGTGGGTTCATGCCGGTTTGGGGCGTGGAGTGGTTCGGACTATGCCGCGCTTCGGTTTCGGTTTTTGTCTGAGTCCCTCCCGAATCAACTGCTCAATATCGAGGTGTGTGCCGCGCCGGGCTTCCTCCTGCCAGACCCGCAACTCGGCCCATCGGTTGTCGGCAGCCAGCTGCGCCTGACCGGGCCACGTGGCGGGGTCGAACGAGAAAATCAGTGGTCCGTGATCTTCCAGAATCGTTTGCAGGGTTGGCACGGGGGTGGCGGCCAACTGCCCGAATCGATAGATGCCCACGCTGTTCAGAATCGACTCTACTTTCAGGTTTACCCCGGCCACCTCTTTCAGGTCGTCGCGGCCGGTGGCTTCGGGCAGCGTAGCCCGCTCCAGCTCCACATTTCTGAGGGCGTTTATCTCATCCTGCAACCGCTGCAACAGCTTCAGTTTGTCGCGTTGCTGACGCAAAAAACGTTGCCGGGCCAACAGGTAGGCGATAATGGCCATGCCCTGTAACATCAGGAAATGCCACAGGCTGGCGTCGGTCAGGTGAAACGGGTTTAACTCAAACATCTTACCGGTTCGCCTTTCCGCCGGTGCGGTTCGGCTTTTTCTGAACAACAATCGTAACACGCCGGTTGGCTTCGCGGCCTTCGGGCGTGGCGTTGGGCGCAATGGGCTGGCTTTCGCCCCGCCCGTCGAGCCGGAATACCCGCCGGGGTAGCCCTGCCTGCTGCATAGCCAGTTGCACCGCCCGCGCCCGGCTCAGCGAAAGCCGCTGATTGATTCGGTCAGAGCCAACGCTGTCGGTATGGCCCGTCAGCAGCAGCACATCGTTCGGGTGTAGTCTGCGGCCTTCGCCCACCCAATAGCGGGCGGCATCGGCCATAAACTGGTCTGTGTCGGGCGTACGGATAAACGCCGTACTACCCGTTGGGAAATACAGTTCCATTGGGTGAAACAGGTCGATATAGCGTTGCCCTTCGGCCAGGCTCCGGGCGGTTGTCACGGGCTTCCCGGCAAAGGTAAAGGCCAGCGCACTGGTGGTATCATTCACAAACACCAGCGCCTCAGACGATACGCCCCTTGTTTGCACCTGCATCGGCGACACCCCGGCCGCCCGCAGATACTGCCAGATTTTGTCGGCCCGCAGGGCGCCGAGATTGGGTGCCAGCGTTTGGCGGCTTTCGTCGGGCGTGTGATACCCCGTTATGGTCAGCTGCCGGTCGGGATGATCGAGCAGGTAACTGGCGAGCACATCCAGTGCCCGCCAACTACTGCCGATGGTTAATTCACCATCTGATTTCGAAAACAGATTACCCCGAATTGCGGTGTGCAGGGCTGCCCCGTCGATAATGGAAACGGGGGGCAGTACCGCTTCGTCGCTGAACCGAATCCGCTTGATATAGAATAGATGGATGCAGACCGAAGCCGTTAGCCAACTGCCAATCAATGGTCCCCATATCCAGCGGTTCGTCATCGATTCCGGTGGTTAGCTGGTCAATGGCCACGAAGCATCGTACTTGGCGAGGCCACAGTCAATTTTTTCGGCGGTGATGGTTAGATCGCACGTAAAGTTGTCGGAACCACTTACCTGAAAGCCTTCGCTGTAACTCACGATGAAGGCATTTGTGAAGGTAACTTTCCGAAACACACCCGCAATCCCCGACTGCCAGAACTCGACAGTGCCGGTCAGGATCGCTTTATTTTGGGCGTTAATCATGGTTTCTACCAGTTTCACCATATCGGTGATTTCGATGGTTAAACTTAGACTACTGGCGCGCACTGCCGAACAGGGGCGACCTTTTTGGTCGAAATCACGGGAGAAACCCATGCCGAACGCTACCACATCGTATTTGTCGGCGACTATTGTGAGGGTGCCGGTAAACCCAGTTTCCGTTGTCATGGCTATAGGAGCTTAGTGGGTGAAAGGGTTTAACTCTTGATGGGCCACCGCTGATCGAGAATGGCAGTTTTTATGGTAATTTTCTCGCAGGAAAGCATGAACTGACAGAGGTACGCTTCGGATCCGCTGCTGAAATGTTCACTGTAGTTCACGATGAAGGCGTTCGTTAAATCGATGGTGCGCATCACGGTGGAATCATCGCCCGCATCGACAAACTCCAGCTTCCCCACTTTATAGGGGATATTCTGCAGGTTCACCATGTTTTCGAGCAGTTTAACTTCGGGGGTAATCTCAGATGTAAACGACATCTGACCACCCTGCACAAAGCTCGATGGTCGGCCTTTGACATCGACTGAGCGCGAAAACTGAATGCCGCCGCCCAGCACGTCATACTTAATGCCGTCCAGGGTCAGTATACTGGTATAAGCCATTGTTGTAGATAGTTAGTAGTGAAACGAGGGTGCGGGGGCCTTGGCGTCCCCCGCACTTGCTCTAAAAAATTTATTAGGCTGTTGCGGGCACTTCGCTGTAGTCCGATGCCCATTCGGTGTTGTCGACATCGTCGCCCTTGCGACCATCCAGCCGAATCACAAAACTCTTGGCGGGGAAGTAGGGCGTAATTCGGATGTCGAGGAAAATGCGGTCTTTCTGCGTTTCGTCGCGTTCCAGGCGCATAATCCGGAACTTGTCGATCAGCTTGGTTGGCCCTTTGATGCTGTCCAGGAACTGGGCGATCTGACGGCGCAGATCCGCTTCGATCAGGGAATTCCAGTTTTCAAAGGCCCGGCGGTTCAGGAAGTCGAACAGCACCTTCACTACGTGGTCGAATACGCGCACCACCGAGTAGGTTTGCAGGCCGAGGTTATCGCCGTTGAAGAGCGTTTTACCGGAGAACGCCATCACCTGACCATATTCATAGACCATTGGCACCAGGTTGAGCCGCTCAAGGGCCGAAATCTCACTCTTGCGGAGTGGGAACCGAACGCCCGGCACTTCGTTCATGCCGCCATGCTTTTTACCGGCCGTTACCTGCGACATGAGGGTGTAATAAATTTTACCCGCCAACGCCGACGAGGGTGGAATGAAGAGGTCTTCGGTTTCGCCCACCTCGGCAACTTTCTGCCGACCCACAGCCCAGTTGCAGGTCATAATCACGTTCGACTTGAAGAGGTCGGCACCGGTCAGGTTGGCGGTGCTGAAGAGGTCGACTACGTCGTCGGGGCCTTCCAGATCGGCAAAGTCTGTAAAGAGCATCACCTTGTTGGCGTGGGCAATTTTGGCCCATTTGTTCAACACGGCGTTCGACTCCATAAAACCCGGAATCACCATCAGGGAGTAATTCTGCCGGAGGTCGAGTCGGTCGTAGTTCTGCTTCAGTTCATCGGCGATATGGTCGGCAAAGCGGGGGTTGTCGAGATCGCACAACTGCTCGAAATCGGCATTGACGATAGAGATATTCGACAGTTTATCGGCTTCCGTATTTTTGTAGAACAGCGACAACCCCCGGTAGCTCGCCTCGAGCGTGCGGGTTGTATTGAGGGTCGTCAGCAGGTTTTTACGGAGGCTGGCTTCGAGGGTAGCAGATCGCTCGGAGGCAATCTTCTCCATATCTTCCTGTTTCTCCGCCGCGCTCAGGACATCGATCCAGAGTTTGAGTTTCTCCTTCAATACGGCCCGTTCGTTTTTCTTGCTGGGGTCGCTGAGGTATATTTTTTTACGAGCTTTACGGTTCGGGCTTACGTTCTGAATCCCGTCTATAAAGCTCTCTAAAAAGGCAAAACCGCCGTAGGCCGTGAGGGCCGCCATGCCGGGTAAGCCTTCTGAGCGGGCGGGGCCGGTTTTGGCAACGGCGGGCTTTGATTCGGGATCAAGTTGTGGGGCGTTTGGTTCGCTTTCCATCAGAATAAAATCTTATTAATGAGTTGTTATAAAGGGGAGTCTTAAGCGGCTACTTCTTCGGGGTCGGCTGCTTCGAGTTCGGCCAGCAGCGCCTTCATCGAATCAACCATGGCTGTTCTGGCATCGGGGTTGCCCAGGGCCGTTTGCAACACCCGGTGGCCTTTGAGGCGCCGACCAATTTGCGTGTACTCCTGAAACTGAGCATCCTGCGAGCGCAAAAATGGGCTTTGGGACACCATGCTCTTCACCCGAAAATCGCTCACACTCCGAAACTGGAGCGTTTCTCTAACGGGCATGCCTTCCACCGATTCGAACTCCACGTCGACCGCTGGTTTGAAGTAGTCGAAAACCTGCGAGACGGTTTTCAGGCCCGTTACGGTTTCGGGGTTTACGGGGGTTTCCTGGGTAAGTTTCTGGGCCAACATTGTCCGGTTATACGGAATGTCGATAATGCCTTCTGATGCTTCGGGCTTGATCTCGTTGCCGCCGATGTCGAAGTTAAACATAGAATAGATTTCGTTTAGAGTAAATCTAAATGTAGCCCATTACCGCGCTGATTGTCAATCTGCCCACTGGCTCAACCCCTCGCTTTTCGCATATCCGGTATGGTTTTCGCATATCCGGTATGGTTTGCTGTTGCCGCTTACCCGATCGACCAGCTCAATTCGTTTTCGGCCCTATCCCAGCCGATCGTCAGCGTTTGGTTTTTGGTTAGCTGTTCCGCAATGATGAGCCGTGAAATGGGGCGGCGGAGCTGGTTTCGGATTACCCCCGCCAGCGGCCGGGCGCCGTACTGGGGCGTAAAGCCGCGCAGGGCCAGGTTGCGTTTGGCTTCGTCGGTCAGGATGAGTTCAATGCCCTGTTGTTTCAGGCTTTTGTGCAGGTGGGCCAGCTGAATCTCGAAGATGCGCACTACGTTTTCCACCTGAATCGGGCGGAAGGGCAGAATCTCGGTGATGCGGGCCAGAAATTCGGGCCGGAACCGGCCGCTCATCCGCTCCATCAGCTGCCCCGACGTTGGTAGCCGCCCGGCTTCGCTCTCGGCCGTAATCCACTCGCTGCCGATGTTCGAGGTAAAAATGAGCAGTGCGTTCGAGAAGTCGCCTTCCTTGCCGAGTTTGTCGTGGAGCCGTCCTTCGTCCATCATCTGCAAAAACACGTCGAATACCGACGAGTGGGCCTTTTCAATTTCATCGAACAGCACCACGGCGTAGGGTTGCTGCCTGATTTTGTTCACCAGCAACCCGCCTTCTTCGTAGCCCACGTAGCCGGGAGGGGCCCCATAGAGCAGGGCCGCCGAATGTTCTTCCTTGAATTCCGACATGTCGAAGCGGATCATGGCCCGCTCGTCGTTGAACAGAAAATCGGCCAGCGACTTGCAGAGTTCGGTTTTGCCCGTACCGGTTGGCCCCAGAAAAAAGAACGACCCCATCGGCTGCCCGTTTCTGCCCAACCCGGACCGCGACTCCAGAATGGCGTCTGACAGGGCGTGGAGGGCGTGGTCTTGCCCCACCACCCGCTTTTGCAGGTGGCTTTCCATATTCAGCAGGCGTTCTTTTTCCTGGGCCTGCACCTTACCCATCGGAATCCCCGTTTTGTGAGCCACCACAGCCGCCAGATCGGTGGTACTTACGACGGACGTCCGTTTCTGGACCAACGCGCGAATTGTCTGGAGCCGACCGAGCAGATAATCGCGGATGGCCTCGGGCGTTTCGAGGGTGGCCGGGTCCTGGTCGTCGGTGAGCTGGCCGAGCAGTACCGGGCTGATCTGCTGTTGCATGAGCGTGTTGATCCACTGCCATTCGTCGAGGGCCTCTTCGGGCGGGAGTTCCTGTTTGTCGAGTTCTGAAGCGGCCAGGTCCAGGCGATCAAGTTCGCTGACGGAGGTTTCGTTGGCCATCCGTACCGCCGCCATGGTTCGGTCGAGCAGGTCGAGGGCCGAGTCGGGCAGGCGACGGTCTTTGCTGTAGCGCCGGGCCAGCCGGATACAGACCGGTACCACATCGGGTTGCACTTTCAGGTTGTGGTGGGTTTCGTAGGCTCCGATCAGCCCCCGGATCATGCGGTTGGCCACACGGTCGGTTGGTTCGCCCACGGTCAATGCCTCGAACCGGCGGCACAGAGCCTGGTCGGGTTCAATCAGTTTGCGGTATTCTTCAGGGGTGGTAGCGCCAATGACGGTGAGGTCGCCCCGCGCAAGTTCGGGTTTGAGCAGATTGGCCACGCCGTTGCCTGCCGACCCTTTGGGGTCGAGCAGCATATGAATTTCGTCGATAAACAAGATGCAGCGGTCGTAGGCTTTCACCGCCTTGATCACGGTTTTGAGCCGATCTTCGACTTCCCCTTTGTAGGAAGCGCCGGCAATCAACGCGCCGGGGTCGAGTTCGAGCAACGTGGCATTCTGCAACCAGGCGGGTACAGTTCCTTCGGCCAGGTGTTGGGCCAGCCCGTCGATCAGGGCTGATTTGCCCACCCCCGGATCGCCCACAAGCATTACGTTTGGTTTGCTGCGCCGACCCAGAATACCCAGCATGGTGCGGGTTTCGCCATCCCGCCCAATCACGGGGTCGAGCCGCCCGGCTTTGGCTTCCTCGGTTTTATCACGGCAAAATTTGGGTAAGCCTCCCGGCGTTGCTTCGGTGGCTGTCCGTGTCGGCACCGGGTGTAAAGTCGGCAGGGCTGTCTGGTGCTTCGTTGCCCGGGGTCTTCCGGTTCAGTTTGGGGTTGGCCCGGTCCTGCATATACCGCTGCATGAGGTCGCGTTCCTGTAAGGGCAACGACCGGAGCTGGTCGTGGGTGAACCCCACACCGGGCTTGGTGAGGGCCACCAGCACGGCAATGGGTTCAATAAAATCCATGTCGAGCCGAATTCTGACAAACTCGGCTTCGGCCAGCACGCGCTCTACCGAGGTATCGCCTTCGGGCTGGTTTTTGTTCAGGCTGGTTCGGGGGGTGTCTTCGATCCAGACATCGGCCCATTCGCGCACAAACGGGATGTCTTTGTTGTAAGCCGCCAGGAGTTTAGCGCCACCTACTTCGTCATGCAGGATGGCGCGGAGCAGGTGGGCCGCTGCAAACTGTTCGTTATGGTATTCGCGGGCCAGCGAGGCAGCAATGTGGAGGGCCGTTTGAACGGAGGAACTGAGTGGGGGCATAGCCATGCTATTTGAAGAGGTCTTCACTGATCCAGTAATACGTTTTCCCGTTTGAACTGAACCGGCTGTTTGGAAACATCGGGATGCGCCGGAAATAGTCTCTGCGTTCGCGGAGCAGATACAAAGTCCGATTCAGCTGGGCATTCGACAAGAGATCGGGTTCGGTAATCAGGCCAAGCTGAATCTGGTTGAGGAGCTCGTTCTTCACCGGCAAATCGAGCATACCCGACAGTAACCCGCTGAGTGAGCCGGTTTCGGCCGGGGGAAGCCCAGACTGAGCCACCACCTGCCTGATTTGCCGGGCCAGCGCCACCCGGTCGATGTAGCGGGTGGGGTCTACGTTGTCGCCCGCCAGCATATCCAGCCAGCGCCCAACCGTTTCGTACTCGTCGGCGGTGAGCAGGGTGGTGTATTTCCAGCCCGACGGCTGGCGGGTACTGATGGCCGTGTAGGCCGTGGTCAGGTAGGGGTACTCACGCAGCCGGGCGGCCTGCGCGGGGGTAGCCCGGAGCGACTCTCCTGTTTTGGCAACCTGGGTAATCAACGCTGGATTCACCCGGTCGGTGAGGGGGTCAATCTGGGCAAACGTCATTTCAAGGCCTTCCAGAATGGTTTTATTCTCGTCGCGCACCTGCAGGAGCAAACTATCGGTGGCAGCGACCAACTCTTTGAAAAGCAGTTGTTTTTCTTTTCTTGGAAAGAGCACCCAACCCGGTACCATGCTCCGGCGGGGGTAGGCCAGTTGATACACGTTGCGGTCGCCCTGGCGGAGATCGAACTCCGTAGTGGCGGTTACGTCGTTGGGCCGAACGAGTTTCGATTTCTTGACCTGGCTGCCTTCCTGCCCCGCCCGCAGCACCAGTTCTTTGGCCTGTAGGACAAAATCGTTAGACAGCGAATTGTCATACGCGTAGGTCTGGAAGGCAACGATCCGGCAGTCGGTCCGGGCCAGGTTTTCCAGCACGGTATCCCAGCCGGCCACCTCCTGGTAATCGCCCGTGGTGCCCACCAGCACAAGCACGTTGGTTTCGTCGGTATGGTTAGCCAGCAGTTTCAGCGCCTGTTCTACCCCTAGTTTTATGGGTTGCGACAGCCCGCCGGCGTTTCCGCCGGTGGGGCGTTCGGGGGTATTGCGGCCCATAAAGGCCAGCAACCGGGCCGGGTCGGTAGAAAGCGCGAGGTGGTTGATCTGGCTTTTGCGTTTACTTTCTTCGAGCGCCGTTCCGTGATAGACCACCCCCCCGGTTTGTATTCGGGCAAACGGGCTGGTGGTGTCGGCCAGGAGCTGGGTAATCGAAAACTGGATTGTGTTGAGCAACTCGCCCCAGCGCGGAAACAGCGCCGCGCTCCCCTCCACCACATACACGATGTTGAGCATTCGGTTTCGGGCCTGAATCTGGTTGAGCCGGGCGTTGTTAATGCGTTGCCCATTCACACTTAGCACCGGCACATCCCGCTTGGCCAGCAGGGGTATAAGGGCATGCGTTTGCAACACCAGCTGGCTGTCGAGGGCGCAGCACTGGCCCAGCACCGGGAACTTGGCCCCCAGCGAAGACCAGGATACGGTTGAAAACTGCCCACTTTTCAGTACCGAGTCGGCGGGTTGGCTGAGGGCGGCCGATTGGGTAGCAAACAGCCGTTCGGGGCGGGGCGGCTGGCTCACCGTGTCGGCCTCCACAAATACCCGCTGCCCCACCGATTGCAGGACTTCCTGCGGCACCCAGCCAAGTATATTTTGCCGGATACTATCGGCGGGAAACCAGGCCGACCGCCCAATAAGCACCTGCCTGCCCGACTCGGACTGTTTGAAGGGATAGGCCAGTTCGTAGAGCCGGATGGGTTTTTGGGCGGGAACCTGCAGGCCGGGGTCGATAAAGGTCCGCACCGAATCGCCCACCAGATAGGTATCGGGGTCGTTGAGTAAATCCGGTCGGGCCAGCACCGGGCTAACCAGTTGCGCGTGCCGCCCATCGTCTGTGCGGAAGCTCTGATTGAGCAGTAAAAAACGGCTTTTGGGCGCCCATCCGTAATACACAACGGCTTTACGGTCGGTAATGACCCGCCGGGAAAACTTGTTACCAATGGGCAGATCGGGCCGGTACTGGATGAGCTTGAGGTAGCCGTTTTTTTCTTTCAGCACGTAAAACGCATCCAGAAACCGGGCTTTCCGAAAGCGGGTCACGCCGTTCGGATTTCGGAATGTGGTGTTATTGTCGCGGTCTGAAAACACCACCCACGGCAGGCCATCGGGGGGCTGCGGGTTGAACGATGCTTTCTTTTCGGGAATTGAGATAATAGCTCCCAGTTTCACGGGCTGGCCCGGTTTGGTGGGGGTAAGACTGGGTGGCTGCCGGGCCACCCGCAGAAAAAACGGGAGTTGCGCCTGGGCGGTGAGGGCCGTCAGCAACAGCAGAAAGACAGTCCATTTCATAACTTGTGCTGGGTCACGTTCAGGCGGAAAATACAGCGGGTGAGGGAGTCGGAGTCGATACTGACCCCATCGACCTGGACGCCCCGGTCGAAGCGGAGCCCCATGCAGTAGGAGTAAAAATCGTTGAGCTTGGTGGTGTTCACCTGCACGGCGGCATAGTCGCGTTTGCACAGATACCGATTCAGCACATAGTAATAGTTGGTGTTGAACGGCTTCCCGTCGGCAATAGCCTGCAGGCGCCGGCGGATGTCGTCTCCAACCAGGTCGGCCGAGTCGACGGGTGGGTTGAATTTGCGAAAACCGGGCCGAATCAGCAGGGTTTGTTTGAGCGGATACTTGGTTAGGTTGGTGGTCAGTACCACCGTGTAGCGGCCCGGCTGGGCGTAGCTGTAAATGGCGGTCTGGTCGCGTGAGTCAATCCGGCCCGACTCGCCAAATCGCCAGGCAAACGACTGCGCCTTGCCGCCGGTGGCCACAAACGTCAGTTTTTCGTTTTGGTAGTGGTAATCGCCCACCGGTCCATTGAGCTGCACCACCGAATCGCGCAGGTTGACGGGTGGCCCTGGCCTGACCGCCACCCGAAACGTCTTTTGGTATTCATCGTCTACCGTAAGCCGGATTAAGTAAGACCCTGCCTGCCGGTAAGTGTACTGCCCCGTCGGTTTCCGCAACATGGCCCCGTTGCCAAACTCCCAGCGGTGCAATTCGGCCCCTGGGGTACTGTCAGCAAAGAAAATAGGTTGTCCCAGGTTCACCTGAATGGGCGAAACTGTTGCCCGAATGGTCGGCTCCGAGGTGAGCCAAAGCAGCATCAGCAGCAGCCCGCCCGTAACCATCAGTGCTCGGGTGGTAATGGTCAGGTCTCGGTTCATCGGGTGGGGGGCGCTGCGGGTGGTGGTGGTGAACTAGTAACGATCACGGGCCTTAGTTCGGGCTGATAGCCCACTTCGCATTCGTCAGCCTGTTTTCGAAACAATTGAATATTAGCCTGTTTGCTCCACAGTACCTTTTTGTCGATATAGATCATTTTGTAGAAATCGGCAATCTGGGCAAACGACCGGAAGCGTATTCCCTCGGCCTGTTGGCCGGATAGTGCCCGGATGTCGGCCAGTTGGTCTTCAATGTCTACCTCTACAAAGACGGCATTGACCTGGGGCTGGTAGGCCACAATGGCCCGGTACGTTGAATCGATTAACAAAAAGTGATTTTTCTGATCGGCCAGCACCTGCCGTTGTCGGCTAATCTGATTCACCAGATAATCGGAATTCTGGGGTGCCCGGTCGTAGCTTCGGAACATAATCCAGCTGGCCACGGCCCACAACGTGAGTACCGCTCCGAGGAGATAAATAAACTGAAGTCGTCGTTCACGCGTAAGAAAAGAAAACAAAGGAGTCATAGGAGGTGGGGCGTGACAGAGTTTACTTTTTGCGTCTGTTGTAATTCAGACATTCTGTTAACTCGGTGCGGGCCGTGCTTTCATCAGCAATGGCTTTGCTCAGCGAATCTTTTAAAATAAGCATCTCGTTGATATGGCCCGACAAGCGGCTATAGACGCCGAAATAGCTCTGTAATTGTTGCTTCTGGGCCACAATTTTGGCAATTTCATCTTTCTCTTTCGTTATCACCCGTTCCAGCTGCCGCCCGTTAACGATACGGGCCGTGTTGAGCAGGGTCATATCGGCATAGAGCGAATCCACTTTTTCGGCCAGTAGGGCATCCGTTAGAAATACTTCCTCGAATTGCTGCCGCTGCTCGGTTAGCCGGTCAACCTCGTAGGAACCGGTTTTCAAAAAAGCGTAAACGCATCCCAGCAACAGGATGGTCAACCCAACAAACCAGGCCAAAAACTGACCGAAAGCCCGATTAATTTCTTTTCGATTCTGTGCCTGCATATCATTGTATAATGACTGATGAACCTGTGGGGCCATCAGCCTTCGTTTATTCGTTGCGTGTCAAACTTTTCTGTCAATGACAACTCCAATCCCCGGTCAAACTGAAGCACCCTATTTTCTGGACCTGCTCGATGTGGACTTCCGCGCCGAAATTCTGGCGGCAGCTCTAGCCAAAGACGCTGATCTGGCCGGCCGCGTTATTGTGAACCCGACCGGCCTGCATAACCGGACGTATTCCAAAGATATCAACGACCTGCGCTTCTGGTACCCCAATTATTCAGACCAACCCTATCAGCGCATCGACACCCCCCGCGAGGGCCTGTTCGATATGCTGCCCCAGTACTTGTTTGTCGAACCCCGTTCGCCCGACGTGGCAGAAGACACGGACCGGGTGCTGGCCGATATTCGCATTGACCGCCAGCTTGAAGACGATGCCCGGCAGTTTTTTCGGCCCTTCGACGTGGAGCTGAACCACCTCCGAACCTTAGCTGTCCACTACGACGATGCAGTAGACCGCTTAGACGATGCCCGCGCCATTATCGACCAGTTTGCCCTCCATTGGCCCATTCTCAACCGGATGAACCCCACCGAGGCGGGCCTGTTTCTGTCGATGTTGCCCCATATTCACCAACTTCGGAGCGATCTCAACTGGTTCTCGCGCCTGCTGGAGCGATTTTTCAACGTACCCGTTCACATCGGGGCCGGGCGCTACCTGCGCCGACCCGTTCGCGCCGACAACCGCCCGTCGCTGGCCCATTGCCGACTCGGGGTCGACTCGGTGGCTGGCGATCACTTCGACGATGGCCGCAACGGGGTTCAAATTGTGCTTGGCCCCGTGCCGCTATTCGAGGTAGAACGATTTTTGCCCGGTACCCCAATCCTGTCGCTGCTCGAGGAACTCGTGGCTTATTTTGTTCCCATCGCCACCGAAGTTTCCATTTCGGTTCGCAGTGAAGCCCCTGCCCCAGATGCCCCCCGCCCGGCGGTTGTGTATATGGGCTATTCGTCGTACCTATAAGCGCCCAATAAAGTCAGGAGACACAGATACGGCCTCTACTTGATCCCTTTTAACAGCGATTGCTTTTCCACCGGAGTCAACACTTTTACGGCTCCGCCCGGCTCTACCAGCAAGTTATATTCGCCGAGGGGAGGTTTGTTGGGTTCATCCGTTTTTCTGACTACATACCGATATAGCGTTGGTTTTATGGGATACGGCACCCCGGCGGGCCAAACAATATCTCGCTGCCGCGTTACTTCCCGGTAAATCAGCGTTTCCCGTACCGCCACCATACCCGTCTGGCTGGCAGACTTCGCCGATGGTCGTTTAGACTTCGAGTAGGTTCGGGTTTTCGCAGCGTTGGTCCCTTTTCCCGGCGCTTTTCGGTGGTACTCTGACGCACGGTTTTGCGGGGCTTTGTGGCTACTGTCACCTGCCCCAGAATGGGCAGCACCTCAAACAGTTCGATCGTCAGGTTTGGGTTTTCGGGCGCGGGGGGCAACACCACCGCAATGCGCTTGTAAAACTCCAGCGTACCCGTGGTTAGCTCGCTCCGGCAGATCTGCTCCACGTTGTCGGTGCGCGTGGAATGAACGGAGAAAAAGTAAAAACTGCTGGTATCGGGCAGCGCGGTTTTAGCGGGCCAGGCCCATTGGGTCTCCCGAACGGTGTTTTCGGCCAGGAGTTTGTTCCCCGGCATGCTGTACAGCCGAACCACGTAGCGTTGGTCATCGGTATACACGGGCGCACTACTCTGCCAGCTCAATACGGGTCGGGTGTCGGCTCCGATCTCATAGCGGGTGGGCATGTTGGTGTCGAGAACAGGCGGGTAGCAGGTGGGCACCGCCGGGGCGATCGGTACCGCCCTGCGCTCGAAGGTATAGGTTGCCGTCACCTGCCCGCCCAGAACCCCCAACCGGCGCATAAACTGGAAGAATCGCCCGTCGGTTCGGTCTACCGTGTAGCCAAAACGGGAATACCGGGCTGTGCCGCCCAGCCCGATCTGCCAGCGTGGAGTGAGCCGATACACCAAATTTCCCGAAGCCATCATGCCCAGGCCAAAGCGCTGATCGTTAGGCGATATGCGAAAAATCAATACATTCCTGGTTGGGTCGAACGCGCCCACCACGGGGGCGTTGTTATAGAAAATGCCTCCCTTATAGCTCAAATCGATGGTGAGTCGACGATACAGGGGAATTGACACCACCGGCCCAACGAGCGCCTGCAAACTCTGCATGCCGGCTTTGGGCAGAAACGCGGGCACAATGTTGGCTGGTACGGAAGGGTCCTGATACGCCAGCTGAACGTACTGGTCGCGCACGCTCAGGTTTTCGAAGCCCAGCGTTGCCCCAATGCCCCAACGATGCCCTAAAAAGTAATCGACGTTGAGCGTTGTCTGGAAACCCGCCCCCAGGTACAGGCTCTGGTCGTTTCGCTGCCCTTGATACTGCTGACTCAGGCCCACCCCTCCGCCCAGCCGCCAATGCCCCAGATTCGACAGGGACTTGGGCAGCTCAACCTGTTTCACGTCGTTGCAACACGTGAGTGGGTTCTGCGCCCAGGCAGTCGTCACGACGCTGCCCACAATCATGGTCAGCAACCAGCAAACGCGAAAAATACGGGGGTACGAAAGCATAATGGGCGGTGGTATCTTAGCGGACGGTGGAGTGAGGGCCAAACAAGCGGTACTGGGTTACCTGTCCCGACCGGTCAATGAGCTTCTGCCTGAGTCCTTCGAGGGTGATTTCCCATTCGTCCGGGCTCAACGGGTCATTGGGGGGCGGGGTCAGGAAAATATCTACCGTCCGCATCAGCCCTTCTTTGGGGGTTGCGCCAATGGCAACTCCTTTACGAATGGATACCGACACGAGTAAGGGCCCCAGTTCGGCGTGCAAAAACGAAATAACGTCCTCCTGGGTCACCAACCGTTGCCGCGCCATCAGGGCGTAGCGGTACGTGGCCACCCGGTGCATGGCGGAAGGCCGGTTGCGGCCGCCCGTCGAGGTGGTGAGCAGCAGGGCGCTGTCCGTTTTTATCAAATCGGTGTTAAACACTTCCAGGCGGCTCCCGGCAGGGATCTGATTGGCCAGTTCGCAGTTGGTTATCCAGAAATCGACCTGCATCGTGTCGCCCTCCTCGAAGGGCTTAAACAGAATATACTGCGTTAGTTCAACGGGGGGAACAGTGGCATTGTGCAGCTTAACGTCGATCTGCTCAATCTGGTCGAGCAGTTGGCTGATCAGCAATTGCACGGTATCACGGCCATAGATATGAAAAGCGGCCGCTTCCTCCCGCAGCAATTCAATGAGGTGATTGAGCGAGTCGCGGGCATCTCGCAGGTCGAACCGCTCTACGCCCCCCCGCCGAACGGCATAGCTGCCCTCCTGGATATGGTCGGCCTGATGAAACGGAAACGGGGAGTAAATCCGCTCCTTGCTATCCTTCACCGTGCGCACCGTCAGCAGGGTCTCGAAAGCCTCCGTCCGCAGGGGGAGCAAATGGTACAACGCCCGCGTTCGGTAGGTCATGCGGTTGTTTTTTCGGTTCATCACCGGAAACGCATTGATCGAAACCGATAGTGTTTCCAGCACCTCGTCTGTAAATTGAGCGGGGAGCGACACACTCAGCCACAGGTGGTTTTGCTTGACGAAAGGAGCCAGGGCTTCTTCGCCAAAGGCACTGCCAAATAAAGCAGGAAACGGCTGGGCGGCTTCAGCTAACTCCTCCACCCCGGTTTGCACAATATGCACAAAGCGGTTTCGGTAGGTTTGGCGGATAGCTTCTTCCAGCTGATAGGAAATCTCATGTTCGGCCAGCAGGCGCGTGGGACCGTCAGCTTGTGGGCGGTATACCGGGTTGAACCAGGGGCCGGAAGCCGTTTCGATTGGTTTCCCGTTGAGCGACCATTGGCCCAGCGCCAGCAAGGGGTAGAATAGCCTGAACTTTTCGTCATCCGGCCATTCTACGTAAAAGTTTACGCCATCGAGCGTATCTACATCGGCATGCACTGCCAGCCCGATATATAGGGTTTGGGCGGGCAATTGCGCACCCAGTCGGGTGGTCAGAACGGGCACTTTACCCAGCGAGTCTTCGAAGCGAAAGAGTTGCCTGCCTGCCGCCAGAAACGCCACCCGCCCGTCGATGAGCCGGGTGGGTTCGAGCGACGAGAAAAACACATCCTGCCGCCCGTCCAGTGGCCCGAGCAGTTGAGTGGCGTAGCGTTTCTGCACAAAAAAACTGTGATCGGGCGTCAGTTCCAGCACCGGATCGATGGGGTCGGCCCGCATCACCATGTGGGCCGGGTGGGCTACTGTCAGCAGGTCGGGGGTGAGCAGATTGGCTAGTTTTTCGAGCACGCGCACCTCCGAGCCAATAAAATCGTGGCTGATCCGGTGGACCTCATTGGCCAGGGTGTCCATCAGCATCCTGACGAACGTATCGAGGTGATTGAGGTCGCTCACCCCCCACATCTGCATAAGGTGGCGTGTCAACCGTTGCCGGATGGCCTCTTTAGTAAACTGACTCCGGTGATCAATGAGGGGCATTATCTGGCTAATTGCCCAACATGAAGCTGGGTATAGAATTGGAATGGTTCTTCGGTTTCGGTCAGCAGGGCCGAAACACCCACGGTGGCTAAGCGGCGGTATTCGTCGGGTTGTCGGAAGAAGCTGTTATGGTCGACGACCGCCATGCTGATGCTAACCCTGGCGTTTTTCAGGCGGGGTTCGTGCTGCCGGATGGCGGCTTCGAGCGACAAACTCAGCTCGTCTGACCAATCGCCGGTGGTGAGCGTTCGGTCGAATTCCACTTCCCAGATCCGGCAACCGAACGAACGGTCGCTGCGGAGTTCGCCATAGCGGGTGTGAATCAGGAGATGAAGCAGTTGGGCAATCGACTCTCCTACGCCACAGGTGGGTATTTCCTGACGGTTCATTAGCGGCCCAAACCTAATCGGTAACTTGTAGAAAAGGTGGTTCATAGGCGCAGTGATGATAGAGGAAAAATTAAGTGACCAAATAACTGAATTGTAAATGTCCCTGCAATCATTCTCCTATATTCGGTCGTAAATCTTTTATGTATGCCCGTCTTTTCCATTACCACCAAAACCACGCTTCTCGTTGAGGGCAAACGCATCGAGAGCTTCGATTCGATCACCCTGCGGCAGTCTATTCATGATTCGCACGAGTTTCGGGTTACGTTTGAGCACGATTCTATGGAAGCCCTCAAACTACTTTTTCCCAGTGTGTTGACCCAATTTGCCCGTAAGAGCATCGATATAACGGTAAAGGGCGACCCCTCTGCCCCGGCCCTTGAGTTTAAAGGAACGATTACCCGCGTTGATCTCCAGCAGCGGGACGATGCCTACTGGGGTCGGCTCACACTGGTTGGTCATGGCCACGCCGAGAGCCTTCGGCACGTGCCGGGAACGGCCACGTTTATGGATAAAGCGGTGGTGGCCATTGCCAATGAATCGCTCGCTACCTATACGTTTCCCAAGAAGGTGCTGCCCCCCGCCGGGCCGGTGCTGATTCCGTTTTGCGTGCGCTACCGGGAATCGACCTGGGATTTTCTGAAACGGATGGCCTACGACTTTGGGGCCTGGTTTTACTATGACGGGGTCACGCTTCAGTTTACGGCCCAACCCGGCTCACTACCCCCGCTTAAACTTACGTTTGGGGCCAATCTGGTTAATTTTCGGTCGGGGTCGCGGGCAAAACCAACCTACTTTAAGCATTACGATTACCTGCCCCTGCTCGATATGCGGCTTGAATCGGAAAGCCCTGCCGACCTTGCTCCCTACCTGAAGCCCGTCAGCAGCGGCACGGCCAACCCCCACCCGGCTCAGTCGATGGCCGATATGACTCCCTTCAAAAACAACCGGAAAGCCGCGTTGGCGTCTGAAGAAACGTTTATGGAGGGCAAGGCATTGGTAACCAATGTGTTTCCGGGACAAACCATCACCGTGAGCGATTCGGCGCTGGGCAGCGGGGGGAGTTCGGCCCCCCATATCGTGACCGACGTTACCCATTTTATCGATGGTGTTGGGCGGTATCATAATCGGTTTCAGGCTATTCCGGCCGACGTGGTGGCCATGCCCGTTCGCAACCTGAAACGCCCCGTGGCCGACACCCAGATTGGTACCGTTATCGACAATAAAGACCCCAACGGTATGGGGCGCGTGCGGGTGCAGATGCTCTGGATGACGGCCCCCGAGAAAACACCGTTTATCCGCATGACCATGCCCTCCTTCGGGCTCAACAACCTGATGGCCCGCAACCGGGGGTTTGTGTTTGTGCCAGCCATTAACGATCAGGTGATGGTCGGCTTTGAGTACAACGACCCCGAACGACCCTTTGTGATCGGTGCCATTCCGCACGGCAAGAACGCGGCGATCGACATAGCTGATCCCGAAAAAGAAAAGCACATCAGTGTGGGTAGCGGCAGTACGCTGACCTTCATTGAAGAACTGACGAAAAAGGAAATCCTGCTCCAGGTAGATGCCCAGAACTTCATCCGTATATCGGTACCGACGGGCATGGGTACCATCACCGTGCAGTCGTCGCTCGATATTATGGTGAAAGCCACCGCCCACATCACGGTCGATGCCCCGCTGATAGACATTAAAGGGCAGATCATCAATATAAAAGGGTCGATGGTCAACATCGAAGGCATCAACACGAGCATCAAGGGCACGGCCATGCTCACCGCCGAAGGCGCCATAACCACCGTAAAAGGAACGGGGATGCTCATGGCTGAGAGCTCGGGCATAACCACGGTGAAAGGCGGCATCGTGATGGTAAACTGATATGGACAATCCCTTAGACGAGCGCTTTAAAACCCTGTCGGACGGCTGGGCGGCATTTATGCAGGCCCCCACTGCCCCGCGCCTGTGCCGGTGGACGCTCAAAGCCCCGGAATACTGGATGGTAGACACGCTGCTCTCCTACGAAAACGGCCCCGAAGCCCATACCGACGCATTTTTTGTAACCCTCCGTTCGCCCTGTCGATCGGCTTCGGAATACTGGTTATTTCTCACCAACGAACTGAGCAGCTGGGTCAACGCTTACGTAACCAACGAGGCCAACCTCGCCAAACAACTCCGCTGGACACACGTATTTGTGGCTAGTTCAACAGATGCGCCGGGCCGGTTTCTGCGGATGCTGACGGAGTTTGCCGGGCTAATTGCCCCGTACCACCTCGGCCCGCTCGTGGTGAGCCTGCTGCCCGGCCCCGGCACCGACGATGGCGTATTCAGCCGGTTTTTGTACCAGTTGGTGAGCCAACCGCTGCCCGCGTCGCTGCGGCTGCTGGTGCGCGACGATGTGGCCAAACCCGCGCTGGATTCGCTGGCTAAATCGCTGGGGAAAGCCATGTACACCCAGTTTATGGACATGAGACTGCCGGAGTACGTGACAAAAATTACGTCCGGTGGCGACCCCAACGACCCCGCCAACAAAATTCGGGCCTACCAGAAAGAGTTGTCGCTAGCCCTGGCCCCCAACCGCAAGGACATTCCCGAAGCCGAGCGAATTGCGGTGCATTCACTGAAAATCTGCGATGACCAGAAATGGTACTCGCTGGCGGCCTCCATTCACGTTGCCCTGGCCTACGCTTACTTTGAACTAAAACAGGACAAAGAGGCCACGGCCCGGTATGGCCTGGCCCTCGACATTACTGAACCCGCCTACAAAAACGGAGATACCTATGCCGGTTATACCAGCGCGATAGCCTGGCTGGGCCTGGCTAGTATTGAAGAGCGCGACAGCAACCGTACCCAGATAGAAACCCTGTATTTACAGGCCACCGACCGGGCCATTGCCGTACAGGAGCCGATTATGGCCGTAAACTGCCTTAAAACCCTGGCGCAGTGGTACCGGAAATGGGGGAAACCCAGGCAGGAAAACGAGCAGTACGAACGCCTGTTCTCCCTCGCCGACACCCTTACGCCGACACAGCGAGTCTATGTTAAGTTGCCCGAAATTGGGTCTGCCTACTACGCGCAACTGACCACCCACGACCAGCGCCGGGTAGCCCTGGCCCGGCTGAGGGGGCTGCTGGGCCATGAGTGGATGCCCTAAGCATCCAGAATATTCCAGCCGCGCCGGTTCAGCAGGGCAAGCGGAGCCTCTTCCCGAACCAGGATGGTGTCTTTTCGCTGACCAATGTATTCGAGGGTACTGAGTTTGGCCCACAGTTTGGTGAATACATCCAGAAACCGTTCAATCAACTGCATTGACTGCCCAATTTGCTGGTGGTTGTAATCATGTTCAAGCAGGTTCAGCAGGAGTTCCTCGAACTGACCGGGCGTAACATCGACCCACTCGTAGAAATAGTGGAGCAGCTCCTCCTTTTGCCGGGTGGGCAAAATGGTAAGGGCCGTGTAGAAGATACTGGTGAGGTCGGCAAAATAACGAACCAGCATTACCGGCGGGTGTTGGTGGTCGAGGTTGCGATACTGGAAGAACACCGTGCCGAGGTAATCGAGTAGTCGATTACTGAGAATCTGAACGTTGCGGGCCAGTTCGGAGGGATGGTTCTGATCGTGAATTTTGCGGAGTATTTTGAACGAGCTTACCTGAATTTCGTTCAGCCCCCATCCGAAATGCTTGTAGTGGACAATCAACTGAGGATGGCTCCCTACCGACGAACAAGGCGGGATGTACTGGGTATCGACCACGTAGCGGCCTTCCTGAAAAATTACTTTGCCAATCAGCAAATGGTGTCTTCCGAGGTCGTTGGCATTGATCTGATGCGCGGGCACTACCATCAACTGATACAGGTAATCGGTGTTCGGGTGCCGCAGAGGCGTTTCGTCGGGGTCGGGGTCACCAACGGGCACGCGCTGAAAGGGGTTTACCAGCAATACTACGTCGTAGGCTGGTCGCTGGTCATCGTCGAGGGTCTGGTCAACTTCAAACGAAGCCGTCAGCACCGTAAACCGCAACACATCGGGGTTAATGGCAATGCGGCACCCGCCCTGAGTGATGGCGTTGCAACGCGAGAGCCGCACCTCCACATAGTTGCCCATTTTTTCGAGCAGGTCAAAGTCATGCGATACCGTTGTTCCCTTCACGGGTGGCAACAGGCCGTAGTTGTAGTTGGTCAATTGCAGCGACGCGGCATCGCGCACGAGATCCTGACTATGATGGTCGGTATCAATGAAATGCTGACCCGACAGTTTCATGCCATCGACCCAGTTTACAGGCAAGTAACTTTTAGAATAGAGCATGGCTTAGCTAGTTTCCTGCACGCGTTTGGCTACGATCAGGTAGTCTTCGCGAAGTTTGTTTTGGGCAATTGTCTGATCAAAATCAATGTAATTTCTAAGCCGGAATAGCGATGGTTTCAGGCTATAAAATAGCCAGCCATATTCTTTGGCGTCGTTATCAAGGGTTTTGATGGGATCGTTGGGGAACTTGTAGTTGTAGTCGTCGATGAACTTCTGGAACCACATGCCGAAGGGCATTTCGGCGGTGGTTCGGGCCTTCACCTTGATGGGTGCCCCAGGGGCGAACGGATGTTTTCGGACCTGTACCTCCAAAATCATCAGCCGGTAGTAGTCTACCCCTTCCAGCACAATTTCTTCGGCCCGACGCGGGTAGTACCATAACTTGTAGATCTCGTTGGGGATCGAGACGAGCGAGATATAGGCATACGAAAACACCACAGGGGCCAGAAACGAAAGGAGGCAGGTAGCCGCCCAATAGCCGTATTTGAGGGTGCTGAAGTAATTGAAAACGAGGGCGTACAGGTAGATGCCCAGGGTGAGCATAACCACGCCGAGTAAGATCGTGAAGAGGGGGCGGGTTTCGTAGGCGGGGCCAAGATCGCGGAGTAGGTACCGCAGAAAAACAACGCCCAGAATGAGGCTAACCAGGGCACTGCCCACATAGTATCCCGGCATAAACCACAGATCGATCAGGCCCATAAACCCCAGTAAGCCCAGAATAAGCCCGCCAACCAACACAGTCACGACCAGCCGTACATTGCTCATCAACTGCGACTTGCGGTTCATAATGCTCAATGGAATGGCCATTAGCATTGTCATGAGCGGCAAGAACAGGTAATTGGTAAACAGGGGGAGAATATACTGCATGGAGACGGAATAAGGACAAGCAGAATGACTGAAAAACAGGCGGGGTACCCCCTTCGGGGCAACCCCTTAACCGCCCAACAGCACGGTGGGGCTTCCCATCACAACCTGCCCCTTGTTGTGGGCGGTGTAGGCGCCCAGATACGAAGCAGGCCGGCCCCCAATCAGAATGGCCCATTTGCCCTGAATCGCCACATCGAAGAGTATCGGCGGAGGAAAACAAAAAATCAGGTCGCCCACACGGGCGGCGGGCCGTTTTTCAATCAACACGGTTGGGCAACAGGGCGGTATAAACGGGCCGGGGAGGGGATGTACTCCGCAAACGTGCCAGTCTAGCATTCGGGCAGCAGGATCCATGATGAACGAAGATGATACGGATTGAGAAGCAATGTAACATATCCATCCGGTTGCACCAGCAAATTCACAAATCCGGTAGAAATTGTTTCTGGTAGCCCTGATGCGCTATACAGGAATGGCCCGCTTTGGTTTTTCTTCGTACTTTGAGGTGCCAAACCGGGCGGTTTTCCACCAACATGCATGAAAACAAAACTTCTACAGTTTCAGGTAACCAACTTTCGTTCGGTACTGGATTCGGGGGTTATCAAGGTCAATGATTATAGCTGCCTGGTGGGTACCAATGAGTCGGGCAAAACAAACCTGCTGGTTGCTCTCTGGAAGCTCAACCCGGCCAATGGCGAAGCCATTGCCCCCCTCGACGACTACCCGCGCAAGCAATATTTTAATTACGACCAGACCAACGGCACAGAATGCTTCGTCAGCGCTACGTTTGCGCTTCAGCCCGCCTTTGCCCAGCGGCTGGCCATGGAGTTGCGCTGCGATGTTGGCCTGCTGCTGACCGTAACGGTATCGCGGCAGTACAACGGCGATTACCAGATTCATTTTCCCGATACCAGTCGGCCTACCTACGCCCGAAACCGGCTGGTGGCCTGGCTGCAGGAAACCGCCCGGACGTTGCTACAGAGCGACGTTTTTGGAAAGGAACGGGAAGAGAGCCGGGCCGAGTGGGATGCGTTTTTGCACATGCTGATCCAGGAACTCCCGCCCCGCGACGAACTGAACCCCACCGATTGCCTGCGGTTGCTGCAGACTATCGATGAGCAGATTACCCTGAAAGCCACCCGCAGGCAAACCCTGAAAACCGTTCTCGACGAACGCCTTAAAGCTCCCGTCGAACAGATATGCCAGTTGTTTAAAACGGGTAAGCTATACCTGACAGACGAGCATAAGTCGCTGATCCTGAGTGAGATTCCGAAGTTCATCTATTATTCTGATTACGGCAATTTAGACTCCGAAATCTACCTGCCCTACATTATTCACAATTTCGACCGCAACGACCTGGGCGATAAAGAACGGGCTAAACTGCGGAGCCTGCGGGTGTTGTTCGATTTTGTGAGGATGAAGCCCGAAGAAATTCTGGAACTGGGTCGCGAAGCGGGCCTGACCAAAGTAATTGCCAAAGACAGTTATGGGCGGGTCGAAAGCACTGGCTACGAGGAGCTGGGCATTGAGGGGCTTGAGCGCGAACGAACCAACAAAAAACGCCGGGAAATCCTGTTACAGTCGGCCTCCTCCCGGCTCACCAACGATTTCCGGGGCTGGTGGAAACAGGGCGATTATCGATTCCGGTTTCAGGCCGACGGCAACCACCTGCGCATCTGGATCAGCGACGACAAACGCCCTGAAGAAATTGAACTGGAAGGGCGCAGCAAAGGGCTACAGTGGTTTTTTAGCTTCTTTCTGGTGTTTATGGTGGAGCGGCAGGCCGCCCATGCCAATTGTGTGCTGCTGCTCGACGAACCGGGCAGCTCGCTCCACCCCATTGCCCAGCGCGACCTGCTCACGTTTTTCCGTGCGCTGTCTGTCGAAAACCAGTTGATTTACACCACCCACTCCCCATTTCTGGTCAGTACCGGCAACCTCGGTGGTATTCATATTCTGCACGTGGGGCCAGAGGGCAATTCAGTCATTTCGTCGGACTTCAGGGCCAGCGGCCGGGTTATACAGGAGTCTATTTACCCGGTGCAGGCGGCTCTGGGTCTCACCGTAGCCGGTGCCCTGCTGCGCGGCAGCCAGCCCGTTCTGGTTACCTCGGTGGCCGACCAGCTGTATGGGCACCTCATGCAACACTACCTGATTCGAACCGGGCAATACCGGCTGAATATCCGGCTGGTTTTTGTGCCCATCGACAGTACAGTGGGTTTGCAACCCCTGATCAACCTGTTGCCAACAACATCCGGAGGGTACCCGTTTGTCCTGCTTCCCGCCGATGCGCCTGGTAAGGAATGGCAGGAGAAGTTGACCGTTGGCCACTACCAGGGGCACCCCGACCGGCTGATCTCACTGGAGCATTTTTCGGCGGTTGGTGCGGCAACGCTCGAAGACCTGATGCCTGCTCAGGAATTGGCGCTGCTGTTCACAAAAAGATACCGGGGCCAGTATACCGACGATTTTGATGAGCTGCTGAACCCCGATTTGCCGATTGTTGCCCAAATGGAGGCTTTTGCCCAACAAAATAAGTACGTGCTTCCGGCCGACTGGCGGGTCGAGCTGGCGCACGCCCTAACGGCGTCTGTAGAACGACAGTTGAGCCCCGCCAGTCGGCGCGGGCCCGATTTTCATGAGTCGGTTCAGTGGACCGCACTTTTTGAGCAATGTGCTGATCCACTGTCAATTCAGGTTTCCCGGTAGTGGGTACTCAAAAAAGGTGCCACAGAGTGCGTTTCACAAAAAGCCACCGGCGGCGCGACACGGTCAGCCGTTCGCCAGTTGACAGGCAAAGTTGGGGGCCCTTGTGCGTGAGGTGGACCTTCTTGATAAACTCCCTGTTCACAATGCTGTTTTGATGCACCCTGATGTACTCGTCCAGCGGTAATTTCGACTCGTAATGCTTCACCGGGTAAGCCGTAATATGTCGGCTTCCGTCGCGCCAGTAGAGCCAGCTGTAGCCGTTGTCGCCCCGAATCATGATGAGGTCGTGAATAGGTCGGGTTTGCCATCCAGTCAGTGGGTCATTCACCCGGAGAGCCGCCGATTGTGACTGAGGTCGATAAAAGACATGAGTGCCGTTGGTTGTGCTATCCACAGGAATTAGGAGTTTAACTTGGAGTGAAAAGAAACTAGATAATTGGTAAAGCCGGAAAAAAAGGTCATTCAAAAACCAGCACTAGTGGCTGAGCAAATTGCGAACCAGACTATGCGTAGGGCAGGAACACTCTAGATGCCCTGGCAAGTACTTCATCTCTACACCTGTATGCTGACACTTTCGTTGCATTGATTACCACTCTCGTTGCATTGGCATTAATTTTCGGGTTTCTAAGAGCACCTTCTGTGCATCTGCCTGGACGCGTCGACGGCTTTCGGCTACCGTATGAGGGAGGTATCTCGTGAGGACCGCCCACTAATCGGTCAACGTATATCAGACCGTTGAAACCCGCTACGTATGGCACCTGGGTTTAGATACATACCCGGAACGCTGAGTGATTTAAACGGCAATAAGACAGCAGCACAAGGGTAGGGGGATCTGCCTCAAAAGAGGTGCACTATTGTTCCGAAAAGGTGCAGTATTGTTCGGCCCAGGGGTTATTTGCGATAAAGTGGTGAGCCGGGGCGTTGTCGGTGTCAAATTTGCCCCGCCAGGTGGGCGTACTCCCGGTCGGCAGATCGGGATTGGACGAGGAGGGTTGGCAGGCCAACAGACTTAGCCGCAGGATGCATCAGGGCTGGGTAGACGAGGGCATACTTTTGCTGTAGTAGGAAGGCGATACACCGTACCGTTCCTGAAACACTTTAGCGAAATACGAGAGGTTGTCGAACCCGACAGAATAAGCTACCTGCGTCACACTCTGTTCTCCCGTTTGAAGTAGTTCGGCCGCCTTTGTTAACCGGATATGGCGAATGAAGTCAGTGGCGGTGGTGTTTGCCAATGCTTTGAGTTTTCGGTGCAGCTGTACCCGGCTCATGTTGACCCCCTCGGCCAGCCGTTCAACGGTGAGATCGGCGTTGTCGATCTGCTCCATCACCAACGCGCTCAGCCGGTCGATAAACTGCTGTTCGGCCTTGAGTAAAGTGCGATCAGTGGGTTGTAGCGGGTTGAGGGCGGGGATTGAGTCGGCTACTCCTGTTGTAAAGTAGCGGTATAGCCGTTCGCGTTGCCCAATCAAATTCCGCACTCTGGCCTGCAGCTCGGCCCGGTTGAAGGGCTTGGTCAGGTAATCGTCAGCGCCCAGTTCAAAGCCCTCGATCCGGTCTTCAATGGTGGCCTTGGCCGTGAGCATCACCACTGGAATGTGGCTGGTGGCTTCGCCACTTTTCAGGGCTTTACAAAAACCAAACCCGTCGAGTTGGGGCATCATTAAATCACAGATGACCACGTTGGGCAGGCTGGCCGTGGCTTTCTCTAAGCCTTCCTGCCCGTCTCCGGCTTCGATAATCCGGTAATCGGCTTCGAAAATACTCCGTACATAGGCTCGGATGTCGGCATTGTCGTCGATAATGAGCAGGATGTTTTCGGTAACGGCTGGGGCGTCTATGGCTTCTGAGTCAACCCGTTCCTCCGACCATACGGAGGCCGGGGGCGGTGAGCCTGTTGAGCAGTCGCCATCCGCCCCGTTTTGGTTGGTTGGGCCAGCCGTTGCAGTGAGTTGGCGTAGCCGACCGTCGTCGGCTGGTTGCGTCCCGGTCGCCAGTGGCAGGGTGACGGTAAAGGTTGTACCGACATTCTCTGTACTGCTCACCTGGATGGTGCCTCCCACCACCTTCACCAGCTCATGCACCAGGGCCAGCCCAATACCCGTGCCTTCGTAGGGCCGGGTGGCTTTCCCGCCGACCTGGTAAAAACGCTCGAATATATGGGCTACGTGTTCGGAGAGCAATGCCAATTCCGGTGTCTGTTACCGTAACCTGCATTGTACCCGATGGGTCGGCGGTACGGTACTGAACCGTCAGATACACGTCACCTTCGGCGTGGGTGAACTTAAAGGCGTTGGCCAGCAGATTGGTAACGATCTTTTCAATCTTGTCGCGGTCGAAGAAGGCCTGCTGGGTCTCGGCGTTCTGGCTAAACGCAAACCGAACCTGGCGGCTCTCGGCCAGCGAGCTGAACGAACTGGCCAGCGAATGAAAGAACGCCGCTATGTCGCCCCACTCAGCCTGGGGCCGGAGTTGGCCCGCTTCCAGTTTGCTCAGATCGAGAAGTTGATTGATCAGGCCCAACAGCCGGTTGGCATTGCGCTGAATCAGCGGGAAGCGGGTATCGTGGGGGTAGTCCCGAACCGCCTGCTCGGCAGGCCCCAGAATCAGCGTCAGCGGGGTGCGAAACTCGTGGGAAATATTGGCGAAGAACTGCGTCTTCAACGCATCCAGTTCGGCGAGCCGACTGGCTTCTTTCTGTTCAAAAACGACCTGTTGCTGTAGGAGTAGCCGTTGGGTCTGAAACAGATACAATTGCCAGCCAATAGCCGTGAGGGCGAGTATGTAGAGCAGGTAGGCCCACCAGCTGCGGTAGAACGGCGGATGAATCTGAATCTGTAGGTCAACGGGTTGGCTCCAGACATCGCCATCGGCCGACCCCATCATCTGCAGCGTATAGTGGCCGTCGGGCAGTTGGGCGTAGTTGGCGAAGCGGTTCGTACCCGCTTCTACCCAACCCTGATCGATATCCCTCAGGCGGTAGCGATACCGGTTTTTGGCCAGGTTGGCAAAGTCCATCACGCCAAACTCGAAGGTGAGCAGATTCTGGTCGTGAGCCAGTTCAATGCGTTTTGTAAACTCGATCCCCTCCGTCAGGATGCCGTCGGCACCACCCACTGTTACGGGCTCATTGTTTACCTTCAACCCGATCAGGTAGGCCTCAGGGGCCGTGACCACCGTACCTGAACTACGTCGCTGGCCCGAAAAGCGGTTAACCCATGTACGCCGCCGAACAGCAGCTTACCCGATGGCGTTTTGACGAATGAACAGGTGTTGAACTCGTCGTCCTGCAACCCATCGCCTTTGGTAAAGTTGTGAAACGTGCCGTTTTTGGGGTTAAACTGGGCCAGGCCCCGGTTTGTGCTTAGCCATAAGTTAGTAAACTCGTCAGACAGGATTCCGTAGACTACCTTGTTGGGCAGCCCCTGTTTCTCGGTGATGTGGCCAAACAGGCCCGTTTGCTTATCCAGGCGGTCTAGTCCGCCGCCCTTGGTACCGACCCACAGGTAACGGTCTGGTTGAACAGGGTCATCGAGCACACTCAGCACGAAGTCGTTACTCAGGCTTTTGGGATTGTCGACGCTATTTTTGTAGAGCGTGAAAGCGGGGGTTGTCTGTGTATGCGCCGCTCTGACAAGTCCCTTCGACGTGCCGATCCAGAGTGTACCGGCCCGGTCGAAGCGAAGCGCGTAGGTTTCTATTTCGGCTCCTTTTTGCGGTAACAGCGACTGATACGAGAAAACCTGAAACGTTTCGGTCTGCGGGTCGAACCGGAGGAGCTTGCCATCGATGGCCGCAATCCAGAGCTTGCCCGCGTTGTCTTCAACCGTCTGATTACCATAGAAACCGAAGGAGGTGTGGGCGGGCAGCGGGTATTTTTTGAGCAGTTTCCAATCGGTGCTGAACTTAAACAGGTGCATCGTGTGCGTCTGGAAGTTCACATTCGACACCCAGAATGTACCCTCGTGGTCCTGCATCAGGTAGCGCGCCCGTTTATCGGCGGGTGGCAGGGCCTCATCCAGAAAGGACAGGAGCCGGTTACCGGTTGGGTCGAGCTGTTCGTACGCAAATTCATGACGGACGTAAATCCGCCCCTGCCGATCGGCATACAGGTAAGTCAGGGTCTTGTCGGGCAGAGATGAATGAAACTGTTTTATCTTCGGATTGAATTTCCGAATGCCGTAGCCACTGGTGCCCAGCCAGATGTTGCCCGTCTGGTCGGTGAGTATCGCGCTGATAGCATACACGTCAGGGGGCAAAGCTGTAAACGCATTACGGGCTGTCAGGCTATCCTGCCGGGCCAGTTCATCGGGCGACATCAGCCAGAGGAACTCATCGGTTGCAATTGCCAGGGTGCCCGGATTGATTTCTTTCAGGCTGATAGCAACGTCATTTTTTTTAGAGATAGTAATGGTTTTCAGCCTGCCCGCCCGGTGACAAACGATCGTATTGTTGACTGCACTGAACCAGGAGCCATCTGTGGCGTCACCGTAGGTGGCATTGTTGCCGGCCAGTTCAGCTGGAAATGGCTCGAATTTGGCCATTTTTTCAGGGTGCTTCCAGTTGAATGAAGTTAGCCCGCCCAGCGAAACGGCCAAGGCCTGTCCGTCGGACCGGAAACTTACATGCGTGATGGCATTACTGCCTCCCCCTTTAACTGGCACCTGCACCAACTGAACCTGATCGTCGAGCCCGGGGTGGCTGGGAAAGCTGGCTTTAAGTGCATCGGAAAAACTAACCTTAATCAGTTTGTCTTCATTGGCAAGCACCCAGATAGCACCCTGAGGATCTTCATAGAGCCAGCTAACCGCATAGTTAGCCGCATTTGGCGCCGCCCGATCGCGGATATTGAGGTGATAAAATCGTTGGCTGCGAGTGTCGAATAGGTTAAGCCCCTGGCTATTGGTGCCAACCCAAAGCCACCCCCGGCGATCGATTAAAAGTGCCGAGCAACTATTGTCGGAGAGGCTGTAGGCGTTGTGGGGGTCGTGGGTAAATACCGTGAAGTTATGTCCATCGTAGCGGTTCAGCCCATCTTTGGTTGCTACCCAGATGAAGCCCTGTTTGTCCTGGCCCAGGTTAAAGATCATCCCCTGCGACAAACCGTCGGAAATGGTCAATTCCTGCCAGCCTTTCGATTGGGCAAACAGCGCAAATGGAATAAATAGAAACACATAGAGCAGTCGCATCAAGTTCAGCTTTACCACGTAAAGTAAGTAATAAAAATCCTTTGTATAGTGGCTATACAACGCCATACTTCGCTACAGCGGATTTCTGTAAAGACTCTGGGCGCGCCTTCGATATCAGTACTAACCTTAATTGTAGTAATCTGAACAAGAAGGGGTTATATCCGGGTAACTAGCCTTGTCGCCTGGCTCCTATTAGTAGGGGCTGTTTAGGGTTGGGCAATAGAACGGGCCGTTGTCTTGGTTGAGGTGGCCCAACGGAAAAGGACTATATATTGGTAAACCAGCTACGAAAACTCGATTTTGAGGGCCGGGTAATTTGTCAATACTGTTGCAGGTCGTTGGACTCGAAGATGTGGGTGCCCACGTGGTTCTGCTGCATGGTGGTCAGCATGGCGTTGGCTACTTTGTCGGCCTCGATGGCTTTGTATTTGGCAGGAATCAGGGGGCCAAACAAGCGCATAATACTGCTGCCGATGCGCTCGCCCAGCCGTTTTTCGCTGCGGTTTCCCAGTAACAGCGAGGGGCGGAAAATCAGCAGGGTAGGGTAATTCAGGGCCGTCAGGTCGCGCTCAACGTCGCCTTTCACCTGGTTATAAAAGATAGACGACGAGGCACTGGCCCCCATCGCCGTAACGATACCAAACTGAGAAGCGCCGTTTTCCAGACCCAGCCGGGCTATATCGAGTGGAAACTGATAGTCTACTTTGCGGAAGGCTTCTTTCGAACCCGCCTTTTTTATGGTAGTCCCCAGGCAACAGAAAATATCGTCGGCGCGTACAAGCAGGCCGTTCGGATGGTCGAAGTCAAACGGAATTTCCTGTAGTCGCGCATGTTGCCAGGCCAGGGGGCTGCGCGTGAGTACCTGCACCCGTTCATAGGCCGCTGACTCAACGAGGCGATGGGTCAGCGCATCGCCAACAAGGCCGGTCGCCCCCACAATTAACGCGGTTTTCAAGCCGGATGTAGTCATTTGGGTTTGATGAACTGTTTAATGAAATCAGTTAACGGAAGGATTCGAGGCGATCATTCGATGATATTTCGCTAATTTCCCGACTTGCCAGAGCCACCGTCGGCATGTCCGAACGCCTAGCCAGCAACTATGTATCAACGACCAGTTTATAAAGCCCCTTTATTGGCAATAATACTTCCATTAGTTATACTGCTGGTTGCCTTACGTGTTGCCGCTGATGACCCGATCGAGCTGGTACTGGCCCGAATTGGGGCGTATGAACGGCAATACCCCTATGAGAAGGTGTACCTCCACACTGATCGTACAACGTATTTGCCCGGCGAAACGATATGGATGAAGAGCTATCTCTTTTACGGGGCAACCAGGGGAGCCGACTCCAGCAGTGGGGCTATATTCGTTGATCTGGTCAGACCAGACGGCCGCAAGCTTGCGCTCGACACCCGCTTTCCCTCAAAAGGGGGCTACGGCGAGGGCTACCTGGCCCTGCCCGACTCAATGCCAACGGGACGCTACACCCTGCGGGCCTATACCAGTTGGATGCGTAACTTTTCGGAAGACTGGTATTTCAGTAAGCCCATCGATGTGGTGCGTAATGCCCCGGAAAGGAGCGGTTCGTTGGCCAATGGCGCACCCATCGACGAAACCCGCCTGAGCGAAACCCGCCCGGATATTCAGTTTCTGCCCGAAGGTGGGCAGCTGGTGGCTGGCCTGACAAGCCGGGTGGCGTTCAAGGCCGTTAGTCCAGCGGGTGTGAGTGTGGCGGTCACGGGTTTTGTGCTCGATAGCCGGAAAGATACCGTTGTTGGGTTTCGGAGCCAGCACCTGGGCATGGGTACGTTCCCGTTCATGCCCGAGGCCGGGCAGACGTACCAGGCCTTTGCCCAGATTCCCGGCACTACCGGCCTGGCATCCTATTCGATGCCCGCAGCCCTGAGTACAGGCTACACGCTACAGGTCGACAACCTGACCAACAAAGACAATATCCGGGTATTTGTGAGTAATAATTTGCCAGCGTCGCCCACAACACCTGAGTCGGGGTCTTCGGCCGCTGGTACGCTGACGGTACTGGCACAGGTAAATGGCCAGCCCGTTCATGCGGCAAGGGGGCCCGTTAGCCGAAAGCAGTTTATGGTACCCATTCCCCGCAGTAAATGCCCCGAAGGTGTCGTGCAGATCACGCTGCTCGACCCCGCCGGAAGGCCCGTCAGCGAACGGCTGGTGTATTCCGATCGGCAGGAGAGAATTAAGCTGACGGTTACACCCGAAACACCGGTGGCTGGCCCGAGAAAACGGGTGGCGCTGGCTATTACGGCCACCGATGCCGCCGGCAAACCGGTGGTTGCCGACCTGTCGCTGGCTGTAACCGACGCGGCGCAGCAACCCAGGGCCAGGCCGTATGCTACCTCACTACCCGCCTACCTGCTGCTGACTTCTGACCTGACCGGCTACATTGAGCAACCGGGCTACTATGTCGACCCGGCCAATACTGACCGGCTGGCCAACCTCGACCTGTTGCTGATGACCCAGGGCTGGCGGCGTATCACCTGGGACAAAGTACTGGTGGATTCGTTGCCGCCCACCCGCTATTTTTTCGACCCCGGCCTGACCGTATCGGGAACGGTCTTTCGGGGCACATCACGACAGCCCGCCCCGGCTATTCCGCTGACCGTCATGGTAAATCGAAAAGACTCGACGCAGGACCTGTACGCCCTGACCGCTGATGAAAAGGGACGGTTTTTCCTGAACAATGCCAACATCATCGATACGGCTACGGTGTTTGTGCAGGCCGCCAAAACTAATGGAAACCGAAACTTTACGATCAGCATCGACAAGCTGTTTACGCCCCAGATCAGGGTAGTGCGCCCACCACTAATGCCGACCGATGTAGCCTATGGCGAATTGGCTGAGTTTCTGAAACGGCAGAGTGAGTACGCGGCGATTGAGGCCCAGATCAGGCGGAACCGAGAGGTTCAGTTACAGACCGTGGTGGTTAGGGCCAAACGAACCGACCCGTATGCCGGTCAGCGCATGATGTATGGAAACCCCGATGCGAGCATCAAAGTCGACCCCACCAATTCGTCGGGAGCGGTGACCGTATTCGATATTATTCGGGGCCGGGTAGCCGGCGTGCAGATAACGGGCAGTGGCATGAGCCCAACGATTCAAATTCGGGGCGCGGCCAACTTTACGGGGGTTATTGAACCACTGTTTCTGGTCGATGGCATGCGGATCGATAAGGCAACCGTAGCCAACATTCCACCGCAGGATGTGGCCGTTATCGATGTGCTGAAAGGAGCCAGTACCGCCATGTTCGGCATGGATGGGGCGGGCGGCGTTATCTCGATCATTACCAAACGGGGTGGCCCCGACAACAACTACATCAACGAAGCGGTGCCGGGCGTTCGGGTAGAAAAGGTGGTTGGGTTTGCTCCCAAACGTAGTTTCTACGCCCCCCGCTACGACAAACCCACGCCCGAAGAGAAGATTCGTCCCGACTATCGGGCCACCCTACTTTGGGCACCGCGCATCAGGACCGATGCTTCAGGTAAAGCCACTATTTCTTTCTACACATCAGATGCCAACACACCTCTGCAACTGGTGCTGGAAGGAGCTACCCTATCGGGACAGCCCGGCCACACGGAAGTTATGATAAAGATGGATTGAATTGGTCTCACCGGGCGGTGCCCGGTGCAAGTGGATGCGCTGCTTGACACTATTCTGGATGTAGCACCAATTCCTGGAATAGTGGAACATCTACTTGCACCGGGCACCGCCCGGTGAGACCAATTGATTTACCCAATCCCCCATTTACCCAATCACCCATTTACCTATTTTTGTAAAACCTTGACTTTATTTAAGAAGTGATCCGCCGTATGCGTTTTGAACCCCGCCGCTCTATCCGTCTTAGTTGTTTACTGTTGGTGGCCCTTGGTACGCTTGCCGCGCTCCGGTTTGCCGATGAAGACCCACTGACCCGTGTGTTGGAAAGCCTTAGCCGATACAACCAGCAGTTTCCGTACGAAAAAGTGTTCCTGCACACCGACCGGAACACGTATCTGGGCGGCGAAACGATCTGGCTGAAAAGCTATCTCTTCTACGGCGAAACTAATACCGCCGACTCAACCAGCGGGTCGATCTGGATCGATCTGGTTAGTTCGACGGGGCGGAAAATTCTGCTCGATACGCGCATTCGCTCTAAAGGAGGTTACGGTGAAGGCTACCTGACCCTACCCGATACGCTGTCGACGGGGCACTATACGCTGAGGGCCTATACCAGCTGGATGCGTAACTTTTCAGAGGAATGGTACTTCAATCAGGCGATCGATGTAGTGAAGCCCGACAGGCCCCCCGCTCCCCGGTTGGGCACTGCTTCGGCGGCGCTCGATGTGCAGTTTTTGCCCGAAAGTGGCCAGGCTGTAGTGGGGCTACCCGGCCGGGTGGCCTTCAAAGCCATCAATTCAGCGGGTATCGGAATCGACGTCGATGGGTTTGTTCTGAATACCAAGAAAGATACCGTTGCCGGTTTTGCCAGCCAACACCTGGGGATGGGCTATTTCCCGCTGACTCCCGAAGCAGGCCAAACCTATACGGCTTACGTGCGAATGAAAACCGGCGACACCTACTCAGCCTATCCGCTGCCCGCTGCAAAGGCAACCGGGTATAAATTGCAGGTCGATAACCTCAGCAATAAAGAAAATATCCGGGTGTTTGTGATGCACAATATTCCCGGCCCACCCGAAACCACTGCCGAGGCCAGCACACCCGGCTCGACAACCGCCCCAACTACCCCGCAGCCCATGCTGTCGTTGATGGCGCAGGTAAACGGAGCGCCGGTATATGCCGTGCAGGCCCCGGCCAACCGCAGCCGGTTTCTGGTAAACATTCCGCGCAGCAAATGCCCGCAGGGTATTGTGCACATTACACTCTTCGATGAACGGGGGCGACCCGTCAGCGAACGGCTGGCGTACTCGGACCGGAATGAAGCACTTAAACTGACGGTCAGCCCGGCCCGTAGCAGCGTGGGCATCCGGCAGCGCGTCGACCTGACCGTTACGGCGACCAATGCCGAGGGTAAGCCCGTGGCGGCCAACCTGTCACTGGCCGTGACCGATAGCCGCCAGCAGGGGACCATCCGACCCTATGGACCGTCGCTGGTGTCGTACCTGCTGCTCACCTCCGACTTAACGGGCTATATTGAACAGCCGGGTTATTATTTCGACCCCAAAAATCTGGACCGGCTCAACAAGCTCGATCTGCTGCTGATGACCCAGGGCTGGCGGCGAATCACCTGGGAAAAGGTGATGGCCCCAACCTACCCGCCCACCCGCTTTTTTGTCGATACGAGCCTCACGCTGAGCGGTACGGTGTTTCAGGGAACCTCACGGCTACCCGCCCCTGGCGTGTCGCTGACGGTGATGCGAACCCGAAAAGACAGCAGTCGCGAAATGGGGTCGATCACCGCCGACGAACAGGGCCGGTTCTATTTGCCGAATCTGGAACTGGTTGATACGAACACGGTATTTATTCAGGCCATGCGGGGTACCAGCCGCAATTTCAACGTGGTGCTCGACAAGCTGTATTCGCCCCAGGTTCGCCTGATTCGTCCACCGCTGGCCCCGCTCGATATTGCCTACGAAGAGCTGGCTGAACTGCTAAAACGCCAGAAAGCGTACCTGGATATTGAACGCCAGATCAGCCTGAACAACGAAATTCAGTTGCAGACCGTAACCGTTAAAGGCAAAAAAGCCGACCCTTATGCCAGTCAGCGGTCCATGTATGGCACGCCCGACGCGACCCTGGTGGTCGACAATATGATGGCTTCGGGCATGACGAGCATCTTCGACCTGCTGCGGCGCATTGCCGGGGTGCAGGTGATGGGCGGTGGGGCAACCCCTTCGGTCATGATCCGTGGCGGCGCACCCATGTTCATGCTCGACGGTATGCGGTCTGATATTCAGGCAATAGCCAGTATGTCGCCCCAGAATGTCGCCAACATCGACGTGATCAAGGGCGCGGGTGCATCGATCATGGGGGCCAGCAGTGTCATTAACATCATCACCAAACGCGGCGGGCCCTCTAAAGACGTTTCCAACGTAGCCAGTCCCGGTGTGCTGATCGAGAAAGTGGTGGGCTACGCACCCAAACGGCAGTTCTACGCCCCCCGCTTCGACGCCGCCACCCCCGACGAACGCATCCGCCCCGATTTCCGGGCCACGCTGCACTGGGCCCCCAGCCTCCGCACCGACGCCACCGGCAAAGCCACCACCTCCTTTTTCGCCTCCGACGCCAAAACCACCCTCCGCTTCGTGGTGCAGGGAGCCACCAAAACCGGCCAACCCGGCTACGGGGAGGGCACGATGAAAGTGGAGTAGGGAGCAGCGTTACGCGGGTTCTGCCCAACAATTGGGGGATAGCAACAAGTACATCGCCTATTTAATCGGAGTTTAAGCGGTTACTGGGAGCGTTGTTTGGAGAGGGCTGTTACTTACTATA
>CAVVQL010000015.1:0-70792 GCA_963750355.1 uncultured Cytophagales bacterium | reverse complement strand
CGCCCCAGGGGGCTGATGACGAGCGTAGCGAGACATTTACACACATGGAAGGTTGGGCTGTCAGACTTTGACTTCGCGGCCTGCTTCCTGTCGCCGGAGACTTGCCTTACTGATTTTTGGCAAGCTCTCGCTGAATTTCAAAAACGAAATCAACGCTAACTCCGCTGTCTTCGGCAATTTCCTCGATTGTGAGTTTGCCACGTCTCTAGGCTTTCGTCACAGTCTCAGTTTTAACTACGTTCTCTCTGCGTTCTTCTGCTTCCTGAATCTTCTTTTGCTCGTTCTTGACCGCCAGCGCGTTGGCTGAAATGGTCATTTCGTATCTCAAACGTTCGTCAGGGGTCAAGGCCCGCTTGTCCAACTCCTGAATCGCCACTCGTAACCACTCCTCGTTCCAAAAGGCCGGAAACTGAGTTGGCTCAGTCACTTCATGGATGGTTTTCATCGTGTAAATCAGTTTGTCTAAGTCGCTTTCAATCTCACCTAATCCCTTTTTAAACTTGTCTAACTCTACGGTGATAAACGTCATTTGCTCGTCTATCAGTTCGTTATACTGATTTTTCAGAACCGCAATGTTCTGGTAGTCAGTAATGTGGGGGAAAATGCCAACTGCTAAAATACCGATGCAGTAGATTTTTGGCAAGTCGTCAAACTCGTAATCGCCTTTCTTAATCAGCGTATTCAGCCTATAAAAGGAGTAAAACTTCATGCGCTGAATAAACTCCGGGTACTTGCTCAACTGCATCTCCACAATGAATTGCGTACCTCGTTCATCCTGACAAAACAGGGGTGTCCACTACGCTGGTTATTGATGTGGGCCGGTCCAGACCGGCAATCGCCCGGACATAGTCGGGAGACTATGCCCAACGCTAAGCATAACCCGTGTGGCTTGCCTGGCTACTTCGATCTTGTGCCTTTTGCCCTTCATCGTCTCGTTATGAATGCGGCTGAGCAGGGGGGATTCCCTGCCTTCTTGAATTGCCACCTGTCGCCCAAAACGCGGCACTCAAACGACTTAGCTGTTCGCCCAACGACTCTGGGGGCTTATGGCGCGTAGCGCCTTTACACCCTCAGAGTCGTTGGGCTGTCGGCCTGACTACGGGACGTGCCGTCTGTCGCAGGAGGCCTTCCTTGCCAAGCGGCCAAAGACCTGCCCTGCTCAGTGATCGAGCGTACAACAGCGACTATATATACTCTGCCAAGGAGCTCAAAAGAGGAAAGAAAGAACGAGAGACCTTGCAGATCCCTTTTGTTTTTATAACTTTGCCCAAACTCCTACAGACATGCTTACAAATCATCAATCCAATCCCCTCGCGGGGGGTGATATAGGGCTTGGCCAAGCACTTGCCTTACTTGAACAAAAGCGAGAAAATGCGGCCCAGCAACGGGTTAAGTTTGAACAACTCGTCAGCTTAATGGAGTAGCCAGGAGGCCGATTACTCCAATACCATTCGTATTCTACGTAATGAATTTGGCTCACAACCAGATGAGTCCCGTTTTAATACCTCTTCTAACAATACACCGGAAGACGAGTCAAAGTCTACCCCTTTAGAAGCTCTCCCTAACTGGGTCAAGCCGGTGGATACTTCTTGGCTCGATTTGCTCCGCAACGCACTTCGTGAGATTGATAGCTTTGCCAGTCAGCATGACATAACTGACCATTTCGCTATGAATGAAGCGGACAAACTGAGAAACTCTAAATCAATAAGTGCTGCACTGACAGCATATCGCAAAGAGGAGCAACTCGTTGGCATTACGGTTTACAGCCGAACTACGCACGGGAAGGCAGTAAGCCAAATTCTAACGGGATTGCCTGAGTTCTTTGAAAACCCACTAACAAAGCAATTAAAGCCTGAATACGAACAAAAACTTATCCAGAAGGTGAAGGAGATGCGTCTTTACCTGTCTGAAGAGGAAGCAACTCGCTTATAAAGGAACAACCCCGCCAACCTTGTCCTCCTACAGACGATTGACGGGGAAGTCTTGAGTAGTCCGGCTCAAGTAAATTAAACCGGTTCTTTTAACCTCAAACCATATTAGAGCTATGGGAAAGGTTAACAAAATCCTTGAAATTCATTGGGGACTCCCGAGTCTTTCAAGGTCCCGTCGAAGACGGGTAGTGAACCGTGATGGTATCGTTAAAGAGCCTCGTCAAAGGCTCCCTCGAACCAAGCGACCCCGTCGATAAGACGGTTTGGCGAGTTGGTAGAGGTACTTACCCTTACTGGCTCGCCATTTTCACTAAACAATATTAAGATACAGTAATTAAACTACCATAAGGAGGGATATTCTTTTTCAAGTTCGCTCCACTCACATACACAAAATTATGGCTTGCTATATTTGCCCTGCTGAGACGCGCCAACTGTCGCAAGAAACGCAGAAATGGGGACAATAAAGACAGAATGTTGGGAGGTTTGCTCTGCCGACTGGAATTTAGAATTGGGAGCCTAAACCTGCCTAACCGGGGCGTTTCTCGTGTCAGCCGAGACCTACCCAACGAGCAAAACCTAACCTCTGCGGCCTGCAACCTGTCGACCGAAACCCGGAAATGGAAGCCTAAAGCTTCACTTCTGGGACGCGCTGCCTGTCGCCCGGATGCTGACTCTGAAGCCCAGCATTGCCGATTCGCACCCAACATGTTATTGGACGCAAGGTTGCTAAACCACAAGTTATTGATAGTCAAAGGTAAATGGTTTAGTATTGCTGTGGCTATGCCTGCTTTACACAAGCGAACTATATCGTACTCTACTGCAATAGCAGGTGTGATTTCACAACCTGTTATTGCCTCACAAACTCACCGCCTGCTTTCCCGGCTTCAACACCTGAGTACGTCCCCGCCAGCGGAGGGTGCCGGGAACGTCGGCGGGTAAGGTTACCTCACCGGTTAAGGTGTTGTTCGGGCCTTTTTCGAAGCGAACCGCGATTGTACCGGCGGGGTGGGGCATACTCCCCTCTACACGCGGCAACGTACCCAGATAGGGCTCAATGCGTACGGAGCGGAAGCCGGGTTCGGCGGGATTGATGCCACAGACGGTCGACAGGAATTCGTAGACGGGTGAGGCGCTCCAGGCGTGGCAGTCCGAGCGGGTGGGTTCAGGCTGCTCGGCAAAGGTGGTGAGGCCGTTGGCGATCATGGTGTGCCAGGGTTGCAGCTGCGGCAGAAATTCGTCGCCCATACCGGTTTTCTTCAGGGCCTGAAACAGGTAGAATTTGAAGTAATAGGTGGCTGGCCGCAGACTGTCGGGCGGGGTAGGGCGCATCAATCTTGTCAGTACCTCGCGCTGCTGGGTGGCTGGAATGGCGTTGGTCAGGATCGCCAGGATGTTGGCATGCTGGCTGAACTCCTTTTTAGCCGGGTGTATCGGCCAGCAGACCACGAACGGGTACCCAGCAACGTTCCATCACGGCTTTGTTGAGCCGCCGCGCCAGTTCCCGGTAATGTTCGGCTTTCTGGTTCTGGCCGTAATGGGCAAACAGATCGGCGGCCCGCTGGTAGGTATAGGCCTGTTGCAGCGTCAGAATGCTCGACCCTCCGCCACGTGATCCATCGGGTACGCCACCGATGCGGTCGGCTTCATTCCAGGGCCACGACCAGTCGACGAAGTTCCACCAGGTGAGCGGGCCGTTCAGACCAGTTTGCCGGTCGAGGCGGGTTTCGTGCCAGTTCAGTACGCGTTCGATCCCGTCGAGGCGGGCACTCACAAAGGCGTCGTCACGGCGGTGCATCCAGTAATCGTGGACCATGCACACCCAGAACAGCGAAAAGGTAGGGATCACCTGCTGGTCGGCCGATGGGTACCGGCTTTGGGTTAGCCCTTCGGGCAGGCGGCTATCGTCATACTCGACCAGGGCTTTCCGCATCAGCCGGTCGTCGCCCGTTACGTAGAGCGAAATCAGCGATTGAATCCGGGTATCGCCTACATACTGCAATTGTTCGTAATAGGGGCAGTCGAAATACGTTTCGCCCGCACAAAGTTGAGCCGTGCGCCAGCCCACCTCCCACACGCGGGCGAGGCTGCTGTCGGGCACGGTGAAACGGGCTTTCTGCTCGAAGGGATAGGCCGAGTAGTCGCCCTGTAGGTTGTTGATCATCAGGGGTTCATTCGCCGTCAGAATCGTCAGTTGCAGGTAGCGGTAGGTCCGGAACCAGAGTGGCCGAAAGGTACGTTGCTGCCCGCCATCGGCCAGGAATTGATCTTCCACCCCCTTTATCTGCTTGCCTTCGATGTCGTTGCGGTTGCCTTTCTGATCCTTCGCGTCGAACAGACTTTCCGCATAGGTCAGCGTTACCCAGGTGCCTTTTCCCGCCGATACGGTCAGTTCCGGGTAAGCGTTGGTCAGCGTTTTCTGGTCGAAAAGAAGGGTAGCCCGTGTTTTGGCCGGAATGACCAGCGGGGTCTTGCCGGTCAGAAAGTCGGCGGGAACGGTCACGCCCTCGGCCCGTCGAACGGTGGCCAGTCGCAGGGGGGCGCTGGTCATTTGCGGAATGGTTCGTGGCACCAGCGCCCAGTTGCCATCAGTGCCCAAGCCCCGTGCTTTGGCGGCAAACCAGGTCTCTCTGGCGGCGGGCCAGTCAGCATCATTGAAGTCGGGCCTGTTCCCAACCCCAGGGGTACAGACTGGCATTGACCCGATCGCCGTCGCCAATGACAATGTAGGTTTTTAAGCGGGCAATGTCATTTTTGACCGGGGAGTAGGCCGCGTTCTGAAACACTCGCCAACTGCTGTTGGTGTTCACGATCTTCTCGGCCTCGCCGTCGCCCTGCATCACAAAACCCAGTTGGTAGCTCATCTGCGCAACCGGGGCCGACTCGCCAAGGTACCATACCTGGGCCGCCAGGGTGTTGTTGCCCGCCACCAGAAACGGGGCCAGATCGAGGGTTTCGTAGTTCCAGTGTTGGGGGTCGCTCCGCGCCGGACCTATAGCCACCGCTTTGCCGTTGACAAACAGCCGGTACCGGTTGTCGGCGGATACATGAACTACAAACCGACTCGGCTTCTGCGGTAAACTGATCGTTTTTCGGAAGTGATAAATGCCGTATTGCCGCGCCTGGGCCGTTGGGTGAACCAGCCATTTAGCTTCCCAGATCGAGGTTTGCCATTTCGACGGGGCAGGTGACGGCGTGGGTCGGTACGCAGTCTGGGCGCGAACGGTAACGCAGGTGGCAACGAGCAGAAGCAGGAGTACATAACGCATCCGCCAAAGATAAGGCCCCAACCGGTGTAGCCGTACAACCGCCCCTGTTGATTAGGAAGCGTGCCGACGGGCTACACCGGTTGGGGCGCGAACATAGGGCATCAACGCCTGCCTGTTATTGCGGGTCCGATCGAAGTAATCCCGGCGGCACGCTCAGTTCGCCCGTCTTGGGGTCGATCAGGCCATTGCGTTCCTCTTCAATGTCGGTTGCCTGCGTGTACACATCACCCCCGATAGCACGGGCGCGGAGTTCATTTTTAAACTGTTTGATTCGTTCGGCGCGGTTGCCGGCGTCTTCGGGGCCCCCATAGTCGGCAAAGCCGAACCCACCCCATTCGCTTACGATCAGCGGCACCTGCCTGCGGTAGAAAAAGGGGTCGCCTACCACAAGTGGCCGGGCAGCTACCCCCATATCGCCCTGAACGAGCCTGTCGAGCACGTTGCGCCAGTGGTTTATATCGGGGGTGTACAGGTGGGCTGTCAGCAGGTCAGATTTCAGGCGGCCTTCCATTGAAATATGGTGCCAGCCATCATTATCCACGACCAGAAACTGCGGGTGGCTAATCTGCATGTAGTGGTACGTGTCTATGATATACTGCCGCGTTTCGGGGTTGCTGGCAATGTCTTCAGCCCCCCAGTCTTCGTTGTACAGGCTCCAGATAATCACCGACGGATGTGTCTCGATCAGCGACAGCATTCGATCCAGTTCGGCGCGGTGATTCTCCCGGCTTCGCTGATTCGATCGGTGCGGACTGGGCACTTCCACCCACAAAAGCAGGCCCAGCTCGTCGGCCAGGTTGTAAATCCGCGGGTCGATCCCGGCAATGTGAACCCGTACCAGATTGCACCCCAGCTTCTGCATGGCGTAGAAATGCTGCCGCATCTCTTCATACGTGGCCCGACCCGGCTGGTACAAAATCCCGTCGAGGTAGGTTGCCTTGCCGTTGAGGTACACGCAGCACCCCCTGGCTTCTACTTTTCGTAGTCCGAAATGAGCTTCTATCTGAGCCGTAGTGCCCTTCTCGTCAATGAGTTGTGCCGTAAGCCGGTACAGTTGCGGGGCTTCGGGCGACCAGTGTTTGGCCTCGGGTAATTCAACCACGACGCGCTGATTTTTCTGTCCGAAGTCGAGATGCAGCTGGAATTCTTCGGTCGCCAGTGGCTTTGAACCTGGATTAGGGTGGTCGTCGATCTGAAGACGAAGCACGTAGTGGCCGGGGTCATGGATACGGGTGGTGAGGTTAAACCGAATCAGGTTATCTTCGATGATACTCACGACGCCCACCCGCGACCGAAGGCGGTTACGGTCGACGGGCTCAAGCCATACGCTTCGCACGGGCCCCGTGTAGGTCTGGTACCAGATGCCGCCCCGTTTGTAGACCAGCGATTCCTGTTTGCCGCGCGGAATGTCGGCGTCCATGGTATCGGCAATGCGCACGGTGAGGCGGTTTACGGGCTGAAGCAGCTTTTCGCCCAGTTCGTAGGAGAACGAGGTGTACTCGCCATAATGCACCAACTCACCTTCGATGGTTTGTAGCTGTTTCCCATTCAGCCAGACCCGGGTTTCGTAGCCACAGGCCCCAAACGTTAGCTGAAACAGCGACTGCGGTTGGTCTCCATTCACCGTTTCACGTTCTGGTAAGGTAAACTCGCGCTCATACCAAACCACTACTTTATCCTGCCAGCCGGGTCCGTCGTTGAGCTGGTGGGCCTGGGCAATGTGGTCTTCTACTGAACCGGGCCAATGGGCGGTATACGCAAAATTGTTGCCCAGCTGCCAGTTCTGGGCAAGCCCCTCATCGGCCAAATCATGGGTAAATCGCCATTCTCCGTCAAGCAACAGGTAGGTGTTGGCCCGCAGAACGGCGCGGGGTAGTGGATTGATGGGGGCAGGGGCAACAGCGGGTACCGGCAAACATTCTGTTGCGTTGAAATTTCGGTGCGTCGACTGCATCTTAGGGTCTTGGTTAGTTACTAACCAACTCACGCCAGCCTGCCAGGTTTAACGAAAATGATTTAATGCACGGTACGCGCCGGGAGGTACGCCGCTACTCACTTCATTTCCCGTAAACAAAACCCGTACATGACCGAAAAAATAACGCTGAAAAAGACGCCGTAAGACGTACCCAGGCTTTTCAGGCCCACAAAGTAGAGCGGCAACACAAAGCCAAGCAACGCCGCTACGATGTACAGGTAGAAGCCTACGCGCCGAAGCCTGAACATCAGCAGCACGCCCACCAGCGCAACCAGCGAATAGATGAGCTGCGATAGGCTCAACTGCCGCACCACGCGGGGATCTTCGGGCGTCGGATTGTCGCTGTTGGCCCCGCTGTCTTCGTAAAAATTGCGCGGGTCGCGGCGATCGGGGTTGGCTTCGCTGCTTGGTTTGTGACCCGTAAAGGGCGTCGACGCCACGCGTTCAGGATCAGCCAGTGCCACACTGCTTTCAATGATGCCCCAGCCACAGCTGATAAACGAGAAGATGCAAAGAATGGTAAGAAATTGAGAGCGCATAGGTATGAGTTTACAGTCCTCTGTCTTCCGTCCTCAGTCTTCTGTTGCGCTGCCAATGAACCTTGTGGTTAAATAGCAGCGCAACAGAGGACAGAAGACAGAGGACTGTAAACTTCTTTATAGTTGTGAACTTCTGGTTACAGGAATAGTTTTACCCCGTAAAGAGTGCAAAAAAACCATATTTCAACCAGACTTATGACATTACAGGAACTGACCGATACTATCCGTACCCGCGTAACCCACGCCGATAGCCTCGATGCTACGGCGAAACTTGTCACCGATCTGGGTGTTGTGTTTATTGATGCCCACCAATCGCCCGCTGTTGTGTCGAACGAAGATCAACCCGCCGATACGGAGTTGCATGTCAACGTGAAGGATCTGGAGCGCATGGCGACTGGTGACCTGAACCCCATGATGGCGTTTATGACCGGTAAGCTGAAAGTGAAAGGCGATATGGGCGTAGCCATGAAGATGGGTCAGGTAATGGGTTAGTTGTATCGAGCCAAAGAGTGAAGGGTGAATGAGTGTAATGCGATTGAAAGGTTGAGCGAGTGATTTACCGGACAATTGGGTAATTTGTGAGCCTGCGTACTCTTTTAACCCCGTTGGGCGTTCCCATTCACCCTTTCATTCATCAATACCCTTGACCTCTCGTAGATCATTCATCAAATCGGGTACGCTCGCCGCCATTGGCGGAGCAGCATTTACCATTCTTCCCCGGCATGTACTCGGGCGGGGGTTTATTGCGCCTTCCGACAAACTCAATATGGCGGCGGTGGGCTGCGGTGGTAAGGCCGATGTAAACATCCGGCTGGCGGTCAACGGCGGCACCGACAACATGGTGGCCCTTTGCGATGTAGACGACCGGCAGGCCGTGAAATACCGCGCCCAGTTTCCCAAAGCACCCTATTTTCGGGACTACCGCGAGATGCTCGACAAAGCGGGCAAATCCATCGATGGGGTGATCGTGTCGACGCCCGACCACATGCACGCGCCCATAGCCATGGCCGCCATGAACCTGGGCAAGCATGTGTACGTGGAAAAACCGCTGACGCACGACATCTACGAAGCCCGGATGCTCACCGAAGCCGCCCGCCGAAACAAGGTGGTGACGCAAATGGGCAACCAGGGCAGCAGTGGCGACTCGACCCGGTACATCGAAGCCCTGATTCAGGACAACGTAATCGGGCCCGTGCATACGGTCTATTGCTGGACCAACCGACCCGTTTGGCCACAGGGCGTGCAGTCGCCTAAAGACAAGAAAGAATCGCAGCCAGTCCCCGCGGAAGTCGACTGGAACAAATGGCTGGGTACGGCCCCCTACCGCGATTACCACCCGGCCTACATGCCAACCCGCTGGCGCGGCTACTGGGATTTTGGTACCGGCGCCCTGGGCGACATGGGCTGTCATTTCATGGATGTGCCTTTCCGGGCCCTGAAGCTCACGTCTCCAACCTCGGTGGAGTGCAGCGTGGGTTCGGTCTACGCCGATTTCTTCCGGGAAGCCTTTTTCGACGATGTTTGCCCACCCTCGTCGAGCATTCACATGACCTTCCCCTCCGAGGATAAAAAGGTGAAGGAAATCAAGCTGTCGTGGTTTGACGGCGGCATCCGGCCACCGTTACCCGACGGCGCCGCCTACGAGCAGGTCTTTTTCAATCAGGATGGCGGTATGCTGTTTATCGGCTCGAAAGGCATGCTGTCAGCCGGTCTGTTTGGGGATGATTACCGACTGCTGCCCGTCGAAAAATTCGAGAAATATTCCAAAGGTCCAACGATCCAGCCCGTTCGTCCGTTGGTCGAGGGCAAAACTGAGGGCCATCAGCAGCAGTGGGTGAAGGCCTGCAAACAGGGTTTTGGCGCTTATACCTCGTCGTCTTTCGACCAGGCCGGCCCGCTGACCGAGACGGTGCTGATGGGTAACCTGGCCACCCGCAGCTATCTCGCCCGCGATAACGGCCAGTTCCCCGGTCGTAAAAAGCTTTTCTGGGATGGCCCCACCATGAAGATCACGAACTTCGACTACGCCAATCAGTTCGTTAAACGGGAGTACGCCAACGGATATACCCTGTAAGGCGTACCCGTTGGCAGAATCACTATTTGCAGGAATCTTTGGCCTGTGTGTAGCTGGCCTGAATATCGTCGCGCTGCTTCTGCGTGTATAGCGTTGAACATGAGACCGCTGCATCGGCATAGGCCTTGTAGGCATCTACGTACGCGTTACACTTCGCTTTATTCGTCGGATCGGCGGCAAACGTGTTGGCGGCGGCGGTGAATTTGTCGCCCAGTGCTGATGCGCCATCGCAATTACCGGGGGTTATACTGTCATTGGTTTTCTTGCAGCCGAAGAGCAGCGAAATACCCAGGCATAGCGATACAGAAAGAATTCGGAGGTTCATAACCGTGTGTTGTTTAATTGTTTGATCGAGGCAAAATTGGCGGTGGCTGGCTCAGATCAGGCGTCTTCTTGAGTTAACGGAGCATTCGATAAGCTAACGGATGATTCCGTGCGGATCGCCCGTATTTTGAGTAGGTTTGTAGCCTTAAATCAAGTCAATGCGCGCTTTACTCCTGACATTTACCACCTGTTTCACCGCCTGTTTCGTTGCCGTAGCCCAGGTGCCGCCCCGCTATACCGTTAGTGGGTACGTGCATGAGGCCGGCAGCCGCGAAGCTCTGCTGGGAGCTACTATTCGCCTCAACGGACGGCCCGTGGGTACGCAGACGAATACGTTCGGCTTTTATTCGATCACCCTGCCCGAGGCCGATTCAGTTAACCTGACCTTTTCCCTGGTCGGTTATCAACCGGAGGTTCGTACGCTGGCCCTTCACCAAAATCAGGTGCTGGGGGTCGATCTGGCACCGGGCGAATTCCTGAACGAGGTGGTTGTGCGCGACAAACGGCAGCAGGACCGGGTTAGCGACAGCCCGCAGATGAGCCAGATCGACCTGCCCATTGCCCAGATCAAAAAGATTCCCGCCCTGCTGGGCGAGAAAGACGTGCTGAAAGTGCTGCAGCTGATGCCCGGCGTGCAAAAAGGCTCCGAAGGCCAAAGTGGGCTGTATGTACGTGGGGGCGGCCCCGACCAGAACCTGATCGTGCTGGATGATGCGGTGGTGTACAACGCCAGCCACCTGTTCGGCTTCTTCTCGGTCTTCAACGGCGATGCGCTCAAGAGTGTGGAGTTGACCAAAGGCGGTTTTCCGGCCCGTTTCGGCGGGCGACTCTCTTCGGTGCTCGATCTGACCATGAAAGATGGGGCCCGCGATAAACTGCATGGCGAAATCGGGCTGGGGCTTATTGCCGGTCGGCTTATGCTGGAAGGGCCCCTGACAAAAAGCAAAAAGACGGGTGAGCCTGCCGGTTCCTTCGTTATATCGGGTCGGCGGACGTACCTGGACGTGATTACAGCGCCGATTGTCCGGGCACAAACCAACGGCGAAACCACGGCGGGCTATTACTTCTACGACCTCAACGCCAAAGCCAACTACGACCTTGGCCCCCGCGACCGGATCTACCTGAGTGGCTATTTCGGACGGGATAAGTTCTACGCCAACGACAATACGAACGGCACCGGTATTGGCATGGGATGGGGCAACGCAACGGGTACCTTTCGCTGGAACCATCAGTTCAACCAGAAGCTGTTCGCCAATACGTCGCTGATATTCAGTGACTATGAATTTCTGATCAATGCCAACCAGCTCATCGATTCGCAGAATCGGTTCGTGCTCGATTACACATCCGGTATCCGTGATTTTTCGCTGAAACACGACCTGGATTTTTATCCTGCCCCCAACCACGCGCTGCGCTTTGGCGCGCAGGTAACCGCCCACCGGTTTACGCCCTCAGCCATTGTGTTGCAGAACAATTCCCTGTCTAGTTTACGCCGGGAGGTCGACCGGATCGATGTGCTTGAATCGGGCATTTACGCCGAAGATACGTGGCGGCCCACTGACCACTGGCGGCTGAACGGTGGTCTGCGAATTAGCGCCTTCACGGGTGATAACCTGGGGTACGTGCGCCCCGAGCCGCGCCTGTCGGTGGCGTATATCGTTCGGCCCGATCTGTCGGTGAAGGCCTCCTACGCGCTGATGAATCAGTACGTTCATCTGCTAAGCAACACGGGCATCGGTCTGCCCACCGACCTGTGGGTGCCCACCACCGAGCGGATACGGCCGCAGCAGTCGCAGCAATGGGCGGTGGGCGTAGCCAAAGATTTCACCAACAACCTGGCGCTGACCGTTGAAGGGTATTACAAACGGATGGACAACATCATCAACTACAAGGAAGGAGCCAGCTTTTTGCTGATCGACGACCCGACATCGGCCAAGCGGGTACGCTGGGAAGATAACGTAACGGCGGGGCGTGGGTGGAGCTACGGGGCCGAGGTGCTGCTGCACAAAAAAGAGGGGCGCTTCAGCGGCTGGCTGGGTTATACCCTCTCCTGGACACAGTGGCAGTTTGACGAACTGAACGGGGGTAAACCATTTTTTCCCCGCTACGACCGCCGCCATGACGCCTCGCTGGTGGGCATGTATGACCTGACTCCGCACATTTCCCTCTCGGCCACCTGGGTGTACGGTACCGGTCAGGCACTGACTGTTCCCAACGCCCGTTTTCGATCATTTGGCTTAAGCAACGGGCTTGAGTATAACAAGGACGGCAGCGGTGCCGTAACGAGCGTTAGCCCCGCCGTGTTCGAGGGGGGTGTGGTGGTACGGGATTTTGGACAGGAGAAAAATACCTTCCGCGCCGAGCCCTACCACCGCCTCGACCTGGGCGTTCAGTTTCACCGCAAACGCCGGACGCACGAGAGTACCTGGGAATTCAGCGCCTACAACGCCTACAATCGTCGAAATCCGTTCTTCTACAATATTGAAAGTAAACGGCAGACTGGCAACCTGCCCGACATCACGGTGTTGTACAAGTACTCGGTGTTTCCCGTTGTGCCCGCCGTTAGTTACTCGTACAAGTTTTAACGCTGCTCAACCGGGAAGCCCGCATGAAAAATCTGCTTTTTATACTCGCCTTTCTGCTCGTCGGTTGCGGTAGTTTGCGCAATGAGGTAAGCCCGTCACTGCTATCGCTCGACGGCGAGAAACTGGTTGTAAACGGCTATATCTCGCCGCAAGACACGCTGCTGTCGGTGAAAGTGTCGCGTTCCAAACCCGTGCTGGGCGAACAGACCGACGCGCTGCCCTATAACGTTGGCAATGCGACCGTTTCGCTCTCCGACGGCAATAAAGTGGTAATGCTGCGGTATCTCGACGATAAGCAATGGTACCAGGTCAGGGCTAGTCAGTTGCCGGTTCTCACCGGAAAAACATACATTCTTTCTGTCAGTACGCCCGATGGCAAACAGGTGATGGCCACCGCTACCGTGCCTAAACCGGTGCCCATCAACCGGGCCATTCTCGATTCAACCGTGACCAGGGTTGGTAAGCTGCTGAAAAAAGTGTACTCGATCCGATTCGACTGGCAAGACCCCGCCAACGAGGCTAACGCGTATGAATACGCCGCCTACTTTAGCTGGCATCCGGGCAGTACCTACCCAATTAACGGACAGCCTGCCAACCCGCTCGGTCAGGCAGCCAACACGCTTCGGGTGTTGACCTTTCCCCGCGAGAACAGAACCGGTAACCTGCTCACCGACGACCGGCAGGATGGGGCACTGCTTACGTCGCTGGCGGCCGAAGTTGGGTCGGTGGATGTAAATGGGGATGGGCCAGGTGCCGAGGCCGCGTTAAACGTGCTGGCCTTGAGTAACGTGTTGCCCGGTCCCCAGGTGCTTTTACGCCTGCTCAGCACCGAACCGCTCTATTACCGCTACAAAGACGCCGTTATCCGGCAGCGCGAAAACCGCAACAATCCCTTCGCCGAGCCCGTGCTGATTCCCACCAACATACAGGGTGGATTGGGCTGTTTCGCGGCTTATAACCAGTCGTCACTAACGGTGAAGGTGAGGTAGAAGAAGGGTCCAACCGTTCAAGGTCCAATGTCTGAAGTAGCTTCGCTGATTAAGCAGCGCCACGTTAGTCATTGAACCTTGAACGGTTGGACCTTTAAACTTTTCTTAAGCTTAAGCTACCGGCGTGCTGTTGATCACTTCGGTCTGCTTACGAATCGACTCCATGTGGATGATCTTGTAGATTTCTTCCACCAGCTCGGGGTACAGATTCAGCTTGGTGCCCAACTGCTTGCGCGACTCCAGAATCTCTTTCCAGCGGTCGGGCTGGAACAGCGAAACGTTATTGTCGCGCTTGTATTCGGCTAGTTTCTCCACCAGCGACATCCGGGCCGCCAGGTGCTCGACCAACTGCCGGTCAACGCTGTCGATCTTTATACGGATCTGCTCCATGGCTCCCTGAAACTCCCGGTCGCTCGACTCAAGCTGGCGGATGTGCAGGTGATCGAGCATGTCGCCGAAAGCGGCGGGGGTCAGCTGCTGGGCGGCATCGCTCCATGCTTTGTCGGGGTCGATATGTGACTCAACGATCAGCCCGTCGTAGTTGAGGTCCATGGCCATCTGGGCCAGTTCATTCAGGTACGCCCGTTTGCCCGCCATGTGGCTGGGGTCGCCGATGATGGGCAGCTGCGGAAACATCGTGCGGAGTTCGATCGCCATCTGCCACATCGGAATGTTGCGGTACTTGCTGGCTTCGCCCGTCGAGAACCCCCGGTGAATGGCACCCAGTTTGGTGATACCGGCACCGGCTATACGTTCAAAAGCACCTACCCAAAGGGCCAGATCGGGGTTAACCGGGTTTTTTACCAGTACCGGAACGTCGACCCCTTTCAGGGCATCGGCAATCTCCTGCACGTTGAAGGGGTTTACCGTGGTACGGGCACCGACCCACAGGATATCGACGCCATATTTCAGGGCCAGCTCAATATGCTGGGGCGTGGCTACCTCAACGGCAAATGGAAGGCCCGTTTCGGCTTTGGCCCGCTGAATCCAGGGCAGGGCGGCTTCGCCCATGCCTTCAAAGCTGCCGGGGCGGGTGCGGGGCTTCCAAATGCCCGCCCGTATCGCATGGACAGACCCCAGCGCAGCTAACTGGCGGGCGGTCTCTACGAGTTGATCTTCTGTTTCGGCACTGCAAGGCCCGGCTATAATGAGGGGTTTGCCGTCGGTGTTAATCCACGAATCGAGCGGCTCTACGGCTAAATCTGGTTTCATGAGGTTACGTGTACGCTGTTGGATGATTGACTATTTCGCTGGTAAAATTTCCGGGTGCAAATTTATAGTATCTTTGCAGGAGCAGAAGCCCCTCACGAGGTTCACGCTCACCCTATTCTTGTCCGATTAGTAGTCTGTTGAAAAAAGTAGAGTATAGCTTGAAAAACCTTTTTTGGCTAAAAATACGTTTATCTTTAGGCCGTCAATTTCAAGCTACTGAACGACCGTATGGCGAACGCACCGGAAACGGCGCATTGACTATGTCGAACCGAAGTAATCTAATAACACCCCCCGTCCAATCGGCCACTGCTACGCAAGCGAATGCAGTTGAACCGGTTTCTTTTGAGGACACGTCGATTGCCTTCTCTTCCCAGTCGAATTTCAAACTTCGAAAAACGTACTGGCTTTTTGCGTTGATGAACCAAGGATGGCTCGTAAAAGTAGGGACTTTTTTTATAAAACTGGCCCTAAACCTACAGCTTCCTATCAAAAAGCTCATCAAGAAGACCATTTTTGAGCAATTCTGCGGAGGCGAGTCCATTCATGACTGCGAGCAAACAATTCAGGATCTACACACCGCACAGGTTGGTACTATTCTCGACTATTCGGTTGAGGGTGAGGAAAATGAGAAATGCTTTGACAGCACCGTGCTGGAAATCCTTCGCACCATTGAACGGGCCAGCGAATCGACCGACATCCCGTTTTCTGTATTCAAGATCACCGGGTTAGCCGAGACCGAACTGCTCGAAGCTATTCAGCGTGGCGATACACTGACTGAGGAAGAGCAAGCCGCCTATGAGCGTGTTCGGGAGCGGGTAGATACCCTATGCCACCGGGCCTATGAGCGCCACGTACGCATCTTTATCGATGCGGAAGAAAGCTGGATTCAGGATGCCATCGATACCCTGGCGTATGAAATGATGGACCGCTACAACCACGAGCGGTGCGTTGTTTACAATACGTACCAGATGTACCGCTGGGAAATGTACGATCAACTGGTGACCGCCACCGAATTGGCCCGGCAGAAAGGCTACTTCCTGGGGGCGAAACTGGTGCGGGGTGCTTACCTGGAAAAAGAGCGCATCCGCTCGCATGAAGATGAGTATCAGGACCCCATTCAGGCAACCAAGGAAGATACCGATCGTGACTTCAACCGGGCCATCGATTTCTGCCTGACCAACCGCGACGAAGTCTCGATCTGTCTCGGAACGCATAACGAGGAGAGTTGCCAGTACACCATTGATCAGATGAAGCGGTTGGGCATTGCCGCCAACGATCCGCACATCTACTTCGCGCAGTTGCTGGGCATGAGCGACAATATCTCCTACAACCTGGCCACTGCCGGTTACAACGTAGCCAAGTACGTACCCTACGGCCCCGTCGAGGCAGTTATGCCGTATTTGTTCCGTCGGGCCGAAGAAAATAAATCGATAGCCGGCCAGAGTAGCCGTGAGTTTACCCTCGTGAAAAGCGAGCTCGAACGCCGTAAAGGCTGTAAAAATTAGTTTCAAGCGTTAAGCGGTCCGCCGCTGCGGTTCATGTTTCAAGTAGCTCCGCTACGGCAAGATTGCCCAACGGGCGAAGCCACTTGAAACATGAAACTTGATGCTTGAAACTTGTTTATTTTATGATTCAGAAAAACCCGATTCGTTTTTTTTTGCTGGCGTTACTGCTGATAGGTATTGATCAGGCGTCGAAGCTTTGGATTCTGCACTACATGCAGGAACATCTGTACATGCCGATTCATATTATTGGCGACTGGTTCAAGTTTCAGTACGTTCTGAACCCCGGCATGGCGTTCGGTATGGAGTTAAATCATCAGTACGGAAAGCTGGTTTTAAGCATATTTCGCCTGTTTGCCATGGTTGGTATCGGCTGGTACCTGGTTTATCTGGCCAAACACGGAGCGCCAAATGGATTGCTCTACGCCATGGCGCTGATTCTGGCGGGCGCAATCGGGAACGTGCTCGACAGTACATTTTATGGGGTCTACCTGCACAACGCGCCTTACGGAGCACCAACCCCCTGGTTTCATGGACAGGTAATCGACTTTATCTTTTTCGATTTGTGGGAAGGAATTCTGCCCCGTTGGATACCGGTCTGGGGCGGGAGTTATTTCTCCATGCCAATCTTCAATTTCGCTGATTCCTGCATTTTCGTAGGCGTCTGTTTGATCCTGTTTTTCCAGCGGCGTTTTTACCAGCAGCAGGCCGAGCGGGAAGGACTTCTCCCCGACGACCCTGATGCTACCAATGCCGCTGTGCTACCTATGTCAGAGCTAGCTGATGAGTTTGATGCGCCTGAAGCAGAAATGACCACTCAGGCCGATGCCGATTTGGCCGAGCGTACTGATGAGGAATCAACCAACGACGATCAGGATCAGGTCGATAAGCCGATCGCTGTTTCTGATGAACCGCTCAAGGAGAAAGAAGCGTAACCTAGTCGGGTTGATACTATAACAGACAGGGTCATTACTGCGCGGTAATGACCTTTTTTTTACCTTACCGGCAGCGGCCGACCGTCCCAACCCGGACTCGGGACGGTCGGCCACTGCCGGTGAGGTCACTTCAACACAGTCAGTTTTACCGACGATTCCGGACTTATACGAATCGTGTTTTTCTGAAAATCACCATCGGAAGCAGTACTGATGTTGACGAATGTTTGCGGGTTGCGATCGACGAGGGGAAACCAGGATGACTGCACCTGCACCATCAGACGGTGGCCCTTTTTAAACGTGTGCAACGCATCGTTGAGTGTGAAAGATACGGGCGTGATTTGGCCCGGCACAAACGCCTCTGGCTTCTCCATGGACTTCCGGAATTTACCCCGCATGACATCGCCGCGCACCAGCCGCTGATAGCCCCCCATTACGGTATTTTTGGGATTCGGGCTGGGCGGTCCGACGGGTCGGTTGCTCGTTGTATCGGGTAACACATCAATCAGTTTCACAATAAAGTCGGCGTCGGTGCCCGTCATGGCTACGCGCAAATCGACACCGATGGGGCCAGCCAGGGTAAGGTCCGCTGCCAGGGGGTCTGTTTGAAACACGAGCACATCGGGTCGGCGGGCCGCAAAGCGCTGGTCTTCGATCATGTAGGCGTTGTTTCGGCGCGACCACGTACCATCGGTATACGGTACGGGTTTAGCCGGGTCGCTCAGGTAGTCGAGGGTTGCATTACCGGAGGCAGCGGGCGTTAGTTGATTGGTGGATGCCAGGAAGAAAGCCTGTTCCGTAACTGCTTTTGGGGGCCAGCTGGCAAAGGTGCGCCACTGGTTTGCGCCCGTGTCGAATACCCGTGCTTCGTCAGGTACATAGCGGCCCTTGTCTTTCAGATGATACAGGAAAAACGGCGTTTCCACCGAATCACGGTACACTTTAGCCGTGTTGCTGCCAAACTGGAAATCACCCAGACCAGTCCATTCCCGGCGGGCCCAGGCTCCGTGTGTCCAGGGGCCCATTACCAGCTGATTCCGGTTGCCGGGCTGTTTTTCCAGCGTTTGGTAGGTATTCAGGGCACCGAATAAATCTTCGGCATCATACCAGCCGCCCACAACCAGGGTGGCTGGTGGCGTGGCCCCAGCACGTACCTTATTCAGCGCGGGACGGATGTTCCGACTTTGCCAGTAGGCATCGTAGGTTTCGTGGGCCAGGTATTCATTCCATATCTTGCCCCGATTGTTAAAATAAGCCGGGCCATTCGCGTTTTTCACCGGGCCCAGGTCAAGGAAAAACTGGTAAGCGTCTTTGGTCGTGTAGCTGAACAACTCCGGGTAGTCTTCGACGGGACCGGTACGGGGCGCATCGAAGTAGTTCATGAACGAGAAATTATCGAGCAGAAAAAACGCGCCATTATGGCGGGCATCGTCGCCCAGGAATTCGTCGGTGACGGGGGCTTGTGGTGATACCGCTTTAATGGCGGGGTGCGCATTGGGCAGGGCGGCCGAGGCGTAGAAACCAGGGTAGGAGATACCCGTGATGCCGACGCGGCCGTTGTTATTCTGGATGTTTTTAAGCAGCCACTCTACCGTATCGTAGGTATCGGTGCTCTCATCGGTTGGGCCAGCAGGTAGGGCAGTTGAACCGGTAGTTTTCCGGGTCGAACGGGCCGGGCGCGCCGGTTGATCGACGAAGCAGCAGGTACCTTTAAGCCCGGCGCATCCACGCCAGGCGTCATTTCCTCGAATTGTCCTTCGCTCAGGTAGCGACCGCGTACATCCTGGTTGACGAAAATGAATTTTTCCCGTGAGAGTTCGACCGATAGACCGGGGCCCTGTTTGGGGTACCTGGCCTCGCCATACGGACCCGCCGAGTACGGGGTTCGTTCCATCAGAAACGGGTAGCGATTTTTGGGAGCCGCATCCTTTGGTACGTAGATGACCGTATAGAGGTGGGTGCCATCGCGCATCGGAATCTTCCGGTCAAGCTTGGTGTAGTTGGCCCGTACGAAGGCTTCATCGGCGGGTGGTTGCGCGAAAGACGATGCCGCCAGTAAACAGAGTACCAGCCCGGTCAGTAAGCGGTGTTTCATGGAGTGATTAGGTAATACAAAGGCAAATCTACGGTGAACAGGCCAAATCCAAAGAATAGGTGCAGTCCTGTTAGATCCGTAAATTGTGCAATTAAAGTAACCTTTTGAATTAAAAAATGGTCTGTGTACTTGAGTGAATCCAATTTTTTCGTTAGTTGTGATACAGAACCAGTCTAAACCACTTGCCACCCACGCCCTACACCTTACTGATCGACCTGCATTACCTGCCTTGCCTCGATGTAATACGCGGTATGGTGCTTGCCGAGAAGGTGCTGATTGAGGCCCACGAAAACTACCAGAAACAAAGTTACCGCAACCGCTGCTATGTACTGACCAGCAACAAAATCGATTGTCTGACGGTACCCGTACTCAACAGCTCGCGCCGCCAGCCCATACGTAACGTGCGGATCGACTATAGCCAAAGCTGGATTGACCGGCATCTCCGCTGCCTGCAATCGGCCTACGCCAAATCGCCGTATTTTGAGTACCTGATGCCAGAAGTAGAAGCGATACTTGAGCAGCAGCATCCTTTTTTATTTGACCTGAACTGGTCGCTGCTGACATTCTGTCGGAAGTGGCTGCGATTAACCAACCCGATCAGTCTGACAGAATGGTATGAGAAAACGCCCTCAACCGGCGTTTTTGACGCCCGCTCTCTCATTGAACCGGGTAAACATACCGAAATTGGACTGTTTGGTCCAATATCGAGATACCAACAAAATTTTGGTGCCGAATTTGTACCAAACCTGAGTGTACTTGATTTACTGTTTGCGGGTGAAACGATGAGTGAAAGAGCAAACGGGCGAAAGAATGAATAGGCGTTGCTAGCTGACAAAAGTGTCTCTGGCGAAGCCCATTTACTCTTCTACTCTTTATCTCGCTCAGGCATTGCTCCCTCTGAACAAACCCAAATTAAAATACGTTATTTCAGTAAGACGCTAATACGATTAGGAACCCCAAGCGAATGGAAGCAAAATTCTCAAACCGCGTAAAAGAAGTCATTTCCCTCAGCCGGGAAGAGGCTTTGCGGCTCGGTCACGATTACATCGGCACCGAACACTTGCTGCTGGGCATGATTCGCGAGGGCGAAGGCGTGGCGGTGGGACTGCTTAAAAAACTGTCGATTTCACTCGACGAACTGCGCATTACCATCGAACAAGCCACGAAAGGAACCGCAACCAACAACGTTAAAAATCTGGCCAATATTCCCCTGACCCGTCAGTCGGAGAAAACCCTGAAGATTACGTATTTAGAAGCGAAGATTTTCAAGAGCCCGCTGATCGGCACAGAACATTTGTTACTGTCGATTCTGCGCGACGAAGACAACGTTGCCACGCAGATTCTGCACAAATTCAACGTCAACTACGAAGTTATCAAGGAGATGCTGGAATATCAATCAACCGGAACTCAGCCCAATATGGCGCATGATACCGACGACGACGATGATGCCTCTCGCGGCATGTTCGGCGGCAGTGGTAGCGGCACCGGGCAGGGTAAAGACAAAGGCTCGGAGAAATCGCGTACCCCGGTACTCGATAACTTTGGCCGTGATCTGACCAAGCTCGCTGAAGTTGGCAAACTCGACCCGATCGTGGGCCGTGAAAAAGAAATCGAGCGGGTCGCTCAGATTCTGAGTCGCCGTAAGAAAAACAACCCGATTCTGATTGGCGAGCCGGGTGTTGGTAAAACGGCCATCGCCGAAGGGCTGGCGTTGCGGATCGTGCAGAAGAAAGTATCGCGGGTGCTGTTTGGCAAGCGCGTTGTTACCCTCGATCTCGCCTCACTGGTGGCCGGTACCAAATACCGAGGTCAGTTCGAAGAGCGAATGAAGGCGGTGATGAACGAGCTGGAGAAATCGCCCGAGGTGATTCTGTTCATCGATGAGCTGCACACCATCGTGGGTGCGGGTGGTGCCTCTGGCTCACTCGATGCCTCCAACATGTTTAAGCCGGCGCTGGCTCGCGGTGACATCCAATGCATCGGGGCCACCACGCTTGACGAATACCGTCAGTACATCGAGAAAGATGGCGCCCTGGCCCGTCGTTTCCAGATGGTAATGGTCGATGCAACGTCGATTGACGAAACCATCGAGATCCTCAACAACATTAAAGATAAGTACGAAGATCACCACCACGTGAATTACACGCCGGAGGCGATCGAGGCATCGGTGAAACTGTCGGAACGGTATATTTCTGACCGCTTCCTGCCCGATAAGGCCATCGACGTGATGGACGAAGTGGGTGCCCGCGTACACATCAGCAATATCACCGTTCCCGAAGATATTCTGAAGCTCGAAGAGTCGATCGAGAATATCAAGAAGGAGAAAAACCAGGTGGTGAAGAGCCAGAAGTACGAAGAGGCTGCTCAGCTCCGGGATAAGGAGAAGCGCCTGATCGATCAGCTGGACCGCGCCAAACAAGCCTGGGAAGAAGATACCAAGAAGCGGCGCTATACGGTGACCGAAGAGAACGTGGCCGAAGTAGTGGCCATGATGACGGGTATTCCGGTGACGAGCGTTTCCAACGACGAGGGTAAGAAACTTGTCAGGATGGGCGATGAACTGAAAGGCAAAGTGATCGGGCAGCAGTCGGCCATCGACAAGCTCGTGAAAGCCATTCAGCGGACCCGCGTTGGTCTGAAAGATCCGAAGAAGCCAATTGGTTCGTTTATTTTCCTCGGCCCAACGGGTGTCGGTAAAACCGAACTGGCGAAAGTGCTGGCCACCTACCTGTTCGACAAAGACGATGCGCTGGTGCGTATCGACATGTCGGAATATATGGAGAAGTTCAGCGTATCGCGGCTGGTTGGTGCCCCTCCGGGCTACGTGGGTTACGAAGAAGGCGGTCAGCTGACCGAGAAGATCCGTCGCAAGCCGTACTCGGTTGTGCTGCTCGACGAGATCGAGAAAGCCCACCCGGATGTGTTCAACATCCTGTTGCAGGTGCTCGATGATGGTATCCTGACCGATGGCCTGGGCCGCCGCGTCGACTTCCGGAATACGATCATCATCATGACCTCGAACATCGGGGTACGTGACCTGAAAGATTTCGGTGCCGGTATCGGTTTTGCCTCGAAACGCAATGCTGAAAACCAGGATGACCTGATGAAGTCGACCATTCAGTCGGCCCTTCGCAAGGCCTTCTCGCCGGAGTTCCTGAACCGTCTCGATGATGTGATCGTGTTCAATTCACTGCAGCGTGAAGATATTCACCACATCATCGACCTGATGCTGGGCAAGTTGCTGGGCCGCGTGCTGAACCTGGGTTACAACGTCGAACTGACCGAGAAGGCGAAAGACTTCCTGGCCGAGAAAGGCTACGACCCGCAGTATGGTGCCCGTCCGCTGGCCCGTGCCATTCAGCGTTATCTCGAAGACCCCGTTGCCGAAGAGATCCTGAAAGGCGAGCTGAAAGAAGGCGACGTAATACTGGCCGATTACAGCGGTGAAGGCGAATTATTGACGATCAGCGTGAAGAAACCGGAAGCTGTAGCCGAGTAGGCAGCCACCCGTTTCACAAACAAAACCCCGGATGGTGCATCACACTATCCGGGGTTTTTCGTTATCATCGTGCGCTTTATGCATACTTAATAAACTGAGCCATGAGATACCTTATACGTTTTGTCGGATTTATGCTGTTGATTAGTCTGGCTTTCAGGTGTCAGTCTGCGCTGGCACAAACGGAGAAGGGCGTGGGTTGGTGGTCGGGAAGTGGTGGCTGGGAAATGAACCGCACAGATCTGTTTCAGAATGTGGATGAACAGAACACACTGAATTTTTCGCTGACGCAGGGCACGTTTTTGCGGGATAACCTGCTGGTAGGGGCTGGTTTGCGACTAACCCGCTTTCGCGACCTGAGCAGGCAGGGCTTCAACTTCGATGCTGTGAGCGACTCACGGCAAACGAATCTATCCGCCACGCCGTTTGTGCGACGGTTCTGGGGTAAAGAAGCCCTTCGGGGGTACGTTGGTGGTGGCCTATCGGTAGGATACGGTTTTAATCGCCTGCTCACGACCAATACGCTGCAACGCATCTCGGAACAGGAGACAACCCAATGGCGACTCAGCCCTGAGTTTCAGGCGGGATTGCTCTACGCCATTAACCCGCGCTGGGGACTGGAACTAAGCGCCCGGTCTGGACTGTTTCCCATCTCGTTCGCCAACCTAAACCTGGGACTGGTTGTGTTGACTGGTGTGGCGCGAAAACAGGCTGTAGGCCCCGAAAAGCCGACACCGCAGCAATTGTTAAGGGGAAACCTGCTGTTGGGTGGTACGTTTGAACTAGGCAGTATGCAACAGCAACTGACCTCAGGAAGCGACAAACTAACCACCATCCAGCGGCAGGGGATAAAGCAGTTTTCCATTAGCCCATCCGTTGGCTACATGCCCGGCAATCGCTGGGTAGTAGGGGTGTCGGTACCCATCCGGAAAGAGGAGCTGGCCAATGAATTTAACCGGACGTCTTCTGCTACGCCACAGCTGGGCACCGTCTTGACTAACTCAATTGGGGTGGAGCCGTTTGCCAAGAAGTACCTGTCTAAAAATCAATTAACTCCCTACCTGGCTGGTCGGGTGGGCTGGCGTCATGAGCGTACTACCGGCGATGGGGCTGTTCAGTCGCAGGGAACAGGCTACAACTGGCGGTTGAGTGGGGGGCTGGCTTACCTGCTGGGCACCAACTTCATTGTTGAAGGCGAAATTGGTGGGTTTGGCAGTGACTGGAGCAACGTGGACCAAACCGGCGACGCCCGCAGCAACACATCGCTCGCTTTTTCGCTTCGCCCATCCCTGACGCTAACGTATGTGGTGTGGTAAGTTAACAGGAGCTGTAACTCACCTTACTTCACGGCGGCTGCGCATTCGGCTACCTTATCAGTGTTGATAATGTCGATGCCCAGTTTATGCAGTTTCTTCCAGGCCTCAGGGGTGTCGGGTGCATTCCAGAAACGGATGGGGCAGCCTGTATCGTGAGCGCGTTTGATAATGCGTTTCAGCTTGGCTTTGTCGTCATCGGGCACATCGCCAGTACCATCCCAGCGGGCATATGACCGGAAATTGTCGGAGATCAGGGCTACGCGTTTAGCGGTTTCTTCGTCGTAGAGTTCGCTTGGTCGGCCATCGAAGTACAGGTAAGCTGGCTGATCCAGGTAGTGTTCGGGGCGGGGGCGGTTACCGCTGATCACCACCCGAACGGCCATAGGTGAGAGTGACCGGTTGAAAGCGACCAGGTTACTTTCCAGCAGCGGCAGCAAAACGGGGAATATCTCTTCGGGCTTATCCTTAAAATCAAGGGCCAGCGAAATTACATACCGCCGATCGGTGCTGATACGGCCCTGATGCTTGCTGAACAGCGCGACGATCGGTTTTATGTACAGGCTTTCCAGGGTGCGGCTGGTCGTGTCAGCCTGTTGGGGCGTGTGGGCTACCACCAACTGCCCATTGCGCAGATACAGGTCTGCTTCGATGAAGTCGGCCCTGGCGGCCAGTGCCTGCGTGAGGGGTTGCGCCTTTTCGTAATCGTTATGCGCAAAAACCTGCTGGGCCTTGACGCCTGTCGAAATTAAGCAACAGAGAGGGAAGCAATAAATAGCGCATGAGTGTAGCGAATAAATAGGAGTAAGACGATAGTCAAGGTACGCCACAAATCCATAAAAGGACTCATCATTTAATGGATAGGCGCTTTACATTTCTTCATTTGGAAAAGAAGTCGAGACAATGTGTATACTTAATACCAAACTGACCCAGCCCAACTAGTGTTCTCACCACTTATATTTGACGAGTGTTTAACGCAAATTCCCGTCAACTATGAAATACTATGTTGTCACTCTCACAGAAGCTGAACGGACTCAGTTAGAAGCCATTACCCACAAACGCAAGGCTGATAGCCAAGTGGTCAAAAAAGCCTTTGCCCTGTTGCTGGCCGATGCCAACCAACCCAATCCTGCTACCGACCAACTCATTCAACAAACCTATCACCTCAGTCTGCGAACCATTGAGCGATTACGGCAACGCTTCGTTGAAGACGGACTAGAGATAGCTATCAACGGCAAGAAGCGAACTGTTTTCAAGCCTAAAATCTTCGACGGGGCTGTTGAAGCCCACCTTGTTGCCCTGCGCTGTAGCCAACCTCCGATCGGCTATGCCCGCTGGACCATTGAGTTACTCGCCGACCAGATGATTGAGTTGAAGTATGTGGAGTCTATCGGCCGGGAGACGGTACGAACGATGCTAAAAAAAATAAAATTAAGCCCTGGCAAGTCCGCTCGTGGGTGATTCCGGAGGCATCAGCCGAGTTTGTCTGTCAGATGGAAGAGGTACTAGAGGTATACCAGCGGCCCTATGACCCGACCCATCCGGTGGTGTGTCTGGATGAAGCCCGGCGGCAGTTAGTCAGTGAGACTAAGCAGGGCTTCACCGACAAACATGGAGTCGAACACCTGGATTATGAGTACAAGCGGGAAGGGGTGGCCGAGGTATTTATGGTGGCCGAACCTCTGGCGGGCCAACGGCAGGTGGTGGTTACTGACAGCCATAATAGTAAAGAATGGGCTAAGGTAGTAGGGCGCATTGTGGAGGAATGGTACGCTGACGCTGAACGTATTACGTTGGTACAGGACAACCTCTCAGCCCACCGCAAGGCGGCCCTCTATGAAGTCTTCGAGCCGAGCCGAGCGCGGGCTATCCTGGGCAAGTTGGCCTTTGTCTTTACCCCAAAACACGGCTCCTGGCTAAATATGGCCGAGATCGAACTGAGTGTACTCACCCGGCAGGGTCTGCCCCAACGAATAGCCGATAAGGTAGGGTTCGAGAATCAAGTTGCGGACTGGTTGGCTCAGCGCAATGATAGATCATCGAAAGTGGATTGGCAGTTTACGACAACTGATGCTCGAACCAAGCTAAAACGCCTTTACCCGTCAATTATAGCCGGGTAGAACACTAGCTACCGATTTCACTTTGCGGGCGAGGGTACGTTGCTGGTAAGAAATTTCGCTAACTCGTCCATCCGAATATCCCGGCGAACAATGCGGCCCTGCTGATCGAGCAGAAAATTACTCGGGAAAGCGTTGATTGCTAACACACCGGCCGTGAATTTGCCGGATTCGTCGAGGTACTGCGACCACGGAAGTTCATGCTGCTGAATCGTCTTTTTCCAGTAGGCCACCTCCGCCTTTTTATCGATCGAAACTTGAACCACGTCGAACTCAGCGCGGGAGTATGTGTTGAACAGCGATTTGAGCGCCGAAAACTGATCAATGCAGGCTCCACAGCGGCTAAACCAAAAATCGACCAGCGTATAGCGTGCCTGTCGCGGGTTGGTTAGTTTCACCGGTTTATCCGCTACCGTGCGGAGCGTAACGGTCGGAAACGGCTTGCCAATGGCGGCTATGCGGGCCGACGAAAGCCTGTTGCCCAGGTGAGTACCCGTAACCGTCTTTTTAACGGCAGGGGCAAAGGCCAGGAACGTTGAATCGAGGAGCGGATCGTACCCGTAATCCAGCAATTGCACCGCTGCCCAAAGGCCGACGTAGGATGCAGGATGCTGCTTTGCAAACGCCAGCAGATTCTTTTTCTGTTGCGGCCCCAGTACCAGCCTGACGAAGAAATTGACCGGTGCAGCCCGCAATTCCCGCATACTCTGATTGTCGATGCGAGGGATTTCCCGGATGGAGTCGGCGTTACAGCGAATCGACTGTGTACCCGCTTCGACAATGAAGGGATTCGACACGTACTCGGGAAAATTAGCAATGACAAAGGCCAGTGGGTACGGTGCCTCTCCCGTAAACGTAAAGTGCCCGTCGAGAATCGTTGTCTGATACGTAGCTGTCGTAACCGGATGGCTTTCTTTACCTCCCAGAGGAAGAAGTTGAATTGTCCCGTTCGGTCGATTGATGGTGCCAGTCAGCGTAAATCGGCTGTGTGTCGCTTGGGCCATCACTGGTAGGTACTGAAGTAGAGTCAGCATGCCAACCAGGCATAGTGGATAGGAAAGGAATGGTTTTTTCATCGGGAAGATCGTGGCTAATACTAGATCGGACTTGCTTATGCGTATTGCTGGCGCTGGGCCACGCGTCAGCAACCTACAGCGCGTCAGCCACCCAGCGCGAAGCCCAGCACCAGCAAGTACGTTCGTTCAAACAAAAAAGCTCCCTTAGCACATGGCAAAGGGAGCTTTGTCCTGGAAGAGTATCGTGCCTTACACCAATTTCCAGCCGTCGCGGTAATCGCGTGAGACAAACTGGTTAGCTTCGTCGAAGTTGGTGATTTTCATATTCTTACCATCCCAGGTCAGTTGCTTGCGGCCGGGGTAGTTAAAGCTTCTGCCGTCGGCTTTGGGCGTGCGGAGCGTGTAGCTGCGAATGGCCAGGTTACCCATCAGCACCGACTCGGTCAGCGGACCGGCGAAGTCGAACGACGAGGTGAGGGCTTTGTGCTCTTTGCTGTTGAAACCGGCTTTGCAGGCCTCCGTCCAGAACACCTGATGCCCGTTTTCGGGCATCGATACCGTACCGGCTGTGCCTGCTTTGGGCTTGGGAGCCGCTTCGCGCTTGTCGCCGCTTTTGGTGTACAGTTTCGGATTGTCGCCGTACATACCACAGGCAATCATTCCTTTGTCGCCAATCAGGAACACGCCATTCTCGCCATTTTCGGGGAACGGTTCACCGGCTGGCAACAGTTCCGGTCGGAAGGGACGCAGCCCGCCATCCATCCAGACCATTTTTACGGCCGATTTGTTCTTGCTCGATTGAGGGAATTGCAATTCGACATGCGAAGAGGGTGGGCACCCTTCCGGATTGTATTCGGGGGTCCAGTCTTTCAGGAACACTGAGCTGATGCTGGTTTCCACCTGCGTGGGGTAGCCCAGGCCCAATACCCGGAACGGTACGTCCATGATGTGGCAGCCGATATCGCCCAGTGCGCCGGCCCCGAAGTTCCACCAGCCGCGCCACTTGAAGGGGTGGTAGGCGGGGGTATAGCCCACTTTCTGCGCCGGTCCGAGCCAGAGGTCCCAATCGAGGTCGACGGGTACTTCGGGCGCTGGTTGTGGCACCGGAATGCCTTGTGGCCATACGGGGCGGTTGGTCCAGAGATTCACCGTGTGTACATTCCCGATCAGCCCTTTATCAAACCAGTCGACCATATCCCGCTGTTGCGGGTTCGACGATCCCTGGTTCCCCATCTGCGTCACCACCTTGTACTTGCGGGCGGCTTCGGTCAGCATCCGGGCTTCATGGATATTATGCGTCAGCGGTTTCTGCACGTATACATGCTTGCCGCGCTGCATAGCGGCCATGGCCACTACGGCATGGGTATGGTCGGCGGTCGATACCGTCACCGCATCGATGGTTTTGCCTTCCTTATCGAGCATTTCGCGGAAATCCTTGTACCGTTTGGCGTTGGGAAATTTGGCGAAGTTCTCTTTCACCCGCGCCAGACCCCAGTCAACATCGCAGAGGGCTACCACATTGTTGGCTCCGTTATTAAACGAGTTGTTGAGGTCGCTTGATCCTTTGCCACCGAAGCCCACGGAGGCGATGTTGAGCTTGTCAGACGGGGCGATAAACCCTTTGCCCAGCACATGCCGGGGAACGATAAAGAACGAACTGGCGGCTAATGCGCCGGCCTGGATAAACTTCCGCCGCGTGGGCTCGCGCGATGCGTCGGAAGGTTGGTTGGTCTCACTCATGTATCAGCGTTATTAAGAGCGACTGGTAAACTTTTTGAGGTATATATAGGAAAGACACAAACCTGGATACCTTACCTGATTCATCCGGAAAAATCATGTGTACGTGCTACGGGTAGGGGATTGACGAGTGACCGAGCGAATGAGTGAAAGGGTGGAGCTAGCGAATCAACACTGCGCGAAGCCTACAAACCAATCTCAACCTACAGCGCATAGCCAATCTTGATACCCATCAGCAGATTAGGCGTCAACTGGTTCGCCGCCTGAAAGGGATCGATGCTCAGAAACCCGCCTCTGTTTGAGAAACGCCGCTCGTCGGGTTCAAGCGCCCGCTGTTCGGTCCAGCCTCTACGAACGCCGAACCCCAGGTAGATGTCGAGGAGCCAGGAGGGTATACCGGCAGACCGGCTTCGCCCGATCACCGTCTGCGCCCCAAACTTAACACCCAGCCCACCGATGTACCGGGTAATCGGTTCAACGGTTTTCTCGTAATAAGCACAACCGAACGTGCATTCATGGCCAATGGTCAGCGTGTTTTGGGCGTTTAGTTGCTTGTACAGCGCATCGACGGCGATGTATCCGCCCAGTGGAAAATAACCACCCTTTGATAATTGACCCGCCCGGTTGCGCCGATTCACGTACCAGCGGGTTTCAAGGCGGCCCCGCCAGTTTTCGCGGTTGGTATACTGGTTGCCGGATTGGTCCGATGATTTCCAGATGAGCCAGTCGGGCGCGTACCCAGCCTGCCCCTGAATGCTCATCCGATCGTGCAGCCGGACCTCGGCTCCTAGTTCAAACGTGTTCTGAAGTTCAAACAAGGTGAGCGGAGCCAGTTTCATCACAACCACTGGTTTCCGGCTGGCGGCTAACAGGCGTACTGTGTCTGGGGAGAATTCCTGCGCCAGGGTGACCAACGCCGGTAAACAGAGGGCAAGCGTGATGATCAGCTTTTTCATTCAACAGCCAGTTTGCTGAGCAGGTTGATCGTAGGGGCCTTTTGCGTACCATCGGCCAGCCGCTCTCCCTCTTTGTAGCGATACTGAAAAATACCGTCGCGGCCCGTCACGATCAGGGTGTTGTTGAGGGGAATGACGTCGAACGAACGGACATCGGTAAAGAACTGCACCGTTTTCAGGTTGAGTGGATCGGTCACGTCCAGTACTTTCAGCCCGTTGTCGCCCTCGGTCACAAACAGTAGCGATCCATCGATGCCCAGCCCGTGCGGACTTTGCATGGGGTAGCTTTTCAGCAGTTTGGGCTGACTCAGGTTGGTGATATCGACGATGTCGAGGGAGTTGAAGTTGGTGTTCCGGCAGGGGGTACCGCTGCGAAGGGTCACGTAGGCATAGTTTCCCTGGGCTACCACCGGATCGCAGCTTTGTACATGCTGAAAAAAGGAGAGCCGCTGCGGTTGCGCCGGGTTGGCCAGTCCGTAGATATACATGCCGGTCTGGGTGCCAATGAACAGGTTGTTTTTGTACGGGAAGATGGTCTCAACGCCGATGTTGAGCGGAATTACGCCCGTTGGCGTCGGGTTAGTGCTGGTACGCACATCATACACCGCCAGCGCGTTGGTGTTGACAATGTAGAGGTGATCGGCGGCGATGGTAAACCGGGCCAGTGAACCGCCGGTGCCCGTACCGGGGCCGGGGCTACTGGCACTATCTTTCTGGCAACTGCTCAGCGCCAATAACCAGACGGGAAGAAACCAATGGTAGTTTTTCATGGCGATAGGGCTTACCGAAAGCAGTTAGGGTCCTGAACGGGGGCGGCTTCCCAGCGAATCACGTAGCCCCGGCTGGGGTCGGCGCATTCAAAGCGTACGTTTCGGGCGTCGGGGTAGTTGTTTTGTGGCGGCAGCACATTGTCGAGGCGTTTCATCAACCGGATGTTGCCCAGATCGGTGATGTTATAAACCAGTAGATCGGCCCCGTTATTGGCGTAGAGGGTGTTGTCTTTAATGGCGAAATCGGTGTTGCCCGGAATAGACATGAAGGCCAGTTTGCGTGGATTGGCCGGATCGGTATTGTCGACGATGTGAAATCCGTTGCCCGATTCGCCAACCAGCAGGTAATTGTCTTTGACGTAGATCTTGCCGGGATTCTTAAGCGGTTGCGGGGCCAGCAGCCTGGTTGTGGTCAACTCAGCCCGCGAGATGTATACGGGCCGGTAGGTCACGCTGCTGAACGCGGGTTCCGGCGGGGCCGACTGTTTGCAGTTGGTCAGGTAAAACAGGCTGAGACAAGCCAGCCAGCGGGTTCGGAAGCGTGATGTGGTGTGCATAGCAAGTAGACGGTTTCCCTGCAAAAGGTACGCCTTTGCGAAATGGATTCAACCCATGCCCCGGTATTTTTTGTTATGCTTCTACTCTACATTTGCTCTTAGCACATACATTACCAAAACCGCGTACATGGATTCATTGACTAAGCCCAGAAAAACGGATATCCTCGACCGAAAGAATGCTGAAGCCCTGCTGGGCGGAGGCCAGAAACGCATTGACGCTCAACATGCCAAAGGAAAGCTAACGGCCCGCGAACGCATTGCCCTCCTCGTTGACGAAGGCTCGTTTGAAGAGATCGGTAAGTTTGTCATGCACCGCACCAAAGACTTTGGCCTTGACAAGGAATATTACCTCGGCGATGGCGTGGTGACGGGCTACGGCACAGTGAACGGGCGGCTGGTGTACGTCTTTGCGCAGGACTTTACGGTATTCGGCGGGGCGCTGTCGGAAACCCATGCCGAAAAAATCTGCAAACTGATGGACCTGGCGATGCAGAATGGGGCCCCGATTATCGGCCTGAACGATTCGGGCGGTGCCCGTATTCAGGAAGGAGTACTGTCGCTGGCGGGCTACGCCGATATTTTTTACCGAAATACCCGTGCGTCCGGCGTGATTCCGCAGCTATCGGCCGTGATGGGGCCTTGTGCCGGTGGGGCCGTGTACAGTCCGGCCATTACGGATTTTATTTTCATGGTCGAAAACACGAGCTACATGTTCGTGACCGGCCCCAACGTGGTGAAGACCGTAACCCACGAAGAGGTCACGGCCGAGGAACTGGGCGGGGCCAGCACCCACAGCACCAAATCGGGCGTGACGCACTTTGCCTGCGCCAATGAACTAAGCTGTATTCAGCATATCAAGCAAGTGCTGAGCTACATACCCCAGAACTGCGAAGAGCAGCCGCCCATGCTTCCCTACGACGCAGCCGAGGAGAGTCGGCCCGCGCTGAGCACCATCATTCCCGATAACCCCAACCAGCCCTACGACATGCGCGAGGTGATCGATGAGCTGGTCGATGCGGACTCGTTTCTGGAGGTTCACAAGAATTTCGCCGAGAACATGGTCGTCGGCTTTGCCCGCATTGGTGGCCGCAGCATTGGGGTAGTGGGTAACCAGCCGGCCGTGCTGGCGGGTGTGCTCGATATTCAGGCCAGCACCAAAGCGGCCCGGTTTGTCCGCTTCTGCGACTGCTTCAACATACCCCTGCTGGTGCTGGAAGACGTACCCGGCTTTTTGCCCGGCACCGACCAGGAGTGGCACGGTATCATCAGCAACGGGGCGAAACTGCTCTATGCTTTTTGCGAAGCTACGGTGCCACGCGTGACGGTGATCACGCGTAAGGCGTATGGCGGGGCATACGACGTGATGAACTCGAAGCATATCGGGGCCGACATGAACTTTGCCTGGCCTACGGCCGAGATTGCGGTGATGGGGGCCAGCGGCGCGGCCGAGATTATTTTCAAGCGGGAGATTGCCGAAGCCGAAGACCCGCAGGCCCGGTTGCAGGAGAAGGTGCAGGAGTACACCGAGAAGTTTGCCAATCCCTACCGCGCGGCGCATCGGGGCTACATCGACGAGGTCATTTACCCGGAAGAAACCCGGCAAAAGCTGATGAAAGCCTTCAACATGCTCGAAAACAAGGTAGCAACGCTGCCCCGCAAGAAGCACGGGAATATTCCGCTGTGATCAATTAGTTTTCTAAAATAAATATTGCTTCGCGCTCTAGGCTCCGCGCCCCGGGCCCTTCGACTCCGCTCAGGGTGACAATCCCACTCAAGTTTGTCATCAACGTACCTGTGTTTCATGTCACCCTGAGCGGAGTCGAAGGGCCCGGGGCGCGGAGCCTAGAGCGCGAAGCAAGCAACATGACGGCTTTTCTTACTAACCGTCATATACGTTTTACGGCCAAAATCGTTGATTCTTAAAACGACTACCCATACTTCTTTATGAGAGCGAGTTATACTGGCTGGCTGCTGGCCCTGTTGCTGGGTATTGGCCTATTGGTGCCTAACCTGGTGCAGGCAACCCACGTGCGCGCAGGGGAAATTACCACCCGTCGTCTGCCCGGCGATGGTCTTCGGTATGAGATTACGCTAACGGCCTACTATGATATTATAGGCGGAAGTGGAGCCGCCGCTGCGGCCGACAAAGCCCTGTTCTGTTTTGGTGATGGAACCAGCCTGGACGTTGACCGGATTCAGCCCATTCGATTATTGAACCGGGGTACGTCGATCAACATCTACCGGACGATCAAAACCTATCCCGGACCCGGCGTCTATTCCATTTCAGCCAGGGTGGTCAACCGGAACGACGGTACCCGTAATATTCAGAATGGAGCGTCGCAGAACGTTAATTTCTTTGTCACGACGACGATCTCGGCCAACGCGGCTCTTGGTTTGAATAGTAACCCGATTCTGCTCAATCCACCCGTCGACACCGCCCGGATCGGTCAGAAATACTGCCATAACCCAGCCGCCTACGACCCCGACGGCGACAGCCTGGCCTACCGCATTGCCATTCCGCAGTACTCGGCCGATGGGTCGCCCTGTCGGTCGTTTGCCGTTCCGCAGTATCAGTTACCCAATCAGGTTCGGGCCCCAGGCCAAACGGAAGCCGGTACCAGCCCGTCTACGTTTACGGTTAACCCCCGCACGGGTGATGTCTGCTGGGATGCCCCCGTCGAAGCGGGGCAGTATAACTATGCCTTCATCGTTGAAGAGTGGCGAAACGGGGTGCTAATCGGGGAGATTACCCGCGACGTGCAGGTGATTGTGCTGGATGCCAACAACAAACGGCCGTTGATTGATCCCATCGCCGACATCTGCGCCGAAGCCGGTTCGCTGGTCACTCAGGCGATCCGGGTAACCGACCCGGATGGCAACCGGGTCGTGGTGCAGGGCTTTGGCGGGCCCTTCAACCGGTCGGCAGATAACGTTGTCTATAGCCCATCGATTGTGCCACCGGCTTTTGCCACCCTGACGCCCAACGGCACGAGCCAGCCCTCGCCCGCTACCAGTACCTTCTCCTGGCAGACCAACTGCGCCCAGATTCGGCAGGAACCCTACCAGATCACCATTAAAGCCACTGACCAGCCCACCAACCGGGCTCCCTCGCTGGCTTCCTTTGCTGCCTTTCAGGTCCGGCTCATTGGGCCGCGCCCGCAAAACCTGACCGCCAGAGGGGCAACCGTGGGCAATACCTCCGGTCGGGCCATTCAACTGAACTGGACGCCCTACAACTGTACCCCCGTGGGTGGTGCCGATCAGACGCCGCCCCAGATGATCATCTACCGAAAGGAAGGGTGCGACAACCGGCAGCCACCGGCCTGCTTCACCGGTATTCTGCCCGGCTACACGCGCATTGGACAAGTGCCGCTGAACACCTCCACGTTTACCGATACCACGGGTCTTCGCCGGGGCACATCGTATAGCTACCGCATTGTGGCTCAGTATCCGTTGCCGGTGGGGGGTGAGAGTGTGGTGTCTGCCGAGATTTGCCTAGCGCTGCCGCTGCTGTCGCCCGTGCTTACCAATGTGACCGTCGACAGTACCGGCCCGGCAACGGGTGTCCGGCGGGGTGTGATCACCGTGCGCTGGACCCGGCCCCTGGGGCTTAACCCGGCCGATGGGGGCGGACCGTTTGAGTACCGCCTGTTCAGAGCCCCCGGCCTGACCGGCACCGCGTTCACGCAGGTGACCGCCATTCGCACCAGCCTGCAACCCGTAGCCGATACCGTCTTTGTGGATCGTGGACTCGACACCGAGGGGCAGGCCTTCACCTACCGGCTGGAATTCTACGTCACTAACCCGGCGACTGGCCAGTTGGTCCGGCAAGACGCCACCGACCCGGCCAGCAGTGTTCGGCTAACGGCTACCCCGGCCATCAACCGGATTAGCCTGAGCTGGGCGGCTACTACGCCCTGGAGCAATGACAACCAGACCCACCGGGTTTACCGGTCACGAAGAGGGCCCAACGGTCCGTTCAACCTGATCGCTACGGTGGCGGTGCAGGGCCCTACCACCTACCGATTTGAAGACACGGGCACCGATACCTACGCGCAGGATGGCAATACCAGTGGGCCGCTCTCGCCCGACAGCAGCTACTGCTACCGTGTAGAAACGGTGGGGGCCTATACCGACCCGCAGATCCGGGCCAAGACGGGCCTGCTGATGAACTTCTCGCAGATCCAGTGCGCCAGTCCCAGCGATACCACCCGCCCCTGTCCGCCTGCCCTGACGCTCGATCTGTTGAACTGCCAAACACTGGCTCCGGACGCGTTCTGTAACCAGAACAGCTTTACCAACACGCTCAACTGGCAATATCCGACGCAATTGGGCGGGCGTACCTGCGACACGCGCATTGCGTCGTACAACATCTATTACGCCCGATACGATGGCGACAGCCTGCGGAAGATTGCCACGGTTACCGTGCCGACTACTACGTTCCAGCACCAGAGCCTGACTACGGTGGCGGGTTGCTACTATGTAACGGCCGTCAATATCAAAGGGGTAGAGAGCCAGCCCAGCAACAAGGTGTGCAAAGACATCTGCCCCTATTTTGCGGTGCCAAATCTGTTTACACCTAACGGCGATGGTAAGAACGACACGTTCCAGCCGCTGAACTGCCCCCGCTTTGTCGAAAGCGTTCAGTTTGTGGTCTACAACCGTTGGGGCGCGAAGGTCTACGAATCGATGGGGCCGGTGGTGAACTGGCCGGGCACCACGCAGAACGGAAGCCCCCTGCCCGGCGGTTTATACTACTACGAAGCCACCGTCCGGTTTGCGGGCTTAACCCGGAGTGGAACCGTGCAGATGACAAAAGGTTACGTGCAGCTCGTCCGCGATGGGGTGTCGATGAAGTAAGCTTGTGACTCTAGTACGTTGCTTTGTCATCCCGACGCAGGAGGGATCGTGGCGTGCCTACAGAGGGCGACTGGCTCTTTCAGAGGGAACGCCACGATCCCTCCTGCGTCGGGATGACAAAGCAACGTACTAGTGTAGAGGAGTCAGCATATAAAGGACTCGATTTGTGAATCACAACAAAAAAGGTCCAGCCTCACAACGGCTGGACCTTTTTTGTTGTGGTGAATTATGGTCGATAGTGTAGCGCGAAGCAACCACCATAGAGTTATACATTCTACCTTGAACCCACCTATTTTACTTCAAATTCAACTCATCGATCACCCGCTGTACTTTGGCTTTTAGCGCGGCGTAGGTATCGTCGAACGCTTCTTTGCTGGGGAGCGGCTCGTTGACGCTGACGTAGAACTTGATCTTGGGCTCGGTACCCGACGGGCGGGCCGATACCTTTGTACCGTCGGCGGTGAAGATTTGCAGCACGTTCGACGACTCGATGCCCAACGTACCTGACTCGATTTGCGTGGTCTGTCCCGATGCCATATCCAGCCGGGTCAGCGCGTCATAATCATCGACCCGAACCACGGGCGATCCGGCGATTTCTTTGGGTGGATTAGCCCGGAAATCAACCATCATCTGCTGAATCTCTTCGGCCCCTGCTTTGCCCTTCTTCGTCAGCGACACCAGCGATTCATAGTAAAAGCCCGTCTGCTGATACATCTCCATCAACAGATCGAAGAGGCTCAGGCCCTTGTCTTTGGCGTCGGCGGTGAGTTCGGCAATCATGGTGCAGGAAGCAATGGCGTCTTTGTCCCGCACGAAATCACCGATCAGGTACCCGTAGCTTTCTTCGCCGCCACCAATAAACTGTTGCTGACCTTCCAGTTCCCGGATGACCTGGGCGATGTATTTGAAGCCCGTCAGGGTATTGTAGCAAGTCACGCCGTACTGCTCGCACAGCCGGTCGATGAGGTCGGTGGTTACAATGGTTTTGGCAACGAACTCCTTGCCGGTCAGCTTGCCTGCGTCTTTCCAGGCCCGCAGCAGGTAGTAAATAATGAGGCTGGCCATCTGGTTGCCGTTCAGCAACTCAAATTCGCCGTGGTGGTTCCGGGCACCGGCCCCAACCCGGTCAGCATCGGGGTCGGTGGCAATGATCAGATCGGCGTTCTGCGCCTCGGCCTGATCGAGCGCCATTTGCATCGCGGCCCGTTCTTCCGGGTTTGGCGACTTGACGGTCGGGAAATTACCGTCGGGCTGGGCTTGTGCCTCCACCACGCTCACATTGGTGAAGCCGAGCGCGGCCAGGGCACGCGGCACCAGCGTGATACCCGTGCCGTGAATGGGCGTGTACACAATGTTCAGGTCGGCTTGCCGGAGGATCACCGCCGGGTTTACCGCATTCGATTTCACCCGTTCGATATAAGGCGCATCAATGGCTTCGTCGATGAGCTGAATCTTTGTTTCAACGCCATCGAACTTAATGTCATCTACGCTCGAAATAGCACTCACCTCGTCGACAATATTCTTGTCATGAGGCGCTACTACCTGCGAGCCGTCATTCCAGTACACCTTGTAGCCGTTATACTCCGGCGGGTTGTGCGAGGCCGTCACCACCACGCCGCCCTGACAACCCAGTTGCCGAATGGCAAAGGACAGCTCAGGCGTGGGGCGGAGGGCCGAAAAGAGGTACACCTTGATGTTGTTGGCCGAAAAAATGTCGGCGGCAATCCGCGCAAACTCCGGACTCATGCGGCGGCTGTCATGGGCGATAGCCACGCTGATGTCCTGCCCGGCAAATGATTTGTTGAGGTAGTTGGCAAAGCCCTGAGTGGCCGCTCCGACTGTGTAGCGGTTCATCCGGTTCGAGCCTACGCCAATGACGCCCCGCAACCCACCCGTGCCGAATTCGAGGGTACGGTAGAACGAGTCGGTGAGTTCGGTCAGATTGCCACTGTCGAGCAGGTGCTGAATGGAGGCTTTGGTTTCAGCATCGTAGGGGCCGTTCAGCCAGCGGTCAACCTGCTGTTGGGTTGTGGCGTCGAGTTGTTGGGTGGTCATGTGCGTGTAAACGGAAAGACTGGTTTTGTCCGGGCGAAGTTAAGCCTTGAGGTTATGTACTGCAACGTGCAGGATAAAGCACCTGAAAAGCCAACATACTGATTTCGGGCCGTTATAACTGGTGACCAAAGGGTACAAACGCATGTACACAGCGCTCCCCCTCAACGGGCGGCGCCGACTTTTGACGCTGCCTTCCATTGAGGGGGAGATTTGTGGTCGGCTTGGTTTGACCTGATGGATCAGCTGTTCACGACCTCGCCGCCATTGACGTGGATTACCTGACCGGTGAAATAGCTGGCATCTTCCGAGGCCAGAAATACATAGGCCGGTGCCAGTTCGGCAGGTTGGCCGGGGCGCTTCAACGGTACATCCTGGCCAAATTTGGCCACCTCCTCCGGTGTTTTTGTCGCCACGATCAGCGGCGTCCAGATGGGGCCGGGCGCTACTGCATTGACCCGTATTTTCCGGTCGACCATGTTCTGCGACAGTGAGCGGGTAAAAGCGGTCACTGCTCCCTTGGTGGCAGCGTAGTCGATCAGCGCCTCGCTACCCCGGTACGACACCACCGACGTTGTGTTAATGATGCAGTCGTAGGCCTGCAGATGGGGCAGCACATTCTTGGTGAGGCGGAACATCGCCAGAATATTAAGCTCAAACGTCTCGCGCATCTGCTGGTCGGTAATGTTCGTGAACTCATGCTGCTCCACATGGTTCGCCGCGTTATTGACCAGAATGTTGATCCGCTTGAAGGTGCTCAGCACCTTGCCTACTGATTCGCGGATAAAGGAAATCTGTCGCAGATCACCGGGCAAGAGCAGGCATTTACGGCCTTCGGCTTCAACCAGCCGTTGGGTATCCTGCGCGTCTTTCTCTTCGCGGGGGTGGTAGATAATGGCTACATCGGCTCCTTCGCGGGCAAAGTGCACCGAAATAGCCCGGCCAATGCCCGAATCGCCGCCCGTAATGAGGGCCACTTTATCCAGTAACTTATCGGCCCCTTTGTACGTGTCCCGAATGTAGATCGGCTTGGGGTCCATTTCATATTCCAAACCCGGCTGCGCATCCTGGTGCTGGGGCCTGGCGTCAATTTCCATATTTTCCATAGAAGAGGAGGGGGCGTATTAAGCGTTTACAATCGTTCCGCCGTTGGGGTGTAAAACGGCTCCGGTTACGTACGAAGCGTCGTCGGAGGCCAGGAAGACGTAGGCAGGTGCCACTTCCGATGGTTGTCCAGGGCGTTTCATGGGTACATCCTGACCGAACATGGCCACCATCCTGCTGTCCATCGACGACGGAATCAGGGGTGTCCAGATGGGGCCGGGCGCTACCCCATTGACCCGAATCTTTTTCTCGGCGAGGTTGCTCGACAACGCCCGCGTGAAGGTCATGATAGCCCCCTTGGTCGACGAATAGTCGACCAGATCGGCCCGGCCCTGATAAGCCGTTACGGAAGTGGTATTAATGATGCTATCGCCCTCGTGCAGATGCGGAATGGCGGCCTTTGTGACCCGGAAAAACGAATAGATATTCGTTTCATAGGTCTTCAGCAGGTCTTCATCGCGAATTTGCTCGAACTGGCTATGCACATACTGCACGGCGGCATTGTTGACCAGGATGTTCAACTGACCATATTCCCGAATGGTGTCATCGACTACCTGCTGGCAGAAGGCCTCATCGCGCAGGTTACCGCTGAGCAACAGGCAATCCTGCCCTTCGGCTTCCACAAGGTCTTTGGTACGTTGCGCGTCTGTCTGCTCTTCGGGCGTGTACACAATCGCCACGTCGGCCCCTTCGCGGGCAAAGTGAATGGCTACCGCCCGGCCAATGCCCGAATCGCCGCCTGTGATCAGGGCAACTTTTACCCTTCAGCTTTTCAGACCCTTTGTACAAATGCCGGATGTACTTTGGCTCGGGCGACATCTTCGCCTCAAGCCCCGGTTGCGTATGCTGATGTTGCGGGGGAATTCTGCTTTCCATAGCGTTGGGTTAGTTGTTGTTCTATGGAATAACTGCCAAATGCGCCCGTTGTTGGCACAAAGGCTCATTTGGCAGTGAATATGCCGCCTGTAATGAGCAGGCTAGCCTCGCCCGTAATCCACGTTAATAATACTCTTTGATATAAGTAATCACGCAAAATTAACCTTTACATTACTGATTATGTTTTTGCCAATTTATCTTCTTAAAATCAATTTGATAAGCTCATCCGTACCATTTAAAAATAGTAAGAATGGCCTTCTTTAACTTTGACCAAGACTTGTAAGCCGCTCTATTTCATCACTTGTATTTGCAAAAACGCCACAGAATCTCAATTGGGTTTAGATGCGGACTATAAGTAGGTAAGTAAAAAAGAAGACAATCACTTGATTCCCATTTCTCCAGTTCGTCTTTAACAACTCGAGCATGGTGAACTGGGCCATTGTCCAGAATAATCACTCGCGGTTTTTCATAAGGCTTAGCCGCAAAATCAGCCAAGGGTTTTGATAAAATCACCGTCAATTGGGGCCTCTCGATTATAGACAGTCAAGTGACCAGCTAAACTCATCAAACCAAATACATTTAATCGTTTGCCCCCTTTACGGGCTAAAATGCGCTGAGTTTGTTTCTTCTTTTGCCAGGCATAAGGTAGATACGGATTCAAATTAAAACCAACTTCATCAGCAAAATATAAATCAATATAGCCTAGAAACCACAGTGTTAACAACATTTTCCAGCGATCATGTTTATCCTGCATAATCTAGTTCTGTTTTGCGTCTCGTGGGTGCAACGGCGGATACTATGCCAGGACTAATCATTCTTTTTAAAAAGCGTTTCACTGTGTCACTACTCATTGGCGTATTGATGTTTTCAATTAACTCGGTCTGTATCATTTTCATATTTTTAGCGTCAGTATTAACCGCTTTTTCTAACGCTTTCACATGGTCTGAGGAGTTCATGTTTAAAATCGGTATACCACCCTGTCCTGTTTTACGCTGTAAAACAGTAATTGCCAAGCTTTTCCCATGTTTTTATCTAATTACCCACTCGTATTATGATTGACTGATAGATGCGTTGCTACCTGTTTAATCGTAACGCCAGCCTGATTCAGTAGTAGACCTCTACATTTCTCTTAACTCGACTTTCGGATGGTGTTTGGCCCCTTGCTGAAGTGTGGATTTCTCCATATCTGTCAGCTTTATATGCTTTTCTTTTCGGCTCATTCTGCAAACATAGTTAATCCAGTTTAATTACGCACCGATTACTTAGCCGTACGCTTTTTCAAAAAGCTCCTCTTCTTTGTGCAACTGATACCCCAACAGGGTTTTACGCAGTGATTTCTGTACTTCTCGTTCGCTGGCTACGGTTGTTTGCCAGCCCGGAAACCGAACAATCCTGACAATGCTGTCTATATCCGATACAATACGCTCCACAATGGCCGGTGTTTTGTCGGTGCGCGTGTTGATGAACAAATCGGTCAGTGCTGTTTTGGCAGACTTGCGTTCATCGGGGGTATACACGTCCCGTTCGGCTTCCAGCGTGTCTTTGGCAATTTGGCAGAGTTGTTTCAAGAAATCAATGCTGGTGATCAACCCCTGCTCGGCCCGTTGGCGAACTTCTTCCAGGCGCTCGCTTAGTTCTTTGAATTTGGGGTTACCTGCCTGCTTTTTGAATCGACTGGCCAGGATACCGGCCAGTTTTTTTGCTTCGCCGGGGTCTTTTCGCTGCATCAGCCCATCAATCATGTCAGCATCCAGAATCATTTCTTCGGCCGCTTCATCGACGCCATCTACGTGAATGTGTTCATGAATCAATTTTGTTGTTTGCGCACCGAGCGCGTGCCACAGCAGGCGACCATTATCGTCGGAGGGGGGCCTTACCGAGGTGTATACTTGCGATACCCATTTGTAGTCGGCCTGATAGGGTATCAAGACGGCATCGGGGCTCAGTGCCTCCCATACGTTCGACAACAGGCTATAATCCTGCGCGAAGGCATCCCGTTTTTCGTTGGTGTTAAGAGCCTCCTGGGCCGCTTGCAAACCCTCGAAACCGGCTATGCTGCGGTCTACATTCGGAAAGTGACGCAGGGTATTGGCCAGTAGTGAAGGTAATTTGTCGGGCAATTCCTGAAGCGCCGTAATCACCGTTTTCACGGTTTCTTCGTCGAACGCCAGCGCTTGAGCCGTATCATCGAAAACCCCGAAATAATCGACAATCCGGCCAAACGATTTGTTGGGATACAGCCGATTGATGCGGCAGATGGCCTGTAGTAAGGTATGGTCTTTCAGCGACTTGTCCAGGTACATGGTTTGCAGAATGGGCGCGTCGAAGCCCGTTAGCAACTTGGCCGTCACGATCAGAAACTGCAATGGTGACTGGGCGTCGTTGAACGATTCGAGCACTTTTTCCTGTCGGTCTTTATCCAGCCCCCATTTCTGCTTGAGCTTGAAACTGTCGTTGGCCGACGTAGAAATAACCACGGCGCTGGCCTCCGGGCGCAGGTGCGTGTCGAGTTCTTCTTTATACTGAATGCAGGCTTCACGGTCGGGGGCCACAATCATCGCTTTAAATCCCTGCGGCTCAACGTGGGCCTTAAAATGCCGGACGATGTCGTCTACAATTTGCCTGATTCGCTCCGGCGCTTTCAGAAATACGGCCATTTTAGCGGCCATGCGGCTCAGTGTATTGCGGTCTTCGTCGGTCAGGTCGTTGGCCATTTCGGCGAAGGCAATCTTCAAATTCTCCTTGTCGATGTGGACGTTGGGTAACCGGGGCTCAAAGTGTAACTCGCGGGTTTGCTCATCGCGGATGCTATCCTGAAAGGTATAGCGGCTCAGGTAGCCTTTCTCGTCCTGCTCGGCACCAAATGTCCAGAACGTATTCTTGTCGGCCCGGTTGATGGGCGTACCCGTCAGACCAAACAAAAAGGCGTTGGGCAGGGCGGCCCGCATGTTTCGGCCCAGGTTTCCCTCCTGCGTTCGGTGGGCTTCATCCACCATCAAAATGATATTCTCGCGCTGGTTGAGGTTTGGGTAGGCGTCCTTGAATTTATGGATCATCGTGATGATGATCTTGCGGGTGTCTGTTGCCAGCAAATCGTGCAGCTCCCTGATGCTGTCGGCGTTGACCAGGTTAGGTACGTCGGCGGCATTGAAGGTACCGCTGATCTGCGTGTCGAGGTCGGTACGGTCAATGACGATAATCACCGTGGGGCTCTTTAGCTGCGGCATCTTCCGTAACTTCTGGGCGGCAAATACCATCAGCAGCGATTTGCCCGAGCCCTGAAAATGCCAGATCAACCCTTTTCTGATTTTGCCTTCGACAACCCGGTCAATCAGGGCGTTGGCCCCCTCGTATTGCTGATACCGGCACACGACCTTAATGCGCCGTTTTTTGCTGTTGGTGGTAAAGAGCGTGAAATGTTGCAGAATATCCAGCAATGTCTGGGGCTTCAGCAGGCTGATAAGTTGCTGGCCCACATCATGCAACCCCGCCATGCGCGACAACTCATCACTGTTTTCTTCGAGCCGCCAGGGGCACCAGAATTCCAGCGGGGTACGTACGGCCCCGTAAAAAACTGCTTCCCATCGGTAGCGAAACTCAGGATGTTCGGGACAAACAGCGCGGGCACGGCATTTTCGTACACTTCGTGAACCTCATGGGCGCCGTCGAGCCAGGACACCGACGGCCGAACGGGCGTTTTGGCTTCCCCAATCACCACAGGCAGGCCGTTGATGAGCAGGGCAATGTCGGGTTCTTTGGTCTCCCGCGCCCGAACCATGTACTGGTTGGTGAGTATATAGCTGTTGTTGAGGGGCGTACCGAAGTCGATGAGGTAGATGGGTACGTGGCTGCCGTTGGGGCCAAAGGGCATCGATTGCTCGCCCCGCATCCATTTGGCAAACTCTTCGTTGGCCCGCACCAGCCCGGCAGGCATGGTTTACCGTAACCAGAATGGCCCGCAGTCGATGAATAAACTCGTCGGCGCGTTGGGGTTGTTCGGCAATGGCTGGGTTTATGCGAATCAGGGCCGCTTTCAGATCACCTTCTACCAGCACCTCGCCCACCTGCCGGTTCAGGTCTTTGGCCGAGCGGTACTGCCAGTTGGCCGTTTGGTAGGCGGTGGGGTCTTCCTGGGCTCCGTTGTTGTTGAGGTTAACGCCGGTAAGCTGGCGTATAATGTAGTATTCGGTGCTGTTGAGTTCGTTGAATGACATGAAAAAGGTATGTCTCGTATGGGTGTGTAGCTAAACACAAGTATACGACAAGCCTGGCTGCCAGACTATTGGTGCAACGGATAGTCTATTCTTCTATCGGTTACACTTCAGCCAACAACGCCTGCACTTCATCATACGCGGCCTGTAGACGTACCTGTTCGTGTGGTTGGAAACGAGCTATAAAGAACTTGTCAAATTGTTCCCAGCACGTTTTGGCGAATTCGAGGTATTGGTTATCGTCATCGATCATGTAGTCTATAAAATCTTCTATAGCATCAACCACCAAATGATGAAGCCGGGTATCATTGAGTCGGCCATCGGCAGATCTGCCAAAGTATTTTGTCAATTTGTTGAATAAGCGGTCATAGACGTACTTCTTGCGCTTCACAATCAGTGAAGGCCGGTTGAGATTGCAGAACATGATTGAGTGTTGGCCCTGAATGGTTAGATTTTCAATCTGGCCATCGGCCTGAAAGCGGAAGTGCTGCATGGGGTTTGTATCAACTTCCGGGTTGACCAGGTAAGGGTTCTCTGCGGTTAATTCTGCCGAATCGACCCGGCAACGGGCCGGATCAAGGGCTGCTCCCAGGAGAGGGGCAGTGTCTACCGCTTTACCACCTAGAGGAAAGCGATTCCGTTTGCGGTTATTACAGCTCGAACAGGCCAGCAACAGGTTACTCCATTCGTACCCTAACCAGTAATAGCCGGGATGGGCCTTTGCGCCAGTTACCTTCGCTTTATTCCCTTCCGGGTGAATAATTACTATCTTGAAGCATGGGAACGATTCGACAAGATTTCGATGCAAGAGGCTTCGATCAAGGCCAGTGGCAGAAAGCATACCGGGCTAACCAAATTGAATATGTCCGGCGTAAGTTACGCACCATTGAAGCCTTTGCCCAACATAAACCTATTGCTCAGCTAGCCACCCAAATTGGGGTGACCCACAAAACGGCACGGACCTACCTGCTGGCCTACATTCAGGGGGGGCTGCCAGCCCTGTGCCAGCCCCAAACCAGACCCCGCCCCAGCCAACTTACCCACCAGCAACAGGCCGACTTCACCCAAATCCTCTTGCAGAGCCGACCCACCGACCACGGCTTATCAGGCAACATCTGGACGGGTAAACTGATGTGTGCCTATCTCAAGCAGACCTATCAGGTAGCCTTTCACAGCGGCATCTACGACCTGCTGGAACGACTCGACTTATCCCACCAGCGGGCCCATGCTGACTACGGCAATGCCTCCCCGCAAGCCCAGCAAGCCAGTTTAGCCCACCTCAAAGAGACCTTGCTGAATGCCTCCAATGACCATGCGGTGGTCATGTTTGATGAGTTCTCGGTTTGTGAGCGCCCCACCGGCTACTATGGGTGGGCCCGCAAGAATACCCGACCCGCGTATCGAACCGACGAAAAAAAAGAAAGCGGCTCAATGGCTTTTTAAGCGTGGATGTGTGGCGTGGGGCGTGGTACTTTACCAGCTTTGCCCAGGCAACGGCGGTGGTGGTGGCCCAGTACATGGTGGATCTGGCCGGGCAGTTACTGGCTCAGGGCTACAAGCGGGTGAGTGTCTATCTGGATGGGAATGCGACCCATCGTCAGGCGATGCGTAAGGCGTATACGGAGTTGAGCCACGGGTTGGGCATTGAGGTTGATTTTGTTCACTTTGCGCCTTATTCTCCGTGGATGAATGTGGTGGAGTACGGCATTCATTGGTTACGTCAGCGGTACTTACATCAGGCTGATAGTAGCCAAACGTTGGCTGATGTGGAGGCGCGTTTAACCACGGCCTTAGCCACACACCAGCTGCTGACAGCCGATCAGGTCATTAATATATTGAGTCACATTGAGCAAGAAACAGTCAGAAGAACAACTCTTAATCATTCACCCTAAAGGGAATAGGCCGGTAATGTTCTACCTGCATAGCGGCTCCGGCCGACGTGTCAGTTTCGCAGAAGGCGCATTTATTATGGTAAATGCCATCAAGGGCTTTCCGCACGTCGGTATGTCCGTATAGTTTGGTCTCAAAGGCATGTTTGCCTTTCGTGATCAGTGAATCAGCAACGAGGGTAGCACAATCTGTGCTCAACAGAACTGGCGGTATAAGTAATCGTGCGTAATTAAACTGGATTAACTATGTTTGCAGAATGAGCCGAAAAGAAAAGCATATAAAGCTGACAGATATGGAGAAATCCACACTTCAGCAAGGGGCCAAACACCATCCGAAAGTCGAGTTCAGAGAGAAATGTAGAGGTCTACTACTGAATCAGGCTGGCGTTACGATTAAACAGGTAGCAACGCATCTATCAGTCAATCATAATACGGTGGGTAATTGGATCAAAGCATGGGAAAAGCTTGGCATTGCTGGTTTACAGCGTAAAACAGGACAGGGTCGTATACCGATTTTAAACGTGACCTCCTCAGACCATGTCAAAGCGTTAGAAAAAGCGGTTAATACTGACGCTAAAAATGTGAAAATGATTCAGGCCGAGTTAATTGAAACCCTCAATACGCCAATGAGTAGTGACACAGTGAAACGCTTTTTAAAAAAAATAATTATTCCTGGCGTCGTATCCGCCGTTGCACCCACGAGGCGCAAAACAAACTAGATTATGCGGATAAACATGATCGCTGGAAAATGTTGTTAACACTCTGGTTTCTAGGCTATATTGATTTATATTTTGCTGATGAAGTTGGTTTTAATTTGAATCCGTATCTACCTTATGCCTGGCAAAAGAAGAAACAAACTCAGCGCATTTTAGCCCGTAAAGGGGGCAAACGATTAAATGTATTTGGTTTGATGAGTTTAGCTGGTCACTTGACTGTCTATCATCGAGAGGCCCCCATTGACGGTGATTTTATCAAAACTTCCTTGGCTGATTTTGCGGCTAAGCCTTATGAAAAACCGCGAGTGATTATTCTGGACAATGGCCCAGTTCACCATGCTCGAGTTGTTAAAGACGAACTGGAGAAATGGGAATCAAGTGATCTTCTTCTTTTTTACTTACCTACTTATAGTCCGCATCTAAACCCAATTGAGATTCTGTGGCGTTTTTGCAAATACAAGTGGTTAAATAGAGCGGCTTACAAGTCTTGGTCAAAGTTAAAGAAGGCCATTCTTACTATTTTTAAATCGTACGGATCAGCTTATCAAATTGATTTTAAGAAGATGATTGCCAAAAACATAATCAGTAATGTAAAGGTTAATTTTGCGTGATTACTTAGCTTTGAAGTCTTTAGTAACCTTGCGCATTGCCCTTAGTCAGTATTGAGTTTTGCTTTAAGAATCTTCAGTTTTGCTTTCAGTCGTTGATTGGAAACCGCCTCCTTGTAATTATCTGCCGTTTCGACATCGGCAACGCCATCTGCCGATTCGGCAATGATGTCCTCGAATCCAAAAATAGGTGAGGTCAGAATGGCGTTGGGCGTTAGTTTACTGAAATCGACTCCGGTTTGATTTACCATTACGCCCGTTTCCTCATTGCGATCAACAGTTAGTACCAGCGTTTCTTTGGGGGCACCCAGCAGCGGAATAGGGCTGTGGGTTGAAGCTATAAACTGAACATTTGGAAACAACTCCGATAGTTTGCCGGGCAAAGCGCGCTGGTATTTGGGATGGAGATATAACTCCAATTCATCGATGATAACAATGCCGCTTAATGATTTCCAGTCAACCGACTCTTTTTGGTTGGCGCTTAGTCGTAAGACCATATCGCCAACAAAGGCCAGTAGATTGCGGAAACCAGCCGCCAGGTCAGATAGTTTTACGGCCGTGTACGGCTTATCATCGCGATCTTTTTCATAGTATTCTACAGATGGATCAGGCCCAGTTGTATTTATTTTGATGTCGGCCAGATCTGGAATAAGCTGGCAGAATGTTTTGGTGAGCAAATCAAAATAGGGGCGGTTGTAGGCAAAACTTTTTATGAGCTCAAACTCGACGTTAAATAGCTGGCTTTGCGGATAAAATAAGGAGATAACTGAGCCAAACCGCCGGTTGTTCCTCTCTGCCGGAACAGTGCCTGCACTCAGGAGCCGCCCGGCACCATAGGCCGCCATCGATATGGGCTCCTCGTTGGGTAGTTTGGGCTGGGTGGTGTTGCGAGTGAAACTGTTGTGCCGAAACTGGCCCTGCTGGTAATAGTCGACACTAATGATGGGGTCGTCTGTTTCACTGAGTAAACTACGCTCGTCGGTGGCGCCCCATAGCCCGATAGTAATAGCCTGCAACACCGAACTTTTGCCAAATCCGTTTTCGCCGGTCAGGAAAATCCAGCGGATGTTAGGGGGGATATTGTCAATTTTAGCATGCTTAATGCCTTTGTAATTACGGATGTCAAGGCATACTATCCGAACGGGCATTACTAAGTAGTTGATTGCAATTAATGCGGTATTTTAGCCAAAAAACTCATGCGCTACGTCTCGTTGACCACAGACCAAGTTGACCAACTCACCCTACTCTACAAAAATAGTCCTGACCACCGCGAACGACAACGCGCTCAGGCCCTCTTGCTGAGTCAACGGAACTACTCGATCCCCCAATTGGCCGACCTCTTTATGGTGGACCGCGACACGATTGGCCGCTGGATGGATCGGTGGCAGGACGGGCTCAGCCAGACGCAACCAGCCCTGAGCTTACAGGATCAGCCCCGAAGTGGCCGCACGCCCAACTTGACCCAAGATCAAAAAAAAGCGTTGTCGACTGGGTTAGAGACGGCATGCACCGGACTCGTGAGGTAGCCCAGATGATCCGCGAAAACTGGCAGAAAACGCTCAGCCTGAGTAGTTTACGGCGACTGTTTCGGGCCAATAAGTTGTCTTACAAACGGATTCGACGCAGTTGTCGGCATCTGCGCGATGAGACGGCCTACCAGTTTTTCAAAACCGAATTAGCTGAGTTACGCGCCTGGGCTGCGGGTGGGGAGGTGGATCTGTGTTATGGGGATGAGATGGGGGTGAGCCGCCAGGCGGTCGTGCCTTACGGCTGGCAGTCAGTGGGCAAAAGCGATGCCTTTATGCCCGCTACGCCCGGGGGCAACCTCACCACACTGGGCTTGTTTTATGAGGATAACCGGTTGGAAAGCTACGTTCTATCGGGGGCCATGACCTCTGAGAGCATGGTGACGTGTTTGACCGATTTTGTCAGCCGGTTGACCAAGCCAACGGTCTTGATTTTGGACAATGCCTCGAGTCATACGAGTGCTTATTTCAAGGGTCATTTAGCTGGTTGGCGGTCAGCAGGGCTTATGATTCAGTACATTCCGGCTTACTGTCCTGAGTTAAATCGAATTGAGTGTCTTTGGAAACACATCAAATACCACTGGCTACAACCAGCCGACTTCTTGACAAGCTCAAGTATGAGAGGCGCGTTAGTCAACATCTTATCCAAGGTCGGGACAAAATATTGTATTACTTTCGACTAACTACTTAATGTTTCGGGTGTGTTAGGCAGTGAGTAAACCGGCTCTAGACGCTCTTTACTGGCTCTCAGCACGCGTTGGACATTCTGGAGCATTTCGTCAAAATGCCCCGCCCGGATTGGTGATGCGTAGAACGTTTCATTTCTGAAATATTCGGATGGCGCAAACGATTCCACACTACGACCCGAGGTGCCATAACGAAGTACCCATTTATCAATATTTGTTTTGACCACCCAACTAAGTCTTATCCAGTTGGCAATGGTTGATTCGTCTTTATAAGCAATAGATGCAATCGACACGTTCAGTAGAGGCTGCCCCATCTCTACTGAATCAAATTCAGCAATGTCAAAATTGTCAATTTTGAGTCCATAAACAACGTTGTTCGACTTCGTAATGGCTTTCGATGTAATATCCTCGTATAATTCGGGTAAGTCTGATGATGCGATACCATGGTCTTTTCGAACGATAATCCTCATCACGCCTGTTACATTAGAGTTGTTTTAGTTTGATTTACAGCAGTTTATGTTATATTGCACTTGAATATTTTCATTTTGTATACAAATTATATAATGAATAGACTTAGCTTTTTTGCCAATGTTCGCTCGGATAGAGACTTCAGAGCTACTTCGGGATTAAGTAAGGACGAATTTTATCAGCTTGAAGCTACCTTTTCTTCTTATTATTCGCCTAATGCACTTGAAGGAATTCCAGAAGGCTTTGGGCGAGAAACCGTATTTCAGCAAGCAGATGAAGCGCTGTTTTTCTTGCTTTACCATCATAAAACAGCCGTAACGTATGATGTGTTAGCACTTAATTTTGGCATTAGTCGAGCTGCGGCTCATACAACAGTAGCTTCATTGAAGCCTATTTTGAAACAAGTTTTGCACGATTTAGGTGTATTGCCCAAGCGTATTTTTCAAACTCAGGCAGAAGTAGACGAGTATTTTTTGGGTGTAGCTAGTTTAAGTATTGATGCAACAGAGATGCCCACCCAACGGCCTGGTAATCAGCAAGAACAAGAAGATCGTTATAGTAAAAAAAACATCAGCACAGCTTTAAGAATACCGTGATCAGCAGCTCAGATAAGCGAATCTACTATTTGGGTAAAACCGTCGTTGGTGTTAACCATGATTATGGTTTATTCAAAAAAGAATTTCCGCCTGCTTTAGATTTATTGGCTCATCAAAATGTGTCAGTTGATTTGGGTTATCAAGGTATTGCAACAGATTATAAACTTTGTTCATTGCTCATTCCTTTTAAACGCCCCCCGAAAAGTAAAGCTAATCCAGATCCTAAATTACCACAGCATAAGAAGGATCACAACCGGTCAGTGAGTCGAGTACGAGTATGTGTAGAGAATGCCCTATCTGGCTTAAAACGGTATGGCATTTTGACCACAAAATACCGGGGCAAGTCGATAGAAAAATTTGATCAGACTACAGAAATATGTGCTGGTTTATGGAATTTTAAATTAACCAAGCACCCTCCAGATAAGATTTAACTGTCTCATAATCAAATACAAACAACTCTATAAATATCAAGGCTTAAATTATATAGCTTATTAGCAGAGTTAAGGCCATTCCAAAAGCTTATACTAACGTATTCTTCCTCATAATTAACCAGAAATGGGATCTGCGATTCTTCAACCTGCTTGAGATCTTCATTGAGCATGAAAAAGAAATTCTCTACCGCCCCCCGTCGGTCAAAATGAACTCGGGTAAGCTCTGTAAATAACAGATCGCTGAGCTTTTTTAAGGTGAGTTTATCCATTCCCGTTTGTTTGTCTTAAAGTTCTTAATTGTCTGAATTACTGGCAAGTTGACTTTATTATCCGGTCGAAACCGTCGTTCGTAGCCCAACTTTATTACTTGGGACGTACCCGCAAGTCAGGCCGCGAAGATTTGGTTGATGAGGGCGTTAGGCCGGGTCGTAGATGGCTTCGCCTTCCTGGGCATCCACCATAAGCCCAATCAGGTGGACTACCGAGCGGGGCGTATAGAACTCACCGGCCTTTTTGTTGGTCAGGTCGGCAAAGTCTTTAATCAGGTATTCGTACGACTGCCCCAGAATATCGGGTTCTACCGCCTCATTGGAGAGCGTATAGCGCGAGAAGTGCTCGATGAGGTTAGAGAGCAGCGAGTCGGGTAGTTTTTCTTTATTGGTCCAGGGGGCATCGCCAAAGATGCCGTAGAGCAGGTGCTGATTGGCTTTTTCGATCTCACGAAACGACTGTTGCAGGGCTTCGCCTACGTTGGTAGTCACCTGCCGAACGTCGTTCCAGTGGCAGCCGGGCGGGATAACGAAGCGGTGGAGTTCGGCCAAAGCGGCATAGTCGGCATCGCCCCCAGACTCGGCCAGGGCTAGCTGATATTCTTCGTCATAAACATCGGATATACGTTTAAAGAACAGCAGCGGGAAGATGTACACCTTAAAATCGGCGGCATCGACGGGCCCTTTTAAAATCCAGGCGGCCCGGCCCAGGTACTGTTTGAGGCTATTGAGCGAAAGCTTTTCCATAGGTGATCGAAAAGCTAAGGTACGCACTTTGCCCTCATCGAAGCTGACTTATGACCGTATACTAAACCAGGGCTCTATAACCAGAAACTAGCTCGCTGAAGGTGAATAAATTACGATATTGGCAGCGCTTATTCCTTTTGACTCTATCTCACCCTTGTATGAAGGCTTCTAAAAGCCTTGCCATAAAAAGGCAGGCGATTATAATTATTCACGGCATTGGCGAGCAGCGTCCGATGGACACGCTTCGAGGCTTTGTTAGTGCTGTTGCTCCACCGATCCAAAAAAGTGACAAACCAGCCTATTACAGTCAACCTGATAGTGCGTCTAACAGCTATGAACTTAGACGGTTAACCGCCAACGCACATAAGCATAGCCATAAAACAGACTACTATGAACTGTACTGGGCTAACCTGATCCAGGATACCAGAATAACCGACGTGTTTTATTGGATCTGGTACCTATTCGCACGCCCTGCCGGCAAGGTTCCTGGTCGTATACGCTGGGTATACTACACGTTCTGGATCTCGCTGTTAGTCCTTGTTTCGGCAATAGTAGCTTTATTGCCTATGTCCAGCGCTATTTCAGAAAAATGGCACTTTGTTCAGGAGCACAACTGGTCTAAGTGGCTGGTTTCAGCACTCAGTACTCTTGTTTGGCTTACGGTAACTGGTGTGCTGGTTAATTACTTAGGCGACGCTGTCCGCTACTTCAACCCCCGCCCGCATAACATTGCCCAACGGCAAAGCATACGGCAGGCGGGCATCGATCTGCTCGATCGGCTGCATAACGCCCAGGAAAATGGCCAAAATAAATACGACCGCATTATTGTGGTGGGCCATAGTCTGGGGTCGGTGATTGCCTACGATCTGGTAAACTTTTTCTGGTGTGCCAGGCACAGTAAACTCCCTGTTATTCCGGTGGAGGAAATAGAAAAGGCCGAAGAAGCGGCACGTCAATTTAAGACTGATAAAAATATTGATCAGTATCGTCAATCGCAGTTCGATCTGTGGCATAATCAGTATAATCAACCTGGCTCCTGGCGCATATCTGACCTGATCACATTGGGGAGCCCTTTAGCCTTTGCCGAACTACTACTGGCTGACAATGAGGCCGCCTGGGAAGACAAAAAAAAGCAACGCGAGTATTCGACCTGTCCACCAACGCCGGAAATAGATCGACATAACGTTGAGCGATTTTCGTACTTGCCCGTGAACCGTAATAGGGGGCCTCGGCCTGGAAATAGGCTATTTCATCATGGGGCGGCGTTTGGCATGACCCGCTGGACGAATATCTACTTTACCAACGATTTTGTAGGAGGCCCTGTCAACAGCTTCGGCACTGGAGTAAAAAATATTGAACTAACATCGGAGTTAAACCATCGCCTTCCTTTTGTGGCTCATGTGTACTACTGGCGAGCTGAAGAAGCGACCTGTATTGAGTGCATACGACAGGCGCTGGAACTACGTCTTTTCACACCATCGAGCCCTACCCTTACTGATTCACATTAACCGCCTACCCAAGTCTGCCAAAATTCAACCGGAAAATGGCTTAAGGTGATAGGCTTGAAAGTCAGTAAAAAAACCGGCCTGTGATCAACCCTATTCCACTCTGGTTGACCTCTGCTGAGAAATCAACTAGAGTGGAGTATGCAGGCAATATGGATTAAATATGGCTTACCGGAAGCGCTGAATACTGAAGTCCCGCTGGTTAGGATCGGTTTGGCCAATGCGGGCGTTGAGCGTATAGATCTGGTTGTTCACAGCTACGCTGGTTGTTGCCCCCGTGTAGCCAGTGGCATCGAATTTTACGATCGACGCCATTTGCCAGTTGTCGTTGCTACGTACCTGAGCTACCCGAGTACCCCCAGTTACAACGTACAGGTCACCGTTGAGTAGCGTCAGGCCATCGCCGGGCAGTGCGCCCGTACCCGTTATTTCCGTAATAGCGTTACCATTCTTCAGGTCTACTTTGTAGAGTTTACTCTGCCCTGTGTTTGCCACAATCAGAAATCCGTTGGGGTGGTACACAATACCGTTCAGGCCAAAGCCGGGGCTCCCCAGCTTGTCATTGTCCCGCACCAGCACACTGCCTGTGCCGTCAGGAGCAACCTTGTAGATCACCGGCGAAAACGAATCGGTCACGTAGGCGGTGCCGTCGGGGGCCAGGGTTACGTCATTGGCAAAGTTGGGGTCAGCGGCCGGGAGCAGGTCATCCAGATCGGTACGGCGCACCAACTGGCGGGTTACCAGACTAAAAACAAGCAGTTCGGCTGTCTGGCGGGTGGTGGCCGGTGTACTCCTGATCGACCGTCCCTGATCGCTGTTACAGACGTATATAAACTCACCGGCTACTTTCATGCCAATGCCCGCGATCAGCTCAGAGGGCGTGATCAGGTCGGCGTACGTACCATTGAGATCGACCGTACCGATCTTTCCCTGGGGAATCGATGTGACCAGAAACTTGTCTAACCGGGACGAATAGGCAATGCCTTCTGGATACTGGTTTTGGGCTACAAAGTTGATGCGCTCGGGAAAGAGGGCGTTCGGACTGTCGCGGTGATCTTCGCAGGAGGCTAGGCCAATGGCTGACACGAACAGAAAATAACGGGAGAAATACCTGGTTTTCATAAGGAGCAGTTTTTTGGTATTAATTTGAATTTAATAACCTGTTCTCTCCCTAAATGAACCAGTCAGCTATATTGTTTTGTAAAATCGTGTATATACATGAATTTCTTTATAGATCCAGTCGCTCTGATGGGTTGGAGGGGGCAGGTTTAAAAGCGGTAGCCGGCGCGTAGACCGAACAGCGGCGAAAAACTGGCCGACCCCACAATGGCCGCCCCCGTATGCAGGCTGACCTGGGTATTGAGCGAGAGCGCGTAGGTGTATTCAACCAGTCCATGACCACCAAGATCCCAGCCCTCGGTCTGGCGGCGTTGCGCGTAAACCGGGGCCCCGCTGGGCACCGGATACGGGTCTACCTTCACAAACAGGTCATCGTTGCTCCGCCAGGCCGATGGCCCCAACCCAACGCGCAGGGCGTGATGCACCGAATGCAGGAGGTTGTAGGTAGCGGTTAGGTCGACCGTGACGCGCTGCCGCGTGTTGGTACCCACACTCACAAAGTCGGGCACCAGAACAACCGTTCGCTGACTGTTCATAAACCCAACCGATACGCCGATTCCTATTCGGTCGCGGGCGGTGTAGCGGCGGTAATCAACCGCGAAGCGGTACTTGAGGCCATTGGCCGGATCGATGCCCAGGTAATCGGCCCCGATCTGAATGGCGTTCTTCGCAGGTACGTAAGGTGCCTGAGCGTAGCCGCCACCGAGTGAAGCAAGTAAACAGCTTATAAGCAGGAAAAAATGCTTCATACAGCCGACAGTTTAGCGAAGTTTAGAGGGTAAAGCTGAGGATAGTGATGACTGTTTGACAAACAGCGTTAAAGCTACAGAAGTAATTGGGAAACGGTAGTTTGGTATACGCTCCTGTGATAAACCTATTGCTTAAGCTGGCTTCTCCTGGCTACTATACCGGCTATTGTAAACAGGGCGGCAACTAAGTAGTGGAGATTCCCACGACCTGAAGCGGCAAAGATGATGTTGACAATTGCCAGGCCAACCCATACTACATACATATTTCTTGTCATGAGAACCCATAGAGCTAAGTACAGGTCAATATACTGGCTTTCGGCTGGTAGACAATGGCCCCTGCGCTTACAGATTCCGCTACCTTACTGTAGTCGCGACTGGGCCGGATAGCTGCGGTACTCGCGGGTCCAGAGGTAAGCGCCCTGCAACGCAATCAGGCAGAAAATGCCGTATTCAACAGAAACTACTTTAACGCCTTTTATAAAGTATACGTAGGTCAGTATCACGTCGATAAGCAGCCAGACATACCAGCACTCCACCCGCTTCTGAATCATCATGTAGGTGGCTACAATGCTCATCACCGTAGTAAACGAGTCGAGGTACGGGAAGGCACTGGGCTGGCTGAATACCAGGGGTAGCCACAGGTGCAGGTTCTGGGCAAACGTACCCAGCGCCAACGTACCCAGCAACCCCATACCCGACCAAATAAGCAACTGCCGGGTAGGCATTCGGCTGACTCTCAACTCTAAATTTTTGTTTTCTTCGCCCGGTCGCGGGTGGGTCCAGCGCCACCAGCCCTGTAGGTTTGTGATCAGGAAAAATACCTGAAGAAACATATCCGGGTACAGCTGGATCTGAAAAAAGAGAAAGAAAAACAGCACCACACTGATGGCACCGATGGGCCAGCTCCAGATATTGGCCCGTGCCGAGAGCCCTACTGCAATGCCTCCGCTCACCACGCCTGCAAATTCCAGATAACTCATGGGGTACCCCCAAATGGTGAAGAAGATGGTGCTGATGTCGAGAATGGCAGGCATTTATAGAAATGGTCTAAAGCCCAAAGTTGCGCTGCTAAGTCGAGAAGTTCAGTATGCAACCCAACTTTAGCCTTTAGAGAGTAAACCTTGACCTCACTTATATGCAAAAAATAGCCATGCTCGGCGGCGGCTTCATTGGCCGTTTCTACGCCGAATCGTTGCAGGGGCAGCGGAGTCGTGATAAAGTGGTGGCCATTTACGCCCGCCGCGAAGAAACCGCCCGGACGTTTGCGGCCGATTACGATTGCCCTATCCAGTCGACCGATATGGAAGCGGTTATCGCGCATCCCGACGTAAACATGGTGTGCATTGCCCTGCCCAACAACCTCCACGCGGCGGCGGTAGAACTCTGTGCCAAACACAAAAAAAATGTGGTTTGTACCAAGCCGTTGGGGCGTACCGCCGACGAAGCGCTGGGTATGATGAAGCTGGTGGAAGAGGCCGGTATTTTTGGCGGCTATCTGGAAGACCTGTGTTATTCGCCCAAGTTCCTGAAAGCCCTGGAAACCGTAAAAAGTGGTTCGCTGGGTCGTATTTTGTGGGCCAAATCGCGGGAGACGCACCCCGGCCCGCATTCCAACTGGTTCTGGGATAAAGAGCAGGCGGGCGGCGGCTGTATGCTCGATCTGGGTTGCCACTGTGTGGAAATTGCCCGCAGTTATATTGGGAAAGATGTGCGGCCCGTCGAGGTCATGTGCTGGGCGGCTACCCAGGTAAAGCCCATCGATGCCGAAGACCACGCCATTGCCCTGGTGAAGTACGAAAACGGGGCTATCGGGCAGTTTGAGGTGAGCTGGACGTTCCGGGGTGGCATGGACCTCCGCGATGAGGTGATGGGCACCGAAGGCACCATCTGGATCAACAATTTTCTGCGCACCGGCTTCGAGATGTTTACTACCGGTAAGGCGGGCGATTACGTGGCCGAAAAGGCCGAATCCAACGCGGGCTGGCTGTTTCCGGTTGGTGATGAAGTAAACGATCTGGGCTACAACCACATGTTTACCGACATGTTCAAGTCCTGCGAAGAGGGTCGCCAGCCCGCCGAAACCTTTTACGATGGGTACGTGGTGAACGCCATCCTGGACGCTGCCTACAAATCGGCCGAGACCAAACAATGGGAGCCCGTTCAACTCCCCGTCTGGCGCGGACAGGAAGGCCTCACGCAGGAATCCGGCGCGGTAGACTACGACGCCGATCATTACCTGATCAAAGAAGAAATGACCCACTACGGCAAGAAAAAGCTGATTCTGAAAGAAAAAGCCAGCGGCAAGATCATTGAGCGGGAAGTGGCTTAAAAATAGAGGTGCAGGTATGAGTTACGCCATATCTTGGAGATATGGCGTAACTCATACCTGCAACACAAAAATAATCGGTCTGGCCGGTAGTCATGCCTTATTGTTTAACTACTGGCCAGACCGATTATGTACTGTTCTTCACCCAGCGCTAATCGATTTCGCGCCAGGTTGAGATAGGAGCAAGGGAAACCACTGCTTCGGGTTCCGGCTTTGCCGTGCCCGCTTCTACATCGGCAGGTCGGGTCGATACCGGGATTCCCTCAGTGGCCTTGCCTTCCTGTTGCGACTGGCCACGACGGCGTTTTTTGCGGCGTGGTTTCGTGGCTTCACCTGTCTCGCCTGTTACCGCCGTTGCTGGCTGAGCGGTTACTGCGGCTTCACCACCTTCAGTATTCTGGGCAACGGGCTGCTCACCCTCGGGGCGTGGAGCCCGTTTACGGTTCCGGTTTCGCCGACGATTCGGATCACGCTCGATGCGTGGAGTAGTCTCCCCGGCCGTCAGTTCGGTCACTACCGACTCGCCCTCGACGGGCAGTGTTACCGGTGTTCCGGTCGCCTCGGGGCGCGGGCGGTCTGGCGTTGCGGCCCGCTCAGCAACCGGCCGGTCAGGCCGGCCATTTCTGCTACCGTTACTGCTTCGGCCCGAACCGCTCCGTCCGTTCCGGCCAGCATCGCGGCCACCCCGTCCGTTACTGCGACCCCGATCAAAGGGGCCGGGTTCGTCGCGAACGCCCGCCACCGGACCAGGGCCGTAGCCAAGCTCTTCGGTGATGGATAACCGGTCGAGTTTACGCTCGATCAGCTTTTCAATCCGGCCCAGCTTATTCATATCGGCCTCGTTCACAAACGTGATGGCCGTGCCTGTGGTGTCGGCGCGGGCTGTCCGGCCAATCCGGTGTACATAGTCTTCGGCGTCGCGGGGTACGTCGTAGTTGACCACGTGCGTGATGTTGTCCACGTCGATACCCCGTGAGAGTACGTCTGTGGCGACAATGATCTGTAGTTGCTTGTTCTTAAACTCCCGCAGTACAATCTCGCGCTCTTCCTGCTCCAGGTCCGAGCTGATGCCTTTGGCCACGTAGCCCCGCTTGGCCAGGGCCCGCACAATGGCGTTGACTTCCGACTTGCGCGAGGTAAACAGCACCATACTCTTCACGTCCATGGTACCCATCAGGTGTTCCAGCAGGGGAAGCTTCTGATGGTCTTTGGCCAGGTAAATCTGCTGGTCGATCCCCGCCGCCGGTTTCGATACCGACAGCCGGATCTCTTCCGGGTTTTGGAGCAGTTTGCTGGCAAGGGTACGAATTTTAGCGGGCATCGTTGCCGAGAAAAGCAGCGTTTGCCGCTCTTTGGGCAGGCTGTCAACGATCTTCAGAATATCGTCAGAAAAGCCCATGTCGAGCATCTTGTCGGCTTCGTCGAGCACGAGGTAGTTGAGCTTGTCGAAGTTGACGTACCCCATCTGCATGTGCGCAATCAGTCGGCCGGGCGTGGCAATAATGATGTCGGCACCCGTTTCCAGGGCTTTGCGCTGCTTATCCCAGTCGTCGCCTTTACCACCGCCGTAGATGGCAATGCTCGTGGCCGATACAAAGTAGCTGAAGCCCTCAACCTGGTCATCGATCTGCTTGGCCAGCTCGCGCGTGGGTACCAGCACCAGCGTACTGGTGTGGTCATGCTCGGCGTGGGCAATCTTATCGAGTAGCGGAATAAGAAAAGCCGCCGTTTTGCCGGTGCCCGTCTGGGCGCAGGCGATCAGGTCTCTGCCTGCCTGAATAAGGGGGATGGCCTGCTCCTGAATGGGTGTGGCCTGTTTGTAATTCATGGCCTCGACACCCGACCGAAGGTCATCGTGGAGGCTAAATTCCTGGAATGTCAAGGTAACAGCTTATTGAGTGAATGATCGGCTGACCTTGTCTTCCCTGGTCAGCAACCGCTTGATACTGAAACAAAGATAGCCAAAAACGCGTTCGGCCAACCGACCACCCCATTGGTCAGGTTCAACGATACTACGAAGCAAAACAGACGGGTTTACCTTTTTTGCTACTTTTACAACCTGCCCGAATGCGTATCGGGCAGAACGGCGTCAGTGTCTGGCGAACTGGCCGCTTACCGCCTTATTTTATGACGTTTAGAGACTATTTAACCAGCAAGAAAATTGATGCCGACCGGTTTGCAGCGGCTGATCCTCAGACGTATGCGGAATGGGCTGGGCTGTTTGCCCGAATGCATCCCGAAAGTTTTACCGTTCAAAAGAAATTTCTACTGAACCCTACACGGCGTAAATACTTATTACGTTAATTTATAGTTGAGAAACTGACGTATAAGTCAGTGATGTACCATTCATATACCATACCAACTACAATTATGAGCCTTACTCTTGGGGAAATAAAGGGCATTAACGAATCCATGATCAATTTGTTGAAAGCCCAGGGTCTGGTAGACTCGGATACGCTGCTGGAAGCAACTCGGACACCCGGTGGACGAAAAGAACTGGCTGATACCATTGGTGTAGACAAAGGGACTATTCTGGAACTAGCGAATCGAGCTGATCTGGCCCGCATCAAGGGTATTGGTCGTGTATACAGCGACCTGATGGAAGAAGCCGGCGTCGATACGGTAAAAGAACTCGCCAAACGGGTTGCCGTCAACCTGCACGCGAAGCTAGTCGAGATAAATAGTGTGCGGCAGCTTACCCAGCGGCCGCCTTCGGCCGAACAGGTAGCTGGTTTCATTGAGCAGGCCAAAAGCCTGCCGCCCATGCTGGAATACTAAGCCCCGTTTTGGTATAAAAAAAGGGTTCAGGATAGTCCTGAACCCTTTTTTGTTAAGCGAGTGGCCGGGTCGCCAGGTACCTCACCAGCCGTTCTTCCAGGTCATGCAGCGTCAGGTTTACCTCGAGGGTGCCGTTGGTTGCCAGAGAAAGCCGCCCCGTTTCTTCCGAGATAGCGATGATGGCCGCATCGGTAGCCTCGCTCATGCCGATGGCGGCCCGGTGCCGAAAACCCAGCGAAGGCGGCAGCTCGGCGTCGTCAGATACGGGTAAAATGCACCGCGCCGCCCGAATTCGTCCGTCACTGATGAGAACAGCGCCATCATGCAGGGGGCTGTATTGGTTAAAGATGGCCAGTAGCAGCGGCTTCGACAATTCAGCATCCAGCCGCTCGCCCGTTTGGGCCACTTTAGACAGGTCATCATTCCGTTGAATCACCAGCAGCCCACCGGCAAATTCAGCCGACAGCATTTTACAGGCATCCAGCACGGGGCGTAAGGGGGTCATGGGTTCGGGTGTGTCGATCTGCCGCAGCAACCACCGGCGCACCCAGCGGTTGTTGCTGATATTGGTCGACTTGCCAATAAGCAGTAAAAAGCGCCTTATCTCCTGCTGGAAAATGATGATCAGGGCCAGGGCACCAACGCTGATGAAATACTCCAGTATGGTGGTCAACAGATTTAGGCCCAGTGCCTTAGCCACCAGGTAAAAGAGGTAGACGAGCAGGTAGCCCATAAATACCCGGCTGGCTACGCTGCCGCGCACTAAATTATAAATCTGATACAGCAGGAAGGCAACAACCGTTATATCGATCAGGTCGAGCCAGTTGACATCAAGAAAGCCAAGGCGAAAAACGAGCATGAAGAGGGCGAACTACGTATACGCAATTACCGGCCAAGATACGACGATTGCCTGCTCAAGCGCATAAAACCTTATCAGTTGGCGGGTTTAAACCGCAAATGACTGACCTTCAATGGCTAACTCGGTAGCCGGGAATTCGTCCTGGGCTTCGGTCAGAAACTCGTCGAAGCTTTTGTAACGCGACGAAAAATGGCCGATCAACAAGTGCCCGACTCCCGCTTTCCGGGCTAGTTGCCCGGCCTGACGGGCGGTACAGTGGTGTACTTCAGAGGCCCGCTGCCCATTATCGTCCCGGAAGGTAGCTTCATGATACAGCAGGTCGACGCCCCGAATCTGGTCCAGGATTCGTTCGTTGTAGCGCGTATCCGAGCAATAGGCAAAGGCCCGCGGGGTTGGGCCGGGCACGGTATAGTCTACCGCCGCGTAAACCACCTGCCCGGTTTCGTCGAGTACGTTGTGCCCGTCTTTCAGGGTTTTCAGCACACTCACCGGTACATCGGCGGGCAGTCTGTCGCGCAGGAGTTTAGGCCGGGCGGGTTTCTCGCGGAATAAAAAACCCGTGCAGCCAATGCCATGATCGAGGGGAATGCTCTCGACGGTCAGGCCGGGCAGATCGAGCAGCAGGGCGGGCCGACCTGGATCGACGGGCTGGAAATGAAGCGGGAAGAAGAACTGTCCGTTCGAGATGCGGAACGTGGTGGTAATGATCTCATCCAGCCCACGCGGCCCGAACAGGTACAGGTCCTCGGTGCGCCCACCCATATTCAGGCTCGACAGCAGGGGCATGAGCCCGAAATAATGGTCGCCGTGCAGGTGGCTGATAAAAATATAGTTCAGCCGACTGGGCCGGGCGCGCTGTTCGATCAGCCGATATTGCGTACCCTCGCCACAGTCGATCAGGAAATGGTCATTGGTATACGTTACCAACTGAGCCGTCTGGTGGCGATCCAGGGCGGGTGAGGCCGATCCCGACCCCAGAATTGTTACCGCAAAAGGTACCGCCGATGGCTTGTCAGCAATCGGAAGGTCAACGTTCTGGCTCGAAGCTTTCGTCCAACTCTCCATCATACTCGTCGTCGGCTCCGCTACCGAAATCGTTTTCTAGTTCGTTCAAAAACACGGCATCGATCGCTTCTTCAACCGTGGGCAAAATGGTGAGATCCGCAATGTTGGTCTCGTACAAAAAATCAGTCAGGTCATCATCTTTGGTCACCAGCACCAGCAGCCCCAGTTCGTTGCTACACTGTCGGTTAATCTTTTTGATGGCCAGTACACCAGCGTCATCTACCGTCCTGATGGTGGCCAGGTCGACAATGAGGCGGCTAAATCCTTCCCGGAAGAGACTCCGGGCGGTTGTTTCAAACTTGGCGGGCGCCTCACCGGCAAACTGCCCTTCACTGGCGCGAAGCAGGGCATACCGCTCCGTCTTCTCGATACTAAACTCCATTTATCCTGTTGCGTTTTTTTAATTAATAGGAACCAGCACTTTTTTCCAGGTAAGCCAGAATTGCCCTTTCTACGCGGGTGCTGGCATCACCCGTGTCTGTCAGTTGAAACGTCTGACCGGTCACTGTTTCGTAAAGCTCGATATAACGGGCCGAAATCTCATCGATCCAGGCATCGCCCATCGGCGGAACCGTTTGCCCGTCTTTGCCCTGAAAGTTATTCGCAATAAGCCATTCTCTAACGAATTCTTTCGACAATTGTTTCTGGGCTTCTCCCGAGGCAAGCCGTTCGGCGTAGCCATCGATGTAATAATACCGGCTCGAATCAGGTGTGTGCACTTCGTCGATCAGGTAGATGGTATCGCCAATACGGCCAAATTCATATTTGGTGTCCACCAGAATCAGGCCGCGCTCCTGCGCCATCTGGCTACCCCGGTCAAAGAGCGCCAGGGCATAGGCCTCCAGCTGCACGTACTCATCTTCGCTGACCAGGCCACCGGCAATAATGGCGTTGCGCGAGATGTCTTCGTCATGCCCTTCATGCGCTTTGGTGGTGGGCGTAATGATCGGCTGCGGTAGTTTCTCGCTTTCGCGGAGGCCATCGGGCAGGGCAACCCCACACAGTTCACGGCCACCGTCGCGGTAGGTTCGCCACGCATGACCAGCCAGATACCCCCGCACCACCATCTCGACCGGGTAGGGCTGGCAGGCCCGCCCCACACTCACATTCGGATCAGGAACGTCGATCAGCCAGTTGGGCACAATATCCGGGGTGGCGGCCAGAAAATGAGCGGCTGTCTGGTTCAGCACCTGCCCTTTATAGGGAATGGGACGGGGCAACACCACGTCGAAGGCCGAAATACGGTCAGAGGCGATCATCACCAGCAGCGGACCGCCGGGGTGATTCGCAAACGAGTACACGTCGCGAACTTTGCCTTTATAGAATCCGGTCTGTCCGGGGAACGTGAAGTGGGTTTCCTGAATGGCAGGCATAGAAAATTAAGTGCTAAGTATAAAGACAAGTCCTAAGTCTGGAAAGTCGTGTATAGGCTGTTGACACGACTTTCCAGACTTAAGACTACCGACTAATTCAACCTTTCAATAATAATCGCCGACGCACCGCCGCCGCCGTTGCAGATGCCGACGGCACCGTAGCGGCCACCGCGCTGCTGCAGTACGTTGGTGAGGGTAGCCACGATGCGTGATCCTGATGAGCCCAGCGGATGCCCCAGCGAGACTGACCCGCCGAAGACATTCAGTTTATCCTGGGGTACGTTCATTACCTGGCTAAACGCCAGCGCTACGACAGAAAAGGCTTCGTTTACTTCAAAAAAATCAATCTGGTCAACCGTGAGGCCGGCGCGTTCCAGGGCCAGCGGCACGGCCTTGATTGGCGCGGTAGTAAACCACTGCGGCTCCTGTTCGGCATCGGCGTAGGCCAGAATCCGGGCAATGGGTTTCAGGCCCAACTCGGCGGCTTTGGTGGCGCTCATCAGCACCAGGGCCGACGCCCCGTCGTTGATGGTCGAAGCGTTGGCGGCGGTAACGGTTCCGGTTTTGGTGAAGGCAGGTTTCAGGGTCGGAATCTTGTCGAAGAGCACGTTTTTGTATTCTTCATCTTCGCTCACCAGCACGGGCCCTTTCCGGCCGGGCACCTCTACCGGCACAATCTCCGACGCAAACTGACCGGAGGTGGTGGCGGCTTCAGCGCGTTGATACGACTGAATGGCGTAGGCGTCCTGCGCCTCGCGGCTGATCTGGTATTTTTCGGCCGTAGCGTCGGCAAAAACGCCCATGGCGCACTGATCGTACACATCGATCAGGCCATCTTTCGCCAGGCCGTCTACCAGTTCGGCATTACCATATTTGTAACCGAACCGGGCTTTGGGTACGTAGAAAGGCACGTTCGACATGCTTTCCATACCCCCCGCCACGGCCACGTCGATCAGGCCGAGCTGAATACCCTGCGCCGCCAGCATGATCGACTTCGTGCCTGATGCACACACTTTATTGATGGTGGTACAGGGAATGTTGGCGGGTAAGCCAGCCTTCAGCGCGGCCTGTTTGGCGGGAGCCTGCCCCACATTGGCCGACACTACATTGCCCATGTACACTTCCTGAACCTGATCGGGCGCTACGCCGGCCCGCTCAAGCGCACCCCGGATAGCGGCGGCACCCAGGTCAGTGGCCGAAAGCGTTGATAACGCGCCGCCAAAACTACCAATGGGCGTACGAACTGCCGATATGATGACTACATCCTGCATGATTAACTTGTCGAGTGTTGATGAATTAATTGATTACCACCGGCCGGCCGGTTTGCTGGCTGCCTGTCGGTTTGCCCGCCGCCGGGCCAGCGCATAGGGGAGATCGTCGGCCTGAAGGGCGTCGAGCACCTGTCGCGCCTGTTCGTCCGTCAGCGTTGTGTTTTTAAACCGGGTCAGGCGCTCCTGTTGCTGCTCCGTTTTTTCGGCCCGTTGCCCCTGCCTTGTTTCGGGCTGCGGAGCAGGCTGTGGTTTGGGCGGAGCGACTTTCTTCGGTGGCTGCTTTCCGGAAAAACGTAATTTAAGGAGTTCAAAGTTCTGGCGGGCCGTACCGTTGTTCGGATCGTTCAGTAAGGCGGTGCGAAACTGAAGCAGGGCCGTAGTGGTATCTTTTCTGAGGCAGGCCAGCAGGCCCAGTTGAGTGGCTGCAATGGCCTCCAGCTGCGGCGTAGCCCCGGTGCCTCCCCGTTCATACGCCCGTTTGGCAGAGGCATACTGCCTGAGCTGAAAATACACATGGCCCAGGTTTACCCGTTCGTCGAAGGAAGGCAGGGAATTGCTTTGCAGCAGGAACCGGTAATGCGACAGGGCTTCCTGATAGCGCCCGGCAACATAGGCGGCGGCTGCCTGCTTGCGAACCTGATTGCGCCGGGAAACCAGCCCCAGTTTAGTCTCTCCAAACGTAGTAGTAAACCAGGTAGCGGCAACAAGCAGCAGGCTTCCCAGACGTACCAGAAGAATCATAGTGAGGTCAAAAGTACGGAAATTTACGGGTCAGACACGATGTGGTCAGAGGCGAAATGTGCGAACCGTAACCAGCACATCGAGCGCCAGCAGGAACAGGGCAATGCCCAGAAAGTAATAATACTTGTTGGTGGTAACGCTCACCCGCCGCTGATTGATGGTGCGGTCTGGCAGGGAGCGCAGTGCCATCGCCAGCTCGTCGGCCAGGTGATCCGACAGGTCGATGTACCGGCCCGACGTGCGCTGGGACAGCGACCGCAGGAAATCACGGTTGAGTCTCGTGTGGGCCAGCTGGCCCTGCTCATCTGTCAAAAACGTTTTTCCATTGCGGAGCGTGCTGCCAATGTCTGTACCCATGCCAACGGTGAACAGGCCAATGTCGTACCGGGCCAGTCGGGCTATGGTGGCGGGTGGGCAGGGGCCAAAGTTTTCGCCATCACTCAGCAGCACAATGGCCCTGGTACGCTGCCGGGTGCTCGAATCGGTCAGCATTTTGTCGCGGGCCAGGTCGATGGCCTCGCACAGGTTGGTGCCATTGCCAGCCACTTCCGACCGAACGACCTGTAATAACTGATTCATGGCCTGATGGTCGGTCGTTAGCGGTGACAACACAAAGGCGTCGTCGGCCACCAGAATGAGCCCAAACCGATCGGTCACCAGCGAGTCGGTCAGTTGCCGAAGGGTAAACTTGGCCCGTTCCAGGCGGGTAGGGGCTACATCGGTGGCCTCCATCGAACGTGACACGTCGAGCAGTAAGAACACGTCGCGCCCCTGCGCCGACATGGCCCGGGTAGCCTCGCCAAACAGCGGACCCATGAGCGCAATGAGCAGCATGCCCAGCGCCAGCGACCGAAGCACAAATTTGGGCACCACCGACCAGGGCGTGGTGCTCAGCTGACGGGCCAGCCGGAGCGTGCGAACGAAATAATAGCCGTAGAGCGCCAAAAAAAGCCCGACGATGACTACCTCTGTTGCTGAAAATGAAAATAACCAGTTCATGAAAAAAGTTAGCCCGCTGTTGCACCAGGCGTGTGCCGAGTCAGTACACTCACTCCCAGTGATTTGTCTGTCGGGGTACGTTACGACCAGCAGACCAGAGTTTGCGAAATTAGCAGCAATGTGAAGAAATTCGTGGTGTGGGGTTGCTGAACGTAATTTCTCCTCTTATATTTGCACCCTCATCAGGCGGGAAACGGCAGGATGATCAGCCAAGTGGAGAGATGGGTGAGTGGCTGAAACCAGCAGTTTGCTAAACTGCCGTACCCGCAAGGGTACCGCGGGTTCGAATCCCGCTCTCTCCGCCACTTCAGTACAGTACCTTTGTTTGTCAATTTTTCTAACCGGCTGGCAGGCAAATCAACACCTCGGGGTGTAGCGTAGCCCGGTATCGCGCCTGCTTTGGGAGCAGGAGGTCGTAGGTTCGAATCCTGCCACCCCGACCACAGAAAACCCCGAAATCAGCCAGATTTCGGGGTTTTTCTGTTCTATGGGTTGCCTGTTGGCAGTTTTTTGGCAGCAATTGGCAGCAAAGCAGGGCATGAAACAAGGAGTAAAAGGCGAATACCCCTATAAACTCGCTCGCCTGGTCGAGAGTACGACAGCGCCCTACGTTGTGTACTACGCCTGGAATGTGCAGAAGAAGCGGCTCGACCGCTGCCGCTACCGGGTGCAGGGCGATACGCCCCAGGCGCGGGCGGCGGATGCCAAAGATGCGATCAAGGAAATTAATAAGTCGGCTCAAAGACGGCTGGCACATTGATGCCGAGTTACCTAAGTCGCCTCCCAAGCCAGAACCAGTGGCCGACGTGCTCCATAAGCAGATCACGGTGCAGGCGGCGTTCGACTATTATAAGCAGGTAAAGACAAAGGATCTGCGGGGCAATACCACCATGGAGCTCTACACCGATTACGCCCAACTGCTGTTTCGGTTCCTGCTTCGGAAAGAAGGCCGTGATCCAGATGCCAAACCAATGCCCATCCCCAGAACGCAGCTGCTCCAGATCACACCCGCCCTGGCTAACGAGTTCATGGATTCGCTGACCCAGGGTGGGCGTTACCGCAACAACCTGCTGGGCTGGCTCAAATCGTTTTTCAAGTTTTTCGATCAGGATCACCGGGGCCTGATCATCAAAAACCCCTTTGCCCAATTCACGAACGTACCCGTCGACGAGTCGGATGATCACCGCCCCTATACGGCAGAGCAGGCCACTAAACTACGCGAACAGATCCTGGCCAGTGGTGACGTGCAGCTGTGGCGGTTCGTGCAGTTCGCCTACTTCCTGTTTGTGCGGCCTGGTCAGGAACTACGGCTGATGAAGGTTGGCGATTTGCAGGCTGACCGCGTACGGATCGTCAGCACGCATGGGAAAAATCGTAAGATTGGGTACGTCGATATCCCGGTGCTATTGAAAACGATGATCGACGAGGATGGCCTGCGCAACTATTCCGCCAACCATTACCTGTTCACGACGGATGGCCACCCCGGCCCGGTAGCCGTAGGCAAGAACTACTTCTTTAAGCGCCATGCCGAACACCTCAAAAAGTTGGGACTCTTCGGCCTCGACTACGATCTGTATTCGTGGAAGCCCACTGGAGCAATTTCGCTCTACCGGCACACGAAGGATCTGCTTCGGGTGCAGCGCCATTGTCGTCACTCTCAGTCCTGATCAGACCTATACCTACCTGCGAAAACATGGGGAGATCTTCGCTGGGCAGGATCTGACCGATTTCCCAGCAGTGTGGTCTACATAAACCAAATTACGTTGTTCGACAAACTAGTTTAACGCCAGACTTTACAATGACTGTATAAAAAATACAGACTTCTTTTCTTGATAAAGACGCTTCGCAGAGATATCAGCATCCTCTTTATCGTATGCTTCATCGTTATCATCCTCCTTGATTTCTGGCTAAAAGAAGTACCAGAATGGTTTTCGGGTGGAGCAAAGATTGGTGAGCTAGTTTATCGGATATGTTTGGCCTACATCACCTCGTTTATCTTTTACTTTTTGGTGGTCCACATTAAAACCCAGAAGGATAAAGAGGCAATAAATACCTACGTAAGTAAGAAGGTGTATATGATTATCGCTATCTGTTGGGGCACGTTTAAAGAAATGGCTGCTGAGGCCGGAATAACTCTAAGTGGAAACTATCCCACAAAACAGGAGATAGCAGGAATATGCGCCCAGATAAGGCCAACATCACAGTCCCCTATAATAGATCAAAATTTGGCTGATGTAAATTGGCTTAAGTACTTAAACTATAAGAAAAACAAAAGTGAAAAAATTATCGAGAAAATATACCGCAAAATGCCATTCCTCGATTCATCTCTAGTTCGCCTCTTGGCTGCTATTGAGGAATGCCGCTTGTTTCAAAGAATTACTCACTTCGATCAATTTTCAATTAGCACAAAAGACTTTGATCCATTCAAAGATGCTTTCAGTGAGTACATCAATCTGATCATTCAATTGGAAGTCTATGCTGACAAAAAATTAAAAGTGTATAGGCCTGATCCAAAGTAGGGTTGTTGTACTTTTCGGGGAATGCGCGGTTGCTAAGGGGCTTAGTTTTTGCTCGTTTTGTTACTTAACATAACATTCATTAAAAAACTTCTTTAGCAACTTCTGACTTTTGTCTCACCAATACGAATCACTCGTTTGTTGTACTTTCCCCAGATTAGGCCTTTATGGCGTTGATTCTGTCGAGCAGCAATTTTGCCAGACTTTCTAAGGAGGAGGGGAACCGGGCATCGAAGAGCACGGCTTCAATGTCGGCCAGGGTCAGCACTGGCTTGCCGTCAACGATTCGGGTGCGGTGGCTCAGCTCAGCATACACTTCGTCGGCGGTCCACTCGCGCACTGGTTCGGCATCTGGGGGCAGTCAACAGGCGGTGCTGCCTTTCCCGCTGCTAAGTTCCTCCATGAAGGGGGTGACTACCTGTTTCATGGAGGAACAGGTACGGGGGTGCAGCACCGCCTCTTGACGCGGTGCCCACCCCCTTCATGTACATGGAACTTAGCGTGACAAATTTATTCCCTACAGCTTACTTTCCTACCTATATATAATAGCCTGAAACTTCGATAGACTTTAGACCGTTGAAGCACTACAGGTTGCGATCTTCCGTTATTTTATCAAACTTGCTTAGGTGAAATAAAAAAGCCCCGTGCTTACACACGGGGCTGAATCAACGGCTTAACTCCAATTAAGCGTTGAAACACCAGTTGGTTAGCTGAATGGTCATCAAAATGACAGACAGGCAAACCTCTACACTTCGGAGAAACGGCTCACTCCTACGCCAATAGATACGGAGCCGATTTCTCCACTTGGAAGGCACCGCTTCAAGCGGTGCTTTTTTTGTGGTACTCATATTATGCAGCTGCATGTTTATGCCCGATTAGTTTTGCGAACGTCTCAATCAGTAATATGACGGAGCAGGTCGTAGTATTACTTCATCACTTGGCTTACAGCTGAAATAAAGATAAACAAGTTGCAACTGTTTAAAACAACGCGTGTCAATAACATCTTGATTTAATACAATAAAAAGCCGCTGATCTTATTGGAAGGGCGCAAACGAAACAAATTACAAAC
>CAVVQL010000014.1:0-54068 GCA_963750355.1 uncultured Cytophagales bacterium | reverse complement strand
AATTTATTAATTTTCATGAAGGGCTATGCTATCAGAATAAGTTCTCAATTTTTTCGAAGATGGTTTTCAATCCTGAGTCTGCAATCTTTTGAGAAACAGCTAGGGAAAGATTTATATATTGATCTGCTGTTTTTAGTTCGAGCTTATCCGTCGCAAAGTGATGGTATGACTTGCCTGTTGGCTTCCGTTTAGTATTGATGATGATGTTCTCATTAGATGAAAATTCTATCTTCTCAATTTCGGAAAGTCTTGCGATACCGCTACTGCCTAATTCCAAAATCAATAATATTTCCCCATTAATAAAAAAGTGATCCCCAACGTACACTGTGAAGTACAAAGCGTCGGTCTTTGACGACTTGAAATATCTGTATTTATCTGACTTCGTTGCACTTAATACAAGGTTCATATTTAGTAGCTCTGATGCTTTTCCAATCTGGCTATACATAGCTTCAAGTACGTCATCATAAAACTTGTGAGCTTCTTTGATCTTTGTCTGGTTAGAAACAAAGAATTCGTATACTGACCTGTCTAAGTTATTGATAGACATTGCTTTGATGTTTAGTATAAACTCTGTGAGAATTATAAGTTGCCTAACGTCAGTTTGCAGAACATATTTACCCAACTGACGTTCCACTTCATCCATCAACTCATAGTGAGCTATTTTTATAAACTCTTCATGTACAGTAGATTCCTTAGTTAAGGATAATATCACACCCACTACATTTTTACCCTTAATATGTCGATGATAATCTTCTAAGTCATTGTGTAGTGATGCATCAATCTTGTTTTCAATTATCAATACGTTTTCTACATATACTTGGTTATTTCTAATTTCTTTAATTACAATATCAATAAAATTTCCCTTATCAGTTCTTACTTCACGTTCAACTTGGCAAGATTCGACAAAGTTAAAAGTAAATTCTTTACCTTTAACTTTAAGAATATTTGTAATTGAATCGATAAATAGAGAACCCAATCCATGTTTTTCAGACGGATTAAAATAATATGCATAAAAATTACTGATTACAGTTTCCCATCTTGGAAAATCCGCAATATCAAAGATTGTGCGTACACGTTCAGGTATAGCAGGGATTTGATTAAATAGATTAGCAAAATATTCATCAAGTTCTTTCTGATTTTTGCCGTAGAGTATATTCGTAGTCATGCTTTCTCACTTCAACAACCGTAAATCAAACGAAAAGCCGGGCAATATGTCTTCGCCTGACAAGGATGCGTTGAAATCGGTATGGGTTCGGGTGATGCCGTCGGCTTGGTAGATGAAGACCTCCTGCCGTTTAATGTCGATGAGCCAGCCGAGCCGGACACCGTTAGCCATATACTCGTCCATTTTGGTCCTGGCCGAGGCTTGTACGTCGGTGTTGCTCATCAGTTCAACGACAAAGTCGGGGGCGATGGGCGGAAATTTCTCCTGCTGTTCGGGGGTGAGGGCATTCCAGCGGGCATCACTCAGCCAGGCTGTATCGGGTGAGCGAGTGGCACCGTTGGGGAGTTTAAACGCCGTTGATGAATCGAATACGAGTCCGCCGTAGGTTTCCGACCAGATGTCGAGGCGTGAGATAATCTTAGTATTTAGGTTTCCGGTCTTTCCGCCCGTATTTGGCATAGCTACGATGGTTCCGTCGGCGTTACGTTCAAATTTCAGATGGTCGTTCTGACGGCAGAAGTCGTAGAACGCGGTATCATCCATTTGATAATTGGCAAACTCAACGGTGGTTCGCTGTTCTTCCGGAATGTTGGCGATGCTGAGTGTCATAGCAATACCCTGCTGTAAAAAAGCGTATTAACAAAGGTAAGAAATATAACCCGCCAGGAGTTTTTAACTTTGAATCAGTAAACCGTCTGTTCGTTCACCAATGCTTCATAACAAACACATACTCTGGCTCTTGCTGGTTGCAGCCGTGCCAATGGCTACGCCCACTGTAGCCCAAATTACCAAAGCCCGTTATGCCGATCTTCAGCAGGCCGTTCGGTCGGGAGGTCAACTCGCCGGGGCCAACGGGCCGCGCTCGGTGAACTGGATCGATGGCGGTACCCGCTTTTCGTTCCTCGACCGATCGGGAGCCATCAAGGTCTTCTCACCCGCCGATAAAAGCGAAACCGTGATCTTCGACGGCAAGACCATGAAGTTTCCGGGTTCCGACAAAGCCTTCGATTTTGAGTCATTTCAATGGTCGAATGACTCGAAGAACCTGTTTTTCCAGACTAATTTCCGGCCTGTCTATCGCCGCTCAGGTATCTCCGATTATTACGTATACAACGTAGTCGGCAAGGCGCTGAAGCTGGTTGTCAAAGATGCGCAGACCGCCGAGCTTTCGCCCGATGGCAGGCAGGTGGGCTACGAACGCGGCGGAAACCTGTTTGTGTTCGATTTTGCCACGCAGAAAGAAACACAGTTGACCAACGACAATAAACCGGCTTTTTACAACGGCCGTTTTGGCTGGGCCTACGAAGAAGAATTTGGCCTGGCGCAGGCCTGGGCCTGGTCGCCCGACAGCAAGTTTATCGCCTTCTGGCAGTCTGATGAGCGGAACGTACCCATCTACCGTCTTACCAATTACAAAGGCTTCCGTGAGACCTACGATTCACTACCGTACCCTCGTGTGGGCGATCGGAACCCCACTGTCCGGATTGGCGCGATTGAAATTGCCAACGGTAAAACGGCGTTTATGAACGTAGAAGGGCAGCAGGGATACATTCCCCGCATTTACTGGACAGCGCAGGAGGGGCAACTGGCGGTGGTACACCTGAACCGGAAGCAGAACGAGCTGAACCTGTACATGACCAACGCCCGTACTGGCGATGCCAAAGTGATTATGACGGAGAAATCAAACACGTGGGTCGATGTGTTCGATTTCTTCGCGGGGGTGAATCATCTGTTCGAGTTTCCGCAGGGCGTGAACGAATTCTATTGGGTATCGGACCGTGACGGCTGGGCGCATTTGTACCGCTACGACTACAACGGCAAGCTGCTGAATCAGGTTACGAAAGGCAATTTCGAGGTGTCGACAATCCAGCATATCGATCCCAAAGCCCGGAAGGTGTATTTCACCTCTACGGAAGCCTCGCCTCTGGAACGGCAGCTATACGTCATTGACACGGATGGCAAGAACAAGCGCCGCCTCACAACGCCGCCGGGTCGCCATGCCATCAATATGTCGGCCAACGGGCAGTATTTCATCGACCGCTACTCGAACGTACAAACGCCCACGCAGGTTGAGCTGCGCGATGTGAAAGGCTCGCTCATTAACGTACTGGAAGATAACGCGAAGGTGAAAGAATACGTGAGCACGAACGTGTATTCACCCAAAGAGCTAAGCTCATTCACCACCAGCAACGGGCAGAAAATTGACATTTCGATCCTGAAACCAGCCGATTTTCAGCCTACCAAACGATACCCGGTCGTGGTCGACATTTATGGTGGGCCGGGCGCGCAGTCAGTGTATAACGAATGGCATGCCCAGCCGTGGCATCAGTATCTGACCCAGCAGGGCTACGTAGTGGTGGGCGTCAACAACCGGGGGAGCGGCGGCTATGGCAGCGCCTTCGAGAAGATCGTCTACGAAAAGCTGGGCCAGTACGAAAGCCTCGATTTTGCCGAAACGGCCAGGTACCTGGCTACCCTGCCCTGGGTCGATGGGGCGCGACTGGCCATTCGGGGGCATAGCTACGGTGGGTACATGAGCAGCTACACCATGCTGACGCACCCCGGTATCTTCAAAGTGTCGCTGGTAGGCGCACCCGTTACCGACTGGCGGTTATACGACAGCATTTATACCGAACGGTACATGGGTCTGCTTCCCGAAAACGAGGCGGCCTACGAAAAGAGCGCCGTGACCACCTACGCCAAAAATCTGGCCGGAAAAATGTTCATCGCCCATTCAACGATGGACGAAAACGTACACGTGCGCAACACCTTTCAACTGATGAATGCGCTGGAAGACGCCGGAAAAGATGCTGACCTGCGTATCTATCCGCCCGGTGCCCACGGCGTGGCTTATAGCCCAACCACGTATACGCTGCTCTATCAGCAATACGTCGACTACCTGAACGAGCATCTGAAAGCGGATAGCGCTGTTCGGTAAGTGTAACGGGAGTAAAAAAGAGTTGTAACACGGAGTTGCACAGAGGTGCCACGGAGGTACACAAAGATTTCTTCAGCAAAAGAAGAGAAAATCTCCGTGTACCTCCGTGGCACCTCTGTGCAACTCCGTGTTACAACTCTTTTTTTACTTCAAACAAGCACCTGATCGACCTGGTTTTAGTGAGAAACTGCTCAATCGGTACTCATGGAAAACACAAAAATCAGCCGCATAGCCACTGCTGTGCTGGTCGTTGGCAGCATTGTCGGTACCTACTTCTTTGCCGGGCCACGCAATAGGAAACGGCGTACCGATGTAGTGCCTGAGTATCAGGACGAGCTGGACACCAACCTGATTACCCCCGCTGGCGGCACCTTTGCTGTCGTTTGGCCGGTAATTTACACCGGTACGCTGGGCCTGGCCGTACATCAGGCGCTCCCCTCGCAGGCCGATAATCCGCGCTACGAGAAAGCAGCTCCGTGGCTGGTGGCCAACTATTTGCTGAATGGCCTGTTTGGCTTTTTCTTCTCAAGGGGCGAAAAGTCGGCGCGGGTATCTGCCAATGCCATTACGGTAGCCACCCTGCCTACGGTACTGACCCTGCACAGAGCGCTGGAAGTTGGGCAGACGGCGGTGGCGGAACCAGAAAAGACGTTTCATCGGGCAACGGGTATCTACGCCGGCTGGATCACGGTAGCTACCGGCGTGGCTACGACTAATCTGCTCATCGAGGCGGGCTACCGCGTTGGGCGTCAGCAGGCGGTGCCGTTTGCGGTTGGCCTGCTGGGTGTGCTTGGGGCCATTGGGGTAACGGTAGCGAAGAAGCTGAACGACCCCTATTACCTCTTGCCCTTCGTAGCTGGTTTCACCGGTATTGCCAGTAAACAGGCCGACCGGAACAGGGCTGTAGCGGGCGTAGCGGGTGCCTTGGCGCTGGCCACTGCCGGGTTATTTGTGCAACAGGTTCGAGCTAATCAGTCAGCACTTCCCGAAGCAGAACAGGCTCAGTTTGAAACCGCTGAAGAAGCCCGTAAAGAAATGGACAGCGAGCCGTATTATATCGATCTGGATTAGCGAAGTTCTTGAAACCTATAAGGTCTCGGAGACCTTATAGGTTTATTATGCAGTACACCCTCTCTGTTGCCGAACCGGGCAGCCACTACATCAATGTCAGCTGTCGCATAGACAAGGTGACGGGCGATACGCTTGACCTGCAACTGCCTGCCTGGCGGCCGGGCCGCTATGAATTACAGCAGTTCGCGAAAAACATTCGGACGTTCGCCGTTTTCGACCAGAATGCGCAACCGCTGCCCTGTCGAAAAGTGACCAAAGACCGCTGGCAGGTGCAGACCAATGGCGCTACGGCGGTTGAGGTACTCTATGATTATTTCGGATTAGTAGCGGGGGCGCACCAACTCGACGCGGGCAGCAGTTACGCCGATCCCACGCATTTCTGGTACATCAACCCGGTGAACCTGTGCGTATACGCCGAGGGTCGGCTGAATGAAGCCTGTACCCTGACGCTGACCATCCCAGACGGCTGGCAGATTGCCTGTGGGCTGCCGCAGAAAGAAGGTAAAACGCTGCTGGCCAATAGCTATTACGCCCTGGTCGATAGCCCCCTGCTGGCATCGGGTACCTTGCAGGCGATTCCCTATACCGTGCGTGGTGTCGACGTAACGGTCTGGGTGCAGGGCTGGAACCGGCTGATGCCACCCGCGTTTGATCCGGCCGTTATCGCCGCTGACTTTGCCCGCTTTACCGAGGTACAAATCGACCTGTTCGGTGATTTCCCGGAACCTGAGTTCCACTTTCTGACTATCGTACTGCCGGTGGCGTATTACCACGGCGTCGAACACCGAAACAGTACGGTACTGGTATTGGGGCCTGAACTGGAAGGCCTGGCGACCGACGGTACAACGATCGAAGGGGCCGGTTTATACACCGATCTGCTGGGCGTGGCGTCGCACGAACTGTTTCATGCCTGGAACATCTGCCGCATCCGCCCCGCTGAGCTGACGCCCTACGATTTTACACGTGAAAACTACTTTACCACCTGTTTCGTTGCCGAGGGCATCACGACCTACTACGGCGACCTGATGCTGCGCCGGTCGGGCGTGTTCGACGATGCCGCGTACCTGAAAGAGCTGTTGGTTATTCTGAAACGGCATTTTGAGCAGGCTGGCCGGGCATCGTTATCGCTGACCGAATCGTCCTGGGATTTGTGGCTCGATGGGTACGTGCGCGGTATTCCCGACCGGAAGGTGTCAGTGTATCATAAAGGCGCTATCGTTTCGCTCATTCTTGACCTGCACCTGCGCCGCAAATTCAACCACGCCCGTTCGCTCGACGATGTGATGCGGCTCCTCTGGCAACGATTTGGCGAGGCAGAAAACGGCCTCCCCATCCGTGGCTATACCTATGCCGATTACCGGGCCATTGCCGCTGAAGTTGCCGACGAGCCGCTGGACTGGTACTTCGAGACCTGCATTACGGGCAACGTACCCATCGAACACCTGCTGAACGATTACCTGACGTTTGTCGGGCTGCAAATGAGCTACGATGAGGCTGGCCTTGTTGTGCTGGACCAAACCAACGATAGGGCGGCACAAGCCGAGTGGGAGCGGTGGTTTGGGGAGCCGCACTGACCGCCAGTCATTCAGCTTTTGTCTATGAGCAAAAGGGTCACTAGTTTTAGCTTTTCGCCAAACTAAATATCCCTCATGAACAAAGGAATAGGGCTTGTAGCCGTATTGATGCTCTCGGCAAGTGTTGTACTGGCGCAGAATAAGCCCAAAGCGGAGGACGTTCAAACGTTCACGCTCAAAAATGGCATGAAATTCATGGTGCTCGAAGATCATTCGATTCCCAACGCGAATTTCTATTCTTTCTGGAAAGTCGGTTCCCGCAACGAAGTACACGGCATAACGGGCCTGTCGCACTTTTTTGAGCACATGATGTTCAATGGGGCTAAAAAATACGGCCCTAAGCAGTTCGACCGGGTGATGGAAGCCAACGGCGGGTCGAACAACGCCTACACCACCGAAAACACCACGGTCTATACCGACTGGTTTCAGAGTGGGGCCCTCGAAACGATTTTCGATCTGGAGGCCGACCGTATTCGTGACCTGGCCATTGATCCGAAAATGGTGGAAAGCGAGCGGGGCGTGGTGCTGTCGGAGCGCAGCACGGGACTGGAAAACAGTAACTACCGGGTGCTGAGCGAACTGGTTCAGTCGGTGGCTTTCGTTGAGCACCCGTACATGTTCCCCGTCATTGGCTTCGAGTCCGACATTAAGAAATGGACGCAGGCCGATCTGGAGAAGTACTTCAAAACGTATTATTCGCCCAACAACGCGGTAGCCGTTGTGGTTGGCGACGTAACGGCAGCGCAGGTAAAAAAGCTGGCCGAACAGTATATCGAGCCGATTCCGGCGCAAAAACTGCCCGACAGCCTGCGCACCGTGGAGCCGCCCCAAAATGGCGAACGCCGGGCAACGACCTACAAAGATGTAGCGACGCCCAATATTCTGCTGGCGTATCACACGCCCGCCGCCCGCCACCCCGATTATTACGCCCTCGATTTGCTCAGTGGGGTATTGAGTTCAGGCAATTCATCCCGCCTCGTCAAGTCGTTGGTGCTCGACTCGACCATTTCGTCGCGGGTGTTCACGAATATGGATATGGCATTCGACCCGAACCTGTTTTCTGTTTATGCTATTGCGGCCAGCGGCATTACCGCCGAACAGCTGGAACGGTCCGTTTTATACCAGATCGACAAAGTGATTCGCGACGGAATTACCGATGTAGAACTACAGAAGCTGAAGAATCAGAAGTTGATGGAGTTCTACCGAACCATGGAATCCATCAACGGGAAAGCCAACTCGCTGGGCACCTACGAACTGTTTTTCGGCGATTACAAAAAGCTCTACGAAGCCCCCTCGCTGTATGAAAAGGTAACCAGAGAAGACGTGCAGCGCGTGGCCAGAACGTACCTGACCGGCCGCAACCGTACCGTCGGTTATCTTCTGCCGGAGCCCAGAACCAATCCGGCTAAAAACAACTAATCATCAACCACTTAACTTAACTTGTAAGACCTGGGCGGCACCGTTCAAAACCTTACAGGTTTGCTGAAATGAAATACTTAATCACGTTCATTATTGCCCTTGTTGCAGCGGGCGCGTCAGTAGCGCAAACGTTTAAGGTGCCTCCTTACCAGAAGTTCAAGCTAAAGAATGGCCTGACAATCTACCTGATGGAGCAGCACGAGGTGCCCCTGGTCAATGTGTCGGCTGTGTTTGATGCGGGTGCCGTGCAGGATGGTAACCGATACGGGTTGGCCAACATGACGGCTCAGGCACTGCTGTTCGGGAGTTCGAAATACACAAAAGCGCAACTCGAAGAAAAGATCGAATACGTGGGTGCCAGCGTGGAAACCTATGCCGGGAAAGAAGTGGCTAAACTGACCGCTTCCTTTGCGGTGAAAGATCAGGATGTGCTGTTCGATATTATTCAGGATGTGCTCACCAAACCAACCTTCGATCAGGCTGAATTCGACAAATACAAACAGCGGCAACTGCTTCAGCTAACGCAGCAGAAAGAAAGTCCACGGAATGTAGTGGGGTCTTATTTTAACCAGTTTGTGTTTGAGGGGCATCCATACGCCAACCCGCTGACTGGCACGCCGGCATCGGTGTCGGCCATCTCGGCGGTGGATGCCCGGCAGTTTTACCAGAAGAATTTCACGACCGACCGGGCGGCTATTGCTATCGTGGGCGATTTCAACACGGTAGCGATGAAAAAGCGCATGACCGATTTGTTTGGCAGCTGGAAAACGGCCGCTGCTACCTCACCTGTTGTGGCCGAACCTGCCGTTGCATTCGATAAAAATCGGGTGCTGCTGGTCAATAAAGACGACGCCCGCGAAACGACTTTTCTGATTGGCGGAAAAGGCATTACGCAGAATAACCCCGATTTTATTCCCGTCACGGTGGTCAATACCATTCTGGGCGGTCGGTTTACATCCTGGCTCAACGATGCCCTGCGCGTGAACTCGGGGCTGACCTACGGGGCCAACAGTCGCTTCGGCACGTTTCGCAAGAGCGGTACCTTCGCCATTTCCACCTTTACCAAAGTCAGCACCACCACCGAGGCGATCGATATGGCCCTGCACGTGCTCGACAGCCTGCACCGGACCGGCATCGACGAAAAGACGCTGCTATCGGCCAAAAACTACGTGAAAGCCGACTTTCCGCCCAGGTACGAGTCATCGGCTGAGCTAGCGAATCTGCTGACCGATATGTTCAGCCTGGGCTTCGACGAATCGTTCATCAATAATTTCCAGAAGAACGTAGACGGACTGACCGTAGCCAAAACCCGGCAGATCATTGACCAGTATTTCCCAAAAGATAAGCTTCAGTTTGTGCTGATCGGGAAGGCTGATGCTATCCGGGACAAGGTGAAGAAATACGGCGCTGTCAGCGAAAAAGAGATAAAAGCGGAGGGTTTTTAGCCAGGTTCACGCACGGTTGAGACGCGGGGCTACCAGATAGATGTGTAGGATCGGAGGGAAGCTGTTAAATGTGCATGATCAGCAAATAGCGGCGCAGTTCCCTGAAATGCATCTTTTGTAAGCCACCTTGTCATTTGACGAGTTTATTCGTAAATTGGTGGATTACGCCAACTCGTAGCAACAACGCTGATGAACTTTGAATTAACGTCTGACTTTCAACCCACCGGCGACCAGCCAAAGGCTATTGTTGAGCTGGTGAAAGGAGTAACTAACAATGAACCGGCGCAGGTGCTGCTCGGCGTCACGGGATCCGGTAAAAGTCTGGGGTATGATGATCTGGTGTACGTAATAGAGAAGACACCACACACTCAATTCGCTCGTGTGAAACCCATTGGCCCGTTGGTCGATGAAGCGATGAGCCATGCCCTGCCTGAGCAACAGGGCGACCATCAATTGCTCGATGTATCAGAAGGGACATCCCAATACTATGCGCAATCATTTGACCCGGTGACCGGAGAGGTGGGGTTACATAAAATTCAGACGTTCACCCGGCATACACCAACTCAGGTTATGTATGAGCTGATAACTGCTTGTGGACGAGAGGCCACTTTCACCGCCGATCATAATTTCTGGGTGTTGCGGAACGGTGAACTGTGCCTTATCAAAACCAGTGATATTCAGAAAACGGATTACCTGCCTGTACCAGAACGGCTATTGGGCGGCGGGGCAATGGAAACGCTCAACACGCTTGAACTTTTTGGGCGTACAGCATCCCAAAATTTCTTTGTCGAATCGGGGATACGTACAGCAACCGTGAGAAGCCTTCAGAACCAGTACACGTCAACGGACGATAACGGTCAGAAGACTATTCATAAACCGATGCTTGATCCTTTTGAACGAACCCGTCTGTCGGCTTATCTGATCCAAGCTGACGGAGCGCTGCCTGATTCATCTACACTGGTGCTACGTAATCGGACAGGTTGGAACACGCTACCAGCTCAATTACCTCTTACGGCCCATTTTATGCGGCTGATGGGGTATTATATTGCTGAAGGAAACTGCCAGAGCAGGTATGTAATTCTGTCCAACCGTAATGAACTAGTCAGAAAAGACATCGAGTCTATCTTAGCTACGCTGAATCAGTCATTTACTGTTCGGCCATCATCTGACTATCAACTGTCCTCCGTTATAATAGCCGAATTGTTGGGTGGGCAGTGTGGAAAAACAGCCTTCCTGAAAAAACTGCCAGACTTTTGGCCCGATTTATCCATTGCCCAACTAACTCAGTTGCTGCGCGCCTACTTCGATGGAGAGGGGTTTGTCGAGAAAAATCGTAGCGTCTGCGCCATGACGGCCAGCCGCCAATTGGCGTCAGACCTGTTATATGCGCTTCTTCGGTTGGGAATTTGGGGCCGTATAAGCCGACGTTTCAAACGGGCTACCAATTCCGATCATGCAGGAAACTGGTATTATCAGGTGTCAATTACCGGGCAAAGTGATTTAACTGCCTTTAAAAAATTTATCGGCTTTTCCATTGAGTATAAGCAGGAAGCTTTAGCTGCTTTGCTAGGTAAGACTGCCAACTCAAACGTTGAATTGGTACCAATCAATCCAACAGATCTTACCACATTACGAGTGGGTGTAGGACTGTCTGCCAAACGCCTCGGTGAGTTGTCGGGGCTTTCGCGGCTAGCCATACATTTAATGGAATATGGCCAACGCCGTCCACAAACGCGAAGCCTGAAAACTATTCTTCATGCTTTATATGAAGAGGCCAATAATCAAGCGGTTAACGAGGAGTGGTATAGGATTTGGAATAAACTGAATGCACTCTGTCAACTGCGCTGGACGCCGGTAGCCACTGTTAAACCGGTTGAATACAAGCATACGTATGTTTATGATTTCACTGTACCAGGTGTTGAAACGTTTTTAGCCGGTCAAGGTGGGCTGTTTGTGCACAATACCTTTACCATCGCTAACTTAATCGCCCAGACCAACCGGCCTACGCTGGTGCTGAGCCATAACAAAACCCTGGCGGCGCAACTGTATGGCGAATTCAAGCAGTTTTTCCCCAACAATGCCGTCGAGTACTTCATCTCGTATTACGACTACTACCAGCCCGAGGCCTACATAGCCACGACCGGTACGTACATCGAGAAAGACCTGGCCATCAACGAGGAGATCGACAAGCTGCGGCTGGCGGCTACTTCGGCTCTGATGAGCGGGCGGCGCGACGTGATCGTGATCGCGTCGGTATCGTGCATTTATGGCATGGGCAACCCCGAAGAGTTCAAAAATAGCATTATCCGCATTGCAGAAGGGGAGCGGATGAGCCGCAATCAACTCCTGCACAAACTGGTCAGCATTCTTTACAGCCGTACGGAAGGTGATTTTCAGCGGGGTAATTTCCGGGTAAAAGGTGATACGGTGGATCTGTTCGTGGCCTACGCTGATTTCGCGTATCGATTCATTTTCTTCGGCGACGAAATCGAATCCATTCAACGGATCGATCCGGCTTCGGGCAAAAAGCTGTCGAGCGAAAAAGCGGTGACGATTTTTCCCGCCACGCTCTTCGTCACGGGCCGCGAGACACTGAACGGAGCTATTCATCAAATTCAGGACGATCTGGTGGCCCAGATCAAGTTTTTCGAGGGTGAGTATCGCGAGCAGGAGGCCGAACGCATTAAAGAGCGGACCGAGTTCGACCTGGAAATGATGCGTGAACTGGGTTACTGCTCCGGCATCGAGAACTATTCGCGCTACTTCGACAACCGGCAGCCCGGTCAACGGCCGTTCTGCCTGCTCGATTACTTCCCCGATGATTTCCTGATGGTGGTCGACGAAAGCCACGTGACCATTCCGCAGATTCGGGCGATGTGGGGCGGCGACCGGTCACGTAAGGTCGCCCTGGTCGATTATGGGTTCCGTCTGCCGTCGGCGATGGATAACCGCCCCCTCACCTTCCAGGAGTTCGAGGACCTGACGCCGCAGACCATCTACGTTTCGGCAACCCCGTCTGACTACGAACTGCGGAAAAGCGAGGGTGTCGTGGTCGAGCAGCTCATTCGCCCAACGGGCCTGCTCGATCCCGAAATTGAGGTACGTTCAAGCCTGAATCAGATCGATGATTTGCTGGAAGAGGTTGATGCCCGTATCAAGAAGAATGAGCGCGTGTTGATTACGACCCTCACCAAGCGCATGGCTGAAGAACTGAGCAAGTACCTCGAACGCGTTGGCATCAAAACGCGGTACATTCACTCCGAAGTAAAAACCCTCGACCGGGTCGAAATCCTGCGTGACCTGCGGCTGGGTAACTTCGACGTGCTGGTTGGGGTGAACCTGCTTCGCGAGGGCCTCGACCTGCCCGAAGTATCGCTGGTGGCCATCATGGACGCCGATAAAGAAGGTTTCCTGCGCGATATCCGGTCACTGATTCAGACCATTGGCCGGGCCGCCCGGAACGTAAATGGAAAAGTGCTGATGTACGCCGACCGCATTACGGGCTCAATGGAAAAAGCGATCGACGAGACAAATCGCCGCCGGGCCATTCAGAAGGAGTACAATACAGCGCATGGCATTGTGCCCACCACCGTATTCAAGTCACGCGAAGCGATTATGGGCCAAACCAAAGTAGCCGACTCGAAACCCAAGCAGTTCTACGTGGAGCCCGACGAGATTCGCATTGCGGCCGATCCGGTTGTGCAGTACATGGGTAAGAATGACCTACAACAGTTGGTTAAAGAAACCCAGGCCCGCATGGAGCACGCCGCCAAAGACCTCGACTTCATGGAAGCTGCCCGCCTGCGCGACGAACTGTTTCAGTTGAGGGATAAACTCAAGGCCGATAAGGTTTGAGAAGCCCGTTTGCTAAAGCAAACGGATCAGGAAACAATAGTCAAACTACATGTTCACCGACGAGTACTTTATGGAAATGGCCCTCGTCCTGGCTGAAGAGGCAGCAGAAGCAGGCGAAGTTCCGGTTGGGGCACTGGTCGTTTGCCAGAACCGTATTATCGGAAAAGGCCGGAATCAGACCGAGCAGTTGAACGACGTTACGGCCCATGCCGAAATGATGGCCATTACGGCCGCTACGCAGGCGCTTGGCGGCAAATACCTTACCAACTGTACCCTGTACGTCACGCTTGAACCCTGCACGATGTGTGCCGGGGCTATTTTCTGGGTGCAACTGGGTAGATTGGTCATTGGGGCCGACGACCCTAAACGGGGCTATTCACAGCTAAAGCCATCGCCATTACACCCAAAAACGAGGCTCGAAACGGGTGTTTTAGCCGATGATAGCCGTACCTTACTGATCAACTTTTTCGGACGGCTAAGAACATAAAACCAAAGCATGGTGTTAGTCCGGGTGAATTAAACCTTAAACACACATATGGCCTTCGTACTAGATCCGCTGCCTTATTCGAGCGACGCGCTTGAACCAAACATCGATAAGCAGACCATGGAAATCCACCATGGAAAACACCATAACGCTTACGTAACTAACCTCAACAACGCCGTGGCAGGCACCGAAATGGAAAACCTGTCGATCGATGAACTGGTAGCCAACGTGAGCAAATACCCAGTGGCGGTTCGTAACAACGGTGGGGGGCATTTCAACCATACGTTTTTCTGGAATATTCTGTCAGCAAATGGCGGTAGTCAGCCTACGGGTCAACTGGCCGAGGCGATCGATCAGAAATTCGGTTCATTCGATACCTTCAAAGAGGAGTTCGCCAAGGCGGCTACAACGCGCTTTGGGTCAGGCTGGGCCTGGCTGATCGTCACGGCCGACGGCGAGCTCGCTGTTACGTCAACGCCCAATCAGGATAATCCATTGATGGACGTTACCGAGCAGAAAGGCACACCGATCATAGGCCTCGATGTGTGGGAACACGCTTATTACCTGAAATACCAGAATCGTCGCCCCGAATACATTGCTGCCTTCTGGAACGTAGTGGACTGGAGCGCTGCTGATGCCCGGTATCAGGAGGCGAAAGCGGCTTAACCGCTTGAGAGTTAAGGAGTAGAAAGTAAAAGCTGCTGGCACAGAAAAAAAACTCTTACTTCTTAACTCTCAACTCTTAATTCTTGCTTACTTTTGCCCTCTCAAAATAAATGGTGCGCGTAGCTCAGTCGGTTAGAGCGCTGGTTTGTGGTGCCGGAGGTCGTGGGTTCGAGACCCATCGTGCACCCATCATTTGAAGTCCTGACATACAGTTGTCAGGACTTTTTTTTTAGCCTTAACGGGTTCATGGACAATTACCCTGCAATCGAGAGTTACTATCTGTATGGCCGATCTTACTGCACCCCGATACGATAAACCCATTCGCATTATTCTGATACTGGCCTATGTAGCTGGCCTGGCTGGTTTACAGATACCCGCCCTTTCCCCCGTTTTCAAACAACTGACGGCGCTGAACCTGCTGGCTACACTCGGTGTGCTGCTCTGGTACCATACCGACTGGCGACCAGCTTTTGGCTTCTATATCGCTCTGGCCCTTTTGGTGGGTTATTTCGTTGAACTACTTGGGGTACGGACTGGATACGTATTTGGGGGGCCTTATGCGTATGGGGATGGCCTGGGCCCTAAGCTGTTTGGTATTCCGCCCATAATAGGGGCAAACTGGTTGCTGCTGACCTACTGTTTCGGCTCCCTGTTTGACCGGTTCGCCCTACCCATCTACCTGAAAACGGCTATGGCTGCAACGGCTATGGTATTGCTCGATTTACTGGTTGAGCCGGTAGCCATACGGCTCGACTTCTGGACCTGGTTTGGTCACCCTATTCCGATTCAGAACTACCTGGGGTGGTGGCTGGTATCGACCGTCCTGCTGAGTATATGGTACGGTCTCCCTTTCAGAAAAGATAATCAGCTTGCCGTGCTGATTATCAGTCTACAAGTGCTGTTTTTTGTTGGTCACCAAATTCTTCATATGCTTGCTTTTAACTAAACAATTAAGACTTTTTCAAGGTTATTTAGTAGCATTTGCACGAGTGTCATTGCCTTTTCGGCCAAAATTGCAAACCAGTAAACGGGTGCTTGGCTTAAACATTGTGATGAGGGCGCAACGTCGAAATGAGGTTATTCAGCTTGCTTTCAATTCGCCTTCCAGTACAGCACCAACTTGTAATCAAACCATCCCATGAGTAGCTACTCAATTAAAGATTTAGAGCAACTTTCCGGCATAAAAGCCCACACGTTGCGGATCTGGGAGCAGCGCTATAATATTATTCAGCCCAAACGGACCGATACGAACATACGGACGTACAATGACCAGGACCTTAAACTGGTATTGAATATCTCGTTGCTTAAAGATCACGGCTACAAGATTTCTGAAATCTCCAAACTCACCGTGGAAGAGATGTATCAGGAGGTGATCAAAATTTCAGACAGGCAACTCAACTACCCTGATCAGATCCACGCCCTGACCATCTCGATGATTGACCTGGACGAAGAGCGTTTTGAGAAGATTATCAGCACTAATATTCTACAGTTCGGTTTCGAGAACACGATGATCAACGTTATCTATCCGTTTCTTAGTCGTATAGGTACGTTGTGGGTAACCGGATCGGTTGGCCCGGCGCAGGAACACTTCATCACCAATTTGATCCGTCAGAAGTTGATTGTGGCGATCGATGGTCAGGTTAGTAAACAACGGCCAAACGGTAAAACGTACCTGCTCTTCCTGCCCGAAGGTGAATTGCACGAAATCAGCCTGCTATTTGCCAATTACATCATCCGGGCACGCTACAACAAGGTTGTTTACCTGGGGCAGAATTTACCGTTCAATGAGCTGATATTCGCTTATAACGTCCACAAACCCGACTACATCTTTTCGGCCATTACATCGGTGCCTTCCAACAATGAGGCGCAGTTATACGTGAATAAGCTGGGTGCGCAGTTTCCTGAAGCCAAGTTGCTGCTAACCGGTTACCAGATGGTTGGCCAAGATATTCAAATGCCGGAGAATGGCACGATCGTTAACAATATCGACGACCTGATTCGGTTAGCGAGCACGTGAAAAATGTCTTCTGCCCACTGTCTTCCGTTGCGCTGCTACTTATAGAATCGTTCCGTAGCAGCGCAACAGAAGACGGAAGACAGTGGACAGAAGACGTAAAAAAAGCCCCCGCCGTTTGGCGGGGGCTTTTTTTATACTACGGAGAGTTAAACTTTGATCTCAACATCGACACCGCTGGGTAGTTCGAGTTTCATCAGGGCGTCAACCGTTTTTGAACTGGTTGAATAAATGTCAACCAACCGCTTGTAGGTGCAAAGCTGGAACTGCTCGCGTGCCTTCTTGTTCACGTGTGGTGAACGCAGTACCGTGTAAATCTCCTTGTCGGTAGGCAGTGGGATTGGCCCGCTCACCATAGCGCCCGTCGATTTAACGGCTTTTACAATTTTTTCAGCCGATTTGTCAACCAGCATGTGGTCGAACGACTTCAGTTTAATGCGAATCTTCTGATTCATAAAAAGCGGTTCGTTTATGTTAAATAGACCCCAGCCGAAAGAACCATTTACTCCGGAAGAGGAAATTTTAAGGAGTTTCAGGCGGTCCACCTGAAACTTATTTTTTTAGCTTAAGCCGCCACCTTTCTCTTTTTTCACTACACCTTCGGCGATGTTATTCGGCACGATCTCGTAATGAGCGAAGGTCAGGTTGGCCGTGGCCCGGCCCGACGACATGGTGCGGAGTTCTGTGATGTAGCCGAACAGTTCCGACAGGGGAACGTCAGCTTTCAGCACTTGTGAACCAGCGCGTGAGTCCATACCTTTCATGATACCCCGGCGACGGTTGAGGTCACCCGTAATTGGACCCGTGTATTCTTCTGGTGTCAATACTTCAACGGCCATGATCGGTTCCAGCAGTTTGGGACCAGCCTGACGGGCAGCATCGCGGAAGCCCATCCGGGCGGCCAGTTCAAACGACAGTGAGTCGGAGTCAACATCGTGGAATGATCCGTGGTACAGCCGTACTTTCATCGAGTCGATGGGATAACCGGCAAGCGGTCCCATTGACATCGCCTCAGCGAAGCCTTTCTGAATGGCCGGAATGAATTCGCGGGGAATCACACCACCAACAATGGCATTGTCGAACTGGAGACCTGGCTTGATCGAACCGTCTTCTTCCGGATCACGGGGCATCAGTTCAAACACGATGTCGGCGAACTTACCCCGACCACCCGTTTGCTTTTTGTATACCTCACGGTGGTCTACCTTCTTGGTGATGGTCTCTTTATAGGCCACCTGAGGAGCACCCTGGTTCACTTCAACCTTGAATTCACGACGCATCCGGTCGATGATGATCTCCAGGTGAAGTTCACCCATACCCCGAATAATGGTTTGGCCAGTTTCAACGTTCGACTCTACCTTCAGGGTTGGGTCTTCTTCCAGCAGTTTACCAATGGCTTTCGAGAAGTTATCCTGATCGGCGGTCTTCTTAGGCTCAATGGCGTAGCCAATTACGGGTTCCGGGAATACCATCGACTCAAGAACGATAGGGTTCTTTTCGTCTGACAGGGTATCACCTGTTTTGATGTCTTTGAACCCAACGACAGCCCCAATATCACCCGCTTCGAGGCGGTCGATCTGGTTTTGCTTGTTGGCGTGCATCTGGAAAATCCGCGAAATACGCTCCTTGTTGCCCGACCGGTTGTTAAGCACATATGAACCCGACTCCAGCACACCCGAGTAGGAACGGATGAAGCAAAGACGGCCAACGTAAGGGTCAGTAGCAATTTTGAACGCCAGCGCCGAGAACGGCTCAGTTGTCGATGGCTTGCGTGAGATCTCTTCGCCCGTGTCGGGATTGGTACCAAAAATGCTCTCTTTGTCCATCGGCGACGGTAACAGGGCCATCACGTAGTCGAGCATGGTTTGTACGCCTTTGTTCTTGAACGACGAACCACAAAGCATCGGTACGATTTTCATGCTGATGGTTGCTTTGCGCAGCGCCGCCAGAATTTCGTCTTCCGAGATCGAAGCAGGATCTTCGAAGTATTTCTCCATCAGCGAGTCGTCGAATTCGGCAACGGCTTCCAGGAGTTTTTCCCGCCATTCGGTGGCTTCCTCCAGCATATCGGCCGGAATAGGCACCTCTCTGAAGGTCATACCCTTGTCGTCTTCGTTCCACTCAACACCGCGAAAATTAACGAGGTCAACCACGCCTTTGAAGTTCTCTTCTTCGCCAATTGGCAACTGAAGAGGCACCGCGTAGCTGCCCAGCATTTCCTTCACCTGCTTGCACACGTTCAGGAAGTCGGCACCAGAGCGGTCCATTTTATTGACGAAACCCAGACGGGCGACGTTGTAATTGTTGGCCAGGCGCCAGTTTGTTTCCGACTGTGGCTCAACGCCATCAACAGCACTGAAAAGGAACACCAGCCCGTCGAGTACACGCAGTGAACGGTTTACTTCAACGGTGAAGTCAACGTGACCTGGTGTGTCAATGATGTTGATGTGGTATTTCTGGTCGCGGTAGGTCCAGTCGACGGTTGTAGCGGCTGAGGTAATCGTGATGCCACGCTCCTGCTCCTGCTCCATCCAGTCCATGGTAGCAGCCCCATCGTGAACTTCACCGATCTTGTGACTTACCCCGGCGTAATAGAGAATACGTTCGGTAGTAGTCGTTTTGCCTGCGTCGATGTGGGCAGCGATACCGATGTTTCTCGTCAATAATAAATCGCGAGCCATTAGCTTGTTATACAGAAAGTTATGTAATTCTGAACCAGTGGAAGGTGCCTAGTACGTTTCTACTCGACAGGCTTTCCATGAATCAGGTCGCAAAATTACTGACTTCCAGTGGTAAAGTCAAGCTATATAGTAAAGGTTTGGTAGCTATACCGTCAATCCGGCAATCCCCTGCAATAGAGGCGACTGCTTATCGCGGTAGATCGCCTGATAGCGCATGGGTGTGGTGCCGGTTTGCTGCCTGAACTGACGGTGGAAATGCGAAATATTGTTGAAACCACACTCGAATCCGACCTGCCCAACGCTCAGATCGGCCTGAGTGAGCAATTTGCGGGCATGACTGATCCGTAATTCATTCAGGTACTCGACGAACGATTTGCCGGTTCGTTTGCGAAAGTACCGGCAGAATGCCGCCGGAGCCATGCCCGCTACAGAGGCGATCTGGTCGATCCGGATTTCCTTCCGGAAATGCAGGAGCACAAATTCCAGCACACGCTTCATGCGTTCGGTGTCGGCTTCACTGGCCGTAAGCTGGTAGCTGTCGGAGGCGAGCAGGATAGCCTCGCGGTCAGAAGCAAGCTCGCTAAGGATACTGAGCAGCTCGATCACCTGCATCATCCCTTCCTGATGCGGCAGCTTGAGCAACCGGGGAGCCAGGCGGGCCGCTACTTTAGGGCTAAAGCATAGCCCGTAGCGCGAGCGTTGCAGTAACTGCCGAACCGGCTGAGACTCGGGCAGGGCGCTCAGCAGGTTTTCATCCAGCGAAACGGGAAACTGAACGACGATCGCTTCGGCCGGTAGTTCGTTAACCCGGTCGTCGTCATTACGCCAGAAATGCGGCAGGTTCGGGCCAATCAGAACCAGATCGCCCGCATCGAAATTCGTCACGTGGTCACCCACAAAGCGCTTCCCGCTGCTTTCCAGTATATAGGTAAGTTCGTACTCGGGATGATAATGCCAAAGGGCACCAAAGGCCGTAAGACGGATGTGTTTTACGAGCAATGAATGGGCCTGGTCGATGGTAACCTTTTCGTATAGCGCTTTCACTGAGTGTTAGATCTTAACTGCTTTGCCTCTAAATCAAAGTAAATGTAGTCAGAATTCAACACAAAACGCGTTTGTGGCGTATAGCTTTTGTTACATCTGTCTATACTACTGTCAGGAAGTGATTGTTTTTTGGTTAAAACGCGTTACCTCCGTAACCTATTAGTTGTACCTACACTATTATGAATCGGTTTATTGCCCCGCTGGGCCTGTTGCTTTGCCTGTTTGCCGCCGTTACAACCAGCTTCGGCCAGTTTGGCCAGAACAACATTACCAACCCCACCACCTTTGCGTATAGCATCTCGCCAGCCAAAGCAAAGGTGGGCGACGTGGTTGAACTACGTATAACGGCTCGCTCGAAGGAAGGGTGGCATATGTACGCGGCCAAAACCAACCCAAAACTGGATGGTGGCCCGCAGGCAACCGCCCTTATACTACTGAAAAATAAGACATTCGAGGCCGTTGGCGATCTGGTATCGGTGGGTTATGAAACAAAATTTGATGATGTATGGGAAGGCGATACGTATATCATGCCCAATCCGGCGCTGTTTACCCAAAAACTGAGGTTGCTAAGTGATAAGCCTTCTATTAAAGGGACGGTTGAAGGGCAGGCCTGCTCAACGGTCTGCGTGCAGGTCAGCGACGAGTTCGATGTCTCGTCGAAACTGACCGTATCGGCTGCTCCGGCAAGCGCAAGTGCTACGGCGGCTACATTACCCGTTGGCCTGCCGGTAGCGGCAACTACGGTGACTAGCCAGCCTGACTCAGCCGCTACACCCGCACTAGTGGCGAGTGCCGATACCGTGACAGCTTTAGGGACGGCTGCTGAACCGGCGGTCGGTGCGGTTGACCCGCTGGCGAGGGCGGAGGCGGAGCGAAGCAGTTCAGAATCGTTATGGGGTTTTGCCCTGGCGGCGTTTCTGTCGGGGCTGGCGGCGTTGCTAACCCCCTGCGTGTTCCCGATCATTCCCATGACGGTCAGCTTTTTTACGCACCAGAAAGGCGGCTGGTGGAAAGCGGTGCTCTACGGCGCGTCGATCATCGCGATTTACGTGCTGATCGGTACGCTGGTATCACGCGTCAATGGCCCGGCATTTGCTAATTTCCTGAGTACCCACTGGATTCCTAACCTGCTGTTCTTCGCGGTATTCTTTGTATTTGGCCTGTCGTTTCTGGGGCTGTTCGAGATCACCCTACCCAGCTCTATTGTCAATAAAGCCGACGCGGCTTCGGAACGGGGTGGACTGGCCGGTATCTTTTTTATGGCCTTCACGCTGGTGCTGGTATCCTTTTCGTGTACCGGCCCCATCGTTGGCAGCCTGCTGGTGGCTTCGGCGGGCGGCGAGGTAATCAAACCAATTGTAGGCATGGCGGCGTTCTCCTCGGCTTTTGCCATTCCGTTTACGCTGTTCGCGCTGTTTCCGCACTGGCTACAGCGCCTGCCCAAGTCGGGCGGATGGCTCAACTCGGTGAAGGTAGTGCTGGGCTTCCTGGAACTGGCCCTGGCGTTGAAATTTCTCAGTATTGCCGATCAGGTCTACCACTGGCACCTGCTCGACCGGGAGGTGTATCTGTCGTTCTGGATCGTGATTTTCAGCCTGCTTGGCTTCTACCTGCTGGGCAAGATCCGGTTGGCGCACGATAGCCCCGAAATGATGACGATCGATAACCCAGCCACGGGAACGATGCGTTTGCCGGTGGGAAATTCAAAAGTCAGTATTCCTCGATTGCTCCTGGCGATCATCACGTTTACGTTCGTGGTCTACATGATTCCAGGGCTCTGGGGCGCTCCGCTGAAAGCACTGGCCGGGTATCTGCCCCCCGACACATCGCAGGATTTTAACTTACAGAGCGGGTCCACGAATCAGGGAACACCCCTGGCCAAACGGACGGTCAGGCATGGTGAGCTGTTCAAGATGCCGCACGGCATTCAGGGTTTTTTCGATTACAAAGAAGCGCTGGCCTATAGCCGAACGGTGAACAAACCCGTATTCATCGACTTCACGGGTCACGGCTGCGTAAACTGCCGCGAAATGGAACAGCGCGTCTGGAGCGATCCAACAGTGCTGGCCCGCCTAACAAGCGATTACGTGGTTGTGGCCTTGTATGTCGACGATAAAACGGAGCTGCCCGAAGGGGAATGGTACACATCAGGCTACGACCAGAAACAGAAGAAGACGATTGGTGCGCAGAATGGTGATTTGCAGATTAGCCGTTACGGTAACAACGCCCAGCCGCACTACTGCCTGGTCGACGGAACGGGCAAGCTGCTGGTTGCCCCCATCAACTACGATCTGGATGTGGAGCGGTTCGGTGAATTCCTAGACGCGGGCAAGGCGGCCTTTGCCCGCAAATAATACCTGATTCCTGCGTGTCTTTAGTTGCCAGTCGCACAGATCAGCCATCAAAGAATGGCATCGGTGCAAATTCTCGTGGCGTGACATATGACGGGTAGAACCTATTGCGCAATTGAGTGTCTTCCTCGTCAGGGTAGGGGTCCCAACATTCCTGCGAGCGAACCCTGCGTGTAGGTAGCTAACCTGACGTAATGAGTTTTCTTGTCAACATGAGTTCTCTTGTCAACCGTGACAGCCTGATACCGACATTATGATTGGCCTGCCCGGACGGGCACCACGCCCCTCGGTTATCTGACCCACCCGACCTATTTCAGGTAGTATCGCGACATTCCGGTGCGGGTCAACTTCAGGCCCAACGATTCCACCATCGTGGCATCCGTCAGCAAGAAAGTTTCAGGTACTACCTCACAATTCAATGGCTATTTGACAAGGAGCGGAGGTGTGTTCAGCTTTTCGATGGCCATCAACTGCTTCATTGATTTCTCCATCCCTTCGGTTGAGCCGTCCAGGAAGATCACGTTCCCTTTTCCGTTTTCAGCGAAGTGCTTTACGGCTTCGGTCCAGATCGAGAACAGGATCAGCGAGGCATCGAGGTCGGCTTCGCTCATCACTTTAGCTGACTCGGCCATCCCTTTTGCCACTTCTTCGCGGAACAACGCCACACCCTGACCACGAAGTTGAGCCGCCGTTTTCTCGGCTTCGGCCGAGATTTTTATCGCGTTACCATCTGCCTCAGCGGCTTTGGTTTTGGTAATCAGCAAGGCCTGCCCTTCATTTTCAGCGGCCGCTTTCAGGTTCGACGACGCCACTACCTGCGCCATCGAGCGCATAATCACTTCATCGAACGCAATGTCGTTCAGTTGCAGGTCGGTGAGGTGATACCCCCAGCTCTCGAGCAGCGAGTCGAGCTGAAATTTAACGTGCTCAATAATTTCCGAGCGCAGCCCCAAAATTTCCGACTGCCGTTTGGTGGCCACAAAACTACGGATCGAGCCTTCGATGGTGCGGATCAGCGCCTGCATGAACGAGGCCTCGTCGATAAACTTAAACGCTACATTTTTAATCGTTTCGTCCTCCTGATTGAGCACCGAATACACCAGCATTGCCTTGAAATTGACATTGGCCTGATCGGCGGTAATGGCCTGAAAGGCCAGTTCGACAGACCGGTTCTGAATGGAGATGCGCCGGTAGATGACTTCGATGAACGGAATTTTGAAATTCAACCCCGGCCGCAGCACCCGGTTGTACTTACCGAATACGGTTATGACCGCCACCGTACCCTGCTGTACAACAACGACGGATAAGTAGATGATAAAAAGAGCAATGACTATAAAAACCACAAAGAAATTCATGACCTGATTAAGTTTAGGATACGGTCGCCAACCTACGGTGTTTTAGTGAAACTGCGTGGAAAAACCGGATAATCGGTCGTGAATACGGAGATAATGCCCTTTTTAGCGGATATCCCCAGTATAAACGCGGCACCGATTGCGTACTTTAGGGCTTATCGGTCTTACTCACCACCACGCATGAAACGGATTACATCCCTATTGTCTGCCTTGCTGCTCGCTGGCACCGTCTACGCGCAGAGCGCGCTTACGTTACAAACGCGTACCTACCGCCAACAGAAAGAACGGCAGTTGCTGGCTGAATTTATGGGCCTGGTGGCCCTGCCAAACGTGGTTTACGATACGGCGGGCATTCAGCAAACGGCAACCTACATCGCCGACATGCTGAAGCGGCGGGGAATTGAACCCATGCGGCTCGACGGACTGACGAAAGGCGTTCCACCGGCCATTTATGGCGAAGTTATCGTGCCCGGTGCTACCAAAACGGTTGTTTTTTATGCGCACTACGATGGGCAGCCGGTGAACCCCAACCAATGGGCCGATGGCCTTAAGCCCTTCGAACCAACGCTGTATAGTGCGTCACTGGAAGCGGGTGGAAAAGCCATTGCGCTGCCGAAAGGTGGTGAGCCGATCAACCCGGACTGGCGCATATACGGCCGCAGCACCTCCGACGATAAGGCAGGCGTATTCACGATTCTGGCCGCCTACGATGCGCTGGTAAACATGAAGGTCAACCCCACCGCCAACCTTAAATTCTTTTTTGAAGGCGAGGAAGAAGCGGGCTCGACGCATCTGAGCGAAATTCTGGAACGACATAAAGACCGGTTGAAAAGTGACCTCTGGATCATCTGCGATGGCCCCGTGCATCAGACCGGGCGCAAGCAGGTGCTCTTCGGCGTGCGGGGCGATGTTAATCTTGAGCTAAAGGTATTTGCGGCCAAACGGCCATTGCATAGCGGCCACTACGGCAACTGGGCCCCTAACCCCGCCATGATGCTGGCCCGGCTGCTGACCTCGATGAAAGATGAGGACGGCAATGTATTGATAAAAGGATTCTACGATGATGTAACCCCGCTGACTGATCTGGAAAAACAGGCATTGGCCCGAATTCCATCGGTCGATGCGCAGCTGCAGCAGGAGCTGGGCTTTACCAAGGCTGAAGGTGGCGGTAAATCGTTATCCGAACTGCTGATGCGCCCGTCGCTGAATATCAACGGTTTCGCCAGTGCTAATGTCGGCAAACTAGCCGCCAACGTCATCCCAACGTCGGCCACGGCTGCGCTCGACCTTCGGCTTGTGCTGGGAAACGACGCGCAGCGGCAGGTGCAGAAAGTAATCGACCATGTGAAGGCGCAGGGGTATTACGTGACTCAGCAGGAGAGCATCACCGACGAAGAGCGGGCCAAATACCCCCGTATTGCGCGAATCATGGCCAAGTCGGGCTACAATGCCCAGCGCACCCGCATGGACCTGCCCATAGCCCAGACAGTCGTTAAAGCAGTCCAGTCGACGGTTAAGGGTGATATTGTGCTACAACCCAGCCTGGGCGGAAGCCTGCCGTTGTATTTGTTCGACCAGATTCTGAAAACGCCGACGATTACCGTACCGATTGCCAACCACGACAATAACCAGCATGCCGAAAATGAAAATCTGCGCCTACAGAACCTCTGGGACGGTCTGGAAACGTACGTGGCCCTGATGCGGCTCTAACCCTACTTTGTGTGTACGCTCAGGATTTCTGGTATCGGCCGAGTGAGGATACGAATTGTCTGAATAAATTGACGAACAGTCCATTCATTGTATGAACCAGCATCTATTGATTATTGGAGCCGGGCCGGGTGTAGCCCTTGGTGTAGCCCACCGGTTTGCCCGCGAAGGGTTTACAATTTCGCTGATAGCCCGCCGGGCGGCATCGCTCGATGAACTGGCCGGTCAGCTGCGCGAGGCGGGAACGGATGTAGCAACCTACACCGCCGATGTGGCTGATTTTGGGCAGTTAACCCACACCATACAAACGATTCTTGTTGAGCATGGGCCGGTAACGGTACTGCACTATAACCCGTCGGTCTACCGCGAAGCCGACGGGCTAGCGCTCGATCCCGAACTATTTATGCAGGACTTGCGCACAGACGCGGGTGGGTTGCTGGCGGCAGTTCAGGCCGTAGCCCCCACCATGCAACAGGTACGCGGCGGTACGGTACTGGTAACGGGTGGCGGTACGGCGCTACATCCTGATGGCACACTTTTATCCTTATCGGTAGGCAAGGCGGCGGTGCGCAGTATGGCCGCCTGCCTGCATCAGACACTCACACCGCTGAATATCCATGTGGCTACCGTGACAATAGACGGGGCTGTGGGCAGTAATGAGCATTTCTCGCCCGAGCAACTTGCCGACCAATTTTGGGCCATCTACAAACAGCCCCGCGAGAACTGGACATTCGAAACCGTCTACCGTTGAGTAAGAGCCATTGGTATATGCTACCGTTTACGTGAAGGTTGACACGCTACTGGTTACAGTTAATTCGCTCTTCTTAACTATAGTTTGTAGTTTTGCACTTCCCTAAGAAAGGAGGTGGGCCCAACTGGGTAGGCCTGTGATCTGATTAAGAATAGTAGATTATCTAAACAAACAAATAGCCGTCGTTCAATCGATATGCAAACGTCAACTTACGTCCCCTACAAGGTTAAGGACATCGCCCTCGCTGAGTGGGGTCGGAAAGAAATTCGCCTGGCTGAAGCTGAAATGCCTGGCCTGATGGGCCTGCGGGCAGAATACGGTCCCAGCCAGCCGCTGAAAGGTGCCCGCATTGCCGGCTGCCTGCACATGACCATCCAGACTGCCGTGCTCATCGAGACGCTGGTTGAACTGGGTGCCGAGGTAACCTGGTCGTCGTGCAACATTTTCTCTACCCAGGACCACGCCGCCGCTGCCATTGCCGCTGCTGGTATTCCGGTGTATGCCTGGAAGGGCATGAACGAAGAAGAATTCAACTGGTGCATCGAGCAGACGTTGTTCTTTGGTGAAGACCGTCAGCCCCTCAACATGATCCTGGATGATGGCGGCGACCTGACGAACATGGTGTTCGACGTGTATCCTGAGCTGATCGCGGGCATCAAAGGCCTGTCGGAAGAGACGACTACGGGTGTTCACCGCCTCTATGAGCGCATGAAGAACGGAACGCTTCACCTGCCCGCCATCAACGTAAACGACTCGGTAACGAAATCGAAATTCGATAACAAGTACGGCTGCCGCGAGTCGCTGGTCGATGCTATCCGCCGCGCCACTGACTTAATGCTGGCTGGTAAAGTGGCCGTTGTGGCTGGTTATGGCGACGTAGGCAAAGGCTCGGCTGAGTCGCTGCGGGGGGCTGGTTGCCGCGTACTGGTAACCGAAATTGACCCGATCTGCGCGTTGCAGGCAGCAATGGATGGCTACGAAGTGGTTCCGATGGATGAGGCCGTAACCCGCGCCAACCTCTTTGTAACGGCGACCGGTAACATTGGTATTATTAAGGACCGCCACTTCAAAGCCATGCGCGATAAGTCGGTGGTGTGTAATATTGGCCACTTCGACAACGAGATCGATATGGCGTGGCTGAACGAGAACTACGGTCAAAGCAAAAGTCAGATCAAGCCGCAGGTAGATATGTACGAGATCGACGGTAAAGAGATCATCGTGCTCGCCGAAGGTCGTCTGGTGAACCTCGGCTGTGCCATGGGTCACCCCTCATTCGTGATGTCGTGTTCGTTTTCTAACCAGACCCTGGCGCAGCTTGAGCTGTGGGAAAATCCCGACAAATACGAAAACAAGGTATATGTACTGCCCAAAGTGCTGGACGAGAAAGTAGCGGCTATGCACCTTGCTCACGTGGGTGCCCGTTTGGAACCACTGGAGCAGGATCAGGCCGACTACATCGGCGTACAGGTATCGGGCCCATTCAAATCGGAACTGTACCGGTACTAGAAACCCATGCAAGGCTGAAGGCTCACGTCTTCAAAAAAGCGCGATTCCTAATAGAGTCGCGCTTTTTTGAATTTACAACCCGTTATACAAAGCTTTTTCACTCTTATGCAAGCCCTGGATACGCCTTACGAACTTAGCCCTGAACAGATCGATTTTTATCAGCGAAATCGCTTCATCAAGCTTAAAAACGTTTTCGACGCTGAAACGCTGGCTTATTATGGCGACGTTATCAGTCAGCAGGTTGCGAAAATGAACACCGTTACTGTCGCCCTCGATGAGCGCGATACCTACGGCAAAGCCTTCCTGCAACTCTTCAACCTCTGGCGCGAAAACGACGATGTGAAAACGTTTGTGTTCAGCAAACGGCTCGCCAAAATTGCCGCTGATCTGATGCAGGTAAACGGCGTGCGGATGTATCACGATCAGGCGCTGTTCAAAGAAGGGGGGGGCGGCATTACACCCTGGCATGCCGACCAATATTACTGGCCACTTAGCAGCGACAAAACAGTTACCGCCTGGATTCCGCTTCAGGCCGTACCGCTACCAATGGGGCCGCTCGAATTCAGCGCCGGTAGCCACCAGATTGTGGAAGGCCGCGAATTGAGTATTGGCGACGATAGCGAAAAGCGTATTGCCGAAAAATTACGCGTCACTGACTTTCAACATGTCATTGAGCCCTTTGAACTGGGCGAAGTGAGTTTCCATTCGGGCTGGGTATTTCACCGTGCCGGGGCCAACGTAACCGACCAGATGCGCCGGGTGATGACGGTCATTTACATGGATAAAGACATGGTACTGCAACAACCCATCAACAAAAACCAGGAGAACGACTGGCATACCTGGTGCCCCGGCGCTACGGTTGGTCAGGTGATCGATACCGAATTGAACCCGGTGCTGTACTGATCGCGTAGCCTCATTAATGTCAGAATTCGCAAACCTCATTATGACTATACGCCGTTTTTTGCCGCTTACCTTACTGCTTTTTGCTGCCAGCTTCACCCTCTTTGCCCAGCGGATCGAACCACTGAACTGGTGGGTAGGCCTGAAAAACCCTGACGTGCAATTAATGATTCAGGGCGAGGCCATTGGCGAAACTACGCCTGTGATTACCCATCCGGGCGTGACGATAAAAAAGGTCACGAAGGCTGACAGTAAAAACTACCTCTTCGTTGATATACGCATTGCCAAAACCACCCGGCCCGGCACCTTCCCGATTCAATTCAGGAAAGGGGCTAAAGTGGTCTCGACGGCTACGTACACCTTGCTGGCCCGCCAACAGGATGCCAATCAGTTTAAAGGATTTACGCCCGCTGATGTTATCTACCTGATCGTTCCTGACCGCTTTGCCAATGGCGACCCGACCAACGACGTGGCGGCGGGAATGAAAGAAACGACCATTAACCGCCGTTTCGCCGGAGGGCGGCACGGGGGCGATTTGCGCGGCATCATCAATCACCTCGATTACATTGCCGACATGGGCTACACGGCTATCTGGCCCACACCCCTGCTCGAAAACAACATGGCGGCTTATTCGTATCATGGCTACTCGATTACGAATCACTATAAAGTTGACCCGCGTTATGGAACCCTCGACGACTACAAAGAACTGGCCGCCAAAGCCCGGCAGAAAGGCATAAAACTAATCTACGACGAGGTGCTCAACCACATCGGTACCGGCTATTGGTGGATGGGCGATTTGCCGTTTAAAAACTGGCTCAACTATCCCGACACGCTCACCATCACCAACCATCGACGAACCGTAAATCAGGATTTGTATGCCGCCAGGTATGACAAAAAACTGATGACCAACGGCTGGTTCGACCGGACAATGCCCGATATGAATGCCCAAAATGAATGGATGGCGAACTACCTGATTCAGAATACCATCTGGTGGATTGAAACCCTGCAGTTGGGAGGCATTCGGCAGGATACATACGGCTATTCTGACAAGGCGTTTCTGACCAAATGGAGTTGCCGGATTATGGACGAGTACCCCAATTTCAGCATGGTGGGGGAGGAGTGGAGCGTGAATCCGCTCATCACATCGTACTGGCAACGGGGCAAACAAAACCGCGATGGCTACCAAAGCTGCCTGACCACCATTATGGATTTTCCGATGCAGGAAGCCTTGGTTCAAGCCCTGACCGAACCGGAAACCTGGGGCAAAGGAATCACCAAACTCTACGAGGGCTTAGCAAATGACTTTGTGTATGCCGATCCGAAAAATATGCTCGTTATGGGGGATAATCACGATATGGACCGGTTGTTTACCCAGCTTAACAACAACGTTGATTTAACCAAAATGGCCCTGACCTACTTGCTGACCATACGTGGTATTCCGCAGATTTATTACGGCACTGAAATCCTGATGGAAAACACCGGGCATCATAAAGTGGATGGCCTGATTCGCTCCGATTTTCCCGGTGGCTGGCCGGGCGATACCATGAATGCCTTTACGGGCAATGGGCTAACTGCCACTCAGCAGGCCATGCAGACGTACACCAAACAGTTGCTGAACTGGCGCAAAGTCAATCCGGTAATTGCCAACGGTGATACCCGCCATTTTGCCCCCTCCGATGGGGTATATGTCTATTTTCGCTACAACGACGCGCAGACGGTTATGGTGGTGATGAACAAAAACGCCGACTCGAAATCGCTGGATTTGGCCAAATACGCCGAGGTATTGAATGGCCACAAAACAGCCCGAGATATCCAGACAAACCAAACGCAATCGCTGAGTCAATCGTTGGTAGTGCCGGCCATGAGTGCCACGATTTGGGAGGTGAAGTAGCGGAGCAAGCCAGCGGAAATCAAGGCTGCATCTGCAACACGCCGCCTTCTGCGTACCAGTACGTAACTTGATCACCCGTCGGCATGGCCCAGGTGTTCAGATTGAATGTACCTGCGTTTTGCACCTCGATAACGCGAATGGCCTTTTTGTTAGCCAACCACACCAGCGGTTTACCAGCAACGCATTGTTCGGGGCCGTTGGGGCTGGCGGGCGTGACGAAATAGGCCACGCCTGAGCCGAAGACCGTGGCCATGCCAGTTGGTTCAATGCCAACCGCCGTTTTTTCGCTTAGGCCAATGCCCCGGCCGGTGATGTTCCAGTCGGTGCGCATTCGGGCCAGAAAAGCTACCAGTCGACCCTGACGATTGCGCTGGGCAACGTGAGTATCGGTGATGGTATTGGCTAAAAAGGGGGCATCGATAAAGTCGTTTCGGCCCAGCATCAGGTTGGCGTGGTAAGGGTCGCTGAGGGCTTCGGCGGTAGTCAGGCTTTCGTTGAAAGCGGGGTAGTACACCTGCCCGAGAATGGCACAACCGGCACTGGTGCCGCCTACGGGTACTTTTTTGGTATTGATGAGGTAGTTGATCGCGTCCTCCACCTTCGAGTCTTTCCAGTAGTTTACATACTTGCCCTGATCGCCGCCCGCAATAAACAGAGCCTCGGCATTCCTGATTTTCTGCGCAACGCGCCCATCATTCACCCAGTCGGCCGAGTTTAGCAGAATCGTTTCGACCGAATTGACCGTTTCGCCCAGCGTTGTGTACAGGTACGTGTTGTAGCCGTCGGCCCCGCTGGCGCGCAAAATAACCACGTCGCCCCCGCCCGACTTTTTAAGAAACCAGCGCATGGCCGCCTCTACGTCGGTGCTACCCCCCGCCAGCAGTAGGCCAGACGACGTTGTTGTCGTTACGTCTGCCTCATCGCCCGTTAGCCAGGTGGTGGGGCCGGTAGCGGTGCCTGGGGTTGGCCCAGATACGGGCTGCCCACAGGCAAACTGGCTTGAGACGATCAGCAGATAAAGCAGTGGCCGTAGTAGGGGGGAGCGATTCGGAGTTGCCAGCATGAACAGATCAGGTACGTTTGCTACGAAGTAAGCTGCAAACCAGCCATAAAAAAAGCCAGGTACGTTGCTGCACCTGGCTTTCTATAAAAACTGCTGTTGATTAGTCGCGGCTGCGGCCATTCAAAATGCTCACGTAATAGAGCAGGGTGGCCAGCGAGCTAAGGGCAGCAACCACATAGGTCATAGCGGCCCATTTCAGGCCATCTTTGGCAATGCCATATTCCCGCTGCGATACCACGTTCCGGCTTTCGATCCAGGCCAAAGCCCGCTTGCTGGCGTCGAACTCGACGGGCAGCGTAATGAAGGTAAACAGCGTTGTGATGGCAAACAGGGCAACGCCGATCTGTAACGGAAGCAACGTACTGTTGATCATCAGAATACCAGCCAGCAGAATCCACTGCATGTAGCGCGATGAAACGCTCACAAACGGCACAATAGCCGACCGAAACTGTAGGGGACCGTAGGCTACTTTATGCTGAACCGCGTGGCCACATTCGTGGGCCGCTACCGCCGCTGCCATCACGCTTCGTCCGTGATACACATCGGGTGACAGGTTAACGGTTTTGTCCTGCGGGTTGTAATGGTCGGTAAGCTGCCCCTCCACAGACAGGATACGTACGTCGGTCACACCGTTTTCGTACAACATTTTTTGAGCTACTTCAGCCCCCGTGAGTCCGCTGCCAAGGGCAATTTGCGAGTACTCCGTGAATTTGCTCTTGAGGCGCCACTGCACAAAGAGGCCCACAAGAAACAGGACGATCATTAAAATATAGGCACCAGGCATGGTCTTCGATTTAGTTTAGTGATTGTAATCGGAACTGGTTTCGGGTTTAACCACCCATTCGGCCAGTCACAGATAGAACAGCAGCAGGCTCCAAAATGTGCCAATTTTCGTAGCCGCTCATCCAGGCCGGGCACCGATGGTCAACCGTAGGCCTCAACAATTTTCTGGATCAATGAGCTGGTAGAATAACCCGGAACCAGTGCGATGGTTTCAACCCGCCCCCCGTTGCCTAACACAAAATCAGCCCCAACAATGGTGTCGACGGTGTAATCGTCGCCTTTAACCAGCATATCGGGCCGGAGGGTTTCGATCAGTTCCAGCGGAGTCGATTCGCCAAAGAGCGTAACCAGATCAACGAACTGTAGCGAAGCCATCAGGCGGGCGCGGGCCTGCTCGTTTACTACGGGACGAAGCGGCCCTTTTATGCAGCTCACCGACGCATCGGTGTTCAATCCCAGCACGAGTCTGTCACCCAGCGCACGGGCTTTTTCCAGGTAATCGATATGCCCCAGATGCACAATGTCGAAGCAGCCATTGGTAAACACCACGCGCTGCCCTTCAGCACGCCATGCTGCTACCTGCTGTGCCGCCTCGTCGCGGGAAACAATCTTTTGGGAGGTCATAGATTTAAACGGCAGGGTAACCGGTGGGGCTCTTGCTGTTGATGAGCAACTAACAGAATCTCCAGCTTACTATTCCACATTCACCGCAGCGGTGCTGACCGCTGCGGCCTCCTTTTTGCGGCGGCTCAGTACGATCAGGAATGACAGGCCACCGAACACAATCACCACGGCCCACTGCGAGAGTAGCATCAGGGTAGCCAGTGTTTGACCATCCTGCTGGGTCAGGCCGTAAATCACGAGCGCTGAACCGACCATGATGTTAAAGGCACCCAAACCACCCTGCGTTGGGGCGGCCATGCCAATGGTACCCATCATCAGGATGGTCAGCGCGGCCAACGGACCAAGGTTGGCCGTCTGGGGCATCGAAAAGAAAAGCACGTACATCGAAAAGTAATAGAGCACCCAGATCAGGAGCGTGTGGAAAACAAACAGGCCCGGTTGCCGAAGTTTTCGTACGCTAAGCAGGCCGTCTACCAGTCCCAGCACGAAGGTCTCTACTTTGACAAACAGCGCATTGCGGCGCAGCACCTCCTTGTATTTAGTGTAGAGGTACCAGGCTACCAGAGCCCCACCAATACCAACGCCCAGCAACAGGTAAAGGCCCGTTCGGTTTCCGTTGCCACCCTTACCGGCAAACAGCCCGAAGACCAGATCGCTGAGGCGGGTAAATTCCAGTACCAGCGTGAGGCCGATGATGACCACCAGCATGAGTACATCAAAAATGCGCTCGGCTACGACCGTACCGAAGCTGACATTGACGGGTACGCCCTCAAGCCGGTTCAGGGTACCGCAACGGGTTACCTCGCCCATCCGGGGAATGAGCAGGTTGGCAAAATAGCCCGTCATAACGGCCAGTGTGGCATCCGTCTGCGTTGGGCGGTGACCCGCTACCGGTTCCAGCAGCAAGCTCCAGCGAACGCCCCGGCTCCAGTGCGCCACCATCGAGATCACGGCATACACCCCAACCCAGAATAGGTTGGCCTGCCCAATGGCGGTGAACATGGCGTTCAGGTCAATGTCTTTAAAGACAAACCAGAGTAGCCCCCCGGCCACTGCAAGGGAAATGGCGTAGGTAAGAATGTTTTTCATAGAATGATAAGGTTTAGCGGTCTCCTGTTTATTCAGTTGCTTGCTAACCGAACGGAGCAAGCAGAAGCAACAGAAGACCCGCAGTAAGACACTGAACTTTTGACTGACAAATTATCCTCTTGCCGCGTGCCCGCCAGTGACCAGCCGGTTGTTTTCGTCGGGAAAAACAACCATTGGCTTGTGGGTTTTGGCTTCTTCGCTGGTGAGCATGCAGTACGAAATAATGATGATGATGTCGCCGGGCTGGGCGCGGCGGGCGGCGGCTCCGTTGAGGCAGATAATGCCCGTTCCGCGCTCCCCTTTTATGACATAGGTGATGAGGCGTTCGCCGTTGTTGTTGTTCACGATATGCACCTGCTCGTTTTCCAGCAGACCCACCGCGTCCATCAGGTCTTCGTCGATGGTGATGCTGCCCACGTAGTTCAACTCAGCCTGAGTGACCTTTACGCGGTGCAGCTTCGATTTCATTAAGGTAAGCAACATGGTTCGTTGTTAATAAGCGTCTTCATACCGAAGGCGTCTGCAAAGGTAGCGGACGCCTTCCGGTGAGCAAAACAAGCGTAGGCGGGGTAACGTTCGGACGCACCTATCTATACGACACCTCCCATTGGAACCAGATGCGCTGCGAACCAGGCCCGGCACTCGTCTAAGACTCGACAGCCCGGAGGCGACTTTCATAATGAAGTCGGTATAATTCGTTTTGTGGTAAGCTCCGCTTCAGATCGCCTACCGTTTAACTTCAGAAATGCCAAAGCCGACTTCCAATCCGGTACGTTTGTTGCCATCCGAAAAGATGTGATTTCCGATGATGCTGTAACAGTAAACAGCCGCTTTGTCGGCAAGTGTCGGGTACATCGGTTCGCCAAAGAGTTCGGCCTGGACTGCCTCAAGCAGGTAATCCAGGTTCTCTTCATGCAAAAAATTATCAGGAGGCATGAAGTTACCTCCATGTTCAGCAACAGTACGCTGATTGATGTAGGTAATGTCCTCTTTATCCAGGTATATCACGCCAGCTTTCTGAATACGGCCTCGTATTCAGCGAAGTCCTCGTTTACGATTCTCTCCAACTGTTGCTGCTTTGTTTCTTTCAGCAAACTAGCCACCTCATTCATTAACTCACTTATAAATGCAGGTTCACTTACTGCCATCTCCTTCACTAGTTTCCGAATAGTTTCTTTATCAACGGTGGCCTCCATGATTTTGCTGGTTAACGTACCCAATCTACCAAACACCATCCGATTCGCAAAAGTTGATAGTCAGCTGTTCCTGACTGTATCGCTGTTAACTGCTCAGAACGGCACCACCACTTTAAGGCTCACATTCCGCCCCAGATTAAACACGCCAGACGCGGCCAGTGGCGTTGTTTCTGTCGAGGTACTTCAGGCGGCTTTGGTGGGCCTGATAAATGACATCGAATAGGTTGGTGGTTGAAAAATACACCGAGAACAGCGTCTGTTTGCGGTTACCGGTTATGTCGCCCCCCGCCCCAATATGAACCAGGGTGTAGCCGGGGGTGGCGGTTTCGGTATTAGAAGCAGCCAGAAAGCGATCCTGCGTCTGGGTGATTTCTACATCCATGGTGGCGTAGAGGTTACGGAACCGGTTGCTGATCCGGTCGCGGGTGAGACGGAGCTGCGTAACCCAGCGCGGGGCAGGCATGAACGGCAAAAACCGGGCGTCGGCAGTGGTGGCCGAGAGGTTCCGTCCGAACACCGACGAGTAGGTCTGGGTGAGGCTGAACCACCTTGCCGACGCCGGATTATAGGTCACCATGCCCTCCAGCCCTTGTAAGCGGGCATCGCCCTGCGCGTAACGAAACACAGGTACGTTGCCCTGAAACAGGGAGTCGGTTCCGGCGCGGTTCAACACCCGTTCCGAATAAATGTAGTTCTGGATGCTGTTTTGAAACAAACTCAGATCGACGTACCAGTTCTGGCTTTCATACGTCAGGCCCAGATCGCCCTGATACGCCACTTCCGGAACGGCATCGAGCTTCCCGATTTCATAGCGAAACGTACCGGCGTGAACCCCATTCGACGACAACTCAGGCACGGTAGGCGCCCGGAACCCACGCGAGCCATTAATCCGGACATTCAATTTTTCGGTCAGTGAATACACGCCACCCAGACTGGCCGATACGTTGCGGTACGTTTTGTCGGCTCCGCTGAACCGTTCGCTGTTTGGCCCCTGCGAACGTACCTGGAATGCGCCTTCATTGCATCGATGTACAACGAGCCGATGGTAAGCAGTCGGATGTCGAAACGGGCACCCCCGCTGATTTTTAGCTTACCGATATTCTTCTTGAGGAAGATAAACTCCCCGTTGTCGAACAGATTGTAGTTTGGGTACAGCGCCTGGTAGCCCTGATTGTCGAGCGACTGCTGCATGCCGTTGCTGCCGATGGTTACTTCCAGATTATTCCGGGTAGGCAGGTTGTAGCGCACGTCGTAGTAATTAGTGTATAGAAATAGGCCCAACTGCGCCTGATTAGGGCGAAGTACGTCGGCGAACTCGTCGCGGCGGTTACGGGCGTGGCTCAGGTTCACCGTCAGCGAACCACCATTGCTGAACTGGAAGAGGTTGTTGAGCGACACTTTTGCATTGACCAACCGCTGGGAATTGAACGGCAGAAATTCCCGGCTTGTCAGTTCGGCATTGGTGACGGGTCGATCAGCCACTTCACCGTTGCCTAGAATCGAGGCCGTCGTGAATCGACCCGAAAGGCTGTCGCGGGTGCCGTTGATGATGTTGAAGCGCTGCTCAGTCCGCAGAAAGTAAAGCCGCGAATAACCCCACCGTTTGTTCAGGCCGATGTACCCGCTCAGATCAAGAATATCGGCGTAATTTGACCCATATACTCGTCCATCGGCACGATTTTGGTAATTCCCCGCTGATTTGGTCGAGGCGGTTCCCAGCCAGACGAAGCCATTTTGATTGCCCGCCGCCTGAACCGACGCGCCCAGTAGACCGTGATTGCTCTGGTAGCTGGTTAGCACCCGCCCCTTTATTTTGCCTTCTTCGACCGGGCGTGGCGACAGGGCCGTAACCACCCCACCCAGCCCGTCAGAGCCGTACATCAGGCTACCCGCCCCCCGAATTACTTCGTAGCGGTCAATGGAATATTCGTCGAGTTGAATGCTGTGTTCTTCGCCCCACTGGTTGTCTTCCTGCCTGAATGCCGTCATGCATGGTAATGACCCGGTTGAAGCCCAGCCCCCGAATGATGGGTTTGCTCAACCCCGCTCCCGTAGTTACCTGCGACATACCCGGCAGCTTCGATACGGCGTCGATCAGGTTGGTCGAGCTTTGCTGCATCAGGCGCAGTTGCGACATGGCAGCAATCGGCACGGGGCTTTCACGAATGATGGTTTTGGTAGACGCCCCCGACACAATCACCTCTTCAAGCATCTGCGAGGCGTTTTCCATCGTGAAATCCTGCGTCGTGGCAGCGCTGATGGTGACGTTTTTGATCAGCGTTTTATGCGAAATGTAGCTGACCTGTACCGTAAATGTACCGGTGGGCAGGTTCGTCAGTCGATAGGCCCCTTCAAGGTCAGTGGTAGCCCCGATGCGGAGGTCGGGGAGGTAGATGGCCGCGCCAATAACGGCCTCGCCCGATTCGCCATGCGTCACATGACCGGTAAGACTATTTTGGGCAACGCAAACAGAAATAGGCAGCCCGATACAGGCCACCATGAGGAGTAAAATCTTCATAGAGAAACTACGTTGGTTGAAAAATTAGTAAGCGGAAGCTTACCCCAACGGTGGTCCCCGATGCGAAAAACAGGTGAAATCGGCCCGGCGAACGGCCGCGACACTGGGTGTGGGAGGGGCGGACAACTGTGGCTCAGTCGGTGCCTGAAAAACGAAAAACGTGGGGTCCGTAAACGGATAGGCCACGTCGGTCATGGCATCGAGCCAGATCAGTTCCTGCTTGCTGTGGTTGTTCGGCTGAACCGGATCGGAGCCGGGACCACCCAGCGCCTTGGGCAGAAACGGATGCGCGTGAACCACGATCGTACCATCGGGCAGCCGGTGGGCATGCCGGAACACCACGGCATTGGTCAGCATGAATAGCTGAACCAGCAGCAGGAGCCGGGCTACGGTAGTACGATATGTAGCGGTTTGGCGCATACGTGAGTAAACAGGATATACGGCTTTCCGTTTTGCACCGATGTACCCTGTTGTTCTACAAATTAAGTCAGCAAATTGGACGAACCCAACTCGGTGAACACTAAACCAGTAATCGTTGCAACTGACCAGCCAATAGCGTATTTTTAAGAAAAGTAAACTCGACAGATTATGATAGCGGTCGCAAAGCAGGTTGTCAGCCCGGAAGCGTATTTAGCTGCCGAACGGCAGGCCCTCGAAAAGAGCGAGTTTTTTAACGGCGAAATTAGAGCGGTAGGCTGGTCAACGTTCAACCATAGCCGTGTGAAGTCAACTGTTTCTGGCTTAATTGGTATTCACCTTAAAGAGGCAACCTGTCAGTCGTTCTCGTCCGACATGCGCGTTCACCTGCCCGAAACAGGTCTGTATGCTTATCCTGATATCGTGGTTGTGTGTGGTGAACCGCAGTTAATGCCCGGCCGCGGGACCGCCGATGATTTTGACAACCTGCTGAACCCGGCGGTAGTGCTTGAAGTACTCTCAGATGGTACCGAAGATTATGATCGGGGCCGGAAGTTCCTGCGGTATCGCAGCATTCCGTCGTTGCTGGAATATGTCCTGATCGACTCGCAACGGGTGGAGGTAGAGGTATGGCGCAGGAATGACCTTGACCAATGGACATTGATGGAGCATACAACCAACCCGGCTGGCCAATTCACTATCCAGACAATTGGCCTCACTATCTCGATTGGTCAAACTTACGCCCGCACAACGGAGTTGATACAACGTTGACCGCAGGGACTCATTAAACGACCATTCCTGCTTTTTGTACACGATTCCTCCTTCATGCAACCGCTTCTCGACAAACTAACTCAGCAAACCGTACGAACACAACTCGGCGGGGGACAAAAGAAATTAGATGACCAGCACAAAAAAGGCAAACTCACCGCTCGCGAGCGGGTAGCCTACCTGATCGACCCCAACACGGAACTCCTTGAAATAGGCCTCTTTGCGGGCGACGGCATGTATGCCGAACATGGCGGCTGCCCGTCAGGCGGGGTAGTCACGGGGCTTGGGTATGTATCGGGTCGGCTGTGTGTTATTGTCGCCAACGATGCCACAGTGAAGGCTGGAGCCTGGTTTCCCATTACGGCCAAAAAGAACCTCCGGGCGCAGGAAATAGCCATGGAGAACCGCCTGCCCATTATTTACCTGGTCGATAGCGCAGGCGTCTATTTGCCCCTGCAAGACGAAGTGTTCGCCGATAAAGATCATTTTGGACGGATGTTTCGTAATAATGCCCACCTCTCGGCGATGGGCGTATTGCAGGTGGCGGCCATTATGGGCAGTTGCGTAGCGGGTGGGGCCTACCTGCCCATCATGTCAGACGAAGCGCTGATTGTGGAAGGTACCGGCTCGATTTTCCTGGCCGGGCCGTATCTGGTAAAAGCCTCGATTGGCGAAGATGTTGGTGCCGAAACACTGGGCGGAGCCGCCATGCACACCGAAATTTCGGGCGTTATCGACAACAAATACCCCGACGACCAGAGCTGCCTGGATGCTATTCGGCGCATTCTCGACAAAACAGGGGGCACTGAAACGGCTGGTTTCAACCGGGTCACGCCTGCCCTTCCCGCCGCCGACCCGGCGGAGATTTACACCTTGCTGCCACAGGATCGGGTGAAGCCCTACGATATGCGGGCCATCATCGACCGGCTGATCGATAACTCAGATTTTGACCCCTACAAACCCGACTACGGCCAGTCGCTGCTCTGTGGCTACGCCCGTATCGACGGGTGGGCGGTGGGTATTGTGGCCAATCAGCGGAAGGTGGTGAAGGCCAAAGTACGGGCTGCATTGGGCGCAGGAACGTCAGCGACCGGAGCGCCGGCCGCAGAAATGCAGATGGGTGGGGTAATCTACGGCGATGCCGCCGACAAAGCGGCCCGGTTCATCATGAACTGCAACCAGAAGAAGATTCCGCTCGTGTTCATTCAGGATGTCACGGGCTTTATGGTGGGTAGCCGGGCCGAGCAGGGAGGCATTATTAAAGACGGGGCCAAACTCGTCAGCGCCATGGCCAATTCGGTAGTGCCGAAGTTCACCATTGTGGTAGGAAACAGCTACGGCGCAGGTAACTACGCCCTCTGCGGACGAGCCTACGACCCCCGGCTGATGATTGCCTGGCCCACCGCCCAGATGGCCGTGATGAGTGGCGCTTCGGCCGCTAAAACGCTGTTACAGATCCAGGTGGCGTCGCTGAAAGCCAAAGGCGAAACCATTACGCCCGAAGATGAGCAGGCCCTGTTGCAGAAAATCACCGACCAGTACAACGCGCAACTCTCGCCCTATTACGCCGCCGCCCGCCTCTGGGTCGACGCCGTAATTGACCCGCTCGATACCCGACGTTACATTTCTACCGGCATAGAAGCCGCCAACCACGCGCCCATCACAAAGGCGTTTAACGTGGGGAATATTCAGACGTAATCGGCGTAGCCCCCGCCGATTACTATTTACCCGCGCAGGCACCCGGCGTGACGCTTACGCCAGCGCAGGCAGCTTCGCAGGCATTGCCGTAGGTACGTCCGTCGCAGCCGCAAACAGGATCATATTGCTGTGTGCAAAAGCAATTCGGGTTGGGTTTGGGCTGGCAGTCAGATGCAGGCTCAACGGTAGTTTTGGCGCAGCCCAGCAGGCAGGTCAGGATGAGGAAGGTGACAACTGTTTTCATAACACAGGTTGGAAAATAACAGGGCAGTTTATCTGTACGACCCAGGCGTATATGAAAGGGTTGTAAGGCGGGGTAGAGTTTCATGTTCCAGGTTTCAAGTGTTCAGCTGCCATGCCGTATGGATTCTAAGCGAAGCAGTTGAAACCTGGAACATGAAACTTTATCCTTCCTTCCCCTGCACCCAGTCCATACGTTCGGGAATATCCTGCTCGATGGCCTTCCGTACTTTCTCGACAATCTCCTCAACACTTTCGCCAGGACCGAATTCCAGGGGGGCTTTGAATGCGGATGGAGAGCTGCGTGTTTCTCTTCTTGAAGCGTAACCCCTTCTTATCGAATGCCCGCCGGAACCCGTTGATTACCACCGGAATAACGATGGGGTCGTTGGCCATGATGAGGTGAGCCGTTCCTTTCCGGATGGGAGCGAAGGGCTTGGTGGTACCCTGTGGAAAGCTGACAACCCAGCCATGCTTGAGGGCAATCTGAATTTTATCTACCGCCGACGCATCCACCCCGCGCTGTACCTCGCGTCCGTCGGCGCGCCACGACCGTTCGATGGTGAGCGCCCCGCCGAGCGCAAAAATCTTGGCCAGAATACCTTTTTGCATGGTTTCGCTGGCCGCTACGTAATACTGCCGGGCACGGGGAGCCAACAGATACATAGGGGGCAGTATCGTGTCTTTAAACCCCCATTTCACGGCGCAAAACACGTGAAAAAAGGCGATCACATCGGCGAAGTATGTCTGATGGTTCGACAGAAACAGCACATTGTTTACCGGCAGGTTTTCCAGATGCTCGGTGCCCTCAATTTTGATCCGGTTTACCGTTGTGTACCGAAAGTAGGTAAACCAGCCCACCGCCCCTATAATGATTCGCCTGAAGAGCAGCCAGTTGCCAAATGGGTCGCACTCGAACAGGCCGATTACGTCGAGCCGGTCGAGGGGTTTCGGTAGGTAACTGAAGCGGGTAGGTTTAACGTAACGCATAATGAAAAAGCAAAACGTTGATCCCGGAAGGGATGTCAATGATTTCAGGGAAAAGTACAATATAAAATCAACAGAATGGAGAAATGCGGCAGAATAAGCCTCACGAATTTTTTTTTGACAAGGCATTAATCCTTCAGGCAGGACCTACAATCCAAGCTACGAACAACCACAAAACGCGCCTATTACTGACGTTCTACTTCCCGATCAACCTTTTCAACAACCCGTCGGGGTGCACATAGTTTAACCACATTATTGATCATGAAAACTCAGCTGGTAAACGTTCTCCTGGGCTCTGCCCTCACTGTTGCTTCTCTTTTTGTTAGTTCGTCTTCCTTTGCCCAGGTTCAGGTTGGGTTTCGGGGCGGTGTAAACTGGGGCACGGTGTCGGAGCCATCGCTACTGAAAAACCTGCCGGTACAACCCGAACTATCCCCAGGCCCTACCGGCGCTATTTTCCTTGATGTTCCCCTGAGCAGCCGGGTATCATTTCGCCCTGAGGTGAGCTATGTTCAGAAAGGCTTTGTACTCCGCGAAGGCACCAGTCTCGATCTGGGTATCATCAATATTCCACTTGGTGCCCGGGTGGCCTACCAAACGCAGTCGATCCAGACGGGTTTGCTGTTCAAGGCTAATCTGACCGATGGCCCCCTACAGCCTTATATTTTCGGTGGCCCAGCCGTTGGCTACACCTTCGACGGCCGCGTCCGGACCCGCGCTACGGCCTTGTTTACCACCCAAAACATGGACGTTGATCTTGATTTTGGCAACACGCTCAATCCCTGGGATGTAAGCGCCATAGGTGGTCTGGGTCTGTCGGCTGACATGGGCACCGGTAAATTCTTCATCGAAGCCCGCTACGACTACGGCCTGACCCGCCAGTTAAAAGTGCCCCTGGTCAACCTGCCCGTTCGCAACCGCAGCATGGGGGTTTCGCTGGGCTATGCATTCACTCTGTAAGTTTTTGTTGATTACGAATCAATTAATAGACGTACCTGCTTCTGGCGGGTACGTCTTTTTTAGCGCAGTTTGCTCGTGCCTAACGCCGGATTGCGCCCGCTTAAGCTCAATAAAAATGGATTAACTGCATCTTAAAAAGTCATTTGTCCGCATGACAAATGAAAATAGACGTTGGGGGGTGGTCAATTCTGTTTATTTTTGTCAGTCCGTAACAGAACAAAACAGCATAGTCGGCTTTACCGACCTTGATTTCAGCAAATAGAACATGGCAACACTCGTCAACGATTTTACTTATTCAACTAAATCGGAGCCGCACCGCATGCGTACGCGGCAGATTATGAAAGCCCACCCAGAGGTGAAAAAGCTGATTGGGCAAAAGAATCCTACTACGTTTTGGGTGGCGCTTGGCTGTGTAGCCATGATGATCACGATGGCGTGGTTCCTGCGCGATCAGCCCTGGTGGATGATTGTGGCTGCTGCCTGGTTCATTGGCGCATTTCCGGCCCATACGCTATTTATCTGTATTCACGAAGCGGCCCATAATCTGATTTTCCGCAAGCCCGCCGCCAACGTCTGGACGGGTATTTTTGCCAACCTGCCAACGGTATTTCCAACGGCTATCTCGTTTAAAAACTTCCACATCAAGCACCACGCGTTTCAGGGTGTTCATGAGCTTGATGCCGATTTGCCCGATTGGTACGAAGCCAAACTGATCAACAACTACGCGATTGGCAAAGCCATTTGGCTGCTGTTGTTCCCTATTTTCCAGGGAATTCGCACCCTGCGCTGCATTGAACTGGCCGTGATTGATAAATGGGTAATCGCCAATGTAGTGGTTCAACTCGTTTTCGACGTACTGATCGTGGTGTTCTTCGGCTGGAAAGCCCTGGCATTCATGGTTATGTGCCTGTTCTTCTCGGTTGGCCTGCATCCGCTGGGTGCCCGCTGGATTCAGGAGCACTACCTGACCCTCGACCCTGAGCAGGAGACCTACAGCTATTATGGCCAGTTGAACAGTGTAAACCTGAACGTAGGCTTCCACAATGAGCACCACGATTTCCCATCTGTGCCCTGGAATAAGCTGCCCCAACTGAAAAAGTCGGCTCCTGAATACTACGAGTCATTGAAGTACCACACCTCATACGTGAAACTGCTGTTCATGTTCCTGTTCAGCCAGGAAGTATCGCTGTATTCGCGCATCGTTCGTAAAGAGCGTGGCCGCATTACCCTCGACGATCAATCACGCCCCGACGTTGAACTGGTTCAGTCGCAAGCGCAGCCACAGTCTGTGACGGCCTAACGTACTTAGGAATTTCTGGAAACGGGCGCTTCTGATTCGGAAGCGCCCATTTTTTTGTGCTTGCTATAGAGATGAAACATCTTGCGTCTCTACGCTGGCGTTAGCAATAGTTCTATTCCTGATACTACCCAAACCTTGTTTTTGTCCAAAAAGCAGAAATCTCCTCTTTTAAGCCATAAATAGCTAAAAACCTTGCGCACAATTGGTTTAGGCCCGTGTTTCACTCATCATCCTATAAGATCGTCTTTGTGATTACGCGGTTTTATTCCTACTTTTGCGGGCTGAAACAGGTTCTTACTTTTCATATTTATCATATACCAATGATTACGGAAACGGCAGTCAATACGGGTAAGATCACACAGGTGATTGGCCCGGTTGTAGACGTGAGTTTCGAGGCCGAAGGCTCTCGGATTCCGGCTATTCTCGATGCCCTTAAGGTAACGCGGCCCAATGGGCAGGTCGTTATCATGGAGTGTCAGCAGCACCTTGGCGAAGATCGCGTTCGCGCTATTGCGATGGATTCGACCGAAGGGTTGCAGCGTGGCATGGACGTGGTTGACCTGGGTAGCCCCATCACAATGCCCATCGGCGACGCCATCAAAGGCCGTCTGTTCAACGTCGTAGGCGAGCCGATCGATGGCCTGGGCGCATTGCCCAGCGAGCGTCGTATGTCTATCCACCGGGCTGCTCCCCGGTTTGAAGATCTGGCTACATCGACCGAAGTGCTGTACACGGGTATCAAAGTAATCGACCTGCTGGCTCCTTACGTAAAAGGTGGTAAAATCGGTCTCTTCGGTGGTGCCGGTGTTGGTAAAACCGTATTGATTCAGGAACTCATCAACAACATTGCCAAGGCCTACGAAGGTCTGTCGGTGTTTGCTGGGGTGGGTGAGCGTACCCGCGAAGGAAATGACCTGATGCGTGAAATGATCGAAGCCGGTATCATCAAATACGGCGACGCGTTCAAACACAGCATGGAAGAAGGCGGCTGGGACCTGACCAAAGTGGATTACGAAGAGCTGAAGCAATCGCAGGCTACGTTCGTATTCGGTCAGATGAACGAACCCCCCGGAGCCCGTGCCCGCGTAGCCCTGTCTGGTCTGACGATCGCCGAGTATTACCGCGATGGTGAAGGCGAAGGCGAAGGCCGCGATATCCTGTTCTTTATCGATAACATCTTCCGCTTCACGCAAGCCGGTTCAGAAGTGTCTGCCCTGCTGGGCCGGATGCCATCGGCCGTAGGGTACCAGCCTACGCTGGCGACCGAAATGGGTGCCATGCAGGAGCGGATCACCTCAACAAAGCGTGGTTCGATCACCTCCGTACAGGCCGTATACGTACCTGCCGATGACTTGACCGACCCTGCCCCGGCAACGACCTTTGCTCACCTTGATGCCACCACGGTATTGAGCCGGAAAGTAGCCGAACTGGGTATCTACCCCGCCGTTGACCCGCTCGACTCTACGTCACGGATTCTGTCGGCCGAGGTACTGGGCGAGAAGCACTACGGTACGGCCCAACGCGTGAAAGAGATTCTGCAACGCTACAAAGAATTACAGGATATCATCGCCATTCTTGGTCTGGAAGAACTATCGGAAGAAGATAAGCTCGTCGTTAGCCGGGCCCGTCGGGTACAGCGCTTCCTGTCGCAGCCGTTCTTCGTGGCCGAGCAGTTCACTGGTCTGAAAGGGGTGTTGGTGCCCATCGAAGAAACCATCAAAGGCTTCAACGAAATCATCGACGGCAAGTATGACCACCTGCCCGAATCAGCGTTCAACCTGGTCGGTAACATCGAAGATGCCGTTGCAAAAGGCGAGCGTCTGATCAAAGAAGCAGGACAATAAGATTTGTGATGTACGAATTACGACGTACGATTTGGCTTCGCTTCAACAAGTTGTGGCCCAATTGGCGGAGCAAATCGTACATCGTAATTCATAAACCGTAAATCACACAACGTGCAACTCGATATCATAACCCCAGACCGGAAGGTATTTTCAGGCGAGGCTTCGTCGGTAACGTTTCCGGGATCGGAAGGGCAGTTTCAGGTGCTGAACGATCACGCGCCCCTCGTGAGTACACTGGATCGCGGGCCGGTGACTGTTGCGACAGCCGCCGGGGTGAAAACTTTTACCGTTGATGGTGGCGTGGTAGAAGTATTACGTAACCGCGTTCTGGTACTTGCCGAAGCCGTTCTGGCCGCGTAAGAACATACAGACACAAAAAAAGCAGACTCGGCAACGGGTCTGCTTTTTTTGTGGGTAGTGTGTAGCCAGTTCGGGGGCTACGCCAGGAAAACGGCCTTTTTCTCACCGAAACGGCCACCATTTTCTGGCGCGTGCCATAAGCAGGTAGGCCACGGTGCCTAAGGCTGTGACGGTCATACCAGAGAGCATGTACTTCACACCGGTCGAGTAAAAGATGTAGGCCCAGATGCCGATTACCAGCAAAACGGGCAGCGGGTAAAGCGGCATTCGGAACGGAAAATGCACGGCTGGTTGACCATCGCCCGTTCGTCGGCGATGCAGGAGAAGTAGACCGATAGCCTGCCCGATGAACTGAACAACCACGCGCATAGCCAGAATGGCCGTGATCACATTGGCCAGTTTGAACAGCAGACTAAACACGAAGGCTAAGCCGCCCAGGAAAAGCAGCGATATGTACGGGAACTCGCGGGTGGGGTGAAGTTTAGCAAACACGTTGAAGAACTGCCCGTCGGCGGCGGCGGCGTAGGGAACGCGGGAATAGCCCAGCAAGACCGCGAAGAGCGACGAAAAGGCGACGACCAGCACCAGCAGCGTGGCGAAGCGTGCAGCCCCACTGCCATACAGCGCTTCAACCATCGTGCTTACAATGAAGGGACTATTGGCCGCTTGCTGAAAGGGCAGAACGCTGGCGACACTCAGGTTCAGCAGGCCGTATAAAACAGCGATGCCCACCACCGACAGGAACATACTGAGCGGGATATTACGCTCTGGCTTCTGAATCTCGCCGCCCAGATGGCAAATGTTGTAATAGCCCAGATAGCAGTAAATGGTTTTCACCGATGCCACGCCAATGGACGCAGCCAGCACGGTGGGCGAAACGGTTTCGGCGGATGTCCAGGCGGCAGCTGAGCAGTGTACCTACCGACCGCGTTCCGTAATACAGGCCGCCAACGATGAGCCAGCCCATGGTACCCAGCACACATAACCAGAGTAATACGCTGATTCGCCCGATGCCATCGATGCGGCGATAAAGCAGGGCAATGACCAGCAGCACCACACCACCGGAAACGATCCGGCGCGTGACTTCATCGAGTGGGTAGAGGTACGAGGCGTATTGGGCAAACCCAATGGCACCCGAGGCTACCACCAGCGGTGCCTGAATGAGCGTTTGCCAGACGTAGAGGAAAGAAAACAGCTTACCCCACTTTTGGCTCACCATACGAAATTTTCAGAAACTGGTAACTGCCTCCTGCTTGCGGAAAGGCTGCCCCGAGTTCTGACCAGACCAGGGCGTCGATGATGGAGATAAGGGCTCCCAGCGCCCAGGCAAGCAGAAAATGGGGCCCGCCAATGGATTTCATGACCAGCGGAAGCACCACAAACGGCCCAATCCCGACCATATCGATCATGTTCAGGGCAGTTCCCTGCACTAAACTAAGTCGGCGTGGTAGCGCGCTGGCTGGCACTGAATCGTGTAGGTTGGGAGAGGTAGACGTGTCCAAATCAGCGCGTGCCAGTTCTAAGCGTATATACGTAATTGAAGCTTTGTCAGGTACGTAAAGTTCCAACGCAGGTAGGGTTGAGAGCATACTTTGACGGGGTAAAAATGCCCTACCAGTAGATAGGCCGCTCACGAGTCATTTTGGTCGCCAAACTCATTCCTACTTACTGTGATCTGAGTAAAAAAGGCGGTGGTCATCTCTTAGTAGGTCATCAATCAACGTCCACCAACTATGCGGCACCTGACCCTGACCATCAGCTTTCTTTTTATTGCCGGACTCGCTTTGGCCCAGCCTAAGGTTAAACCCAGCCAATGGATTCAGCTTTTCAACGGTAAAGACCTTAACGACTGGAAGGTAAAAATTACCGGGCACCCGCTCAACGACAACTACGCCAATACGTTCCGCGTGGTCAATGGGAACATGGTGGTGAATTATGACCAGTACAAAACGTTCGACGAGCAGTACGGACATATCTTCTACAAGCAGAAGTATTCGGCCTATCTGCTGGTGGTTGAATACCGGTTTGTGGGCCAGCAGGTAGCGGGCGGGCCCGGCTGGGCGATTCGCAACAGCGGGGCAATGCTGCACTCGCAGGCCCCTGAAACGATGGGTGTCCAGCAGGATTTCCCCATTTCGCTGGAAGCACAGTTTCTGGGTGGCGATGGTCAGCACGAGCGGCACACGGCCAATCTATGTACGCCGGGCACCAATGTAGTGCTCAACGGAAAGCTGTTTACCTCACACTGCATCGAATCAAAGTCGAAGACGTATGCGGGCGAGCAGTGGGTACGAACCGAGATGCTGGTGCTGGGCGATTCGCTGGTGCAACACATTATGGAAGGCGACACGGTGCTGAGCTACACAAAGCCACAGATTGGCGGGGGTAATGTCAGCCATGTCGACCCGGCCGTGAAGAAAGACGGACAACCGCTAAAAGAGGGCTATATCTCCCTACAGAGCGAAAGCCATCCGATCGAATTTCGTAAAGTAGCTCTCTTCAACCTGGCTCCTTACCAGAACAAGCCAAAGCAACTGGCTTCAGTGCTGAGGCAACTTCGTTCCCGTAAGCAGGAGTAGGTTTACGTTTGTTTCTTTAGGGTCTTGTTTATGTTTGTGTCATGGATTCATCAATCGAACATGATCTGGCGCGGCTGGCGCTTCAGGAAGAGTTACTCCAATTCGAAGTCTTCACTGCCGACACGGCCTGGCAACTGGGTACGTTGATTGAAAGAAGCCGTGGAAGCGCGGGGCAAAGCCGTGGCTATTGAGATTCAGTTATTCGGCCAGCCGCTGTTTTTCTACGCCATGCCCGGCACTACGCCCGACAATATCGACTGGATTCGCCGCAAGCGAAACGTCGTACAGCGTTTTCACCAAAGTTCGTACGCTGTGCGGTTGGCGCTAAAGAAAAAGCAGATTACGCTCACCGAGCAGCAAGGCCTTCCCCTGCGCGATTATGCAGCGGCGGGCGGTGGTTTCCCGATCCGGCTTCGTGGCTCGGCCTGTATTGGGGCCATCACTATTTCGGGCGTGCCCATGCGGGAAGACCACGGCATCATCGTCGACGTGCTGGCTGCCTGGCTTCAGCAACCAATAAGCGAACTGGCGTTAGGCCCCGCCGACGATATGGATGATTAAAACGGTTGTGATATGGGCGGTTGAAAAAAGCGACTCCAACTGTTCTGTACCGTCTTCCCGATGATAGAGTTTGATTAGTGAAGACGTATCCGAAAGAGCTTCATAATGCGGCTCTCCGTTCTTCCGTTACGGCGTCGCCAAACGAACCTTTGACATTCTTCAGGTTCTTCTGGCTTTTTGAAAAGGAAAAATCACTTAGTGATATTCCTTTTTCAGACGTTTCCTCAACATCTTCTAAAAACGTAACGATGACTTTTACAGGATTTTTGGTAGGATAATCCTTGTCAAGCTTCACGTACCCGTTTTGATAGGTTCCAACAACGGCGACCATAGTTATATGTTTAAGGATTGTAGTTGATAAGCCAGGCAGCTAATCCACATTTAGTCAAATATACAGAAATTGGCGACCAGACGTCTACTAAGCCGATCCTTATGAAAAGGCCTGGGGTTGTGGGTTCGAGCTTGCCGGTCAGGAATTGTCGTCGGGTGGTAGGAGAACAAACTCGGCGTTGTCAGTGGGCGGCAGGGGAATGCGGCCCGCCTGCTCAGGCTGGTCAAAAGTAGACAAAACCACATGTACTTTTTGTCATTCCAACGGCAGGAGGCATCACAGGCTAAGTCTTGCTTATGTTTGTGTCATGGATTCATCAATCGAGCCTGATCTGGCGCGGCTGGCGCTTCAGGAAGAGTTACTCCAATTCGAAGTCTTCAATGCCGACACGGCCTGGCAACTGGGTATCGCCATGAAAGAAGCGGTGGAAGCGCGGGGCAAAGCCGTGGCGATCGAGATTCAGTTATTCGGTCAGCCGCTGTTTTTCTATGCCATGCCCGGCACTACGCCCGACAACATCGACTGGATTCGCCGCAAGCGAAACGCTGTTCAGCGTTTTCAGCGCAGCTCCTACGCCATAGGGCAAGAGCTGAAAAAAGCCCAGACTACACTGTTCGATAAAGCTGGTCTCAACGTCCGGGACTATGCCACACATGGCGGTTGTTTCCCTATCCGCCTCCGGGGCACTGGGTGCATCGGCACCATCACCATCTCGGGCCTACCCCAGCGCGAAGACCACAATGTTATCGTTGACGTTCTGGCTAGTTGGCTCAACCGCCCACATAATGAAGTAGCCTTGAGCCCTGCTACCTAATCAATTAGACCATGCTCTGTGGCAGACCGGGATCGATTGGTGCCTACAACCTCTGAACTGGCTTTATTTCGTCATCTGAACGAAACTGACTACGCCAACGCTATTGGGCTTGCCAGGTTCGGGCGGTGCTATACGGCCATCAATGCCGCCTTTTTCATTTTTAGTGACCCTGATTTCCCGGAAACTGTATTGTCCCCGCTCATAGTTGAAGGTCTCGCCATCGTCGTCATAGAGCCGGTAAAGTCCCGGCTTGCTGCCGTAGTACCGCACTTCGATCGGAACTGTTTCACCAGCTTTGGGCGCGTGTAGCCGGGCGGGCATCATGGGCACAATCCCGCCGTCTTTCACGTATACCGGAATACGGTCGAGGCCGGGCGCGGCGGTAATCTGCTGGCCGTTACCCACAAACTCACCCGTATAGAAATCGTACCAGTTGCCCCTGGGCAGCGTAACCAGTCGGCTTTTTTGGCCCGCAAACAGGGGCGCAACCAGCAAATTGCTGCCCGCCATGTACTGGTCTTTTACTTCCCGTTTCACCGCCAGTGCATAGGGGTTATCGGCCAGATTTGCGTTGACCACTTCGCTGCGCACGTCACTGGTGAAGCCTTCTTCCAGGCTCATGGCCCGAAACGGCGGGATGCCCTCGAAGTGGTAGCTGGCAAACTCACTGTACCAGTAGGGCATCATCCGCATGCGTAGCAGGGCCATGTCCTGTACCTGTCGGCTAACGTCGGGAAAAGACCAGGGCTTTGTGCCGCTGGCCCAGGCATTGATCATGGCCAGTGGTGAAAAAACAACGGTCTGGAATCGACGCAGCCACTCTTCGCTCGTTTTAGATGCCCGCACTTCCGGAGTCCATAAAACGCCGCAAAAACTACTGGTTATCAGGGCCGTAACAAAATCTTCATGCTTGTAGTAATCGTTGTAGATAACGTAGGGAAACGAGGCCCCGCCGGTATTCGACGCCCTTACCAGGCCGTAGGTACGCGTGTTTCTGGCCCGGTAGAGGTCGGTACTGTACCGCTGCATGAGCAGGCCGTAGGTCTGCCGCATCTGCTCGGCTGTATGGCCCGATGGAAACGTGGTTACGTCGGGCCAGAGCCACGAATCATAGCCATCTACCTCGTCGATCTTGTAGCCGCTTACGCCTGGCTCGATGCCGTCTTTTGCCAATTGGCCAAAAAAAATCCGGCGCGCCTCGGGCAGGGTAAAATCAGGTACGATCCCCGACCAGACCGTATGCGATGCCGTGAGCGGACGGATGGCCTGGTAAATAGACGCGCTCGGCGACACATACGGGTTAATCCATAGATTAGTGCGGATGTTCCTGGCCTGCATGGTCTGCAAAAAGCCTTTCGGATCGGGAAACCGCGTTTTGTCCCACTCGAACGTACCGGGGTACGATTTACTTTGCCAGCCGGGTTCCAGCCCGATTACGTCGAGGGGAAAGCCCTTTTGGGTAAACTCATCGGCTTCTGCCTCCGCCTGTCCGGCGGTGCTCAGCGACCGGATCCGTTGCTGAAAACCGAGGCCCCAGCGTGGAGGCAGGCAGCCACCGCCCGCAAACAGGTTATATCGCCTGACAACATCGAGGGGTTTGGGGCCACCAACTACGTACATCTCTACCCCAGCAGCAGGCACCACCATCTCGACGGCATCCGAATACGGGTTGGCCGTCCAGGTTTTGTCGGTGTTCCGATCCTTGGCCTCAGGTGCATCGGGCTGTCTTTGCGAGCCGCCGAACCGGCATACACCGTGAGGTAGCGGGCCGAGTTGATAAACACGCCATAGCCGTTCGACGAAACATAAAACGGCGTAGGGGCGTGTGTTCGGCCATTATCACTACCGCCAAAGTGATCTACATGGAGGTTCAGAATACGCCCCCGCTGGTGGACAGACTGAAAATTCAGTCCGAAACCGTACAACTGCTCGGTACGGTCGAGCGGAAAACGCAGGTACGTCTTTCCATCCCGAACCAGCATGCTGATGGCCGATTTAGCCAGCGGAAAGGCAGAGGCCCCCAGCCGGGCTAGTGCTGCCGCATTTGGCTTTGTACCAGCCGCTGTCAATAAATTGTACGGTTCGGGCCTGCCGACGGTGCCTTTCCAGATTCCTGGCTGCACCATGGTCCATGTAACAGATTGGGCTCTGGCAAGGCCCAGCGAAAGGAGAAATAACAGGATACGAAGCGCCATGACGAATAAGGAAAAGGTGGGGCCGCTGCTATAAGGGTAGCAGACAGTATTGGTAGACAGGAAAGGGGCATATGTTACGCTTGCTTAATCCCCTGCCGCCTCGGTTTCGAGTACCTGCGATGTTCATGCTTAGTCAGTCAGCAGATCGATCAGTCGCTGGTTTACGTAGTAGGTAGTGCGGCCACTTGGGCTAGGCGTTAGTATACCATCTTCGGCCATTTTTTTTAGATAAATGGCTGCTGTTTGTCGATGTGCCAACTTTTGCCGTACCAGAAAATCAATCTTGAGGTACGGCTGCGCAAACATCAATCGAAGCAAATCAGGATTGTAGGATGCCCGTAAGGTCTGACGCATTTCCTGCTCAATTTGATTCATCAACTCCAGAATACGCCTGATTTTCGACATGGTTAGCTGAGCCGTTTGAGCAATACCTGTCAACAGATAAACTATCCACTCAGTCCAGGACTGTTGCTCGGTAACCTGCCTCAGTAATTGATAGTATTCGGTGCGGTGCAGGTTTATATATCGGCTCAGGTAAAGAACAGGCTGTGGTAATAGATTCTGCTGTACCAGATAAAGTCCAATGAGAATTCGACCCGTTCGACCGTTCCCATCTAAAAATGGGTGAATCGCTTCAAACTGATGATGAATCAACGCTAACTTGATGAGCGGATCAAGTCCAGTAGGGTCATCTTCATTGATAAATTTTTCTAAAGCAGACAGCTTTTCGCGAATTACATCTTCACAACAAGGCGGCGTGTACATCACCTCGCCCGTAGCAGCGTTACGTAGATTGGTGCCCGGTGTTTGTCGGATAGACGAACGATTCTGTTTAATGGTTTGAACAACCTCGATCAGTGTATTTGTTACGATCAGGTTGTGCTGAGCCTTCATGCGGGCTAAGCCAGTGTAAGTTGCTTCACGATAGCT
>CAVVQL010000013.1:0-115838 GCA_963750355.1 uncultured Cytophagales bacterium | reverse complement strand
TAAAACCCGTTTGAATCTCAAAAAATCAATAAGCTCCTGCGCTCGTTCGGCAAACTGCTGAAGCTGAGCCGCCATGTTAGGCGGGTTTAGCCACTGTAGTAAGCTCATCGTCAACGTCCTAAGGCTCGATAAGGTACGCTGTAAGCAACTCCACTTACTGCTAAAGACAATTTCTGCTAAGACCACATCCCGCCGATAGTGCAGTACCTCAATTAAACCAGTGCCCTTGAATGGCATCGTAGAACGAATTGGCTTCCGACTGGCTGCCGATGGTACGATTGGTCACAAAATAGCTCACCGTCTGGGCCTCTCCACGCCCGCCAGCGTTTTACGTACCCGCGTGACGACCACCACGGTCGTTAAGCCCGACTTAGCCCAACGCTTATCCAGCGTCTGATTGGCCAGTGTATAAGACTGGTAGGTACGTTGATCAATGCGTCCATGCCCGCGCACAGGCTCCTCAACCCGTTCAAAAGCGGGCTTGTACAGCAGGGTCTGAATCAGGCAAAGCCGCTGCAAGAGCTGTTGGTTGGCTTTGAGACCGATGAGGTACGTACCTGTTGCCTGATGGATAGCTTCCAGCAGTGAAGGGACTAGATGCAAGGCATCGAGAACGATCTTCTTGCTGGTCAAGCCGTTGTCTTTCAGCAAGGTAGCAATAGCCGGTCGCTCACTCTCTTTGGTCCCGTTGTAGTAAGCCTGTGCCACAACGGCCTGAGTGTGGGTCACGATAGAGACACAGACTTCGCCACGTTGTAAGCCCTTGGCAATCGAGCCGCGCAGTTCTTTACCATCGCCACTGAGCCAGTTGGCAAAGCCTTCTGGCAGGCAAAAGCCATAGTGCTCTTGAATCAGTTGGGCCAGTAGGGTATAGTTCACCTGGGCCAGCAGGCGCGGTAACTGAGCCCGGGAAATGACTCGTGTGGTTTGTAGGGCTAACGTCAGCGAGAGGGCTTGAAAATGGTTTTTCATGTGTCGGTGGATGGCTGATAGCTTACCATCCCGTCCCGCCAGCAAGGCCATGACCACGCCCATTAGCACCACAGGCAACGAATGCCTTTTGCCGCGGTTGTCACGTTGATCTAGATCAGCTTGTTGGTTGAGCAGGTCGAAAAAAGCCCTATCTTGGGCAAGGCAAGTGGCTGAGCGCATTGGCGTTGTCGTCTTGAGAAGCCTCAAAACTAAGCAATTAGCTCACTTGCCCGATTTTATGAGAAAGCCCTGTAATTCTCACAGAGTTTATACTAAACATCAAAGCAATGTCTATCAATAACTTAGACAGGTCAGTATACGAATTCTTTGTTTCTAACCAGACAAAGATCAAAGAAGCTCACAAGTTTTATGATGACGTACTTGAAGCTATGTATAGCCAGATTGGAAAAGCATCAGAGCTACTAAATATGAACCTTGTATTAAGTGCAACTAAGTCAGATAAATACAGATATTTCAAGTCGTCAAAGACCGACGCTTTGTACTTCACAGTGTACGTTGGGGATCACTTTTTTATTAATGGGGAAATATTATTGATTTTGGAATTAGGCAGTAGCGGTATCGCAAGACTTTCCGAAATTGAGAAGATAGAATTTTCATCTAATGAGAACATCATCATCAATACTAAACGGAAGCCAACAGGCAAGTCATACCATCACTTTGCGACGGATAAGCTCGAACTAAAAACAGCAGATCAATATATAAATCTTTCCCTAGCTGTTTCTCAAAAGATTGCAGACTCAGGATTGAAAACCATCTTCGAAAAAATTGAGAACTTATTCTGATAGCATAGCCCTTCATGAAAATCAATAAATTGCTTGTCGCTAATCGCGGCGAAATTGCCCTGCGTGTGATGCGCACTGCCCGTGAAATGGGTATCAAAACGGTAGCCATTTATTCCGAAGCCGACCGCAATGCCCTGCACGTTCGCTACGCCGACGAAGCGGTATGCGTAGGTCCGCCACCTTCGGCGCAGTCTTATCTGCGCGGTGATGTCATCATCGAAATTTGCCGGAAACTGGGGGTCGACGCCATTCATCCCGGCTACGGCTTTTTATCTGAAAACGCCAATTTTGCCCGTCAGGTACGGGAAGCCGGTCTACTTTTCGTTGGTCCTTCGCCCGAAAGTATCGAGGTGATGGGCAGCAAGCTGGCCGCCAAAGCCGCCGTTTCGGGCTACAACATTCCGATGGTGCCCGGCACACCCGATGCCATTACCGACCGGGAGGAAGCCAAAGTGATTTCGGCCAAAATCGGTTACCCCGTTCTGATCAAGGCCAGTGCGGGCGGCGGCGGAAAAGGCATGCGGATTGTGGAAAAAGACGCTGATTTCGATGAGCAGATGGACCGGGCCGTAAGTGAAGCCATTTCTTCGTTTGGTGATGGGTCGGTGTTTATCGAGAAGTACGTCACCTCACCCCGGCATATCGAAATTCAGGTGCTGGGCGATCAGCACGGGAATATCATTCACCTCTTCGAGCGCGAGTGCTCCATTCAGCGGCGGCACCAGAAAGTGGTAGAAGAGGCCCCGTCGTCTGTGCTGACGCCTGAAATCCGCGAGGCGATGGGTCAGGCGGCGGTCGAATGTGCCCGCGCCTGTGGGTACTACGGAGCCGGCACGGTCGAGTTCATCGTGGATGCCAACCTGAATTTCTATTTCCTCGAAATGAACACCCGCCTACAGGTCGAACATCCGGTGTCGGAACTGATTACCGGCGTTGACCTGGTGGAGCAGATGATCTACGTGGCCGAGGGCAAAGCACTGACCATTAAGCAGGAAGACCTGAAGATAAAAGGCCATGCCGTTGAAGTACGCGTGTATGCCGAAGACCCCGCCAACAATTTCCTGCCCGATGTGGGTACGCTGGAAACGTACGTTCGGCCGCAGGGCAATGGCGTTCGGGTCGACGATGGCTTTGAGCAGGGCATGGCCATCCCGATTTATTACGATCCCATGATCGCCAAGCTCATCACGTATGGTAATGACCGGGAAGCGGCGATTCAGAAAATGATCCGGGCTATTGACGAGTACCAGATCACGGGTGTACAAACCACGCTGCCCTTCTGCCGCTTCGTGATGGAGCATGACGCCTTCCGCTCCGGTCAGTTCGACACCGGGTTTGTTGGCCAGTACTTCACACCGGATGTGCTCACAAAGACGGAGATTGACCCCGAAGAGACTGAACTGGCTGCGGTGCTGGCAACGTACCTGCTGGCTACTCAGAAGCCAAAAGCAAGTGCCGTACAGGCCGCTTACCCCATCACAAAGCCGCTGGCGCGAACGGCGGCTGGGGTAACTGCGTGTTGCTGTAGGTAGCCCCCCGCTTCAGGCCCTTCGACAACTCAGGGTGCCCTGCTCGCGCAAGTTGTCAACAACGCACGTTAAGGTTCCTGTCACCCTGAGCTGGTCGACGGGCCTGTCAGTGCGAAGCCACCTACAGCAACACGCCGATTACTTCACCTTGCTAAACAGGTTATTGAGCGATTCGGCCAGGGTGGGGTGCGCAAAAATGGCGTCGCGAAGGCGTGGGTAGGTGACCTTTCCCATCATCGCGATCTGGAGCATGGCCATTACTTCACCACCTTCCATGCCCAGCACAGCGGCACCGATCAGTTCATCCGTCTCCGCATCGATCACCACCTTAATCAGGCCCTCGGTACGGCTGGTTTCAATGGCACGGGCTACGCTGGTCATGGGCATGGTAGCTATTTTTATCGGCTTTCCCTGCTCACGGGCTTCCTGTTCGCTCAGCCCAATCCGGCCCAGTTGCGGGTCGGTGAACACCGTATACGGCACCGGCCGACCAGTGATTGACGCGTTACCCCCTTCCAGCAGGTTCTGGCTCAGGATTCGGTAATCATCGTACGAAATATGGGTAAACGCGGGTCCGCCTTTTACATCACCCATCGCATAAATACCCGGCTGACTGGTTTCGAGTCGATCGTTTACCTGAATAAACCCATCTTCGTCGGTCTCTACACCCGTTGCTGCTAGCTCAAGAGTGGCCGTGTTGGGCGTGGTGCCGGTAACCACCAGCAAATGCGTTCCGGTTACCTGAACAGCGCCATCACCAGTTTTCAGATCGAGTACGACCTCATCCTGGGCATTCCGGCTTACCCGGTCGACGGTTGTGTCGGTCATCACCTGAATGCCTTCATCCGTCAGCACTTTGGTCAACGCCTCCGCAATGTCTTTGTCTTCACGAGCCAGCAGTTGAGGGCCGCGCTCGATGATGGTTACCTCGCTGCCAAACCGACGAAACATCTGGCTGAACTCTACCCCAATGTAGCCACCGCCCAGAATCAGCAGGTGTTTGGGCAATTCAGTGGCCTCCATCAGGGCCGTCGATGTTAGCCAGGGCACGGTATCTAATCCCGGCACGTCGGGCTTTTTGGCATGGGTGCCGCAATCGATAAAGATATGGTCGGCCGTCAGCATGCGCTCGCGCCCGTCAGGCAGGGCCATGGCAATCTGCTTCGGACCGACAAAGCGAGCGTCCCCGCCAATGAGCATCAGGTTCTCCGTGGTGGTCAGTGTTTTTTCGATGCCCTCCCGAAATTCCTCGACAATCCGATTTTTACGATCAATCACCGCTTGAAAATCTACCCGCACATCGGCAACGTCAACACCGTATTCGGCAGACCGCCGGGCATCGAAAGCCATTTGCGCGGAGGCCAGTAGTGCTTTGGTGGGTGTGCAACCATAATTGATGCAGCTTCCGCCAACGTGTTTCCGTTCAACGATAGCCGTCTGCCACCCTTTTTTAGCCAGCGCGGCCGACAGCGGTTTACCCGACTGGCCAACACCAATAATCACCGCGTCGAAACGCTCGAAAGAATCGTTATTCATCAACTTTGTTGAGAAGAGTTCAGTACCCTATTAACCCAACGGTCGACAGACGAAATGGTTAAGAAATACCCCTTCTCCGGCTGCGGTTCTGTTGTACTGGCAGGTCACGGCACCAGATTTTTGCTAAAAAAAAGCCCTTCCAGCACGGCTGGAAGGGCTTTTAAGCGATTGATCGGTTTTACTTGGCAGCAATGATTTCTACCTCGAACGACAGCGGCGAATAGGGCGGAATTGCCACATCACCCTTCGTATCGTAGCGGATGTTACTGCCATAGCCTAACGTAGACGGAAAGACAAGGATAGCCTTCTCTCCTACTTTCAGGGATTTGATACCGGTTTCAAAACCAGGCACGTAGCTGCCACGGCCCAGGGGTACATCAATCGTATTGGCATCAAACGCCTTGGTGCCCCGTAGCAGTCGGCCTGAATATTTAACGGTTACGGTTTGGCCATCGATCAGGACCGCACCGGTAGGTGCAGCCAGCGTTTTAATAACCCGCAGGCCAGTGGTCTGCTTTTCGGCCACCGTGTATTTGTTACGCTGAATGAAGTTCTCTATCTGCTGATCTTCCGAACGGGCCCTGTTGAGCGTCACATCGAACCGGACCGGCGTGTTGGCGGGCAGCTTTCCGTTAACGGCATCCTGGCTCCCGAAAGCCGCATACGAGGGGATCAGGAAAATCGCCTTCTCCCCTTCGCGCACTTTCGCAAAGCCGGCTTCCAGACCGGGCAGCATGGCGTTCAGGCCAAAGGGGAAGTAAATGGCCGTGTCGCGGGCGGTCACGTCGATCACCGTTCCATCGAGCCGGGAGATCGTGTAGAGAAATTCCAGCTCGTCGGCCACCTGCGGCAGTTTCCCGGTTGGATTGGGCTTGGTGACCACATACCGAACACCAAAATCGGCCTTGGCTACAGCCAGTCCCTGCGCTTTGGCGTAAGCGGCAATGGCATTGGTGTCTTTAACAAAAGAATCCTGTACAGGATCGACGTACGTATCCTTGCAGGAAGTAAAGGATATCGCTAAGGTAGCGGCGGCGATAAACGCCAGACTCAGTTTACGCATTGGTTGTGAGGTGATGTCGACCGGTCGACATCCGATGTTAACTATGTAGTAGTACCCAGTTTTTTAGAAGAACGTTGGAATACAGGTTAAAAATTTGCGCTTTCCCCATTTTTTAAGGCCCGAAACCGGTCAAAATTAACCGCATAAGCCGTTAGCGCTTTTTTCAGATCGGCAACCGGTTCTCCTTCGCCATCGTCGGCCAGCGGAAACGTGCCGAAATGAATGGCGACACTCTGGCCGGAACGGACATCCTGATGAATCTGCACGGCCTCGGCTGGATTAACGTGTACCGGCGACATAAACCAGTTGGGCTTATAGGCCCCAATCGGAATCAGCGCCAGCCGAAGCGGGCCAAACTGCTGACCGATGGCGTTGAAATGAGGCCCGTAGCCCGAATCGCCCGCAAAATACAGTTTTCCAACGGCTCTGTTGTCCAGCACGTACCCAGCCCAGAGCGTGGCGTCCCGGTCAAACATACCCCGCCCGGAGAAGTGTTGGGCGGGCACGCAGTGTACGGTAGTTCGCTCGCTGATCGGTACCGCCTGATGCCAGTCCATTTCGGTTACGTTGGCTACGCCTTCCTGGTCCAGAAACGCTTTTACGCCCAGCGGACAGATAATGCGGGGGTTATCGCGGGCGGCCAGTTTTTTCACCGTCCCGATTTCGAGATGATCCCAGTGGTTATGACTCAACAGCAACAGGTCAATCTTAGGCAGGTCGTCGAAGCGAATACCGGGCGGGCAGTTGCGGGCGGGGCCAATAAACTGGAACGGACTGACCCGTTTTTCATAGATCGGATCGGTCAGCACGTTTAGCCCGTCGAATTGCAGCAGCATCGTCGAATGGTTGACGTAGGTGACCCGGACGGGAGAAGGCTGGGTTGAATCGGCACTGGCCAACACCTGCTTGTCAGGTATGTTGCCCACCGGATCGTTATGGTAGGCGGGCCAGGGTTCGCTGATGTCATGATTGAGCTGCCACCTGATTACATCCGACAGGCCACGGGGCTGCTCGGCACCGGGCGTAAAGAATGTTTTTCCGTTGAAATGATCGCTGACGGGACCTTTGTACTGCGGGGCCGAGACCAGGTAGCCAATCAGCATAGCCACCAGTACCAACACAACCAGGAAGACCACTAGGCCAATCAGTATCTTTGAGAGCATAATGCGCGTGAAGACGCCACCGATAGCGTCTTTTGGATCAATACTATGGAACAGTTACACGATGCCCCAAAATTCAAATTCTGGAAAAAGCAGCTCGAACTCAACGGCTTGACCATCCACAAAATTAGCGATCATTTCATCCGCCGCCGCCATAATGGTGAAGTTCTCTTCGCAATGCTCACCGTCGACGCCGATACCCCCGAAGGCGACAAGATTCCCCCCGTATGCTTCCTGAAAGGCCACGCTGCCTCCGTGCTCGTTTGCCTGATCGATGATAAAACAGGCGAAAAATTTGTGGTGCTCGTTCGGCAGCGCCGCATTTCCGATGGGTCACAGACGTACGAACACCCGGCCGGTATGGTCGACACGGACGATGACCCCACCGACACCGCTGCCCGCGAGGTAGGCGAAGAGATTGGCCTGAGTATCAGCCCGGACGAACTCACAAAGCTGAATCCGCGCCTGTGGTACCCCAGCACCGGCACCAGCGATGAGGCCATGCACTACTATTTTGTGGAGAAGACCATGCCCCGCGCCGAGATTATGCAGTTTCACCTCCGCAAAATGGACAGTGATTCTGAGCTTGAGCGAATTACATCCGTCATCGCTACCATTCCGGAAGCGCACAAGCTTGTCAATAACGTAAACGGGCTGCTGATTCACTTCCTGTATCTGCAAAGGACAGGCGATTATGAGACCATGAAACGCTTGTAGAAAGCGGATCTATTGCGGCTTTTTCCGGTTTGCACTTGCGCTAAACCCGGCAGTTCCGCTATATTTGCACTCCCAAACAAGGCCAACTGGCTGGTTGGGCCTGTATCTGCTTCCGTAGTTCAATGGATAGAATTTCGGTTTCCGGTACCGACGATAGGGGTTCGAATCCCTTCGGGAGCACATTTTCAGTATTTGACGGAATACGAAAAAAGACAAAAACGCTAACTTTCAACGAGTTAGCGTTTTTTGTTTATTGGTGTTTATTGAAACAAATATGGTTCCGTCCCCTATTCCATCCCCTGTAGTGGTAGTAGTCGAGACCTGGTATTGACCAAACCAACCGGCAAGACCACCCGGACCCTCACCGCTATTTTGTGAGTGCTGTCACCAGACTCCCTGCACGCTATGGCGAAGTAGCCATCTCCCTGGGCTGGGCACTGCTCGACAGGCGCAGGGCAACGCCTCGGTCAGTGACCGCCCTAATCTCCTACCGTCCGATAGAGTAGGCTTGGTTTTGTGTGCTTTTCAGGCAGGCAGCTCAGGCTTAGGGTTTTCCCTGAATTTTACGTGAGTAGGGTTTCCGGTATGGATTTAACCCTAACGCAATCCTACTTTTGATGGTAAAAAGTCAATTTAGTTAGTTTGTGGCAACGTGTTGTTATCAATAAACTGGGTGGGCAGAACGGCCGCTGATGAGGCTGGCACCGATACATGTCCGTACATTTCACTATGAGTATAGGGCCAATTAAGGTGGCTTTCAATTCCATAACCAGGCACCCTGCCGCCAACCAGCGTAATGAGTCTGAACGGTTTGATTATCGGTAATACGAAGGCTGGTAACAGGTCAGTAGTCAGCCTCTTTGTTACAGAAAAGACCGGGAAGGTCGGCCGTTGCTCTGGTTTGCTAACGTATTTCTAACCTCAAATGAAAAGAAGACAATTTGTAGCGGCCTCGCTGGCTACTTCCGCCGCCTTGACAACTGGTCAGGTGAACGCTTCCACCGCCCCGGCGGCTCCCCAAAAACAGGTGTATGAATTAAGGGTCTATGAATTCGGCCACAACGTGTCGCCCGGTAATCTGGGCAACTACCTGAGAGAAGGCCTCATTCCCGCCCTCAACCGGCTGGGCGTGAAAAACGTCGGCGTATTTAGCGAAATGGGTAAAACCGAACCGGCCAAAACCTACGTCCTGATACCGCATGCCTCCTGGGAAGCCTACGGCACATCGGCTACCCGGCTGGCGGCCGATTCGGCCTACACGGAGGCACGGACCAAATACGACGCCCTGCCCGTCGATAAAGCGCCGTACGTTCGGTACTCGACCACGATTCTGACGGCATTCGATGCGTTACCAGCCCTGGTGGTTCCCAAACAGGAAAGCCGGATTTTTGAACTACGTACCTACGAAGGCTATTCGGAAGATGCCGTTCGGCGGAAGGTGAAAATGTTCAACATGGACGAGCTACCTGTTTTCTACACCACGAAGCTTAATCCGGTCTTCTTCGGGGAAGTGGTGGCGGGAGAAAATATGCCCTGCCTCACGTATATGCTCACCTTCAAAGACCTGGCCGAGCGCGACGCGAACTGGAAGCAATTCAGCACTAACCCCGACTGGAAACGGATTTCGGGTGCCGCTGAATACGCCAATACCGTGTCGAATATCGTCCGGGTTTTCCTGGAGCCAACGCCTTACTCGCAGGTGTAAACGCCTCAACTGCTCCTGACCACCTGACTGATGCACCCGACATTATCCTTCTTACGCTTCCAGCTTATTGCCGGCTGCCTGCTGCTCGTTACCCAGACCAAGGCGCAATCGGTATCTGACCTGATTCGGCTGAATCAGATCGGATTTTACCCGAACGCCGCCAAAGTGGCCATCATCGTGGGTGAACAGAGCGGCCCGTTTCAGGTCACCACCGCCGACGGCAGAAAAGTGGTCTTCTCCGGTACGCTGAGCGAGCCGCGCAAAAACGCTATTTCCGGCAAAACCGCCCGTACCGCCGACTTTTCGGCCCTTCGCTCGGCCGGTACGTTTGTTGTGACCGTACCGGGGCTGGGGCAATCCTACCCGTTCGCCATACGGCCGGCCGTTCACCGCGAGGTGGCCATTGGTTCGTTGAAAGGATTTTACTACCAACGCGCATCGACCGGGCTGCCCGAGCAATTCGCCGGTCAATGGCACCGCCCGGCAGGTCACCCCGACACCCGCGTGCTGATTCACCCGTCGGCCGCTTCGGCTACCCGCCCGGCTGGCACCACCATTTCGTCGCCCTGGGGTTGGTACGATGCCGGTGATTACAACAAATACATTGTGAATTCGGGTATTTCGATGAGTACGTTGCTCTCGCTCTACGAAGATTTTCCCGACTTCTGCCGGACGCTGGTCACCAACATTCCCGAAAGCAGAAACAAGCTGCCCGATCTGCTCGACGAGTCGCTGTGGAACCTCCGCTGGATGATGACCATGCAGGACCCGGCCGATGGGGGTGTTTACCACAAACTAACCAACGCCCGGTTCGACGGAATGGAAATGCCGGACAAAACCACAAAAGACCGGTACGTAGTGCAGAAAAGCGTCACGGCGGCCCTCGATTTCGCGGCCGTTATGGCGCAGGCGGGCCGTATTTTCAAAAGTTACAACCGGGAGTTGCCGGGTCTGGCAGATTCGTGCACCGCCGCTGCCGTTCGGGCCTGGGGTTGGGCGAAACTAAATCCGAACGCGCTGTATAACCAGGATGCGATGAACAGGGAATTTGAGCCCGACGTGGTGACCGGCACCTACGGCGACCGCGATGCCAGCGATGAATGGATTTGGGCCGCCGCCGAACTCTACCTGACCACCAAAGACGACACGTATTACACAGCGGTCAATCTTTATCCCGACGACAAAACGTCATTGCCTTCATGGCCGCAGGTACGTACCCTGGCGTATTATTCGCTGGCCCGCCTGAGTGGCCAGCTGACGCCACGCGGCAAACAGGAGTTGCCGAAACTGAAAAGCCATCTCGTTCAGTTAGCCGATCAACTTCGGCAGGATGTCGACAAACAGGCGTTTCAAACACCGATGGGCAAAGCCGCCAGCGATTACATCTGGGGCAGCAGTGCTGTAGCCGCCAACCAGGGCATTGCTCTGCTCCAGGCGTATCGGCTCACGAACGACGAGACATACCTGAATGCCGCCCTCGCCAATATGGATTACCTGCTGGGCCGGAATCCCGTTGGTTACTCCTTCGTGACGGGCTTCGGCAGCAAAACGCCCATGCATCCGCATCACCGGCCATCCGTGGCCGATGGGATCGACGCCCCCGTTCCGGGTCTTCTGTCGGGTGGTACCAACGCCAACGCCGCCCGTCAGGACAAGTGCGCGGGCTACACCACGACAGTTGCCGACGAGGTGTTTCTCGACAGTGACTGTTCCTACGCCTCCAACGAAATTGCCATCAACTGGAACGCCCCGCTGGTTTACCTGGCCACCGCACTCGAAGCCATTCAGAGCAAGGTGGGCGGTGCTACCGCACGGAAATAGTGGCGTAGCCCCCCCGCCGGAGCAAACCTGAATTACCAACCAATGCCCCTATGAAAACCCGTTTTTCGCTTTTCGTCTTACTGCTTGTCAATATTGCCGCCTTTGGGCAGGTACGCATGGCCCGGCTTTTCTCTGACCATGTGGTGCTGCAACGTCAGCAACCTATTCCGGTATGGGGTTGGGCCAAGCCACGCGAAGCCGTGAACGTGACGCTGGCTGGGCAGACGCAACGGGCCAAAGCCGATGCCAATGGCAAGTGGCTGGTCCGGTTTTCGCCGCTGGAAGCAGGTGGCCCGCATACGCTGACGGTGACGGCGAAGTCGGGTAGTGCGCAGGCAGGCGACGTGCTGATTGGTGAAGTATGGCTCTGCTCGGGTCAGTCGAACATGGAGTGGGCGGTCAATCAGGCCGATAATTTTGCGAAGGAGAAAAAGAACGCCAACTTTCCGCAGATCCGCCATTTCCGGGTTGAGCACGAAGTGGCGCTGACACCACAGCAGGAGCTAAAGGCGGGCGACTGGAAAATTGCTTCATCCGAAACGGTCGGTGACTTTACGGCCATCGGCTTCTTTTTCGCCCGCGAGCTATACCAGAAGCTCAATATCCCGATTGGTCTGGTGCATTCGTCCTGGGGTGGTTCGCAGGTAGAGGGGTGGATCAGCAAGGAAGGCATGATGACCAATGATGAACTTCGCCCCATTGCTCAGACCCTGCCCACCAACTGGCAGGCAGCCGACAGCCTTACCGATCTGAAACTGCGTACTAGTATGGGTATACCGACCAACCTGACCGCCGCCGACGAAGCCAGGTACCTCGACCCCAGCTACGATTTCCCCAGCTGGCACAAAACAGACGCGATGGGCCAATGGGACTGGAAAGGCATGCGCGGTTTTGCGGGTCAGGGCTACATGGCCAGAATCGTGGACATCCCCGACGAGATGGTCAATGCGCAAACCACGCTGGCCCTCGCCGAAAATGATAGCCCGAACAAGATTTATATCAACGGCAAGCTGGTGTTTGAGGGCGTGATGCAGGGCGTACGGAAAATCACTCTGTCGGCAGGTACCTGGAAGGCGGGCCCGAACAAACTGATCATGAAACTGGGCAGCATGGTCAACCCAGGCTGGTACGGACCAGGGCTGAAAGGATCGGCGAACGATGTATATGTAGCCGACAATCAGCAACGGATTAGCCTGGCCAATGACTGGTATATCAGGCCTGCTTTCGCGGAAAAGCACGAGTATAAGCGGTTTATGAATAACGTAGCGATCAGCATTTACAACGCCATGATTGCCCCGCTGGAGCCGATGGCCATGCGCGGTGTGCTGTGGTATCAGGGCGAAACCAATGCCGGCCGATCGTACCAGTATCGGCAATCGTTCCCGCTGCTGATCAACGACTGGCGGCAGAAGTTCGGTCAGGACATGTCGTTCTACTTTGTGCAACTGACCGGATATGGCCCTAACCAGAACAGCAATCAGGGTAGTGGCTGGGCCGAACTGCGCGAAGCCCAGACCATGACGCTGAGCCTGCCCAAAACCGGTATGGCGGTGATTACCGACGTTGGTAACCCGAAAGACATTCACCCAACCAACAAGCAGGACGTTGCCCACCGCCTGGCCCTGAACGCTCTGGCACAGGATTACGGACAAAAAGTCAATTACAGTTCGCCCATGTTTGCGGGGGTTTCTTACGACGGTAACAGGGCCATCGTCCAGTTTAAGAACGCAGACGGTGGGCTGATGGCGAAGGATAAATACGGCTACGTAAAAGGTTTCGAGATTGCCGGTGCCGACAAGGTTTTTCACTATGCCAACGCTGAAATCAGGGGCAATACGGTTGTGGTAACACACCCCAGGGTTCAGCAACCAGTGGCCGTCCGGTATGCCTGGTCCGACGCGCCGGAAGACGCCAACCTGTTCAGTTCGGATGGATTACCCGCTAACTCTTTCCGCACCGATACCTGGCCCGGCGTAACCGCAACGGCGAAGTTTGATTGATTTTTTCGGCTTAGCCCCGCGGCAGCGCCCCCCGCCCTAAAGGGAGCCCGCTGGCGCAGGAGTACGTTAACGCGGAGCTAGAATGCGCCAGCGGGTACCCTTTAGGGCGGGGGGCAAAACCCAATACCAACTAATTATTTCCCTTATCCTAAGTATGCTTACCAGCAAAAATTCATTCCGCTCACTCATCACCTCAGCGTTCAGCGCCTTCCTGCTGCTGATCCTGATGAGCTGGACCAGCCGTAAGGCCGATAGGGTGCTTATCTTCTCGAAAAACGTCGATAATCAACCAGCAGCAGCCGCAGCGGCGGGCACGTTGATGGCCCTGACGGAGAAGGCAGGCATCGAGGTCGATACGACAACGAACGCCGACTACATCGTTGACGATTCGCTCAAAAATTACCGGGCGGTGATCTTCCTGAATACCTCGCAGGATGTACTCTTCACCAACCAGCAGGCCGATATCGAACGGTTTGTGCAGGCGGGTGGTGGCCTGGGCCTAATCAACACGCTCGGGTTCACCAACTACCAGTGGGCCTGGTACCAGGATATGCTGGCTGCCAACCAGATTCAGCCAACGCAGGCTCCCTTCTCCGTGGGCAAATCGTTTGACGGCGGTCGGGTTTTCTACATGACCACCGGCACTGCTGGACTCGCCGACGAGAACCTGGCCAAGTCGATTGTAGAGGGGGTGAAGTTCGTACAGGAAGGTACCGCGCTGAACTACCGCCAGGCGCATACCAACCGCGTGCCGGAAGAAAACCGCTTTACGTCGACCATCCTGGAGTCGTTCATGGACGAGCCGATTGAGATGGAAGTGCTGTCGGACGGGCGGGTGCTATTCGTGGAGCGCAAAGGTATGATCAAGCTGTATGACCCCACGGCCAAGGCGACCAAAACGATCAACAAGCTGCCCGTTCACATCACCGGTAACTACGAAGACGGCCTGCTGGGCATGGAGCTGGACCCCAAATTCGACCAGAACCACTACGTCTATCTGTATTACTCGCCGGTTGGGTCAAAACCCGTGCAGAACCTGTCGCGGTTCGTATTTACCGGCGATAGCCTGCAACTAAAGTCCGAGAAAATTGTGATCCAGGTGCCGGTTCAGCGCGAAACCTGCTGCCACTCGGCCGGTAACGTGTATTTCGGACCAGACGGCAACCTCTACCTGTCGACCGGCGACAATACCAGTTCTAAAGAGTCGGATGGTTTTTCACCGCTCGATGAACGCCCCGGCCGTGCGCCCTTCGATTCGCAGAAATCATCGGGCAACGCCAATGACCTGCGGGGTAAAATTCTCCGTATCCATGTAGAAGCCGACGGTTCGTACACCATTCCCGACGGCAATCTGTTTCCTAAGGATGGCTCGAAAGGCAAGCCCGAAATCTACGTGATGGGTGCGCGGAACCCCTACCGGATCTGGATGGATAAGCGCGGATTCCTGTATTGGGGCGACGTAGGCCCAGACGGCGGCGTAGCCAATGAGCGTGGCCCGAAGAGCCAGGACGAATGGAATCAGGCCCGCCAACCGGGCAATTACGGCTGGCCGTATTTCGTGGGTGACAACAAGCCGTACGCGAAATTCGATTTCGCCACCAACAAGGTCGGTCCGCTTTACAATCCCGATCAGCCCGTCAACGAATCGCCAAACAATACCGGCCCCAAGGCGTTACCCCCCGCGCAAAAAGCGATGATCTGGTACCCCTACGACAAGTCGGCGGAGTTTCCGATGTTGGGTACGGGTTCACGGTCGGCTATGGCGGGGCCGTTTTATTACGCCAATGACTACAAATCATCGGTGAAATTCCCGGCCTATTACAACAACAAGCAGTTCATTTACGAATGGGCCCGCAACTGGATCAAGGTCCTGACCTACGCCGACAACGGCGACCTGCGGCAGATCGAGTCGTTTCTACCGACGACGTTTATCTCCAAGCCGATCGACATGAAGTTTGGAAAAGATGGTGCCATGTACGTGCTGGCTTACGGGGCTAACTACTTCGCCCGCAACCCGGATTCGCAGCTGATCCGCATCGAATACACCGACGGCAACCGTCGCCCGGTGGCGAAAGTGAGCGCGTCGAAAACGGTTGGGGCGGCTCCGCTTACGGCCACGCTGTCGGCCAGAGAGTCGTTCGATTATGACCGGGGCGACAACATTACGTACCAGTGGGAATCGGGTAACGGGCAGAAATCAACGGCTGTAGCGCCTTCATTCACCTATACCAAACCGGGCGTGTACCATCCGAGACTGACCGTAACCGATGGGGAAGGCCAGAAATCGACCACCGAACTGACGATTAAAGTCGGCAATGAAATGCCGCAGGTCGATGTAGCGATCAAAGGCAACCGGAGTTTCTATTTCGACAAAACGCCCCTGGCGTATGCGGTATCGGTGAAAGACAAGGAAGATGGCGCGTTGAACAAAGGGATTGTGTCTAAGCAGGTGAAGTTTGCGGTCGACTACCTCGCCGAAGGCAAAGACCTCGCCCTGCTGACCTCGAACCAGAACGCTGGCGATGGCATGGTGAAAAACCTGCGGGGTAAAGAGCTGCTGAACAACAGCGATTGCAAAGCCTGCCACTCCATGAGCGCCAAGTCGATCGGGCCCTCGCTGATGGAAGTCTCGAAACGGTATTATCCGGCGGGTGAATCGGCGGTGGATATGCTGGCGAAGAAGATCGTCATGGGCGGCAACGGCAACTGGGGCAAAAACGTCATGTCGGCCCATCCACAGCATACCGAGCAGGAAACGGGCGAGATGGTCCGTTACATTCTGTCACTGACGGATGTAGCCCCCAAAAGCCTGCCCCTTCAGGGAACGTATCCCCTTACGCAGCATGTGGGTGGCAACGAAACGGGCAGCTACGTTATTTCGGCTAGCTACACCGACAAAGGAAACCCCATTACTGGTCCGCTGACAGGCCGCAAACTGCTTATTCTGCGGAACCCACGCGTGCAGGCCGAGGCGTATGAGCTGGGCACCGGCGTTGACCGCAAACATCAGGACGGCAGCACCCAGAGCTGGGTTGGCGACATCAAAGACGGTTCGTTCATCGCTTTCAAAGGCATTGACCTCACCGCCATCAGCGAACTGGCGTTTAACGCCGCAGCGGTTGGCGGACGGGGTGGCCGCATTGAGGTACGTACGCAGTCGCCGACGGGTAAACTGCTTGGCACAGCTACCGTGTCTTCGGTACAGGCTCCGGCGGGTAGCCCACGCGGACCGGTCTGGCAAACGGTCACGGCCCCGATCAGCAGCACCAACGGGCTGAATGACATATACTTTGTCTTCCGCAACGAGGAGGCTAAAGACAAAAACATACTGCTCATCGACTGGATGCTTTTCAAGAAAGACGCATCAATGGCGGTATCGGGACGGTAGGGGGCTACGCCTGCGACAGCAATACGCCATTCAACGATTTCGAACAACCTATTTTTTACACTATGCGCTTACCCAGTTATTTTCCACTGGCCAACAGACTCGCGTTACTCACAAGCCTGCTTGTCGCTACGGTTGGCTATACGGCGCCCAGGCCTGCGCTGATCGACCGGGACGCAACCAGAGAAACAAACGCCCTGTACCATAACCTGAGTAAACTGTCGCGGAAGCACATCATGTTCGGCCACCAGCATGCCACCGAGTATGGGCATGGCTGGACGGGCGAAGCCAACCGATCGGATGTAAAATCGGTGAGCGGGTCGCATCCGGCCGTCATTGGCGTTGACTTTAGTGGGCTGTCGGGTAGGCCCCCCGAGGCCGTAGAGCGCACAAAGGCGTCGTTGCGCAAACAGATTGCCGACACCTATGACCGGGGTGGGGTAACGACCGTTGCCTGGCATTTCTCGAATCCGGTTACGCCAAAAACGGGCTTCTACTGGAAAGACTCCGTATCGGCCCCGGCGGTAGCAAACCTGATACCGGGCGGGTCGCACCATGACCAGTACAAGGCTATTCTGAAGACCGTAGCCGATTTAGCCAATTCCACGAAAGGCAAAGATGGTAAACTTGTGCCCATGCTGTTCCGACCCTACCATGAGTTCGACGGCGGCTGGTTCTGGTGGGGCAAGCCGCATTGCTCGCGGGAAGAGTTTACCTCCCTCTGGCGATTCACGGTAACGTACCTGCGCGACAGTCTACAGGTACATAACTTCATCTACACCTTCTCGCCCGACTGCCTGTTTAAAACTGAAGCGGAGTACCTGGACCGGTACCCCGGCGATGACTGGGTCGATATGGTGGGGGTCGATAACTATGCCGACTTTGGCCGAAACGGCCGATACAACGTGCAGGCGGGCATCAACAAACTCAAGATCGTATCTGATTACGCCGAAAAAGCGGGTAAACTGGCTGCCTTTACAGAAACAGGCCTGGAGTCGATTCCCGACACTACCTGGTGGACCAATACGCTGCTGAAGGCGTTGAAAGCCGAAAAACTGAAGCTGGCTTATGTACTCGTCTGGCGGAATGATGCCCGCAGCCCAACGCATTATTACGCCCCGTATCCGGGTCAGGCGAGTGTAGCTGACTTCATGCAGTTTTACCAGGACCCGTACACCGTTTTCGAAACTGACCTGCCGAGACTCTACAGGCGGAAGAAGCTGTTTATTTTTTAGCGTGTTAACTCTCCTACAGCCTTATCAAAGCAACGTACCCAACCTACCCTATTCCAACCACTTTACGCATGAAAACAGTACTACCCGCCATTCTCGGCGTTGCCCTGCTCATCAGCTTTGCCCCTGCCAAACGCATTGGCGACTTTACGAATAGCCAGGATATTGGTACTCCGAAACTGGCGGGTTCGTCGCGGTACGACAAAAAGGCCAAGACCTATACGCTGACCGGATCGGGCTATAACATCTGGTTCAAGCGGGATGAATTCCAATACCTGTTCAAAACCCTGAAAGGCGATTTCACCGCCACGGCTGATTTTGAGTTCGTGGGCGCTGGTACTGATCCACACCGCAAAGTGGGCTGGATGGTGCGCGAGTCGATGGCCGACGATGCGTCTCACCTGAGTGCGGTCTTACATGGCGATGGGCTGACGGTATTGCAGTGGCGCGTGGCCAAAGGTGATGCCATGCGCGACCCGGAAGATGAGATTTTCTTTCCCGAAAAGAACGTGCAAACGGTGCAGCTGGAGCGCAAAGGGACCACCTATACCATGCGGGCCGCCCCAAAAGGCATGCCACTTCAACTGGTGGGGAGCCACGACATGGGCAATCTGGCCAATGACGTGGCCGTTGGGCTGTTTATCTGCTCGCATAATCCGGACAAGATCGAGTCGGCAACGGTGAGTAACGTTCAGATTCGCTGACTAGCGTTTACCTCTGCGGATAGGGTTTATCCTGAAAAGGAACTTGATTCGCGCTACGCAGGCGTTGAGGCCGGTTTATTTTTCCGGGCCGCTAGCAGAATAGCTGACACTAAACTGCCCAGGAAGATGAGGAGTATAATCAGGTACGTGTAACCCCTGGCCAGGTCAGGAACAGCCGTCACGTTTGTGCTGCTCACGGTGTCGTAGACAGGAATGATCCATTTGATCACATAGGCCTGAGCCAGCGTAATGAAGCAGATAATGAGCAGCATAATAAAGCTGTGCTTCACCGTGAAGCGAAACAACTGCGACTCCTGCCCCACCAGATTACCGGCCGCCGCCGCCACAGCGATCGACTGGGGCGAAATCATTTTGCCAACCACCCCGCCCGACACATTGGCGGCCACCGTCACCACCGGATCAACCCCGATTGACTGGGCCGTGGCGTATTGAAGCTTGCTGAACAGCGCATTGGCCGACGTATCGGAGCCGGTGATGAAAACGCCCAGCCAGCCCAGTACGGGCGCAAAAAACGGAAACAGAACGCCCGTATTGGCCAATACCGCGGCCAGCGTCAGGGTAATTCCCGAATCGTTGACGATGTAGGCAAAGCCCAGCACAGCAGCCACGGTCAGGATAGGGAATTTAAGCTGGTTCAGCGTAGCGCCAAACACCTTCACCCCTTCCCGGTAGGTGAGCCCAACCAGCGGAATGGCGATCAGCGCTGCCAGTAGAATTGCCGTACCTGCCGCAGACAGGTAGTTGACCTTGAATAGCTTGGCCAGGGGCTTGCCTTCGCCGCCGACAATAGCGTTGTGCAGCCCCGGAAACTCGAACTGAACCATTCCCACCGAATTCAGGACATCTTTGATCGGTTGCAACCCCCAGGCAATAATGACGATCGTCAGAACGATAAACGGCGACCAGGCCCGGATGACCTGCGCGGTTGTGTAGCTGATGTCGGCGTTGACCGTAGCGGCGGGTTCATTGGCAAACCGCCAGATGGTTTTCGGTTTCCAGACCCGCAGGAAGGCCATCAGGCAGATGATGGAGCCCAACCCCGCAATCACATCGGGCAGCGCGGGCCCTAGAAAGTTCGACGAGGCATATTGAAGCAGGGCGAACGAAATACCAGACACCGCCACGGCCGGGCCTACTTCCCAGGCTTTTTTGACCCCGGCAATAATACTGACCAGGTAGAACGGCAGCATGACTGACAGGATGGGTAATGTCCGCCCGACCATCTGCGAAATGGGCATTTCGGGAATGCCCGACACCTGCGAGGCCACCGTGATGGGAATACCGATGGAGCCAAACGCCACCGGAGCCGTGTTGGCAATCAGACAGATACCCGACGCATACAGCGGATTGAACCCTAACCCGACCAGCATGGCCGCCGTGATGGCAACGGGGGCACCAAACCCAGCCGTGCCTTCCAGAAACGAGCCGAACGAGAAGGCAATTAACAGGGCCTGTAACCGCCGGTCAGACGTGATCGACGCCATGACGTGTTTAATGATCTCGAACTGGCCGCTTTTCACGGTAATATTGAACAGGAAGACCGCCATGATCACCAGCCAGCAAATAGGAAACAGGCCGTACAACGCTCCGTGAACCGCCGACAAAAGGGCCAGTTGCACGGGCATGCCGTAGACAAGCACAGCGATCAGCATGGCGATACCCATGGCGATTAAACTGGCCTGGTAGCCTTTCATTTTCCGGATAATCAACGCCCAGAAGATGAACAGGATTGGCACCAACGCCACCAGCACAGACAACGCGATATTGTTGAACGGATCAATAACTTGTTTCCAGATCATGATTGGTAGAGAGTGTTAAATAGCAGCATTTTTGTCATCCCGACGTGAGGAGCGGTTCGCCGTCGCATAACATCATGCCAAATCCAGCGCCACGATTTCATGGTCGAGAACCCTGGGTACGGTCACGGTCACTTTTCCGTTCTTGACCTGGAAGGCAGGCTTCTGCCCGCTCATAAGCAGCTTAACGGCTGTCACTTTGGCACCCTTCGGAACGGGAACGGTAACCTGTTGCCTCAACGGGGATCAGCTCCCGAAAAGGCCCTTTCATCATCATGGGGTTGGTGAGGTTGACCAGGTGGACGGTCATGGAGTTTGCCTGCCGCCAGACGTTGACATCGATAACGCCCGGCCCCGTGATGGTGGCAACCGGTTCTTCATCGAGCGCCCAGTTAATGACGTTGCCCAGCAGTTGTCCATGATCGGTAGCCAGCAGTTGCCAGAAAGACCGGTCCAGATCGCCGGGAATATAGGCCACCCTCCCCTTGCCAACCTGCCGCAGGTACAGCTCCCGCGTATCGGTTTCGGCCACGCGGGGGTATACATCTTCCATGGGCAGGTCCGGGTACGTGGGAATGAGCGTAACGGGGCTGGGGAAGGAGGCGGTCGGCTTTACATCGACTTTGTAGATCGCGTTGATAATGCGGGGCGTATCATCCAGCCCTTTCAGAATCTGCCTGGTCTGGCTGTTTTTTGCCTCGTGGCGCAGTTGCAGGTAACTGTTCCGCATGGGGCCTTCTACCTTCTTGCCATACGAAACGCCAAACAAACCGGCCAGACCGAAGTCAGCGCGCGGGTTGCCTTCCTCATCATACAGTGAGGTCTCGAACGTGGCCACCAGACTCCCGCCCTGCTCCACGAACGCCTGTAGCTGGCTGGCACTGCGCGTCGGACAAGGCAGCAATATTGGGTAAAATAAGCAGTTTGAACCGGTTCAGATCGTTGGGCGTCAGCAGGCGGTCATTGACCATATCGAACGGAATCCGGCTCTCTACCAGAGTGTGGTAAATACCATCGAGATGGTCGCCGCTTTTCTGCTGCCAGGGTTTACCGCCATAATTACGATCGGTCTGCTCGGAATACACCACGCCGACGCGGGCCATCGAGGCCGTGTTGCGCAGGTACTTTTCATTTTTGTGATAGCCTTCGTACAGCTTAGCCACGGCCTCCATCCAGCGCTTGTCGTAGATGTCGCCGCCAAATTTCACAAAGCAGGGGCGCATGCCGTTGGCGGTACCTTCGGCCACCCAGATCCGGATTTCGGCATCGCTCTGTACCGAATCTTTCCAGCGAAACTCTTCTTCAATTCCCACGCTGAATATGCCGATCAGCGGCTTCATGCCCAGCGTTGAGCGTAGTTCTTTCGCCCCTTTTCCATTTGCCCAGGGCGCCGTCAGCCCGCGGCGGGCCTGCTGATCGGCAAAGAACAGATCGGCTTCTCTGCCCGTCACTATTTTGTCGGGAAAGCCATTGGGAATGAAGCGGGACGTGGGTCGTTTTTTGCGAATCTCGGCGTCCCACAAGGCCCACACTCCCCGTAACCGCTTCATCCGCCAGTCGGCCCATTTGCGGTAGGTCGGGTCGAGCCGGTCGATCTTTGGGGGGAGTGCCAGGCCAGTAGCGGCGTTGAAATTACGGGTACAATGCTCGCAGTAGCAGATGTCGTGCCCTGCCCATCGGTTCGAGAAGATCCCTTCGGGCTGGTACCGCTCCATGATTTCCCCGTTCACCTGGGTCATAAACTCTGCGTTGTACGGACCCAGCGCACAGGTTACCCACAGCGCCGGATTGGCCCAGTGCCGCCGCTTTTGCCCGTCGGCGGTTACAGCGATCCAGTCGGGATGGGCGTCGTACACATTCTGCCGGGCGGCGTGTGGGTCGGTGCGAAGCATGATCTTCATGCCCTGCTTTTTGCAGCCTTCGACCAGATAACCCAGCGTATCGGAATTGCCCAGGAAATCGCTCCGGTGATGCAGCGGAATGTTTGTCGGATAAAAAGCCACCACGCCACCGGCACTCAGCAGGGCCCCATCGGCATGAATGCGCTTGAAGTAAGCCAGCCAGAAATCGGGGTCGTAATGGCCGGGGTCACGCTCCACAAAAGCCAGTTGTGCCCACCGCATGGGCCCATCGAGCCAATAAGCCTCGGCCGGAGCGCTGCTGGCAGACAACCCTACCGGCGTTGCTATTACCGACGAACCAGCCAGCGCATAAGCTCCACCAAGTAGCCCGGTAGTTCGGATAAACTCTCTTCGTTCCATATAGCCTGACGACTGAATCATGCAAGCTAAAAGCTGGTGATTTTTACCCGTTGTTAGCGGGAGTGATTGCAAGTAAAAATTGCTGACGCTGGGCCCTTCGACTCCGCTCAGGGTGACAATTCGACTCATGTTTGTTAGCTAACAAACTTGAGTTGTCTTGTCACCCTGAGCGGAGTCGAAGGGCCCCGCGTCAAGCAATTTTTAAACACCTTAGTTTGCCTATTTCTCCGGATCAGGCAAGATATCGTCGGTATCGTCGAAGAGCTTTTCCTCATCGTCTTCATCCGTGACTATCCTCCTCACCATCGGCGTCGGGCGCTTCGCCTTTGAGGGTTTTCAGATCGTCGCGGTGACGCAGTTTCTTATCGTCAACCGTCCGGTTCAGGAACTGGTTAATCTTGTCGATCTCGAAGCTGGTTACAATCTCGCCAAACGAATTGATCTCGATATTGAACCCTTCAAGCTCTTTATGAACCCGTGGCTTTTCCTGCTCATCGGGGTTTGCGGGGGTAGGTTTCTTCTTTGCCAAAGTCGTATAAGTGTTAGCGGTTGCGGGTCTGTACCAATTCTGTTATCGGTCAACTCGTCGGAGTGGCAACATGTTTTAGTTCGTTAACTCCCACGACAGCGCAGTACCGGCCGTAATTGCCTGGGTGGCGGTTTTGGTCAGCACTTCGTCGTAATGCCGGGTGTGCAGGCCGTTGGCCGGTCGGATACTGCGAACGGTTTCCGGCGTAAACGCCTCACCCGCCGCCATGTCGCGCACCACGTAGAGCGACCGTTTGAATTGCAGGCTTTTCTGCTCCTTCAGCGTCGGCAGGTAGCTAATTTGACCCATCGCCAGAAAAGCCCGTTCCGATTCCACAACCAGGCTTTTCAGTTCGTCCGGCTCCAATGAAAACGCCGAATCGACACCACCGTCGGCCCTTCTGAGCGTAAAGTGTTTTTCAATCACCACCGCACCCAGCGCCGTTGCCGCCACCGACGCGCCAATGCCCATGGTGTGGTCAGACAGGCCCACCGGTACGTTGAACAACTGGCTCATGTGCGGAATCGTGAGCAGGTTGGTGCTTTCGGGCGTGGCGGGGTAGGTGCTGGTGCATTTGAGCAGGATAAGCTCCGTACAGCCATGATCGCGCAGCACCTTCACCGACTCGGCGATGTCGGCTACCGTGGCAACGCCCGTACTCATAATCACGGGCTTACCCGTACTGGCTACCTTCTTTAGCAGAATATGATCGGTATTCTCAAACGAGGCAATCTTATAGAGGGGTACGTTCAGCGACTCCAGAAAATCGACGGCGGTGGTATCGAAGGGCGAACTGAACGCAACCATACCGTGCTGCCTGGCCCGATCGAAAATCGGCCCGTGCCATTCCCAGGGCGTATAGGCATCCTGATACAGTTTGTACAGATTCTTATCGGCCCAGAGCGACTGGTTATCGCGAATAAAAAACTCGTCCGACTGCCCATTGAACGTGATCGTATCGGGCGTGTAGGTCTGGAGTTTCAGCGCGTGGGCACCCGCCGCCGCCGCCGCGTCGACCAGTTCCAGCGCCCGGTCGAGCGACTGGTTATGGTTCCCCGACATTTCGGCAATCACAAATGGCCGATGCTGTGGAGAAATACTATAATTGGCAACCTGGATGGGTTGAAACATGCCTGAAAGGGTAGTTCAATGTCTAAAGTCCAACGTTCAAAGGAGCGGGTTAGCAAACCTTGATTTGTTAGCCAGCTACCGTTAAACAAACTGATTCAACGCCAAATTTACGGCTTTCGTGCGAGTAGACGAACCCGGCGCGCTCGAAGGCACGAATCGACGGTTGGTTGTCAGGCTTAATGTAGGCCGATACAGGTACGTTGCCCCATACCGTCCGGCAAACCTCGCAGCCATTAGCAATCAGTCGGGAAGCCAGCCCGCGCCCACGAGACAGCTTATCAATCGACACGCCAATGATCACTTCGCCGTCGGGTTGTTTCTCAAAACGCACCTGACCAAATGGCTCACTATTTTCCAATTCATAAACCAGTAATAGTGCATTCGGATCACCCAATTTTCGGGCAAACCAGGCTTCGTGGCTTTCCCACGCAATAGGCGCTGAGTTGAACGACTGTTGCCTCGTGTCGGGATCGTTGGCCCAATCGAAATAGCGTTTTACATCGTCAGCAGTAACTACCCGCAACAGTGTTTTAGGTACCTCAACTGCCTTTTGAAACTTATCAATTGCCTCCTGGTTCACCCCACGGATGCTCAATTGGTGGAATACGCCAAGCACTGTTCGTTCATGCGCTATCCTTTGTGCATCAGTGGGCCAATGATTTCGATAGCTGTAAAGCATGACAGTGGCCATCGGAGCCTGTTTCCATTGGCCATTAACGCGTTCGTTATCGTACAGCAAGGCAGGTGGTTCTGCATCTTTGGGTCGAGCGTAAAGCTGAATCTGGTCAATAATTGGTTCACTCTCCAGCAGCCTTAGCGTGTTTGGAATCTCACGAAATAGACGATCATGGTTTTCCATTCCAACCCAACGACCCGACCCTTTGAGCGTCACCTGATCCTCGTATCGTTTATATATACCCAATCGGCTTTGCCAGGCAGGCACAGCAAGAATGCTGATCTGGATGGAATACCCTTCGCCATGTAGGCGTTGCATGGTCTGTAGAATGGGCACTGAATCACCGCCCAGTGTTCCATCGAGCAGCAGATTACGTTTTGTTTTTACAGCAACGTCAATCAGTTTACGTTGCCAGATGACGGTATCGGGATTAACTAAAACAGACGCCCGTTCGGCGTCTGTTCGTTGTAAATCGGCAAAAGTCGGATGGTATTCCCGTAGCGCATCTGAATTGATCAATACAACGCCACCTCTATCGGCAAACTGGTTTGAATGAAACTGTGCCAACCCCGTTTTTCCGCTTCCCGATTGACCGCCCAAGAACAGAGCCGTGGGGTTTTCAACAGGTGTTGACAATTCCACAACATCCAGCCATATGTCGTCGAATAGCAACTGGTTGGTTTCTTCAGTGAGTATGTACCGTTGTTGGTCGCTGGTTGGCTGCATTAATCGGACGGTTCTGTTCTGTTGAGTTATGCTGTCTATACTCGTTGGTCAACTCAGTGATTAGTTGCTCTAATACAGGAATATCTGACCAGTCCCCTTGTTTGTAAAGCGCCTGTAGTTCGTGAATGCGGCGTTGCCATTGACCGATCAGATCCTGGTCAGGTACGGCTTTCTGCCGTTCAGCAAAACGAAGTTGGGCATAGATACCAGTGAGGCTATTGACAAGGTCGTAAGCCAGTTCAGTTAGTGCAAACCGCTGGTAGCCAAACTCGTCGTTCGTCTGATTTTCCGGTGATGGTTCCATAGTCGTCGCCTGTTGCTCTTACATAAAGGTACAAAAACTGCGCCGATAAGGTTTACTCACACAGCTGCGTAAACAACTGCTGGTACCGCTCGTCGGCTTTACCGTCGAAAACGAGCCGTTGCTTGAATACCGTGGGGGTCAGACGGGCTTTACTGACGGCAGCCTGCAACTTATCGGGGGCGAGCGGGAGCGTCAGCGCAGCCCAGCGTCAGGTGGCGGTCGCGCATGAACGAGACGAGTCGGCTCTGATTGTCGGCGGTCTGGATAATCACCATGGGGCGGCTGATGGTGGCCACTTCGTAGGCGATGGTACTGGCCGCTACCACACTGAGCCCACTGCCGCCAATGGCGCGGGCCATCTGCTTGGCCGACAGGTTATGCTGAACGCTCAGCCGGTCTTTTGGTAAGTCGGCAAACGTATCCGCGTGCGGATTAGCCGGGCCAAGGACCACCGTTACCCGTAGCTCTGAGTTTTGGCTAAGCAGCATCTTGACCACCTCGCGGCTGACATTATGCGGATCGGCCCCGCCCATATTCACGAACGCTTTGTTCTCGCCATCTTTGGGCTGCGCTTTCTGCTGAAACGCCGGATTCACCAGCGCGTAGGGCGCGCCAAGCAGCAACTTGGTATACGATTCGGTTTGGTAATCGGCGGGAGTTAAGTCGCCCGCATGATTGATCACGACATCGGCGACTTGTTTGCCCATCATCAGGTCGTCGATAAAGACGAGTTTATGCGCTTGTTGGCGAACAGCCCGCTGAAAGTCCTCGTCGAACGCATACCCATCGAGCACAACCACGTCATCGGCGGTAACCTGCTTCAGAAATTCATCGAGGCTATTGGTAGCCAGCGATACTACCGGAATACCTTTCTTTGCGAATAGCTTCAACACGGCTTCCGACGGCTGCTGACTGGCAAACCGGCGGTCGAAGCGGTTGTCTTCATTGCCGAGCATTTCAGCCAGTGCGAGGCTACGCATGATGTGGCCCATGCCCGTCTGGCTAGTGCCGTCGGCCCGGAAGAGAATTCGTTTCATACAGGAAAGGTAGCTGTAGGGTAGAGACACAAAACTACGACATGAATGCCGCGCTGCTACTTCTGATCACAGCTAATGATAAAGCGGTCGACAGCGTGCCTGCTAGGCACCCGCCTGCGCCAGTAACCTGACTTTCAATTCAGCCAGATGCCAGTCGGTCAGGGTATCAATATCCTGGGCTTCAAGCTCTGAGATCTCGATACCACTGGTGTTCCTGGTGAGCAACTGGCCCGTTTCAAGGAAGCGGGGAACGTTGAAAAAATAGAACTGACCGGCGTCATGGAAAGTCGGCGGCAAGTCCTGCGAGCGGGTCAGGGCATGTTGGGGATCGAGCCAGGCAAGCCGACCATTCTGAAAGACAACCGCCCGCTGCACCGGAAAGCTGAACCGCACCACCGGAAACACGGTATCGAAGCCCCCCGTTTCGAGCGTCTCAAAGGCGGCGCGGAGCTTGGTTGCCGTGACAAAAGGCGCGGTTGCGTAAAGGCAGCAGGCCCGGTCGAAGTGCTGCCCGCGCTGGGCATAGGCGTTGAGTACTTCGGTCAGTACTGCGGCCGTAGTCGCAACGTCATTGGCGGTCTCGTCCGACCGCACAAACGGCACCACCGCCCCGTACTGCAGGGCTAGCTGCGAAATCTGGGCATCGTCGGTCGAGACCATGACCTCGTCAAAAAGTCCTGCTTCCTGCGCCGCCCGGATCGAATAAGCAATGATGGGCACCCCCAGAAATAGCTGGCTGTTTTTTTGCGGAATGCGTTTGCTACCGCCGCGCGCCGGAATAATGCAGAGTGTTTTCATGGGGAATGGCTCGCCGATCGGTTCAATCTATGGGCCTGTTAGGTATCACTTTCATGGCTGCGTACTTACCTGATCGCACGAAAATAACGAACGAATCGGTAGGCTGTGCGGCGGGAATGATGGCGGTAAAGCCCGTGTCTTTGTCGTTGGCCGAGTCTTGCTTATCGAGCCGCTGATGAAACAGGGTGGTATAATACTGCCAGCCAGTACCGGTTTTCACGCCCACAACTGTATCGTTGAAATTGGCTTTGCGACCCGCCACTTTCGCCCAGCCACTGACGACCAGAAAGCCTTCGTCATGCCGCTGTAAGTCGATCCCGTATTGCAGCGAATCGCCGGGCGTTGCCGTTGGCAAAACCGCGACGGGGCGGCTTCGAAAAGCAGCCAGCGAAATCAGGTCAGGCCGGAAAACACCCCGGCGGGCTAATTGGCTTACCATCGAAGCGGGCTGATACTGCGGCGCACAGGCCCGGATCTGACCATAGCGTTGCCAGAGCAGGTTATCCGTCTGCTTCAGTTCCCGAAACCGTTCAATCTTACTCTGATACGTTACGTTCGAGACAGCCCATAACGCCACGGCTCCTACCATAACAATACCGGCAAACCAGTTAGCTAGATTCCCTTCCCGCCACCGCACGTTACGCCGAATCAGCACCTCCAGCACGCTCAGATACGTTACGGCCAGATGCAGCGCCGTAATATTCCGATAGCGCGACGCAAACACGATGCTGGTGTCATTCTGAAGCCGGTTCACAGCCAGCATCAGCCCGGTCAGGTGGAGAAAAACGAGGAGCCAGAACAACGTCGGATTCGCCTTATCGTAGCGTAGCCAGAGCAGGTGCAGTGCCCAGCCAATCGTGGCGCTGCCGAGTAGGATTGGGAGCCAGGCAACAGCCGGGTGGTAGGCAATAGCCCCGAGAAAAGCCGTGTCGAGGGCCAGTAAGTGGGTGAATTGCGAGAGTTTAAATAGCTCGGTCAGCGACGATTCGGACGGATTCTGGTACTCGTGGAAATAGACCAGCAGCGCCGGTATTGTGAGCAGTAACGTAGCCAGCGCCCACCGCCACCGTTGCTCAACCAACCAACCAAGGATCAGCAGAGGCAGCACCAGAATGCCATTTCCATTCGTGAACAACGCAACAATACCTACTGCAATAGCCCACCCCTCCCGCCGACGGTTGGCCAGGTAAAACGCCAGCAACGCCAGGGCCGGAGCTGTTACGTTCGAGGCCGCAACGATGCTCCAGAACGCGATATTCCAGCCCTGAAACTGGAAAAGCAGGAAGAGGACAGGGAGGAAATACCCCCACCCGGACGCGGGGTATGCTTACTCAGCAACCAGGATGTACCCAGCAGAGCCAATAGCCCGACGTATTGCATGACCCGGAAATCGACGGAGCCCGTTAGCCCAACATTAGCCCAGGCAATTAACCTGGCCAGCACCAGTCGGTGGAAATTGTTCTGCTCCAGCAGCAGGGCCATTTTTTCGCTGAACGTATGCGCCTGTGGTAACCGGTTCAGGAAATCGACCACCACAGGGTAGTCGTCCATGTACGGAAAATCGTAGGCGTACCAACACACCACGCCGACATAATGCACTACCGGAATGGCGGCAACCACCCAAAGCAACCACCGTTTCATCGACCCACAAACGTCAGCACCTCGTCGATTACGTATTGTTGCTCTTCATCGGTGAGCGTGGGGTACATAGGCAGGCTCAGGCAGCGGCTGTAATACTGCTCGGCCTGGGGAAAATCGCCCGGCTGAGTGCCTTGCTGCTGGTAATACGGCATGGTATGTACCGGAATGTAATGTACCTGCGCAAAAATATTTTTCGTCCGCAGGTAATCGTAAAGCCCTTTCCGATCGTCTACCTGCACCACGTATAAATGGTACGCATGCCCCACCGTTTCGGGCGGAATAATGGTTTTTACCGAAGTTCCGCTAAAGCCAGCATCATACCGGGCAGCGATAGCCCGGCGGCGGACCAGCATCTGGTCGGCGCGTGTCAACTGGCTGAGGCCCAGCGCCGCCTGCATATCGGTAAGGCGGTAATTGTAGCCAAGTTCCTGTAACTGCATGTACCAGCCACCGCGTTCGGGTTCACCGGCGTAAGGTGGGGTAAAATCGCCGGGTTTGTTGGTGATGCCGTGGGTACGTAACCGCATCAGGTGATGGTACAGCGCTTCCGTTTTGGCCGTAATCATGCCCCCTTCACCACAGGCAATGTGCTTGACGGGATGGAAGCTAAAAATGGCCAGATCAGCCAGCGAGGCATCACCACAACGGTGGGTTACGCCTGCTTCATCAGTGAATGAACCACCCGGCGAGTGGCAGCTGTCTTCCAGTAACCACAGTCCGTGCTCATCAGCTAATGCCCGAAAACCAGCCATGTCGACGGGGTAACCGGCAAAATCGACGGGAATGATACCCGAGAAATACCCCCTGGGTTTCGACTCGATCAACGCCCGCACGGCATCGAGATCCAGCAAAACCGTGTCGGGATCGATGTCGGCAAAGTAGACTTCACCCCCGCAATACCGAACACAGTTCGCCGAAGCCGAGAAGGTGATCGGCGTGGTAATAACCCGCGTGCCTTCGGTAACCCCCAGCGCCAGACAGCACAGATGCAGGGCGGCGGTACCATTCGCCACCGCCACGGCATAAGGCGCACCGATGTAGTCGGCAAACGCTTTCTCAAACGCACCGATGCTTGGTCCCTGCGTGAGCATGGGGCCGCGCAGCACCTCGGCCACGGCCGCAATGTCCTCGTCGGTAATGTGCTGCCGACCGTATGGAATGGGTTGATTCATTACACGGTAAAATTAGCGTCTACATGCTCGCGGATCTGGTCGCGGAGCTGCTCGACCGTGAGCCATTCGGTATTGGTGCCTGAGTTGTATTTGAAGCCTTCGGCCACCCGTTTAGCGTTGAAAACCGTCAGGAAATCATCGACGCTCCAGGTTGGCGTTGAGGGCGTGATGACGTAATACCGATCAGTTTCTACGGTGTTCAGCGAGTCGGTTTCCGTAATCATTTCTTCATGCAGCTTCTCGCCGGGACGTACCCCCACCAATACCTGCTCGCAGTTGGGCGCAATGGCCGTTGCCACTTCGGTGATCCGGTACGACGGGATCTTGGGTACGTATATTTCGCCCCCCCAGGCATTTTCCAGCGCATACAGCACCATCTCAACCCCATCTTCGAGCGAGATGTTGAAACGGGTCATGTCGGGATGGGTGATGGGCAGTACGCCTTCTCGGCGCTTCTCCAGAAAGAACGGCACCACCGATCCCCGCGAACCGATTACGTTGCCGTAGCGCACCACCGAAAAGCGCAGATCACGGGCACCCTTCATGTTGTTGGCCGCTACAAACAGCTTGTCCGAACAGAGTTTGGTGGCTCCGTAGAGGTTGATCGGGGCGGCGGCTTTATCGGTCGACAGGGCCACTACGCGCTGCACACCATTGTCGAGGGCCGCATTGATCACGTTTTCGGCACCAAATACATTGGTTTTAATGCACTCCATTGGGTTGTATTCGGCGGCAGGCACCTGCTTCAGCGCGGCGGCATGAACAATGATGTCAATCCCCTCGCAGGCACGTTTCAGGCGCTCGCCGTCGCGTACATCGCCGATGAAATAACGCATGGCTTTGTAGCGACTGGTCGGAAAGGTCTGGCTCATCTCGAACTGTTTCAGTTCATCGCGGGAGTACACCACCAGCCGTTTGATAGCCGGGTAGCGCTGTAGGACCAGCTCCACGAATTTTTTGCCAAATGAGCCGGTCCCGCCGGTAATGAGTATGGATTTATTTGATAGATCAAGCATAAGAAAATTTAGTCTGGAAAGTCGACTTGTTGTTCGTAGTTCTGAGTCTGGAAAGTCAGTCCAGACTCAGAACTACGAACTTATTTTGACTCTTCTAAACGCATCAACGTAGCTTTTTGCGCTGGCGTTCAGGACCTCAACATTCATCGATGAGGCATAATCGCGGAGAATTTCGTAGCTGTAAAAGGCTTTAGACAGCGACGCAAACTGCGCCGACATGCGCGAGGTTTCTTTTTTAACTACGTCATAAACAGGAACATAGGTAGCGTCGCCGGGCTTATCGTAAAAGTGTTCCTGTTTGATCAGCAGTTCGTTGGTATCGGAAACACGGATCTCTTCATGCCAGGAGTGATCGGCACCGAAGAGGTACACGTCCTTAAAACGACGCGTAATGGCCAGATAGAGCGAAGCCGCCAAAATATTCTGCGACCGGGGCATCCCCCACCCTTTCCGGAAGATGACATGCCGAAACCAGGCATACCCCCGAACCACGGTGTAGTTGTAATAAACAATACGGACCTGGTGACCTACGCCATTGACCTGGTTAGCAGTAAGCTGATTAACCAGGTAACTCCCCCGCGCCGACTGCGGCACGAACAGATTCAGCGGCCAGACGGTGAGATTAATCAGGCAACGAATTGTCTTTTCAACATCTTTCCGGCTGTTGTTCTGCTCGCTGTAGAGAAAAAATGCCGGATCGAGCAGGGCGTAGTTCATGGGCTGTACCTGCGCGTATTCGGGCGACGAGGCAAAATTATTCACGCACACCGTTTCTGTTTTCTGGATAAATGCCAGGTCATTATCAAGCGATTGACGGAGCGACGGCCCATTACCCAGGATCGAACAGGCCGGGCGTTGTGGAGCGGGTAAGTTGACTGAGAACCGGGATTTAAGCAGCACTTTCAACAAGGACAGCGCCGTATCAGCGAAAAGGCCAACCTGATGTGAAGCGATGTTAAAAATGGTTTCGAGCATAGAAGCACCCGCCAACGGGCCTGCAAAAATACCATAACCGGGGGAATACCCATCGGCTGCTTTTCGCCGATTACTTGCTTACCCTCCGAATCGCCGGATAGCCCCCTTTGCGCTGGCAACGTTCCCGGCAACGATTGCATAACTAAAATCTGATCTATTCTTGTTTCCGTCTAAAAACAGCCGAAAATTAACGGAGTGGTTTGCTCCGCAAGTGGGCGCAATTCCATACATGATCCCTGCCCCAACGAGTAGACTCGCCCTGTTATGCTACAAAGACAAGCCATCGAAACCCGCCCCCGTCGTCAGTCATATGGCTTCATCGATACGTACCCTACTTCGCTGATTCCGGTATACCAACTGCAGTTTAACCCCAGGGATAAGACGCCAAAGTACAAGCAGATTGTTCAGTCGGTCATTACCGATATTGGGCGGGGTGTGTTAAGAAAGGGCGAGCAGCTACCCTCGATCAGTGAGCTTAGCATTGAGTACTACCTGGCGCGTGACACGGTCGAGAAGGCCTATCGGGAACTGCGCGAGCGCGGCTACATTACGTCGGTGCAGGGCAAAGGGTACTACGTGCAGGCCAACGAAGCACCCAAACTTAAAATCCTGCTGGTCTTCAACAAGCTCAGTTCGTATAAGAAAATTATTTACTACGCCTTTTTAAAAGCCCTCGGCGACCGCGCAACCGTCGATCTGCAGATTCACCACTACAGCGCCCAGCATTTCCAGGAAATTATTGACGAGAACCTGGGCAAGTACAACTACTACGTGGTGATGCCGCATTTTACGCAGGATCTCGACAAGGCCAATTACATGAAGGTGCTTGAATCGATTCCGGCCCACCAGTTGGTCTTACTTGATAAGGACGTTCCTGAACTGCCCGGTAATTTTCTGAGCGTTCACCAGAACTTCGATAAGGATATTCGGGAGGCGCTGGAAACAGCGCAGGACCTGCTGACCAAATACAGCCGGATGGTACTGGTGCTGCCCAGCGACGGCAACTACCCGGTTGAGATTGCCAGTGGCTTTCGGGCATTCTGCATCAACGCCAATAAGGAATTTATCATTAAAGAGAACGCCCAGAGTGAGCATCTACAGGCGGGTACGGCCTATGTGGTGGTGGAAGAAATGGATTTGTCGGAGCTGGTTAAAAAAGTACGGGAGTCCAATTTTCAGCTGGGGCGCGAAATCGGCATGATCTCCTTCAACGAAACCACGCTGAAGGAACTCCTGAACATCACTGTCATCTCCACGAATTTTGAAGCGATGGGCTACACAACCGCCACCCTGCTGCTCGACAATAAGCGGATCAAGGTTAAAAACCCATTCAATATGATCCGGCGCGGCTCGCTGTAACGTCTGGCCCCCTACTTTCCCATGCTTTTAATGAGCTTCATGCTCGCAAATCCGAGAAGCCCATTAGCTAGACTTTTACAGCCTGCCGGGCAACTAGTTTCCAGTCGCCTTTCTGATACACCCACACCAGCAGTATGCCGATATGCGCTGTGGCAGGCACGCCTTTATTGGCTGTTACGGCTGTCAGCACGTGCCGAACCAGCGCGGTGTTATCCACGATCTCAATCGTTTGGTCAGTTAGATCGATGGTTTTGAAATCCGAGTCATTGCTCACCAGCGCCCGGATGAACTCGGCTTTGTCTTCTACTTTCCCACCCGAATGGCCGTACGTTAGTTTGTCGGAGACGAGTGCATTTAAATTGGCCTCGGTAGGGTCGATCATGGCTTTACGGAGCTTTTCAACGGCTTCGGCAACACCTTTTTCATTCTTCTGGGCGAATGTGGCTGTTCCAGACAAACCACAGATTGCCAGCGCGGCAACAAACAGGAGGAGGGTTTTCATTATTGGGAGTTGGTTTAAAAAACGGGTCATTGGTTATTATTCAGGATAGTGGCTTTTATTGGTGGGTATGGCTTCGCGCTCTAGGCCCTTAAAACGAGCACCGCAATGCATAAGCACAACATTACTTACCCACAAGCACATAGTCTTTCCCGGCAGCAGTAGTCAGATCATAAACGACGGCTCCGTTGGTGGCGGTGTCTGGTGTAGTGGTGCGGTACCGGCTTTCGGGCAGGGCGTAGAATGGGTTTGGGTTCGTGCCGGTGGCCGTTTTCAATGCCGCGTTACCTGTGGCTGTTAGCGAATTTGGTACCCGCAAGCGGCAGTTTCCACCCAGGGCGGAGCGCACCACGACCCGCGTCAGCTTGCCATTGGCCCAACTCATGTCCAGTTCGTAACCACCCCTTGCTTTAAGGCCCTTCACCTCACCCGACGCCCAGGCATCGGGACGAGCGGGCAGTAGGTTCAGTACGCCATCATGGCTTTGCAGCAGCATTTCGCCGATACCCGACGTGCCGCCGAAGTTACCGTCGATCTGGAACGGGGGGTGCGCACAGAGCAGATTGGGGTACGTTCCACCGCCGTTGGCGTAATCGGTACCTTCCATACCGGTCAGTTTCAGGAGTTCGCGCAGCAGTTTATACGCGTGGTTCCCATCGTGCAGCCGGGCCCAGAAATTGATCTTCCACGATTTGCTCCAGCCCGTACCGCCATCGCCCCGAATCTCCAGCGTTTTGCGGGCCGCGTCGGCCAGGGCGGGCGTCGTCAGGGGCGATACTTCACGGCCCGGATGCAGGGCGTACAGATGCGACACGTGCCGGTGCTGCGGATCTTCGTCGTTCCAGTCTTTATACCACTCCTGTAGGTTGCCCTTCCTGCCGATTTGCAATGGGAACAGCCTCTTCTTCGCATCGAGCAGTTTGTTCCGAAAATCGGCGTCGACCTTCAACTGCTCCGACGCCTGAATTACGTTGCTGAACACATCCCAGATCAGGGCCATGTCCATGGTAGTGGCAACCGAAACAACCCCTTTCTGGCCGCTTTCCGTCACGAATACATTCTCAGGCGAGGTTGAGGGGGCCGTGACCAGATGGCCCTGTTTGTCATCGACCAGCCAGTCGAGGCAGAATTGGGCCGCGTCTTTCATGAGCGGGTAGGCGTAGCTTTTCAGGTACGTCCGGTCGCCGGTGTAGGCGTAGTGATCCCACAAATGCTGACTCAGCCAGGCACCACCCATCGCCCAGTTTGCCCAGGACGGGCTGCCTTTTCCTTTGTCGCCCACCGGATTCGAGAGGCCCCAAATGTCGGAGTTATGGTGGACGGTCCAGCCGCCCATGTTGTAGAAATTCTTTGTCGTTTCCCGACCCGTTGCGGCCATGTTACCGATCCAGTCGAGCAGGGGCGTATGCAGCTCCGACAGGTTAGTCATCTCGGCGGGCCAGTAGTTCATCTGCGCGTTGATGTTGGTGGTAAAGTTGCTGCTCCAGGGTGGCCGCACCATCGGATTCCAGATGCCCTGCAAATTAGCGGGCACACCCGGCTCTCCGTCGCCTTTAGGTCGTGAACTGGCGATCAGCAAATACCGGCCGAACTGAAAATAAAGGCTTTCCAGACCAGGGTCACCGCCTCCTTCGGCGTAACGTTTCAGGCGCTCATCCATTGGCAGATTGACGGGGGCGGTCCCGGAATTGAGTGTCAAGCTCATTCGGTTCGCCAGCTTCTGGTAATCGGTAATATGGTCGCGGCGGATCAAGGCAGCCGATTTGCTCAACGCCTTGCGCAGGTACGTCTCCACCAGCTTTTTCTCATCCCGTCCGTCGCTATCGGGGCATTTGTCGAACCCGTTGAAACTGGTAGCCGCCGTTACCAGTAAAACCGCCTCGGTGGCATTCTGAATACGGATCCCAGCCGTATCGGTAGCCGCCTGCCCATCGGTCGACTGGAGTTTAACGCGCCAGTCGAAGCGCATACCCCGGCAGCCAGCGCTGTCTCTATACACTACCGGCTCTTTGTTGTAATTGACGTAATTCGGATCGGCCCGCGACGGAGCTTTACCCCGAATAACCAGTTCGTCGCGCCCACTCACGGTTTTGGTTGTCGGGTGCGGGCTGCGGGTGGCAGCGGTAACATTCAAACTTCCTTTTTTACTCGAAGTCAGCCGGACAACGATGACCTGGTCGGGTGCCGACACAAAAATCTCGCGGGTGTAGGTCACGCCATCGACCGTGAAACGGGTTGTGGCGGTGGCGTTGCTGATGTTTAAATCCCGGTAGTACGCCGTAGCGGTGCCAGCCAATGGCTGCTTCAAAATCAGGTCACCCAGGGGCTGGTAGGCTTCGCTGTACAGGCCCTGCATCTTTTGCGTCAGGGTAGCCGCCTGCGCATAGTCTTCGCGAAACAGGGCTTCGCGCACCTCAGGCAAGTATCTGGCTACGCCGGGGTTCGGGTTTGGATTCACCGGCCCACCCGACCACAAGGTTTCTTCGTTGAGTTGCAGCAACTCCTCATTCACTTTCCCGAACACCATCACGCCCAGCCGACCGTTGCCTACGGGCAACGCCTCGTTCCAGTTGCGGGCCGGTTGCCTGTACCAAAGTGTCTGTGCCTGTTGCGCAAACGAAGTAACCGACAGAAACAGGCAAAGGGTAAAGATGGGCAGTCTACTCATTTGGTTTTTGGATAGTGGGCTTCAGGGAAAGGACGAGTAGCGTTGCGTTTACTGACAAAACATCCCCAGGTTAAACGGAAGAAACCACCTGATGACTATGACTGGCAACAACCGAGCAGTTCGGTGGGTCTAAAAGGCTCAATCAGCATGAAAGATCAGTTCCAACGGCTTTACTACGGGTGAAAAATCCGGGTTAGTGTCCATAAGGTCGGCCATGTAGGCCCACCAGCGTTTCATAACGGGCAGCGATGGTAAGGCATCGGCGGTATGGCCCGCCACCCGTTTCTGTACGGCGAACAAGGTTCCGGAGGCCTGATCGAGGTAGATCGAGTAATCGCGGATGCCGACTTCGGTCAACGCCGCCGATAATTCCGGCCATATCTCATCATGCCGACGTTTGTACTCCGCCACAACGCCCGGCTTCAACTGCATGGTAAAGGCTATTTCTTCCATAATTGTGGTTTTGTTTTTTGATTTCGGCGTAGCCCCCGCCCTAAAGGGAGCCTGCTGGCGCACTATTATCCATGCGTAAGCAATGTTGATGCGCCAGCAGGCTCCCTTTAGGGCGGGGGCTACGCCAACGAAACTACTTTACCGTCACCGCGCCAAGCGGCGTGATCGTTACCGGACCCAGCAGGCCGGATGGTTTTACATCCCAGTTTTCGGCGGTGAAATTACCGTCAGCACCCCGGTCTTCTTTTAGACGGGCCGACATATTTATGTTGTAAAATTTCTTCCAGGGGACGTGGTTCTTATCCATATCGATGATCCGGTTAGCCATGCTGTTCGACACCGTTACAACGAGCGTGTTGGTCGCCTGCATGGCCTTCCTGGGTAGGATGACCTGATACACCGGCCCGATCAGCGTACCCATGTTTTCGCCGTTGAATGCTACCTGCGCACTTTCGGCCACTTCGCCCAAATCGAGCAGCCAGTCGGTGCCCGCATCGGCCGGGGCCGGGAAACGGATCGAATAGGTGGCCGTGCCCGAGAACTTCTTCACGGCATCGCCTTCCAGCTTCGTCCACGAACCCAGTTCGGTTGTTTGTACGGGTTTGGGCAGCTCAGGGCCCCCTTTCGTAAAATTGATTGTCCAGTTGCCGGTAACCGGCCGGGGCGGACCAACGGCTTTGTGATAGGCATACGCTGGACCATTGACGGCCGTTTGGGTCATGTCCAGAAGGCATGATTCACCGGGAGCCAGCTGTAGGTAAACCTCGCTGCCACCGACCACCGCATCACCCACCGGGCGGAACGAGGCCATGCCGGTTTGGCCGGTCATGGGATTATACAGCGCCACTGACTTCGCCCCTTTCTGAAGCGGCACCCAACCATCGACCGCTTTTTCGCCCCAGTTGGTAATGAAGTAATAATGTCCGGTTGCGGTGGCCCGCCGAATACACTGAAGGCCATTCTCAACCATCTTTTCGCGGCTAATGCCAGCCGCCGACAGCAACTCATCTACCTTCCGGCCAGTCAGAAAAGTACCGCGACCGATAGTTGCCCGCTGAACACCCTTTGCGTCAGTGAATGACAGGCCAGCCAGCATCTTTTTAAACGAAGCGCGGCGAGCATCCAGCATCCCCATTCCGTTTACATCTTCGGGCATGCCACCCGCAAAAATGACCGTGGCACCGTTCTGGGCCAGTTTCATTAACTGCTGAAACGTAGCCAACGGCATGTACTTCGCTTCGGGCACCAGGATAGTCTGGTACGAATTACCACCGGTTTGCAGCTTTCCGCCTGTTATGGTTACGCCGAGCAGTTGTTTGTCGGAAATGAAGTCAAACGCGTAGCCGTCTTTTAGCAGGGTTTCGGTTTGCGCTTCCACCGGTAAGCCTTTGAACCCATGATCGATGCCATCGAAATGCTGCAAAAGCACCTTTCCGGGACGGGTGTAGGCATCGTAGATGGGCAGATACACCAGCACGTCGTTGTCGGGCTTACCGGCCTGTAGGAACGATTGGCAACGCGCCACGTACTGATTCAGCTTGCCAAAATCAGTCCAGAAGCTGTTGTTTGGGTTAAAATGCACCGCCGCATAGAACAACCAGCCCGGCCAGGGGGCGCTTTGGGGCGAATAGTTGGTGCCGTGGTAGAACGTGTGGTTCACGCCCCCCAGCAGAAACCGGTCCATGTCTTTTTTGATGTCGCTCAGTTTCGACAGGAAATGCTCGTTATCCCAGGTAGCCGACTCCGACGACGCCAGGCTTTTGCCCATCACGTGCGCGGCCGACGACGCAAATTTGATGCGTAACAGCTCCGTCCCTTCTATCTCCGGGATGTCGGTAATGGCGTACAGATCGAGGATGTTGGCCGGTGAACCATGCGCCTGATTGCGGATGATCTTGCCTTTGCCTTTTGCCCAGGTACTCCAGGTTTTCGTGTAGTTTTCCAGCAACAACTCCGAGATGGTTTCGCGGTAATCGCTCAGCACGCGCCGGTTGGCCTCATCGGCGTCTTTGCCAAACAGGGCAGGTAAATGGGCTTTCAGATCGTAGCCACGCCGTTTTTTAAACTCGGCAAACATATTCGGCGTCCAGTTGCCCTCGCCCGAGGCGTCGTCTACTTCGTAGGAATCGTTGAAAAAGGCCCGTAGTGAGGTCAGGTTATAGCCTTTAAATGCCTGATCGAATCGCTGTAAGTAATGGTCGGTGGCCGTTTTAGAAAAGTGGTCGATCACATCGCCCTCGCCGCCGGGGCCCGCCCGCTCAACCTGCTTGCCATGCCAGCCTTCAAAGACAGCATACAGCGTCCATTTACTACGGTCCGGCGTCCCGGCGGGTGCAACCCAGTTCAGTTTACCTGTCTTGTCGACGCTGGCCGTCAGGTCAATCGGTTCGCCCTTCTCAGGGTAGGCCATCAGGCTTTGCAGGGGCAAGAGCTTCTCGAAACGGACCTGATCGAAGGCATGTAGTTGCAAATCGGGGTTCTTCGCAATGGGGTCAATCAGTTTCTTGATGTCGATGGGCTCGCCCACCACGCGCATGAGTGGCTTCTGCATGTAGCTGACCGTTTCCGTCAGCGACTCGCCGCCCTTCACCGTGTAGGTGGTATAGGCAACGTACTTGCAGGCATCTTCCGGCGTTACCCAGGGGCCACCGAAGGGCCAGCCAGAGGCCTGCGCCAGATCGACGCCCATATTGAGCCGCTTTGCTTCGGTGAGGGTATGCGTCAGGCGGTCCATCCACTTCGGCGAGAGGAAGGTAATGAACTGCTTCTCCTCTCCTTTTACGCCATAAATCGGGGTGATTTCAACGCCACCCAGACCGGCTTTCTGGTACTGCTCCAGCAGGCGCGTAAGGTCAGTATCGTTTACGGCGCTTCCCATCCACCACCAGCGGGTCCAGGGTTTGGCCTGCTGGGTAATGACCGGCCATTTCGGCTGACTCTGAGCAACTTGCGGGCTACCCAACCAGAGCGAAGCCAGCAGGCAGGGAAGTACGTATTTTCTCATGTCTTGTTTCTGAATTTAATATCTTTGTTAAAACTGCTCTTGCTTATGGAAACGCTCGTTGCCCTGCCACCTTACGATTACGAAACCGACCGCCGTAAACCCATGCCCAGTAAAAACCACGCCATTATTCAAATGCGTATCAGTGGCAGCTTGTTCAGTCGTTACGCCAGGCAGTATACTATTCTGCCCGAAATAAGGATTGATATAAACGACGCTGATTACACGCCTGACATCTGCATTTACCCACTTATTCCCTTTGATAGCCGCCACGATGAGGTTCGTATGACCGAATTACCCCTAACGGCCGTCGAAATTTTGTCGCCAACCCAGGCTGTCGATGAGCTGACCACCAAATTTGAGGTTTATTTCAAAGCGGGTATTGGTTCCGGCTGGCTGGTACAGCCTACGCTGCAAACCATTTTCCTGCTCACCCCCGACGGCCAGACTGTTCCCTTTCACAATAAACTTCTTGTTGACCCGACTACCGGCATTGAACTTGATTTGACCGAGGTCTTCCAGTAAACACCTGCTACTTCAATTTATACACTTCGGCACCGGCCAGCAGGAAGCACCCTAGGCCGTAATCTTCAAAGTCAGGGACGCTGGTGTGGGTTACCGGCTGGCCTTCTTTAGGCTCCTTTCCCGTTCCCTGCACCCAGCCCAAGCGGCCCGTCGGGTCAACGCTTTCAGTAGCCATGGCATTCCAGGCTTTGGCGACAATCGGCCCATACTGCTTTTTGTCGAGCAGACCGGTGCGCATCCCCCAGGCCATGCCATAGACAAACAGAGCCGTTCCAGTCATTTCTTTACCCCCGAAATTGGTGGGATCGTGCAAACTCACATTCCAGTAGCCGTCAGGGCGCTGCAACGGCGCTAAAGCCTTCATCATCTCCAGGTAGGTTTTCTGGTATTCGGCCCGGTGAGGAGCGTCTTTCGGCATAATATCCAGCACTTTAACCAGCGCAGCCACCACCCAGCCGTTCCCCCGCGACCAATAGCAGTCTTCGCCGTTCGGCTCCTTGTAGGGCGGCACAAAATCTTTATCGCGCCACCACAGGCCATCTTTCGGATTGTACAGGCCCTGGCCGCCATGCTTCGTTTTCGTGTACATGTACATCTGGTACATCTTCTCGTAATAGGCTGGCGGTCCGTCGCTACGGTTTTTATAGATCACACCCAGCCTGGCAAATACCGGCATAGCCATTTGCAGCGCATCAATCCAGTTCCAATCATCGACTTTAGAACTAGCCACCATGCTGTCGATCGACGCCTTGATGTCATGAATTCGCTGGGGTTGTTTATCAATGAGGTAAAGGTCGATGTAAGTCTGGCCACAGCACTGATCATCGGCGTTGCGGGTTTTAGGGCCGCTCCGCATGCCCCACTTGTGCGCCATGCCCCAGTCGACGGCGTAGTCGTAGTAGCGCTTCTGCCGGTCGGTTTCGTAGAGCGCCATCAGGCCTTCGTAGTACACGGCCCGCGTCCAGATGTTGCTGGGGCGCGCACGGTTGGTGACGATCTCTTTGCCGGTATCGGGCCACTTCGCCATGAAATAGTCATTGGCCAGGGTCATTTTCTGGAGGATCTCCTTTTTGGCAGGCAGTTTCTGCGCGTTGCCTGCCAGGGCCAGCAGCAGCAGCAGGCTAACGCCAGACAGATGAAAGGCAAACGGTAAATACTTTTTCATTCTTGATACGTGGCAGGTAATCAGTGACTAACTGGACTGGTGTTGAACACTACAATTTCACGATGTACTGGTTGAGCTTGCAGCCTTTCAACTGCCGGATTCCCTCAACCACAGCGGCCGCATTGAATTGGGCACCGGCGTAGTTGGTGTGCGTATGATCGCCGGGGAAGAAATCGGTTTTCAGTCTGGCCTCGTCGTAACCCGCTTCATACTTCCGGGCAATGATCTCGTTGAGGTCAATAAAAAAAGCACCTCCGGCGGTGGCTGATTCAGCGGCCCACTTGCCATAGCTGCCCGATCCGCGCTCTACCTTACCTTCTTTCCAGACATTGCGCGGCACCAGCGAACAGACGATAGGCGTAGCACCTTTCGACTTGGTGTCGGCAATGTACTTTTTCATGTACCAGCCAAAAGAATGCACGATTTCATGCTTTTTGGTCAGCAGGTTATCGATCTCCTGGGTTTCGTCGCCCATGCCTTTGATGGAGCCACGGGCACGGGTCGTGTCGTTGATGGCCCCGCCGTCGTTATGGCCAAACTGCATGATGACGAAATCGCCGGGAGCCAGACGAGCCATAATTTTATCCCAGCGGCCTTCGGTCAGGAAGGTGCGGCTGCTGCGGCCGCCAATGGCGTGGTTCTCGATATGAATGCGGGTTGTGTCGAAATGGGCCGGGATGAGGCTTCCCCAACCCCAAAGCCCATCGGTCCCTTTCCCGGAACCATTCCGAACGGTGGAATCGCCAATGATGTACAAGGTCGGGCGCGGTGCCTGCATGGCGGCAATACCGGCGAAGGCGATGAGAGCAACTAAAAGCAGTTTCAGGGTCTTTTTCATGAGTCGATTTTAGTTATTGGGATTGGCGTATAGCTTTTGACGGTTAGAGACTTCGCGCTGCCCTTCGACTCCGCTCAGGGTGACAGGACACTAAGAATGTTAATAACAAACTTGAGTCGGCTTGTCACCCTGAGCGGAGTGAAGGGCCGCGACAGCACTACGCAATTATCATTTCAGTTTGTGACAATATTCGGTTTGGGTGGCGTTTTCATGCCTGTGCCGATATGAAAACTGGTATGGGGCGGCTGGTTGTAACCCACGTTCTGCCAGGCAATGCTCAGGCGATACTGCGGGTCGTGCATGAGCGTGTACAGGCGGTGCTCCGTGGGGATGGTCGTCGTGTAAATACGCAGGCTCTTGTTGTCGGTCGTTCGGAAAATAACCTCTTCGCGCCAGTCACCGAACAGATCGGCACTCAGCGCGGGCGTGGATTTAGTGCCGTTGTTCGATGAACAGTCGGCGGCCGTGAGCAGGCGGGTGGCCTGACCACCGTTTTTGTACTTGTCGATATGATTCCCGTCCAGCAATTCGCGGCTGAGGTCGCCATCCCACCAGCACAGGAAATTGGTGGAGGGTGGACTGCTGCCAATCCGCTTGCCTTTGGCATCGTACAGCCCATCACCGCCCGACCACCACATTTCGCCGCCGGGATTATCGGGGTCGATATCACCGGCTACGCCCCGGCCCACGTCTTTACCGGGAAACGTACCCCAGATGATCTCACCCGTTCTGGCATCGTATAAAGCGGCACCGTAGCCCTTCTCGTAGCCTTCTACCGGCTCTTCGTTTTCGTGAATGCCCCATGCCTCCAGACCCGGCCGACTGGGATCAAGATCGGTCACGTGCAGCGCGTCGCCATGGCGTAGCTTTGTCGTGAACAGGCCTTTGCCCGTATCATCGACCACCATAGAGCCGTACACGATCTCGTCTTTCCCGTCATTATCCACATCCGTAACGGTCAGGTTGTGGTTGCCCATGCCCGAAAAGCCAGCCTGACCGTTTGAATCGAACACCCAGCGTGAGGTAAGCTTGCCCTTGCGCCAGTCCCAGGCCGCCAGCACGGTGCGGCCATAATAGCCCCGGCACATGACCACGCTGGGCAGTTTCCCGTCCAGGTAGGCCACACAGGCCAGAAACCGGTCGACACGGTTGCCGTTATTGTCAGTACCGCCATTGCCGCCAATGCCGCCCCACCCATCGGTCGGGTAGCGCGAGGGAATGTAATCGGTAGTAGCCAGCGCGGCACCGGTTTTACCGTCGAAAATGGTAAAGAATTCCGGTCCGTCCATGATTTTGCCGTCGGCCCGTACCCAGTGCTTTGTAGAATCGCCGATGACCTTACCCTGCCCGTCGATGGTGCCATCGGCGGTTTTGCAGGCCACTTCGGCGCGTCCATCACCGTCGAGGTCATAGACCATAAACTGGGTGTAGTGGGCACCTTCGCGGATGTTTCGGCCCAGATTGATCCGCCAGAGCAACGTACCGTCCAGTTTGTAGCCTTCCAGAATAGGGGCATCGGTTATACCTGCCTGCCCGTTATCGCGCCCACGACCCGCCTGGTGCAGCACGATATCGTAGTTCCCATCCCCATCCAGATCCCCCGCCGAGGCGTCGTTAGGCGTGTAGCCAGCGGGCGTTTGCAGCGGAATGGTCAGGTACGATTGGGCAGGTGCATTGGCTGCCAGCGTAAACGGCGCGCTGTCGGCCTGCTCGTTACCGGCCAGCACAGCCTTCACCGTATAGCGGTTCGGCTGGCTCAGATCTACCCCTGTATCGACGAAATTGGTGCCTTGCGTCAGCGGCTGTTCATTCAGTTTCACCGCCTTGCCGCTTCCCGTTGCGCGGTACAGATTGAAAGCCATGTCGGCAGGTTCGGTGCCCAGCAACCGCCAGCCCACATACACGTTGCCGTCGCCCTGATTGATCGCTATCACGCCCCGGCTCAGGTTCTCCATCAGGCGTTGGGCGCTGCTCTGCCCGATAATGAGCAACAGACAGGTGATCGTAAGTAGGCTCTTCATTCCGTTTATCATCGCTGATTGGCTTGCGCCGTGGTTACCGGCCAGTAAACCGACTCGGTATGGGCCTGTTGCATGAGGGCGGTCAGTTGCCGAAGCACGGTCGGTTCGGCATAGGCCCGGTTATCTTTCTCCTGCTCGTCGCGGCTGAGATCGTAAAGTTCAACGGGTTGATTGACGCTGTTGCGCACGGCTTTCCAGTTTTTCCAGCGTACCGCCTGCTTCATGTCGGGCACCTTGCTGTCTTCGAGGTGAAATTCCCAGTATAAGGATCGGGCGGGTAGAGTCGTGGGGGTAGCCCCCATCAGCAGCGGCAGTAGCGAGACGCCATCGGTCGTCAGCGGTTTTTTGTAGCCGACCAGAGCGGCAAACGTAGGCATGAAATCCCAGAAGGCAACGGGGTGCGTATTCGTTATACCCGCCTTGATGTGGTTTTTCCAGCTCACGATCATCGGCTCCCGCATCCCGCCCTCGTACAAATCGCGCTTGATACCCCGTAGCCCACCCGAGCTGTTGAAAAAGGCCGCGTCAAACGCCGGACTATCGGGACCACTGGCCGCCAGCGTAGCAGGCCCATTGTCGCTGGTGAAGACGATCAGCGTATTGTCGTCGAGGTTCAGCTGCGTCAGCAGTTTCCGCAGGTCGCCCACCTGCTGATCCAGATGCGTCACCATAGATGCGTAGATTTTCTCGCCCTGGGGCCAGGTTTTGTCGGCGTACTGCGGCTTCACGGCCAGCTGGTACTTGTCATGCGGCAGGGTAGTGGCGAAGAAGACAAAGAAAGGCTTTGATGCGTGGCCCTGAACGAATGCTTTCAGCTTATCGAAACACCAATCAGCGGTGTAAGTCCCTTTCTGGCCATGGCGATTTTCGGGCAGTTGCACCACCGTTTCGTTCAAGTCGAGGTGATCGGTGTAATAATCGTGGGCATGATTCTGGTCGAGATACCCCGCAAACTCATCGAACCCCTGCTTATTCGGCGTGCCGGTCGAGCCTTTGCTACCCAGCCCCCATTTCCCAAAAACACCGGTTGCGTACCCCTGTGCTTTGAACAGTTCGGCCATGGTGAAAATGCTGTCGGGAAACGAAATCCGCGTCCGGTTGGGGCCGTAGTTGCCCCGGATGTAGGTATGGCCGGTATGCTGGCCAGTCATCAGCGAACTGCGCGAGGGCGAACAGACGGAGGTACCGGCGTAGGCCTGGGTGAACCGCATACCATCGCGGGCCAACTGGTCTATGTTGGGCGTCTGAATCTGCTTCTGCCCAAAACAACCGAGATCGCCGTAGCCCATATCATCGGCCAGGATGACGATCACATTCGGCTGTTTATCAGCCGTTCGGAGTTGAACAGCGGCCAGACAGGCAGTCAGCAACAGACAGAGCAGCAGTAGCTTTTTCATACAAAATCAGTTTCCGTCGGGTTTAACGGCGGTTATCATCGGGCTCAACGGCCAGTTCCAGTTTGCCAGCGGGTCGGGCTGGGCCGGGTTAAAGGGCGGGATGTCGGCCAGCAGCGATTTGGCCAGGTCAGGTACGTTCGCTTTAATGCCTTCCACGATGCAACGGGCAATTTCGTAGGCACCGTACGTGCTGAAATGCGTGTTGTCTTTGAGTGCCTCCGTCTGACCGGGAAACGAGTTGGCCGGATAATGCACGAAGGCTTTCAGCGAGGCCTCGGGGCCCCAGCTTTCGTACAGCACTTTGCTCATCGCGTTCAAATCGATCAGAGCCACTTTCTCTTCACTGGCCGCCTGACGCATGGCTTCGGGATAATCGCCGAGGGTGTTGATGATATGCCCGGTCGAGTCGAAGCTGCGGCGGTGCATAGACGTGACCAGCACCGGAATACCGCCCTTTTTGCGGGCTTCGCTGATATACAATTTTAGCTGCTCCTTATAGGTCGTAAACGGGTCGACATGGGCGCTGCCTGATTTCTGGTCGTTGTGGGCAAACTCAATGAACAGGTAGTCGCCCGCTTTCATCTGGCTCACGATCTTTTCCAGCCGTTTCTCGCTCACGAAACTTTTCAGCGCCTCGCCCGATTCGGCATGGTTGGCAATGGCAATCGCGCCCGATTTGAAAAAGCGGGGGATCATCTGCCCCCAGGCCGCCCACGGTTCACGATCCTGATCGACAACGGTGGAGTTGCCGGCCAGAAAGACGGTCGTCGCCCGGTCATTCCGGCTAATCTCCACGGCGCACACTTTCGGACTGGGGCCATTGAATTCCAGCGTCAGCTGGTTATCCCAGTTGAGGTAACCCAGTTCGCGGGCCTTCAGCCTCACTTTCTGCTGGCCGTCGATCTGCGGCGTTCTGACATTAACCGTGACTGTCCGCGTTTCGAACTGCCCGGCTTTGGTAACCACCTGACCAGTCATCAACCGCCGCGATTCGGCCCGGACCATCGTAGCCGATTCACCTGCTTTATCGCCCAGAATGACCTTTACATCGTAGTTTCCTTCCGGTACGTCGACGGTGAAGTAGAAGGGTTTATCGCTGGTGCAATAGTCGTCCGTCAGGGCATTCCGTCCCTCCGCGATCGGCGGCCGTTAGCTGCGCTTCCTTCGTAAAACCGTAGCCCAGTTCCCTCGTGTAGTACGTAGCCGGTAGCACGCCCGTGTACCCCTTCTCAACTTTCCCCGACCCAAAATCAAACTTGAAACTGGTAGCGGCTTGCGCCACGGCAGTCGCCATTGTCAGGCTAAACAGGCAGGAAGTTATGAATCGTTTTTTCATCCGTTGGGTTTGGTGAGCTGGCTTCGCGCTGTAGTGCTTCGCGCTGCATGCCCTTCGACTCCGCTCAGGGTGACAGCAACACAAGTTATAGTTAGCTAACATGCCTGAGTTGTCCTGTCACCCTGAGCGGAGTCGAAGGGCCCGGCCTACAGCGCGAAGCCAACTATTCTTGCCGCCTACCGTTTCTCCGTCAGTTGGAGCGAACTATCGTTGATTTCAAACGTCTTTTTCTTTAGCAGATTAATTACCTCAGCACCCGCCAACAACACGGGGCCATAGCTATGCGCTGCGTAGACGTTGATGGGCCGGTGGTAATAGAAGGCCGGATCGAAGCCCATACCTGTGCCAACGCAGGTACCGTCAACCTGCCCATCTTTGGTTACTTTCGTCGATACGGCGTTCCAGCCGAGCAGCGTCATGGGGGCATACGCCAGTGGGTCAACCCAGCCCCGGTTAATGGCCCGGGCAATTGAGTACACGTAAATCGCCGTGGCCGAGGTTTCCAGATACGAGTCGTTCCGGTCGAGCAACTGGTGCCAGAAACCCGAACCCGACTGGCAGGCAGCCAGTCCGCGCACGTGCGCCCGCAGCAGATCGAGCAGGGCAGGGCGGCCGGGATGATTTTCCGGCAGCACTTCCAGCAGTTCCACGACGGTCATCAGCCCCCAGCCATTCGCTCGCGCCCAGTGAAATTCGGGGTGAACGCTCATGCCTTCCACCCAGCCGTGCATGTACAGGCCTTTTTCTTTGTTGAACATCCGCCCGGCAAACTGCGTCACCTGCTTCACGGCCTCATCGTAGTACTGTCGGTCGCCGGTCAGTTTGCCCATCTGCGCCAGCGCCGGCACGCTCATGAACAGGTCGTCGAGCCAGAGCGTGTTGGGTTGGGGCCGGTTACGAGCCAGGGTTCCGTCGGCCAGGCGGTACTCTTTTTTGGTGATGTAATTCAGGTACGTATCGATCTGCGGGCGAAAATCCGTATTGACCTTCCCCGTCCGGGCCGACTTAATCATCGCCGCGGCCATTGCCCCGGCATCGTCGAGCGCATGAGGAGCCAGCATCGCCCGCAAAGGGGTGTTGGCCGTTGGATCAGCCGCGACCTGCCCTTTGAAATACGGAATCAGCGAGACCAGGAACGACAGCCGTTTGTTGGTGTAATCGGCGTAACGCGGATCACCGGTCGCTTCGCTGGCCAGCAGCATGCCGGCATAGGTAACGCCCCATTCGTAACTCGTCAGCCGGTAGTCGCCGGGCTTGATGATCGCGTTCGGATTGAACGTACCCAGATCGGTGATGGCCTTACCCGTTTGCTTGTCTACCAGTTCGGCGGGGGTGGTTGTATCCAGGTACGTATACACGCGGTCGAGCACCTTCGTCACGTCGGCAACATTGGGCTGGCCATACGGTACGGGGTAATCAGGCTTCAGCAGGTGGAGCGGCGTGGTGGAGTCGTTGGCTTTAGCAGCCTTTTTCTGGGCCTGTACTGTGCCGCTGATTACCGCCAGGGCCGCTATAAGAAAGATGGTTTGTTTCATGGTTTAGGCAATGTTGGGGGTAATTGACGTGTTTACTTTGGCTGTAGTCCGACAGCGACCGGACCGTTTCAATATTACACAGCAATCACCCTAGTCTTTATACTGTCGCTTTAACCAATCAGCAGGAACCGGGAATGATACAGATATTCATCGACCTGTTATCCTCCGAGAGCATGGCTGACTGAATCTGAATGCGGGTACCATCGGGGCTGAAGGTGGGGTGCGGGTGATCGGCAGCGGTGGTTTTATGGCCCGCCGACAGCAGAAGCATCTCGCGGGTATGGCGGTCGATCAGGTAGATATTGCGGGCAAAATCGTCGCCAACTGCCCAGCGCCCGTCTGATGAGCCATGCACATGCCAGAGTCCGCTCCCACTGGGGGTTTGCCCAACAATCATCATCTCCCGCGTACGCAGGTTGACAATGCCCAGACCCGTTGGTTTTTCGCGGGTTCCCGACGGCCCCCAGTCGGTTTCCTGACCGGGATTCTGTACGTCGGGGACAGTTGCGGTCTTGTTTGTTTCGCTGACCAATGCTGCCGTGGTCATGTTCACTTTTCGGTGGCCCATGATGGCAATGGCTACTTCATCGCGGCTAATCACAGCTTCGTGCGTTACCCACTCGTACTCCGATTCAGGATAAAGTGGACGGAGACCAGTACCATCAGCGCGAACCGTCCAGGTGCGTTGGGGCGATTTTCCACCGGTTTCCCAGCAGAACACGATCTCGCCGGGCACAAAGGGATTCGTCTGGATATGGCCCACCTGGAACGGCACCGAGACGATGTACTTTATCGCGCCCGTTTTAATGTTCATCCCGGCTAATCCCGCCGGGCCAGCGCCCATTTTGCGGGGGCCGAAGGTGCCTTCAATTTTCGTATTGGCCGCCAGATGCTTAGCCGCTTCGGTCTTTCCAACCCGGAAATACACCCAGTCTTCTTCGGCATCCAGGGCCATATCGCCACCGGCACCCAGTTCGGGCGGGGTGGTACCACAAACGCGCTGATAGGCCGTGGCTGGCTTTAACTTACCCGATTCGCTATCGGCGAAGAGTTTGGCAAGGTCAACTTCAATGATTTGCAGCGATGCATTGCTACCCGGCTCAACGTTCTCTTCGGCCCGCCGGGCGGCATTCCGCATGAAGTAAAGTTTCATCGACTTCCGGGCAATGTTGAGCATGCCCGTATAGCCTCCCTCCGACACCTGCACCAGATCGCCCGTCTTTTCATTGACCGCCATGGCCTCGCCTTTCACCCGGTTCGAGCGGAAGATCAGCCACTGCCCGTCGGCCGTCCACTGAAGGTGCGTCTGGTAGATTTTAGAGTCGCCGGCGGGCTTGCTGGTCAGAAACGTCAGCGGCGTACCCGTCTTCGGGTCGTTCACCACCTTCCGTTCAGACGGAAAGCGCGTACCGATCTGGGCCTGCACCGACGTACCTACCAACAGGCAGCTCAACGTGAGGGCAGCAATGGGAAAACACGTTCTGATTTTCATAAGCGATACCATGTTGAAAGACCACTTTTCATATTGAGTCGTTCTAGTTTTACCTTCTTCCGGGTAGTTGCTTTCGTGTGGCTTCGCGCTACGTGCCCTTCGACTCCGCTCAGGGTGACACGACACATCTAGATGTTCATGACAAACTTGACTGGGATTGTCACCCTGAGCGGAGTCGAAGGGCACGTAGCGCGAAGCCACACGAAAGCATTGTACTACTTCAGCTTAAAAGGCAGAAACCAGTTATTCTTATCCATCAATTTCATACGCACGGCGTCGGCATTGGGATTATTGGCCTTTTTGAGCTTCTGGTACACTTTATCGGCCAGGAAAGCGGGGTCATTGCGGCGCAGGGCAACCCGCACCAGATCGGGCCAGCGTTGGCCTTCGTAGGCCAGTTCCAGGGCCGACTCTTCAATCAGCGAGTTTTCGATCGATACCGTGCTATCGCCCACCACAGCCACATTCTGCAAGCCAGCCCGTCCTCTGATGCCGTTGTTCCGATACCAGGGCTCCCGGAACAGGGGTACGTCGCCGTTACGGGCGTTGAAGTCGTAGGGCGGCACATCGAAGGTAGCCTGCTGGTTGGTCTCATCCCGGCCAACGGGGTCGGAATCGAACGTCGTCGAGATACCGTTGTTCAGCAAGGCATACGCCAGTTTACGGCGGCCATTCCGGTTGGCCGCTTCGGCAAAGCGCAGGTGCAGGGTAGCCGCCCGGTAGAGGAACCAGGTGCCGTTTTTCTCCTGCAACGTAGCGCCGATGGGCAAGCCCGTGTTTGGATCAATGTAATTGTAGAGATACTTCATGATAACCGGGCTGCCACCAATGGTTTTGTAAGTCAGTCGCCCACGGGCATCGAAAGGGAAGTTGTTGCTCTGTTTCTGACTGTTCCACAGGTCCATTGCCTGTTTGGCGGGGGCCAGCTGGTACCGGCCGTTAATGGTCGAGAACAGGTCGATGAAGGGGTTTTGCGGCTTGAAGTTCTTGTCGAACGGCATGAACCAGATCCACTCGTAGTTGAACCAGTTTTCGGTACTCCGCCGGGCAAACATCGAACGCCAGCCCAATGTATTGGCATCGACCAGTCGATTGATATCACTGACACCATCGTATGTAGCCAACCGACAGGTCATTGTTGGCCGTACCCGCGTAGTGAATTTTGTAAGTAGCGTAAAACGCTTCCGAGTTCGGATCAACGCCGGTCCGCGCCGCCGTCTCCATGACCAGCCGGTAGGTCTGGGCCGCTTTCAGGTACTGGTTATCCCAGAGGTAGAGATCGCCGAGCAGCACGTGCTTGTTAATGAAAAATTTGTTCAGCGGGTAGCCGTCTACCGGTGCCGCCACAATGGACGTGTTTGACGTATACGGCTCGCGATACATTGGCGGAATGGCCTCCATGGTTTTGATGAGTTCTTTAATCAGAGCATCCAGCGGCATTCGGGGCACCGACGACAGGTTGGCGATATCCGCTACGTTTTCGTAGGTATCGGTCACGTAGGGCACCGCCCCAAAATGGATGCCCACCTGCAGATACACCCAGCTACGCAGGGCCGTGATATCGGCCGACCGCTGGTTGTATTCATCCACACGCATCTTGTTCTGCTGCAGCATGATCCTGAAATTCTTCAGAATGTCATTGCAGTTCAGGATGACTTCGTAGTAAGGCCTTGGGTCAGCGTAGGCGTTACCCGCCACTACGTCGTGGTTGTTGATCTGCCGGAGCTGCTCATCGGCCCCCGCCGTTACGTCCATTAAATCGGCGCGCAGTTCGTTGAGCACCACATACTGTTTGGCCAACTCCATGAATTTGCCATAAACGCCCAGCACCGCCGCATCGGCATCGAATACGTTCCGGTAGACCTGATCGGGCGACAGGGCATCTTTGGGGTCTACGTTGAGCAGGTTGGTGCAGGCCGAAAACCCGGCGAACAGGCACGAGGCCAGCCCGGCAATAGCTATCTTTTTCTTAACTGACGATTTCATAGAAGGAACGGCAAAGAGGTTAGAGGCCAAACTTGACACCGATCTGAACGGATTTCTGAATGGGCTCGAGTGTCGTATCAACGCCCTGGCCAAACGGGCTGGTGGTGGCACTGAACTCCGGGTCGTAACCCAGGTACTTCGTGAAGGTCAGCAGGTTATTGGCACTCGCGTACAGGGTTAGGTATTTCAACACCCCGCGGTTGATCGGAAAATTATAGGCCGCCGATACGGTACGCAGTCTGACATACGAGCCATCTTCAATCCAACGGTTCGAGAAGCGGGCATTGCCCATCGGGTCGCCAAGCGTGGCCCTGGGTACGTCGGTCACCTGCCCGTTGCCGCGCCAGCGATTCAGCGTGGCCTGGGTCTGGTTGTTTGTGCCCGCCACTGTTTCCAGCACATTCCGGGTGTAGTTGTACAGGCTGTTACCCGACACAAAAGTGACCAGTGCATCGACGGTGAAATTGCCGTAGGTGATGTGGTTGCTGAGGCCGCCGAAGAAATTCGGCGTTGGATTACCGATGATCTGACGGTCCCGCTCATCGATGATCTTGTTATTATCCAGATCGACAAACTGCACGTCGCCGCCTTTGAAGGGCCGTAGCGACCCATCGCGTTGCTTCGCCTGCAAACCAGCGGCTGCGGCCTGCGCGTCGGTGGCATACACGCCCTGAGCCACGTAGCCGTAGAACGCGTTGGGGGCCTGCCCTACGCTGGTAAGGTACGTGGCACTACCGAATGTATTGGTGATGTTTCCGTCTGGTAGCTGGTCGATTACCGAAGCAGCCCGACCAATGTTCACGCCCAGATCCCATTTAAGCGCCGGGCTATTCATCACTTTCACGTTCAGGCTGGCCTCTGCTCCGTTCGTAGTCATGCCGCCTCCGTTCCGCAGCATCGTGGCGATGCCCGCCACAGTCGGCGTCGTTTCAACGATCAGCATGTCGGTGGTTTTGTGGCGGAAGACATCGAGGCTCAGGCTAACACGATCGTTCAGGACCGACATGTCCAGGCCCAGGTTCGCTTTCGTTACCGTTTCCCATTTCAGGCCCGGATTGGCGATGTTGCTCCGGATCAGCCCCTGAATACCCAGCAGGTTTTGGCCTACGTAATACTGGCGCGAGCCGTAGTTACCAATGTCATCATTGCCCACCCGACCGTATGAAGCCCGCAGTTTCAGCAGGTCGAACGACGAATTGGCCATGAATTTTTCTGATGAAATTTGCCAGGCCGCCGATACCGCCGGCATGATCGCGTACCGCGTACCGCCAATGCCAATCGATTCGGTCGCTACCTGCCTGCCGAAACGCGACGAGCCGTCCATGGCTGCGCTGAGCGTTACGAAGTATTTGTCGGCGTAGGCGTAGTTGAGGTTCAGGTACGTATTGAGCCAGTTGTACTCGCCCAGCCCGCCGCCGAGGCTATTCAGTAACGACACGCCGTTGCCCGCGCTGATGAGTTCATCCGTAGCGGAGTTATAGCCCGAAATCCGGTCCTGTTCGGTTCTGCTGTTCAGGTACCGCATCCCTACGCGGGCCGAAAACTCATGCCAGTAATTGACCGTTTTGTGGTAGGCACCATACGCCTCCGTGTTAAAATTGAACAGCCGTTTGGTTTGTGAGCCCAGTTGGTTTTGGGCAATGGCATTGCTCAGGGTATCGCTCAGGATGCCCCGGCGCGGCACGAAGCGGTTCTCTTTTATCTTATCGAAAATTACGCTGACGTTCGCTCCCAGTTCCAGCCCCGGCGCCAGGTTGTACTGCAGGCCCAACCCACCCACAAAACGATACGCCCGGTTGCTGGCCTGCATCAGTTGACTAACCACCGTGGGGTTACCCACTTTGAAGATATCTTCGTCGGCATAATCCGGTGAGGCAATGCCCGTCGGCGAGATTTCGTAGTCGCTGAGGAAGGGAGCCTTTACCAGCGACAGGAAAATGGGGTTCGTTTTTGGGGCCGCACCTAAATCTTTAATGGTCGCTTCATTATACGAGAAGCTCATAGTAGCCACACCCTTCAGCCGGTTGCTCAGGTTGAGATCGGCATTGAAGCGCGTGCTGTATTTGCTCACGCTCGACTGGGCCAGGGCTGTATTATTGGTCAGGTAATTCATCGACAGGGCGTACTTAGCGATGTTGTCGCCGCCCGTTACCTTCAGGTACATGTTGTTCGAGAGGCTGTTGGTGAAGAGCTTCTTCTGCCAGTCGGTATTGTTATGATACTGGTAATACGTCCCTGAGTTCTGCGCGTCGTTGAAATAAGGCAATGCCTGAAGCGATTCGGTGGAGGCACCGCCTGAGCTTAACACATCGGCCAGGTAGGTCCGGTAATCCGTTGCGTTCAGCACAGGCAGCGAAGCGGGTGCCAGGTTCACGCCCCCGTTCATGGCCAGATCGATCCGGGTGCCCAGATCCCTGGCCCGCGAGGTGGTGATAACGATAACGCCGTTGGCCGCTTTGGTACCATACTGAGCGGTCACGGCGGCGTCTTTCAGCACGGTGATGTTGCTGATATCCCGTATATCGATGTTCGCCAGCGGATTGTCGGTATAGCCGTTGGCCAGCGAGCTACCGTACGAGCTGTTGTCGTAGATCATGTTGTCGACGATGATCAGCGGCTGATTGGTGGCCGTCAGCGACGTGTAGCCACGCAGCAGCAGATTCGCCCGTGCGTTGCCCGTTCCTGAACTGCGGACGCTGTTCAAGCCCGCAATTTTACCCTGCAAATAGGCATCCGGTGTTTCGTTGTAGCGCGTCCAGATGTCGGCCATATCAGCGGTAGCCGCGGCGTTCGTCAGCCGATTGCCCGGCATGGCGTGGTTCGCCAGCATGAGCGGATTAAACAGCGACGGACGGTCGCCTTCATTCAGGGCGATGTCCAGACTCCTGCGGCCATCAACGGGAATCTCGCGGCTCTGATAGCCGGCAATCTCAACGCCTACCGACACATTGTTGGCGGGGATAGCCAGCGTAAAACGCCCGTCGTCACCCGTGATGGCCGTGGTCAGGTTCTTGTAGAATACCCGGGCACCGGTCAGGGGCCTTTTGGTGGCCGCGTCGATCACCACGCCCTTTATTTCGCCTTTCAGCTTCGGTGGGGCCTTGGCGGCCACAACGGTTACGTAGTCGGCACCGTCCTGTCCGTTGCTCACCAGCGAAAGGAACACCAGCCCCAATACGCCCAGCAAGGTTCGGCCTACGCGGTAAACTGCCTGAGTTGATTGTATAAAATGTTGCATCGACGGATTGGTGACTAGATGATTGGATAATACTCAAAGCACAGGTACCAGCTTGATGTAATCCAGGGCCAGGCTGTTGGTACCGTTGGCAATGAGGTACATGTCGAGGGGGCCAAACGAGGTCGTGGTGTATTCGCCCAGCAGCACTTCGGTGTATGTATCGTTGGGCACCGCTACGTTGGCAAACGTGGTAGCCGTCAGACTACCCATTGCCAGCCGCTGACTGACAACGATTGGCAGCGTATTGGTCCGGTAGTTACGGGTCTGGTCGTTGAGTGCCACCCAGTACACCTTGTACTTCATGGCCGGAACCTCAGGCACCCGGTACCGCACCCAGAAGCCACTGACACCGTGGGCAATGATAGACAGGTCGCGGAACGTCTGACCCGTAGCGGGATTCAGCTTTTCCCGAACGGCAATCACCGTCGATCCAACGTTCTGCAACTGAGACGTGTAGTTTTCGCCCTGGACCACGATGGGTTGCAGGCGGCTCTGCGTGGTCACACTGGCTTTGCTGAATACGTAGGCCACGCCGTTGCTTAGCGTAGACAGTCCGCACCAGCGCCGTTTTGTCGAGCGGTACGTCAACGCCAAATTTCGATTTTAGCACGGCGGGTAGTTTATCGACCGTATAGAGGCCTTCAACGGCCATGTCTTTCAGCACCTGGTAGCTCGCCAGGTTGTAGGTACTATCGGCGTTACTGGTTTTAAAATAAGGCGACAGTTTGGTTACCTCCGTGGCAAAGGCATCGTTCGTTAGCACGATATAGGTAAACTGCTTCGACTCGTCGGCCAGGTTATAGACCAGATCGGTAAACTTATTTTTCTGCTCAATCCCCGTTCCAGGCTGATACACCGGCCGACCCGTGGTTGAACTGATGCTGTCGACAATGGCTTTCGATGGGTTTAACACCTGGTATGACAGCGAGCCCAGCACCTTATTCTGTACGTAGGTATCCTTCGAGGCGTTGATGAACGCCATCAGATTAGGCACCACCACCGACGGTTTGTCGATGGTATGAAATACGCCGTTGGCCACAAATTTATTCGAGCCGACAATCGTAGACTCGCCAAAACGGCCACTGGTAAACGACACGTATTTATCATTCGCCATCCGAATCCGCACCTCCTGCCCGGCGGCGGGCATCGGGTACGTTTGCAAGGCCACGTGGTTCCCCACAAACAGCTTCAGGGCCGTTGTATCGCTGAGCGAGGCCAGGTCTACCCCCTCCATGGCCTTGTTGGTTGGTGCCCAGACCGTGTAGTTTTTCGACGCCGCAAGCAGTTTGTCGTAGCCGCTTTTCACCAGCAACTCGCTGAATTTACTCAGGTCGGGCTGGGTGCTGATCTCGCTGAACAGGGTTCTGGTCAAGGCGGCATCGGCAACGGTGATCCGGTCGTCCCAGTTGCGGCAGGCGGCGATGCAGACGCCCAGCAGGCCGATCAGCAGGAATGAATACTGTTTTTTCATTGCAGAAAGAAAGGATGAATGAAATCAGGTGGTCACAGGCTAGGGCACAAGGCGGCCATCCCGGTTAAAGCGCGGTCTGGTCTGGGGCATATCGATCGGGATGAAATGCACCATGTCGAGGTTGTTGTTATTCTGCGTACCCTGAATGCAGGTCAGGCGGAAGGTGTGCCGGTCGGTCGTTTTAATGTCGATGACCCCCAACAGGCGACCCGCCAGGTTCCGGTCGGTACCGGGGTCACTGTACAGTTTCCAACCCAGGGCTTCCAGTTCGCCCTCCGAACCAGCGGGGGCCGTATCGGTAAAGGCCATCGGGCGCGGCAAGGTCTCGCCGTCTACGCTTCCCTGACAGATGTTGATCGACCCGCCGCTTTGCTTCTGTGAGCGGTAACATACCCACACCTTGTAGCGGCCTTTCACCAGCATCGGCGTTTTAAGGTCGACCCAGACGCTGCGGTTTGGTGCCCCCAGCGGAATCATCAGGTAGTCATTTTTGTAGACCGCAAAGTTCGAGGCCGTATTGTAGGCGTAGGTCAGGTTGAAGGTCGACCGTTCCCAGTTGATGTCTTTGGTGGAGCCGTAAATGAAATCGTAGTTTTTCTTACCGTAATACGCAGGCAGTTTCCGAATCTCCGGGAAGTCGGCTACGTCCCAATACGTGGCGGTTGGCTTACGAACTTTCGAGACAAAATGGCCGGATGCACTATGAATCACGCCATTGGTAGCGGCGTTATCGCTCAGGGCCCGGTCCAGCGCTACGCCCTGCTCATGGACGCCGTTGAACTCATCGTCGTTGATGAGCACCGTCTGGTCATCCAGTTTGGCGGTCACTACCTCCAGCGGCACCTTGGTCGTGTGTGACTGCGACGTAATAATGTCGGCCAGGTACTTGGCACCGGGCAGCAGGTGATAGGCCACGTAGAGGTTCAGGCTGTCGGTCTTACTGCGCGGGTTCCCCGTGTTGGCATAGCGTTTCTTCAACGCCTCGAAACTGCTGAACCCTGCTTTGGCCAGCGCCACGTTCGACTCGGCCAATACCGTAGTCCAGCGCTTATCGGGGTCAGGATCAACCACGTTCAGCGAGTCGAAGTAGCCCGTTTGCCTGATGGCTTCCGTGAAAATGGAGTAAGCCGCGTTCTTTTCCAGCGTAGCCGCCAGCGTCAGGGTAGCCGGTTTCAGCACGTTATCGATCACGTGCAGGATACCATTGGTGGTGGTGATATTGGTTTCCAGCACCAGCGCCTGCCGGTTGAGGCTGTAGCTCGACGCGCCATTGGCATACGAAACGCCGCCCAGCAGGTATTGCCCATACATGGTTACCAGCGGCAGTTTCCCATCTTTAAAGGATTTGGTCGTCAGCGTATCCCGAATGATGTGAATCTTGGCAATATTCTGCGCCTCTTCTTTCGACAGTGAAGCGGTTGTCTTATCAATGGATTTCAGGTACACCTGCATGCCCGCATTGGTCGGCACAAACATAGTGTAGGCCCCGTATGCATCCAGAAACCCTTCATACCCCGCTTTGTCGAGCACGGCCGTGAACTCTGAAAAGCTCTCCGGGCGCGTTTTCAGATAGCTGTACATGTTCACATCGCTGGTGGTGGTCTGCACGAAGTCGATCTCCCGACACCCGATCAGGTACACCAGCGGCAGCAGGGTAACGAGCGTGAGCACGATGGAATTACTAAACTTTTTCATGGCGTTTTTGGTCGAAAGCGGTCTGTACCGGCACAATCCAGCTGACTTATTTGTAGAATGGATTCTGCACCAGCTGCTTGTTCGTCTGTAATTCGTACTGGAAAATGGGCAGGTAATGGCTGTTGACGTCCTTGTACTTGGCAATCGCCGACTGCTGTCTGTCGGACGGAACGCTGCGGGCAACCATGTCGAGCAGAATATCCAGGCGCTTGTAGTTGTTCCGCCTGGCGTGCCGCAGCACATCGTACCAGCGTTTACCCTCGAAGGCCAGTTCACGGGCCCGCTCTTCGAGGATGTAATCCATGACCGCTTCGGTGTCGGTCGGGTCGGGGGTTTTAACGGTAGCCTCCAGTGCCTGAGCGCGGTCGCGAATGGTTTGTATGATCGTCAGGGCTTCCGGTCCGCGTTTCAGCATGGCCAGGGCTTCGGCTTTCATCAGCAGCACATCGGCATAGCGATAAACGATCCAGTGGGCATACGATTCGTTGATCACGCGCAGGGTCGTACCGTTCAGGCTGACGTATTTCCAGATCATGCCATCGGTAGCCCGCACCGCCGATTCGTCGCCCCGCAGGTCTTTCTTGGTGTCATCGAAAAAATCCTGGGTGTACACATTGTCCATGACGTACGAGCTGGCAATCAGCCGCCGGGGGGCCACGAACATGCCGTAGAAGCCATTGATCCGCTGGCGGTCGTACTGCAGCTCGAAGATGCCTTCGTTTGAATTGCCCTGCACAAACACCTGGTTATGGTAGGCATTGCCCTGAATGAGCCCGAATTTGGCGCTGCTCGTGATCTTGTTGCAGGCAATCAGCGCCTCGTCGTATTTCTCCATCCAGAGCGCCACATCGGCCTGAAGGGCATTCACCATGTAGCGGGTAACCCGCCCTTTGTTCGACGCTACATCACCGTAGGTCAGCGGGGCATTCGGCTCGGCTTCTTTCAGGTCTTTGACAATCTGGGCCAGAATGTCGGCCTGCGGACTTTTCGGAATGGGCGTTATCTGATTGTCCGAAACGGTAGCATTCAGTTTCAGGGGCACGGCGCCGAAGGTGCGGGCCAGGTAGAAATAAAGCAGGGCCCGCAGGGTTTTGGCCTCGGCCAGGTTCACGTTCAGCGCCTCCTGCGTAAAGGTCTTATCGCTTTCAGTAACGGTTGGGGCAAATTCAATAACCGTGTTGCAGTAGTTGATGACCTGGTAAATACTCCGCCAGTTGGCAATGCTATTGCTGGGCAGCAGGTTTACGTTGATCATGTCTGTTTCTTCGGGGCGCGTCAGAAACGTAGAGGTCACCATGTCGGCGCGGAGTTCACCCCAGAGAAACAGCGTTTCGGGCAGGCCGTTGAGCATACCGGCATAGCAGCCCATCACGGCGGCCTGCACCTGCTCTTTGGTCCGCCAGAACTCATCTTTGGTGATGCCATCCTGCGGGCGCAGATCCAGGTACGTATTGCATGACGTCGGCAGGAGCAGCAGCAAAACGGCCGACAAGCTATAGACTACTTTCTTTACCATGACTCAGTGTCGTTCAAGTTGGTCGATTACAGATGGGTGTCCTTAAAACGAAGCGGTGAGGCCCAGGGTAACGGTTTTAGCGGGTGGTGTCATCGAATAGTCGATCGCGATGCGGAACGGATCATTTCCGCGCAGGCTTACCTCCGGGTTCTGCCCTTTGTAATTGCTCCAGGTATACAAGTTCTCGACCGTGAGGTACCCGCTCAGGGCTTTCACCCGTAGTTTATCCAGTACGCTTTTGGCAAAGGTGTACCGCAGGGTCACCGTTCTGAAGCGCAGGAAGGAAGCGTCCTCCACGTACCGGCTAGAGCCAAGCCAGTTATAGCCCGCTCCGTACAGGGCACGGGGTACGTTGGTCACGTCGCCCGGCTGACGCCATCTTGACAATACTTCAGTGCTTTGATTATCGTACGAGTACATGGCCGTAGTAGCCATCCGGGTGCCGTTTACGATGTCGTAGTCGGAGCGGAAATTGAAGAACGCCGTCAGTTTAAGCCGGTCGCGCCAGCCGATACTACCCCCGAAGCCACCAGAGAAGGCAGGGTTGCTGTTGCCGAGGTACACAATGTCCTGGTAGTTGATGTTGCCATCGTGGTTGATGTCTTCGTAGATGGCATCGCCCGGCTGGAAGATGTAATCGGTAGCCGGGTAGTTGAACCGCATCTTCACGCCCTGTCCGTCGGGTGTAATGATCGGCTCGCCGTTGCGGCCACGGGCTACCGTGGCTGACTCATCTTTATAGACGCCTTTATAGCGGAAGCCGTAGAATGAACCGAACGGGTTGTTCTCCTGAATATAGGATTTGTACTGCCCGTTGGCCGTGATGTTACCCGACTCGCGGGGGTACAGATCCGATATTTCGCGGATGATGTTGATGTTCCGGGCAACGTTCATGTTCAGATCGATCGTGATGTCTTTGGTCTTGTAGGGCGTAATACCCAGGTTAAGCTCCCATCCCTGGTTGTCGAGCGTACCCACGTTCATGTCCACGTTGTTGAAACCGGTGTACGACGGAATCTGTAGCCCCCGGAAAAAGAGGTTATTCGTGCGGTTCTGTACAGTTCGGCGTCGAGCGTGATGCGCCGTTTCAGCATGATCAGGTTGAGGCCTAAGTTCTGCCCGATCAGCGTTTCCCACCGCAGGTTTTGCAGTTCCATGCTGGACGGCACAATGGCGGGCGACCCTAAATACGACCAGGGCAGCGTGGCATAGGTACCAAAGAAGGTGTAATCGTACCGGGGTGCATTACCCGTTTGCCCGTAGCTAGCCCGCAGACCCAGGAAATCGATGTAGCTGTTGAACCGCTGCATCCAGGGCTCGTCAGAGATGGTCCACTTGCCCGATACCGAGGGGAATACGCCGTACCGGTAGGCGGGCCCGAAGCGCGAGTTACCGTCGCCCCGAACACCCACATCGAAGTTGTATTTGCCTTTGTAGCCGTAGTGAACGTTCCAGAGCAGACCCACCGTGCGCGTTTCAAACACCGACGAGGCAATGCTCGATGCCGTTTGGCGGCCCGTATTGGAAACGTCCTGTAGGAGGTCGGAAGGCGTATTGGGAATGGAGGCCTGCTGCGTAATGCTCTTGTTATCGGCCGTATTCAACACCCACAAACTCGAAAACTGGTGGTCGGTATTGGTAAACGCCGGCGTGTAGAGCAGCGACGACTTGGTGATGACCCCGAATACATCGGCATCGCCATCATACGCCTGGTTAACAGACGTGCTGGTGTAGCGCTGGCCGGTGGCAATCTGGGGCAGAAACGTCTGGCTTTTGGTGTTGTTAATGTCGAACTGCACATCAACGGCGAGCATCCAGATGTTGGGTTTCAGATCATACTGCAACTGGAAGTGCGGAATGATCCGGTCGGTGGTGATGGTATTTTTGGCACTGTTGGCCATCGCCACCGGATTGTATGTGGCCGGGTACTGCCCCTGAATGTTGTTGAGCGGCGAGAAGTAGTTGGGCGTCAGCACTCCGTATTCGTTGTACTCATTCACGCTCATGTTCGGCATCTTGGTGTAGGCGATACTCCGCAGCAGATCCTGCGTAGCATTGGCGTTCACGTAATTCCGGTCGTTGCTCGAATGCGTAAACGAGAGATCGGTCCGGAAACGAATCCGGTTCGACACGTTGTAGTCCAGGTTGATGCGGGTGTTGATCCGGTCGAGGCCCGTACCGATAGTGGTTCCTTTCTGTGAGAAATAGCCCAGCGACGCATAATAACGGGCTTTTTCGCCGCCACCACTAATGGCCAGGTTATGATCGAGCGAGTTGCCAATCCGCGTGATCCGGTCGATCCAGTTGGTGTTATTGCTGTAATTATTGAACCAGTACGGGATCGTTGGGATCATACTGAAACTCTTTCACCTGCTGGGTATTCAGCGGCAACCCGCTCCGGTTCATGTACTCTTCGGGAATCAGCGACGAGTACTGGTCACCCGACAGCATGGGAATGGAGTTGGGCTGTTGCGCAACCGACCCTTTGAAGGTGTAGGTGATCACCGGCTTGCCGATGTTTCCGCGCTTGGTGGTGATCACCACCACACCACTAGCCGCCCGCGAGCCCCATAAAGCAGTTGCCGCCGCGTCTTTCAGGATGCTGATCGTTTTGATATCCGACGGAGCGATGTTCAACAACTGCGCGTAGCCCAGTTCGTCGGCCGCCCCGAAGTTAAAATCTGACGGGATCTGGGTTTCATACGGCATGCCATCCACCACAATCAGCGGATCGACCGACGAGTTGATCGACGATGTACCCCTGATCCGGATTTGCATGCCTGCGCCGGGGTCGCCCGAGTTGGCCGCAATGTCGACGCCCGACAAACGACCCTGCAACATCTGGTCGATTGACGTACCCTGCATTTCTTCCAGGGCTTTGGCGTCGATCTTGGCCACGGCCAGAGTCGAGTTGCGCTCCGATACCGTCATAAGCCCGTTATCGGTTTGCGCGGCCCGTACCACCACTTCGTTCATCTCGTTGGCCGACGACTCCATGAAGGTGCTGACAGCTCTACGGCCCCGAACGGGTACGCGAACGCTTTTGTAGCCGATACTCGAGAAGGCGAGGGTATTGTTATCATTCGACATCCGAATGACGTAGTTCCCATCGATATCGGTGGTGACGCCCTTGATGATCCGGTTGTCTTTATCGAGTTCGGCAACCGTGACGCCCACAAGCCCGGTGCTGTCTTTTGCGTCTCTGACCTTACCACGAACCGAATAGGTGGTGGCTGGTGTCTGCGCTGCGGCACAGACGCCGCTGAGTAGCAAACCCGCTATGAATAGTACGCGTAGAAATGGGTTCATCCGTTTTAACTGGTAGACTGTGCAACAGTGTGAAAGCCGGTTGCCCGGAATTGGCTGCTTACTGGAACTTCAGGTAGTTGTCGATCAGGTGAATCACCGTTCGATTGGCCAGGTTATTACTCCGGGCTATGGTTACATTGGCTTTCCGGCCCGTATTGTCGATCACCTGCATGGCCCCCGGCGTATTGAGCACGGTGACAAACACGGCATCGCCCAGGTTATTTTTCAGCAGCGTTTCGGCATTACCCGATTCCTTCCCGTTGGGAACGATCGTCTTTTTGTTCAGGACGTGATACGAGATAAAGTTGGTCACCTTCTCCACATCAGCCGGCAGGGTGGGCGCAAAGTTGGGCGTCTTCACCGCGCCACTGCCCGTACCCGGCAGCAACCCGGCGTTTACCGCCGCCTGAATAGCGGCATTGTCGGGTACCAGAACGGTGTAGAACGAACCGGCGGCCGTGCCAACGATCTCACCGGTAGCCACGTTGTAAGCCGCCGAGTTTTTCAGGTACTGCCAAAACAGGTTGTAGGGCGAGGTGGTGGCCGTGCCCAGCCCTTCAATGGTGTTACCTATGTTCTGTTCCGTGAAAGTCAGAATGCCATCAGTGTAGTACACTTTCCCATTCACGGATGACTTTGAACCGACAATCTTGAGCGGCTTGGTCACCGTGCCCGATGAATAGACCTGGTTTTTGTCGTACTTAATGAACTCCCCATTGAACGAGTCGATGATACCCGTACCCGCCAGGTTATCGAGTTCATCGGCGGGCGTAGCCACAATACTGGTGGCCACAATCCGCAACAGGCGGTTGCGGTTCACTTCACCCACCGTTCGAACGGTGGTGCCCGGCGCGGTGTAGTACCACTCGTTTTTAGAGCCGTCGTAATCATAGCCAGCCGCCCGGAGCGATTCATCACTCAGCATGAACACCGTGTACTTCAGCCTGGGGTTGAGCAGCACCGGCCGCAAGTCAGCGTTCAGCAGGCGGGTCATGATCGAGTACTTCGGATCGAGGTAAGCCCGGGCGTAAACGGTCGAGAACACGTTGGCGGCCTGTACTTTGTTGGTGCCGTAAAACATGCCGTTGCTCAGTACTTTTTTGTCGACCACATTGGCAGCCGGGTCAAAACGGGCTTCTTCGGAAAACGTATTGAACGTACTCTTAAACTTGCTGGGCCATACCGCCGTGGGCCACATATGGGCGTTCAGCAGGTCGGCAATGATTTGCGGGGGCAGGGCATCGAGCGAGGGGTAGTTCTCCAGAATGACGTTCTTGATGTAGGGAAGCAGCACGTCGTTGGTGGGCACGAACAGACTCCAGCACTCCTGTTGCGCGTCGTTATCGGCCAGTTTGACGTAATTCTCGTTGTTGGGCGCAAAGGTGAGCAGGCTGGAATACGACTTCACAAACACCTGATCGCTCTTGCCGGTCAGAATCTGGTAGCGCGTAGTAGCGTCGGCGTTTGGCACGAAACTCACCATGTACTTCTCATACAGTTTCCTGAACTCGCTGTATTCCGGCTTGCTGCGCAGATACTGATCGAGCGACGGCTGGGCCGTAAACACGTTGTCTACTTCGTGCACCATACCGTTCTCAGCGAAGATATCTTTCTCCACCACCTTGGCATTCATCACGTTGAAGCCCGAATAGGTGGCCTCCGGGAAGAAGTAGTTATAGTCGTAGGCCGAGAGGCCCCGCTGCCCGAAATAGTCGTCGGTGAAGTAGGTGATGTGCTTGTTGTTATTGTCGGCGCTGACGTAGACGTTGCCGTTCCGGTTGGCCGCAACTGCTTTAACCGACGCTCCGGTTGGCGTTTCGTCGGTGTAGAAACCGGTATATAGCGCGGTTCGGCGGCGGAAGGCTTTCGAGGGCACCCAGCCCGTTGGGCCCTGATAATCATCGAGCCGGTCTTTGGCAAATGCATTATACACCAGCATGTACTGCACAATCTCCCTCGCTTTAGCCGAGTCGATCTGACTCAGACTGAGGTTGTTCTTCTGATAATACGATTTGAAGGCCTCGTCATTGGGGGCAAACAGTGTCCAGTAACCCGCACTGCTCAGCGTTCGCTGGTAGCCGCTTTTGTCGATCAGGGCCAGCAGGTTCGTAAAGTGGCCTTTGCTTTGCAACTGCTGGTAGATGGGTGGTGCCAGACCCTCAGGACGGGCATACACGTCGTCGAATTGCTTCTTCGAACAACTGCTAAGAGCGGCTACCCCCAGAATCACAATAAAGCAGAAAAGTATAGGTCTGTACGTCATAGTCTACTGTCAAACTTATGGGATACCTTGCCTGTCAGAGGCCCCGCTGATGCCCGTACCTGCCGGGTTGTGGTCGGCAGCCTACCGACGAGTCAGCTAAGCGGGGTACAACTGGTACCGGTTTTAATCCCAAATTAAGTTGACGAGAATACAGCAGCCCACCTGCTCTCACCTGCTCTACTCCTACTTTTTACAAGAAAATTAGTATTTAATGGATGGAATTTTAGACACTATGCACTGTATTTTGATTAGTTAAGCTCTATTCGACCCAATTGTTAGCTAAAAAGATTCCACATCCTTTGCAGAAAGGACACCATTACATTGAGAGACGCCACCGAGTGGGCATAAAATACCGCTTGCCCGGAGGGTTTCAGGAGCTGCCTTCGGGCCGCTTAGAACTGGAAATAGATAAACTGGTTCGACGTGAATACGCCAAACAGATAGGTCAGGAAGGCGATGAGGCCGAACAGCAGGAAAAACCGGGGCGTACTCCGCGTTGGTATGGTCAGGTAGCGCGCTTCTTTGACCAGTAAAAGGGCGATCAGGAGCAGGCTGAACCACATCTCGACGCTGTTCATCGGCGTCTGAATCGACTCTGACAGCGACAGTGTGCTTATCTTTCTCAGGATCAGCAAGGCCGACCCGACGCTGGTGGCGCGGAAGAAAACCCAGGTGAGCATTACCAGCGCAAACGTGATGAGCACGTTGACCACGTGCCAGAGCCGCCCATCGAACAGGCTGGCCCGCTGCGGCGCAACATCCCCGGCCTGTCGAACCATTCCTTTGCCCAGGTATTTATCGCGAAGGCCCGCGCCCACCTGATATAGCCCGTGCAGGCCGCCCCAGATCACGTAGGTCCAGTTGGGGCCGTGCCAGAGGCCACTGGCCAGAAAGACGATCATCTGGTTCAAGTTGCGCCGGAACTCTCCTTTACGGTTCCCCCCCAGCGGAATATAGAGGTAATCGCGAAACCAGGTCGACAGCGAGAGGTGCCACCGCCGCCAGAACTCGGTGATGGACCAGGCCATGTAGGGCGCTTTGAAGTTCTCCATCAGATTGAATCCCATCACCCGCGCCGCGCCAATGGCAATGTCCGAGTAGCCCGAAAAATCGCAGTAGATCTGAAAGGTGAAGAAAAACGTGGCAACCAGCAGGCTCAGTCCGTTATGCGATTCCGGATCGTTGAAGGCGGGTCCGGCCATCATCACCAGCCGGTCGGCAATAACCACTTTCTTGAAAAAGCCGAAGGCCATCCGCATCAATCCCGCCTTGATGTTCTCGAAATTATAGGCGAAGTGCTCGTGGAACTGGTGAAGGACGTTCTGCGGCCGCTCAATCGGGCCGGCCACCAACTGCGGGTAGAACATGACATAGAGCGCATAAATACCAAAATGCCGCTCGGCTTTCTGATTCCCCCGGTACACTTCGATGGTGTAGCTCATGGCCTGAAAGGTGTGGAACGACAGCCCAACCGGCAGGATACTCATGTTGTCTTTAAACGACGAAATGCCACTTTGCCCAAACACCTCGATTACCTTCACAAAGACCCGGTTGGCCAGGTTGGTTACCTTTTCGGCCACACCCGGCAGGTGCAGGTGGTCGAAGAACCAGGCGATATTTTCGGTAAAAAAACCGAGGTATTTAAAGAACGCCAGAATGCCGATATTAGAAATCAGCGATATAATTAACAGCCATTTACGCCGCGAGCCAACCGGTGTCTTTTCCAGCCATATACCCGCGATGTAGTCGATCACGATGGTGAGGAAGAGAATAAAAATATAGGTTGGCTGAAAGACCGCGTAGAAATAACAGGACGCGATCAACAGCAGCGACCACCGCCCATTGCCTTTCGGCAGGCTGTAGTACGTAATGGTAACGGCCGTAAAGAATAATAAAAACTGAAGTGAATTAAACAGCATGGGGCGGGCAGAACAAACCAATCAACATGTAGCCAGGAACGTCAACTCTTATATTGCCCCAGTTTGGTTAGCTCGGTATTCCGTTTTCCGTGCTGAATTTCTTCACTGACGATAAAAAGTGGCCGACCTTTTGTCTGGAAAAAGACCCGCAGAACATACTCGCCGATAATGCCCAACGCCATGAGTTGTACGCCCGAAAACAGGACCACGACGAACAGCAGAGCGGTAAATCCCTGGGGTACATCGCCATAGGCAACGCGCCGGATAATGTTGTAGATCAGGTAGATAAGGGCTAGGCCGAACGTAATGGCCCCCACCTGGGTAATAACCTTAATGGGGTATTCGCTGAAATTAAAAATGCCGTTATACGCTAATTTGCGCAGCATTTTAAAGGAGTACTTCGGCGACCCCGCCACCCGCTCAGAGCGTTCGTATTCAACCCCGATTTGTTTGAAGCCCAACCACGATCGCATTCCCCGTAAAAAGCGACTTTCCTCAGGCATCTGGTTCATCAGATCGACTACCCGCCGACTGACCATGGAAAAATCACCGCTGTCCAACGGAATGTCGATGTAGGATATCTGCTTCATGACCCGGTAAAAAACGGCGTAGGCCGTGCGTTTCAGTATGCCTTCTTTCCGCTTGCGCCGAACGGCATACACCACATCGTAGCCATTGAGAATATGCTGGTAAAAATCGGGCAGCAGTTCGGGCGGGTCCTGAAGATCACCATCAATGATAAGCACAGCCTCTGTACCCGTTGCCGCCGCCAGGCCCGCCGTTACGGCGGTCTGGTGACCAAAGTTCCGGGCGAGTAATACGCCATGAAACCTCGGGTCGGCCAGGGCAGTCAACCGAATCAGGTCGGCCGTGTTATCGCGGGAGCCATCATCAACAAGAACAACTTCAATCTGGTAGGGAGATGTATCCAGTAGGGCTGTAAGCCGACTCACCAATGGGCCGAACGATTCACGCTCGTTATACAGTGGAGCAACAATTGAAATTTGGGGAGTTTCCAAAACAGCCAGTCTAATGATTAAAAAGTTAATGTTTACGAGAAAGCCCTTTCCGGGTTGTTCACCAGCCTGCCGGGCTGGGTAGATGCAGTCAACTTTCAGCAGGCAGACAAAGCTGCTGGCCGAGAAGCTAACCGGGTACTTACTAAAATTGGCGTAAAAATAGGCGTTTCCACGACTAGTTACCGACCAAGTTAGCCTGGGGCATGTTTCAATCGGTGGAAAGAACATTCTGTGTACTGGCCTGTTATCTTTGCGCGCGCTTCAGCCGCCAGCAATGTAGGCTGGTGCTTACCTGCTTCTATGGAAGACAAAAAACACTTGGATACCATTACCGCTGCCGGCTTGCTGGTGGCCATGGGTATCATTTATGGCGACATTGGAACCTCGCCGCTGTACGTTTTAAAAGCTATTATAGGAGAAACAGCCCCTATACAGCCCGAAATGGTCAGAGGCGCCCTCTCCTGTATTTTCTGGACCATCACGCTCCAAACAACCCTCAAGTATGTCATCTTGATTCTGCGGGCCGATAACCGGGGCGAAGGCGGCATCTTTGCGCTGTACGCGCTTGTTCGGCGCCACGCCCGCTGGCTAACAATTCCGGCCATCATTGGTGGCAGCTCCCTACTGGCAGACAGCATCATTACGCCGCCCATTTCTGTGTCGTCGGCGGTTGAAGGGTTGCTTATCCTCTACCCCGATATCGACACCCTGCCCATTGTCATTGGCATTCTCTCCCTGTTATTCCTGATCCAGTCGTTCGGTACGGGCGTTGTTGGTACGGCGTTTGGCCCAATCATGCTTGTCTGGTTCACCATGCTCGGCGTGTTGGGATTGATAAACATCACCGGTGATTTAAGCATTCTCAGCTCGATCAGCCCGTATTACGCCTACCGATTCCTCAATGAATTTCCGGGTGCCTTCTGGCTTCTGGGCGCGGTGTTCCTGTCAACAACCGGGGCGGAAGCGCTTTACTCTGATATGGGCCACTGCGGCCGGGGCAACATTCGGGCAAGCTGGGTGTACGTTAAAACGTGTCTGCTGCTTAACTACTTCGGTCAGGGTGCCTTCGTTGAGTCACTGGCTGGTCAGGCGCTTGGAGAACGCAACCCGTTCTATGAACTTATGCCCGAGTGGTTTCTGATCATCGGCATTGGTATTGCCACCGCTGCGGCAATTATTGCCAGCCAGGCCATGCTGAGCGGTGCCTTTACGCTCATTAGCGAGGCCATCCGGCTCAACTTCTGGCCCAAGGTACGGTTGCGCTATCCCAGCGTTCAGAAAGGACAGTTATACGTGCCCAGTATCAACTGGCTGTTGTATTCGGGCTGTATAGCCGTGGTCCTGTACTTCCAGGAATCAAAGCGGATGGAAGCGGCCTACGGACTGGCCATTACGCTGACCATGATGATGAGTACCATTCTGTTCAGCTATTATTTGTATTCGCGGAAATACAATGCTTGGTTAGTCATCCTGTTCCTGGTTTTTTACCTGACCCTCGAAGGTTGCTTCCTGGTGGCGAACCTCGTTAAATTCCCGGTTGGTGGCTGGGTATCGGTTCTGATTGCCACTGTAATGGCCGGTGTGATGATTATATGGCTTCAGGCCTTCAAAATCAAGCTGCGACTAACCGAATACGTACGCATCGACCATTACCTACAGTCGCTGAAAGAACTCAGCCGCGACATCAGTATTCCCAAATATGCCACCCACATTGTGTTCATGAGCAATGCAGCGCGGCAGTCGGAGATCGAGTCGAAAATCATTTATTCAATCTTCCAGAAACGCCCCAAACGCGCTGACATCTACTGGTTTGTGCATGTCGATACGACCGACGATCCGTACACGATGGAGTATAAGGTGAACACCATTGCGCCCGACGATGTCTATAAAATCACCTTCAAACTGGGCTTCCGGGTCGAGCAGCGGATCAACCTGTTTCTTCGGAAAGTAATCGAAGACATGGTGCGGAACAAAGAGGTGGACATTACAAGCCGCTACGAGTCGCTGAACCGTCAGAATGTGATTGGCGACTTCCGGTTTGTGGTGCTTGAGAAGTTCCTCTCGTTTGAAAACGACCTGCCTGCCTTCGAGCGCCTCATCATGAACGCCTACTTCTCCATCAAGGGGTTCACCACACCAGAAGACCGCTGGTTCGGCCTCGATAGCAGCTCGGTGAAGGTCGAGAAAGTGCCGCTCGTGATCCGCCCGGTCGAAAATGTCTCACTCAAACGTATACTTTCTTAAAGTCAGAAGAGTCGTAGGAATAAGTTCTAAGTCTGGAAAGTCGCTATTACAATCACTTTCCAGACTTAGAACTCATTCTTACGACTCCCAAGACTATACATACTTATGAAGCTTCTCATCACCGGCGGAGCCGGATTTGTTGGCTCATCGCTGGCCATTGCCCTTAAAAAGAACTACCCCGACTACACCATTTACGCCCTAGATAACCTGAAGCGGCGGGGCTCCGAACTCAACATTTCGCGGCTGAAACAGGCAGGCGTCGAGTTTATGCACGGCGATATTCGGAGCAAAGAAGACTTCGATGCGCTGCCTGCGGTCGACACGGTGATTGAGGCCTCGGCCGAACCATCGGTATTGGCTGGCCTCGACGGTACGCCCGATTACCTGATCAACACCAACCTGTTCGGAACGGTCAACTGCCTCAACTACGCCCTGAAGCACAAAGCCGCGTTTATTTTTCTCTCAACCAGCCGGATCTACCCCATCAAGGCCCTGGAAACACTGAACTTCAACGAAGGCGACACCCGCTTTGAACTCACCGACGAGCAACCCGTTCCGGGCGTATCGAGCAAAGGCATTGCCGAGAATTTTCCGCTCGACGGGGCGCGGTCGCTCTACGGCACGACCAAACTGGCCTCGGAACTGCTGATTCAGGAATACAACGAATTTTACGGCCTGAAAACTGTGATTAACCGCTGCGGCGTGATCACCGGCCCGTGGCAGATGGGCAAGATCGATCAGGGCGTGATGGTGCTGTGGGTAGCCAAGCACTATTTCGAGCAGCAACTGGCCTATATCGGCTATGGCGGCACGGGCAAACAAACCCGCGACATGCTCCACGTCGACGACCTCTACCGCCTCATCGACTTCCAGCTCCACAACCTTGACGTAGTGAACGGTGAAATTTTGAACGCCGGCGGTGGCAACGAAAGCAGCGCCTCGTTGCAGGAGTTGACCAAGATCTGCCAGGAAGTAACGGGCAAAACTATTCCCATCCGCGAAGTGCCCGAAAACCGCACCGCCGACATTCGCCTCTACATCACCGACAACACGAAAGTAACGGCCCTCACCGGCTGGAAACCCGAAAAAGGCATGCGCGAAATCGTTTCCGACATTCACGAATGGCTTGATGCTAACCGTGAAGCGTTGGAGCCGATCCTGAAATAACGTACCTGTCACGTAGAGCCGCATGTATGCGGCTCTACACCTGCCAATATTCCCTGATAACGCCGAGCAACTCGGGTTGAACGGCACAACCGGCGATGATATCCCCACCGAACAGGGTGGTATCGCCGCCTTCGAAATCGGTGACGATACCGCCCGCTTCACGTACCAGGCACATACCGGCGGCCATATCCCACGACTTAAGGTTGGACTCAAAAAACGCTTCGAACCTGCCCGCTGCTACGTAGGCCAGATCGATCGCGGCCGACCCCATGCGGCGCAGGCCGTGGGTACGTTGCATCAAGTTGTTCCAGAATCTGTAAGGTACGGCTGCATCTGCTCGAAGCGGTAATATGGGAAGCCGGTGGCAATCAGGCCATCCGCGAGTTTTTGTGCGCCCGACACACGCATAGGTTGCTCGTTGCCCCCACCTACGCTGAGCCACGCACCTTGCCCCTCAACAGCCGAAAAGCACTCGTCGCGATTGGGGTCATACACGACCCCGGCGATGGGATGGTTGCCCTGCGCGAGGCCAATGCTCACCGCGAAAATGGGAAGGCCGTGAATAAAATTCGTGGTACCGTCGAGGGGGTCAATGATCCAGTTCAGGCCGGGCGGCGTTCCGTTAGACTTGTCGGCCTGTTCGGTGGTGCCTTCTTCGGTAATAAAACCGGCTTCGGGCAACAGGGCATGCAGCTTCGGCACCAGCATTTTTTCGCATTCTTTATCGACGTAGGATACCAGGTCATTCAGCCCTTTGTATTCGATCGCGTCGAGGCTGAATTTCTGGCGTTCGGCCAGCAGGAACGTACCTGCCTCACGGGCAATCGTGTTGAGATCAGCGCGGAAAGTAGAGGAAAATGTCATTCTGTAATGGTTTCTTTTCGACAGGAGTTACGGGATTTTCAGGATTCCGTAAACCCTGTCGAAAAAGTTAACGCTGTGTCATCACATCCGTGCGCAGGCTTATCCGTTCGGTTTTTACCCATGAGCGAAAGAGCGCCCGCACCAGCAACGTACCAACGAACAGCGTATCGGCAAAGCCGGGGGCGTTCAGGACAAAGAACGAAATGAGCAACAGTAGCGCCGTGATGCGGAAGTACGTGTTCGTCTGAAAAGGATGCCGTTTAGCTGATGTAGCCCAGAAAACACCCGGCAGATGCAGCGGCATGAGCCAAAGCAGCGTTGGGTTCCAGGTCGTTACGCCATGGTCAGTAGCAAACCAGAGCAGAAACAGAAACCAGCCCCAGGCACCGGCAAAACCAAATATCAACCGGTCGAGCCAGATGCCGGGGGAGCCTGCCCCGCCTGGACGGGGGCCACCCACGCGGATTCCTGTATTCCAGTGCCGCCATGTCAGGAAAGCTACCAGCGCAAACAGTACCAGAAAGACGAAATCGGGATAAAACACAATTGGAAGCGTACTTTTGAAGAGCGGCTGGCCCTCAAAAATCGTTTGCGTTCGGGTCACTAATGGGGCCAGCTGACCGGTTGGCGTACGTACCTGCGCCTTGGTTAACTGATCGAATACGTTGTTGGGCAAATACATCGCCTCCCAACCCGATGTCACCTTATCGGCCGGTCGGCCGATGGCCAGATTCATCCCCAGCCGTTCCCAGGGCTTCGCCCCCAAGGTAGTCGTTCATCCAGGCCCGGTACGATTTGGTTGGCTGCTTCACCTGCGGCGACCAAATCAGGCTGTCGCCCATGGCGGCGGTGATCATATCACGGGGCCGGGTTGAGCAATTATCGTAGTAAAACTTATAGCTATACAGCCGATTTTGCGGGAGCAGGTTAGTCTCCAGCGCCGTAAATAACCGCTGCGCCTGCGCTGCCGACAGGCTCAATTCCTGTTCGCGAATGCTGCGGTTGTATTGCTGGTAATAATAGGCAACCTGAAACAGATTATGCGACGACAAGTTGTACGGCAACGTACCCCGCAGAAACTTGATTACGAAGTAATCGGCATTGTAATCGAACCCGCCGTAGCTATAGTTTCTGTCGATCCCCATCACCGGATCGTTGATACGAATTTCAGTATGCCCGAATACCGACGAAATATCTTCCTGACCGGGACCGTAAGTGATCAGGCTTACACGGGCGGCAGGCGAGAGCGTCTGCGCTGAGGCTGACAAGCTAGTCAGGCCGACAGCATTGAGCAGTAAAAATGCGCTGAGAGACGTATCCACGGAGGCTATTCATCATCTTCCTCCTCATCGTCGGCTGTACTGCGCTGTTTATAATAGTCATCCCCTTTTTTATTGCGTTTCTGATCTGTGGCTTCCGACCCGTCGGACCGCGGTTTTCCTCCCACGCACAACACGATTTCACCTTTGATCGGTTTCGCGGCAAAATACGCCTGAACGTCGGCCAGGGAACCCCGCACCGTTTCTTCAAACAGTTTAGTCAACTCGCGCGACACGCTACTGGGGCGGTCGGGGCCGAATACGTCGGCCAGTTGTTCCAGTGTTTTCAGTAACCGGTGGGGCGATTCGTAAAAAATCATGGTCCGGGTTTCATCAGCCAGGGCCTGAATGCGGGTTTGTTTCCCTTTCTTATGCGGCAAAAACCCTTCAAAGGTAAAGCGATCGGTGGGTAAACCTGAGTTTACCAGGGCGGGCACAAAAGCCGTGGCACCGGGCAGGCATTCCACCGGGATGTCGGCGTCGATACAGGCGCGTACCAGGAGAAAACCGGGATCAGAAATGGCCGGTGTACCCGCATCAGAGACCAACGCCAGCGTTTTGCCGGCCTTTAGCTGGCCAATGATTTTCTGAATGGTGCCGTGCTCATTGAAGATATGGTAGCTGTGCAATGGCTTGCCAATACCGAGATGTTTCAACAGAAAACCCGTCGTGCGGGTGTCCTCGGCCAGAATTCCATCAACACCCTGTAGCACCTTCACCGCCCGCAGGGTGATGTCGTCGAGGTTACCGACTGGAGTGGGAACGAGGTAGAGTTTCATAAGAGAGTAGAGACGCATAAATGCGTCTCTACGTAACTACATTTTATCAATCGCCGCAGCCAGCGTTCGGTCTTTTTCGGTAACGGTGTTGCCCGCGTCGTGGGTCGTGAGTTCAATGGTCACCTTGTTGTAGACGTTGGTCCAGAAGGGGTGATGATCCATCTTTTCGGCCAGCAGGGCCACGCGGGTCATAAAGGCAAACGCCTCGGTGAAATCGGCAAATGTAAAGTGCCGGATAAGCTTGTTATCGGTTTCCTGCCACATATAGTTTAAGTCTGGGAAGTCGTTAAGGAGTAGTGCTGAGTATGGAAGGTCGTGTAAGCGGTGACTTTCCATACTCAGAACTACTTCCAGGACTAAAAGAGATTACGCTTTATAAAAAATCCACTTCGATAACTCTCTGTAGGTTGGCTTTTTGCCATACATCAGAATACCAACGCGGTAAATTCGGGCCGCCAGCCAGGTGGTGCCAATAAAGCCCGCCACCAGCAGCGCCATACTGAGCGCAATTTGCCAGGCCGGTACGCCAAACGGAATGCGGACCATCATAATAATGGGCGAGGTCAACGGTACCATCGACATCCAGAACGCCAGCGAGCCGTCGGGGTCGCGGATAATAAACTGGGATAGCGCAATGGAGGCAATGATAGGAATGGTGATGGGGAACATAAACTGCTGCGTCTCGGTCTCGCTGTCGACGGCCGCCCCAATGGCACCGAACAGCGAACTGTAGAGCAGGTATCCACCCAGGAAGAAGAACAGAAAACAGCCCGCTATCAGAGGTATGTTCAGCGTTTTAATGGCGGCCGACATTTCGGCCATCGGATTTTTCGAGTCTTCCATCTTCTTCTGCACATCGCCCTGACCCGGCACACTACTCATCTGCATAGATCGGGTTTTAGCAACGTCTTCAGCGTATTTAGCCCCAAAAATGGCCGAACCCGCCGATACCGCGCCAATTGTGAGCAGAATCCAGAGCGTAAACTGGGTTAATCCGACCAGACCAACGCCCACGATTTTGCCCATCATCAGTTGAAATGGCTTAACCGATGAGATGATAATTTCGATGATCCGGCTGGTTTTTTCTTCCAGTACGCCCCGCATTACCTGCGCTCCGTAGATGAACACAGCCATATAAATCAGAAAGCCGCAGATGCCGCCAATAATAGTGGTGATGATCGAGTTTGTGCTCTTTTCACCTTCATCGCTCAAGTTGATCGTTTTGGCGCGTACTTTCGTTTTCGCGTCTTTGATCACCTGCTGCGTAATACCCGACCGGCTAAGTTTGATCGTCTCAATCTCTTTGGCAATCGCCGACTCAATATTGTTTTGCAGCGCCAGACTTACGCTCTTATTCGATAGAATCTGCACCGTTGCAGGCTGGTCAATTACGTCGTTCGGAATAATTGCCAGCGCATCGTAATTCTTTTCGACCAGTTGTTTCTTCGCCTTTTCGGGTGCGTCTGTAATATAGACGAATGCCGTTTCTTCATCGCCTTTCAGTTTGTCAACAAACTGCCCGCTCTGATCAATGACCGCCACTTTCTTCTGCGACGTTGACCCGACAGCCGCCCAGATAATGGCCCCGTAAAAGGCCGCCAGCAGCGCTGGGGCCAGGAGGGTCATGACGATAAACGACTTTTTCCGGACACGGACCAGATACTCGCGTTTGATGATGATAAGTATAGTGTTCATTAGGCGGCGGTTCCGATGGCTTTGATAAAAATGTCGTTCATACTGGGAATGTTCTCACCGAAGCTACGTACCTGAGCGCGGTCGATGAGCAGGCGTATAAGGTCGTTTACGGCGGCGTCGGCCGGAATTTTTATATCGGCCCGGCTAAATCCATCGTCGCTTTTACCAGCGTCGTACACGGCAAAAGCGGCAGGTAACTGGCTCAGATCACCCTGGTATTCAACGCGGTAGGTGTGCGTTTTGAATTGTTCTTTGATCGCCAGTTTCGGGCCGTCGAGAATCTTTTTCGAGTGGTGAATCAACGCAATATGATCGCACAGTTCTTCAACCGTCTCCATCCGGTGCGTCGAGAAGATGATGGTTGTTCCCTTCTGGCGAAGTTCCAGAATTTCATCGCGGATCAGGTTGGCGTTGACGGGGTCGAATCCCGAAAAAGGTTCATCCAGAATCAGCAGGTCGGGCTGATGCAGTACCGTAGCCACAAACTGAATTTTCTGCTGCATGCCTTTCGAGAGGTCTTCGACGTTCTTGCTCCACCAGGTTTTTATCTCAAATTTCTCGAACCAGATCTTGAGTTTATCCATGGCCTGCCGTTCACTGAGGCCCTTTAGCTGAGCCAGGTACAGCAGTTGCTCGCCCACCTTCATCTTCTTATACAGGCCCCGTTCTTCGGGCAGATAACCAATGCGGCGGATATGTTCGGGACCCAGCGATTTGCCTTCAAAAAAGACCTCCCCGGAGTCGGGGCCAGTGATCTGATTGATGATTCGGATGAGCGACGTTTTACCGGCCCCATTTGGCCCGAGTAACCCAAAAATACTCCCCTGCGGAATAACAAGGCTAACGTCGTCGAGTGCCCGATGCTGGGCATATTGTTTGATTATGTGGCGGGTTTCCAGAATAGCCATATCTGTTTTCGTCGGTAAACAGCCTCGGCTGCGACGATAAGTCAAAGATAATCGACACCCACTTACCAATAACTGCCTAAGGATAGAGTAGTGGAATCGCTACAGGAAAGGCAAAAAAACAGCCCCCACCGACTAAATCGGTGGGGGCTGCTAAGATCAGCCACTTGTAGGCTATGCCTTCACAACGATTGTTTTAGCCCATTCGTCGCCAAACCGTTTTGTTGAATCACGGAAAATCACCAGCGCATCAACCAGGTTCAGAATGGGGATGATCTGCGGTATAGCCCGAACAACCCCGGTTCCATAATCGCCCATAATACCCGCTCCGGTATCCTCTTTAATCACCTTGATGCCCATCAGTTTTTTACCAACACTCTGCCCATTCAGGAAGGGCAGCGAGTCGCGAGTGAGGTAATAACCAAAAGCTATCAGATAGCCCAGTGTTACCAGATTAGACGATACCATGCCCAATATCATCATTGGCACATAAGCGACAATAGAGTCGATGAAAAGCGCCACGAACCGGATAATCGCCGTGGCTTTCTCGCGGGTGACAGGCGTAATTGAGGAGTAAGGAGTTGGTTCCATGAAAGTTAAGAGTAGCAACGCATTTAGGATGAGCGTTCAATTTAGAGAAACCCTAGTTTGTTACCTCAAGTAACCGGTATTAATTTTTTTAGCGGTTGAAAGTACGCCGGTAAATGGGTTTACGGTAGGCAAACTGTGCCCACATCAGCGGATACATGACATAATCGAGCAGGCGATTGGGCGTCTGGAAGGTGATCTCGTCGGCAATGACGGTACCCTCACCCTGCCGGATGAGGCGATGTTTATGGTGCCAGGCTTTCAGGAAAAAGGGAAGTTTGGTGCCCTGATCGATGAAATAGGTTTCTACTTCTGTAGTTTGCTGATCGATGATCCGGCTTTCCCAGACTTGTTTAAACAAGATAAAATTTAACTCCAGTGCTACCAGGTCGCCAGTCATGCAGCCATCGAAGCGAAGCACCCGTACGGGCGGGAAAGGGGGGCTTAACGTATCGAATAAAGCCCGGTTGAAGCCAGCCCAAACGGCAGGAACGGGGCAACTGACGTAGGTACGGATGGTTAGTTTCATTCGGGTAAGTTAAACGAAACGCCACAGTATGATTCTAACTGAGAAAGAATGGGTAATCACTCTATCTTTGCTTGCCAGTATAAATCATATTTTAACCTCATTTATCACAAACTATGACTGCCTCTCGTTTCATTATTCCATTGCTCCTGCTCACGTTCCTTGCCACTGCTTTTCGTTCGTCTGACAACCCCGACGCGGTAGTAGGCACCTGGCTGAATGGTACCAAGAAAGGCCGCGTTCAGATTTATAAGCAGGGAGATAAATACTTCGGCAAGCTGATCTGGTTGATCGAACCCAACGACCCGGCCACGGGGAAACCCAAGCTCGATTTCAGAAACCCGGAGCCTGGGCTGAAGAGTCGGCCCTTACTGAACCTCAATATCATGACTGGCTTTACCTATGATGGCGATAACGTTTGGGATGACGGCAAGATCTACAATCCGGAAGATGGCAAGACGTACAGCTGCAAAATGACGCTGAAAACCCCAACTACGCTTGATGTCCGTGGGTATGTCGGCATCTCGCTGATCGGCAAAACCCAGACCTGGACGCGGCTGAACTGAGTCAGGAAGGAGGCCTAACGAGTGGCTCCGCTGTGTAACGTACTTAAACGAAGCCATTCGCCATTCCACTTCTTCACTCTTACTTTTCCTCATGAACACCATTATCATTGGCGCGGGGCCGGCCGGGCTATCGGTGGCTGGCCGAATGGCTCAGTTACGACAGCCCTTCACGCTGCTCGAAGCGGCCGATAATGTGGGCGCTGCCTGGCGTGGTCACTACGATCGCCTCAAATTGCATACCGTCAAGGAAGAATCCGCCTTACCCCACCTACCCTACCCAGCCGACTACCCTACCTATGTTTCCCGCGACCAGTTAGTAGCGTACCTGGAACAGTACATAGCTCACTTTTCCATACAACCCCTGTTCAACCAGTACGTCCGGAGCATTGAGCCAGCCCGGAAAGATCAGGCAGGCCGCTGGCTGGTAACGACCAAAGACCCACACGTTCGAGGCCGACAACGTGGTGGTGTGCACGGGTTATAACCGGGTTCCGTTTGAGCCTGACCTGCCCGGACTTGATGGTTTTCGGGGCAATGTGCTGCACAGCCGTAACTATCAGAGCGGGGCCAGGTTCACGGGGCAACAGGTGCTGGTTGTTGGCATGGGAAACACCGGGGCCGAACTCGCCCTTGATTTGCACGAGCAGGGGGCCCATCCGACCATCTCGGTACGGGGCCCGGTCAATATTGTGAAGCGCGACACCTTTGGCAGACCCGCCCAGCCCACGGCCATCAAACTGAGTAAATTCCCGAACTGGTTTTATGATTTCGCGGCCCGTATGTCGCAAAAGCTGACCGTGGGAGATCTATCGAAATACGGCCTTATCACACCGCCCTACCCTTCCTCCTACCAAATCAGGGTACTTGGTAAAATCCCCGTCATCGACATCGGCACGGTGGACCAGATTAAAGCCGGGAACATCGCCGTGCGTCCCGGCATTACGCAGATCAACCACAACAGCGTCACCTTTACCGATGGCCGCGAAGACCCGTTCGATACCATCGTGCTGGCCACCGGTTATCGTACCGGGCTGGCCGACATATTGGCTCCTGAACTCAGCCGTAAACTTTTGAATGAAAAAGGCTATCCCCGTGGCCTGTGGGATACGAATCCAGCCCTTAAAGGGCTGTACTTCCTCGGCTTCGCAACGCCCCTTACCGGTATTCTGCGCAACATCCGCCTCGACTCGGCAATTATTGTAGAAGAGCTGACAAAGGAGTAGGTACGTAACCAGCCATAAAAAAAGCGTCGGCACCAATGAAGGAAGCACGACTGGACTCGGAACGCATCGTGGAAGAGATGATAAAAGCATAGGTACGTTACCAGTACCTGGCTATATTTACGACTATCTCACCCCGTAGCTTACCCTTCATGTTCATTACAGATCCTGCCTATCAGTTGCCACTGCTAACGGCCCTTGAGTACGCTGAAACATTTAGAACGGGGGCGAATCTGCCTGGTGGGGTATTTGCCCGTGACCAGAAGACGCGTCAACGGCACAAATGTGTCGTTAAGTTCAGAGGTGGCGAACGCATGACCATCAACGCTTGTGCTCGCGAGCTCTTGGCAGCTTTTATTGCTAAGCAGTGGGGTATTCGAGTTGTAGAACCTGTTTTGATGGACATTTCTCTTCCATTCGCCGAACTTCAACAGGGTGAACCACATTACCAACGAGTTAAAAGTAGCATTGGTCTGAATTATGGTTCGATATATGTACCGGGCCATGAGACTATTCCAGTTAATCAATCATTGAGTCCCACGGAATTACCGCAGGCTCAGCACATTTTTCTGTTTGATTTGTTTATACAGAACGGGGATCGGCGTATTGAAAAACCAAATCTGATGGCTAACGGACAAGAGCTAGTTATCTATGACCATGAACTAGCTTTTGGCTTTACAATGGATATATTCAAAAATGCTTGTCCTTATGAACTCCGTGATCGTGACCGACAATGGATTGAACAACTATTTTTGTGGTCCAAAATCAGGAAGTTTCCGTTGCCTGAATCAGCTATTGAAGAAAGCTTGAGGCGACTCGATACTGTTTTCTGGAATCGTGCGTTTGAGCTAATACCGCCTGAGTGGCACACAGCCCAACTCAACGATATCAGGCTTTACTTGACCGAGATCATTGACCACGCACCCGAATTTATACGATCTGTAAAAACCTATCTCGCATGAAAACCTACGAATATCAGGTACTTCGCTACCTACCCGACCAGTTTGGCGGGGAGTTTGTTAACGTGGGGTTAGTGCTATTTCAGCCCGAAGATCGTTTCCTAGCAGTACGCTGTCTGCGTTCTGTGGGCCGAGTGGCAACATTCTTTCCTGGCCTGGATGGGAAAAACCTGCAACGCCGCCTACGCTATATTGAAGATCAACTCACCAATTTTTCCAACCGCCTTGACCTTGACAGGCAGGTGCGACTAGAATCGCCCCGATCTATACAAGCAATTACCAGCAGTTACTTAGTTAAAGACGATACAGCTCTCCAGTTTTCCGAAGTCAGAAAAGGAATTGATGACACAATGAGCGATGTATTCAATGACCTTTATGAGAGCTTAGTCAGTAATTACGTACCAGCGTCTAACGAGGATCTGCGAACAGATGAAGACGTGTGGCGGAAGCTATACCGACCATTGTTTGAGAAACGAAACATCACAACCCGATTGCAAACTCATCAGGTACGTACTGCCAACGATACAATCAAGTTTCCATACGCATGGAAAAACGAAATCTGGCACTGTTACGAACCCGTAACGTTTGATCTTAAAAAAGCCGATTCGATCAAAAACAAAGTGTACCGCTGGGTAGGTCGACTAGATGAACTCAGTTCATCAGATGAACCAATTACGCTTCAGCTTTTGGCGGCACTCCCTCCTGACGACCCCGAGTTAATTGCTTTTGTGATGGAAAAGTTAGACAAAAAGACGTTCGGTAAGGCCGAGGTTTCCGTAGTTAGGCAACAGGAAGCAGACCAGTTTGCCCGAAAGGTTCAGGAAGAGATCATTGAACATGATCAACAATAAGCTGGCTACTCATGCGCAAGCAACTGACCTGGTAGATATCAAAAAAACGCGTCAGTTCCCCTCTAGAAACTGACGCGTTTGGTGTTAAGGCAAGTAGCCCGGCGGACGATCTAGTACCCCCCCGGAAGGTGTAGGTACTGGCCACTTTTTCAATGGCGACAATATAAGCCGCCAGGCGCATGGGCACTTTGTATTTCTGCGACGTGTCGAACACCCGGTCGAAGGCATCTTTCATCACGCGGTCGGCGCGGCGGTTAATGCGGTCGAGGGTCCACTTGTAACCGATCCGGTTTTGCACCCATTCGAAATACGACACCGTTACGCCCCCGGCATTGGCCAGAATATCGGGGACAACCATGATGCCTTTGCTGTTGATGATCTCATCGGCCGAGGCAGAGGTGGGGCCATTGGCACCTTCAACAATCATACGGGCCTGAATGGTATGCGCGTTTTCGTCGGTGATCACGTCTTCCTTGGCGGCGGGCACCAGCACATCTACGGCCAGGGCCAGCAGTTCTTCATTCGTGATTCTTTCGGCACCCGTAAACCCATCCAGCGTGCCTTTGTTGGCATTGCGGTAGGCCAGGGCCGCTGTAATATCGATACCCCGGTCGTTGTAGTACCCACCTGATATATCGCTGATTGCGTTGACCGTAACGCCCCGCTCGTGGAGGAGTTCAGCGGCAAACGAACCCACGTTGCCAAACCCCTGAATAGCAGCCGTAGCCCGGTAGGGATTCATCCGGAGCTTATCCATCGCCGACAGCGCCGCCACCGTAACGCCACGACCCGTGGCTTCAGTGCGGCCCAGCGAACCACCCAGTACGAGCGGCTTACCCGTTACCACGCCGTTGATGGTCATGCCTTTAGCTTTCGAGTACTCATCAACGATCCAGGCCATTTCGCGGGGACCAGTCCCCATATCGGGCGCGGGAATGTCGCGGTCGGGGCCAAATACATCGAGCATCTGTACGGTATAGGCACGAATGAGGCGTTCAATTTCACCCGCCGACATTTCGCGCGGGTTACAGGCAATACCACCTTTGGCTCCGCCATAGGGAATATCAACAACGGCGCATTTCCAGGTCATCCAGGCCGCCAGAGCACGTACTTCGTCGAGGTGAACGGCCGGGTCGAGGCGAATGCCGCCTTTCGACGGACCAAGGATATTGGAGTGAATAACGCGGTAGCCTTCAAATACCCGGATGCTTCCATTATCCATCGTTACGGGCAGGCCCACAATTACTTGCCGGGCGGGCACCTTCAGAATGTCATACATCTCGTCGCTGATGCCCACCAGCCGGGCCGCTGCGTCGAAACGCGACATCATGGATTGAAGCGGATTTTCTTTGTCTTTAATTGGAGCTGGTTCGATATATCCCATTACCATCTAATTTTAGTCTGTGCTGATTCAGTGCGATGACTTACGTCGTAAACATAACGATTTAGTATGAGCTAAAGATAAAAGCCTATTTTATCTGAGAATCGTGTAATATATAAGTGACGTATATTGTTCGTTATGCCTGCGCTTTTACCGAATACTCACTAACCAAACGGGCCGTTTTCAGAATATTGGTTTGTTATATACGCATTAATCAACTGGGTAAGTTTTTGAAAATAGTTGACCGCTCATATATTTTATTGAAAAGACGCAGACAGCGTAGTATTTTTGTTCTGCTATTCACCGGGCAGAGTTAACTTATCAATTACAACCACCGATGGTTCAGGAAGAAAAGAAGCGTTATTCGGAAGAAGATTTGAAAGAGTTCGAGATCCTGATCTCGCAGAAGCTTGAGGCCACTCGTAGTGAGTTAAACTACATTAAGGAGGCGCTCAGCAAGCGAAACGACAGCGGTACCGACAATACGTCGGGCAACTCGAAACTACTGGAAGATGGTGCCGATACGAGCGAGCGCGAAAACCTCAGCCAGTTGGCTGCCCGGTTACAAAAGTTTACCAACCAGCTGGAATCAGCCATGGTGCGGATCAAAAACGGAACGTATGGCATCTGCATCGACTCCGGCAAGTTGATTCCCAAAGAGCGTCTTCGGGCTGTGCCGCATACGCAGCAAACGATTGAAGCCAAGCTTCGTCGGTCATAAAACAGGGCTGTCCTCGGGCAGTATCATACACGTGTAGGCACTGGCTTACCCGGCGTCACAGCTACGTTCCGGGTAAGCCAGTGCCTTTTTGCTTCAACCTGAGTTTTCTGAAAAGCGTACCTTCGTGTCTCTATGGGAATTCGCTCAATACTTAGCAAACCAGTGGCCCGGTTGATTCGCCAGCGGCAGCAGTCGTGGCGCGAACAGCCCGGCGAAGCCCAGCAACGCTGGTTCCGGCAATTGGTCAACCGCGCCGCTCAGACCCAATTTGGCCGCGATCACCACTTCGCCGATGTCCGTACCCAGGCCGATTTCCGGCAGGCCGTACCCATTCGGGACTACGAAGCCCTGAAACCCTACGTAGAGCGGGTTACGCATGGTGAAACCGATATACTCTGGCCGGGCAAACCGGCCTATTTCGCCAAAACATCGGGTACCACGTCGGGCACCAAATACATTCCACTAACCACAGAATCGCTGCCCAACCACATCAACTCGGCCCGCGACGCGCTGCTTTGTTATATAGACGAAAGCGGCAATTCGGCTTTTCTCGACAAGAAGTTGATCTTCCTGTCGGGTAGCCCTGAGTTGACCGAAAAGGCAGGCATCCATACCGGGCGGCTATCGGGCATTGTCAATCACCATGTACCGGCCTATCTGCGCTCGAACCAGATGCCGAGCTACGAGACCAACACCATCGAGGACTGGGAAACCAAACTCGACCGCATTATCGACGAAACGCTGACCGAAGACATGTCGCTGATTTCCGGGATTCCACCCTGGGTGCAGATGTACTTCGACCGCATTCAGGCCCGGACCGGTAAAGCCATCAAAGACGTGTTCCCCAACTTTTCGGTCTTCGTGTACGGCGGTGTCAACTTCGCCCCCTACCGCGACCGGCTGTTTGAGAGCATCGGTAAACGCATCGACAGCATCGAGACGTACCCGGCTTCGGAGGGGTTTATCGCCTACCAGGACTCGCAGCATGCCGAAGGGCTACTGCTGTTGGCGGATAGCGGTATCTTCTTCGAATTCATTCCCGCCGATCAGTATTTCGCCGAAAACCCGCCCCGCCTAAACATCGACGAGGTAGAGTTGGGCAGGAACTACGCGGTTATCATTAATAACAACGCCGGGCTCTGGGGCTATTCGCTGGGCGATACGGTAAAGTTTGTGAGCCGCAACCCGCACCGGATTGTGGTGACGGGGCGGATCAAGCATTTTATTTCGGCCTTTGGCGAACACGTCATTGGTGAGGAAGTAGAGAAAGCGTTGCAGTACGCCATGCAGCAACAACCTGAAACGGAAGTAATCGAGTTTACGGTGGCCCCGATGGTCAGCCCGGCAGAAGGGCTTCCGTATCACGAGTGGCTGATTGAATTTGGTCAGCCGCCCCGTGACCTGGCCCGTTTTGCGCAGGATCTGGATGGGCAACTGGCTAAACTGAACGTGTACTACGACGACCTGATTAGCGGGGCCATCCTACAGCCGTTGAAGCTAACGCCCCTGCCACGCGGTGCCTTTCAGCAGTACATGAAAAGCCAGGGCAAGCTCGGCGGGCAAAACAAGGTTCCCCGCCTCAGCAACGACCGCACCCTGGCCGACGGGCTTTTGCAGGTAATGCGTTAGCTTTGAGAGTTGATTCCTTCCTGCTTAGGCGCTTACATAAAAAGAATGTCTACTTGTGAAGGAATAGGCTTGTCCTAACTAACCTTCGACACACTATGAAAATTACAGGAATAGAAATTGGCGAGTACCGTCAGTTTAAAAATATAAAGTTTGATTTCACGTATCCAGAAGGGCATCCAAAAGCAGGTGAGCCTTTAGATAAAGTATGTTTCATTGGTCAAAGCGGAACAGGCAAGACGACATTACTAAATATTATTTGGAATTATTTTGAAGTTATTGATACTAGCTTTCAACGCTTAAGAAATAGGAACGTTCCCTTAAACGACAGCCCATATAAAACATTTCAAGACGTATTAGTAACCTCTACCTATGGGAATCAAGAAGTTAAATTGGGCAGTTCATTCATCGATAAGAATGCTGACTGGCCTGATAAAGACTCCATTTTCGCTTCTTCAGGATTTCATTGGTTAAAAGAAAACGATATTTATAATAAATTAAAAGCTGATACTAAGCAGGGAAAGCTTTGTTTATACATTGACGAATCAGCAGTTAACATATCAAAGAATCTTATTGAAGAAAGAGAAAACGCAAGTGATGATATAATTTCAATAAGGAATTCAGGCAGTAAAAGTCAAATTACGGAAAATGATATTAATCCAAACTCAATAATACTGAGCTTAAATCAGTATACATCTGAAATACTATGGTCTAAAATAGTAAATGAGATTGATACCTACGATAATGGTCTAAAACAACTAGCAGCTAGCTTGGTAAGCCAGAACTCGTTTACAGAAAGCCGTTTTCTTAAGCATATAAGTGAGTGGCGTAAGGAACACCCTAATCCGAGGGCCGATATTGCCAGAAACTGTTTGAATAATATTTTAAACTCTTTCTATTTAGAAATTGACGTGGATGGTACAGAGGCTCGTATAGTACTAAAATCAAAAAACGGCAGGCAAATACCAGGCAAAAATTTAAGTACAGGTGCCAAACAATTAATATCAACGTCTGTGCCAATTTTTAAATTGAAGCTCGATAATGGAGTTACCCTGTTCGATGAACCTGAACGTTCCCTCTTTCCTGATATTCAACGTAAACTTATTAAACATTACACTTCATTAGCACCAGAAGCACAATTTTTCTTTGCTACACATTCACCAATTGTCGCCGCTTCTTTTGAGCCTTGTGAACGGTTTATACTCTACTTCAATGAATTTGGTGAAGTTCGGGTGCGCAATGGCGTGGCTCCAATTGGCGATGATCCCAATGATATTTTACGTCAGGATTTTGGCATGAATCCATTGATGCAAGAAGAGGGAATCGACGCCTATCAACGGTATTTGTCTTTAGCCACAGAAATCAAGAACGAGTCTGATATTAACCGCAAGATGGAATTGCTAGGCGAGCGGGCAGAACTTGGTAATCGTTATAATTTCCCTGCGCTCAATGAGACGAATTGAGAAGAAGTCAGATTCGTCAATCATTACGGAAAGCTTGACGTATAAGAAACAGAATCATAGGCCTCGCATTACTGAATTGCTCCGTTTAGAGCAACATAATATTTGCGCGTATACAGAAGAATGGCTCGGCCGTACTGACAAAGCAGAGATTGAGCACTTTGATCCAACGCTTAAACCAACTGTAAACGACAGCTACCAGAATTGGTTTTTAGTAAAAGGGCAATGGAACAACGAAAAAGGAGGTATTCGTCGTTGGAGTGAGTATCAACCGCTTCTTCATCCTACCGCAGACGATTTTGAAGAACGCATCGTGTACTATCAAGGGCTGTACATTGCCGCCGATGAAAATGATATTGAAGCGAAGCACCTTATATCATATTTGAAACTTGACGATGAAGAGCTTGACAAACAACGAATTAATTACATTGCAAGAATGCGCAAAGACATGGATCTATCAGGGATGCCAAATCAAGATTTTATAGATTGGCGACTGGCTTCAGATACGTATCGCAGTACAATTTATTACATCCGCGCTATCGAAGTAGAATTTAACGTCAGAGTCAACTTTGACTTGTTACCAACTAAATGACGAATCCTAACCCTAAACGCCGCATTGCCATTCTTGGCTCAACGGGCTCTATTGGCACCCAGGCCATTGAGGTCATACTGGCCCACCCTGATCAGTTCGCGGTGGAGGTACTGACGGCCAACTATAACGCCGACCTGCTGATTGAACAGGCCCGGCTGGTGCGTCCCAATGTGGTGGTGATCTGCGATGAGTCGCGCTACGATGCTGTTTTTTCGGCCCTCGATCCGCTCGACATCAAGGTGTACGCCGGGCTGGCGTCGATTGCCTCGGTGGTGCAGATGGATACCGTCGATCTGGTGCTGACGGCCATGGTGGGCTATGCGGGCCTGTTGCCAACAATTAAGGCCATTGAAGCAGGAAAGCCAATAGCTCTGGCCAATAAAGAAACGCTGGTGGTGGCGGGCGAACTCATTACCCGCATGGCCGCCGAACGGGGCGTGAATATCTACCCCGTCGATTCAGAGCATTCCGCTATTTTTCAGTGTCTGGTGGGTGAATTTCATAACCCCATCGAGAAGATCATTCTGACGGCATCGGGTGGGCCGTTCCGGGGGCGCGACCGCACGTACCTGGAAACAGTGACGAGGGCTCAGGCGCTCAAACACCCCAACTGGACGATGGGCGCGAAAATTACCATCGATTCGGCCACGCTCATGAACAAGGGGCTGGAGGTGATCGAAGCCAAATGGCTGTTCAACCTGCGCCCGGATCAGATCGAGGTGGTGGTGCATCCGCAGAGTATCGTTCACTCACTGGTGCAGTTTGAAGACGGTAGCCTGAAGGCGCAGATGGGTCTGCCCGACATGAAACTGCCCATTCAGTTTGCGCTTGGCTACCCAAATCGGCTAAAATCTGATTTTCCGCGTTTTAATTTTGCCAATTATCCATCGCTGACGTTTGAACAGCCCGACCTGGGTACATTCCGTAACCTGCAACTGGCTTTCGAGGCGCTCGATAAAGGGGGCAATATGCCCTGTATCATCAACGCAGCCAATGAGATAGCCGTAGACGCGTTTCTCAATGACCGGGTCAGTTTCCTGGGTATCTCCGACGTGATCGAAGCCGCCATGCAACACAGTTCGTTTGTGGCCAACCCCACCTACGCCGACTACGTAGCGACCGATAAAGAAACCCGCCGGATTGCGACCGAAAAGATTGGTACTTTTGTTTACCGATAGAGGACCTATGAAACTAAACCCATGACGAACGAGATCGAATTTCAAGTCGAACCAGATGAGGACAGTGGGTACGTTGCTCGTGCTAAACTTGATCAGGGATCAATTATCACCCAGGGCGACACCCTGGCAGAACTAAAAACAATGATCAAAGACGCCATTGATGGTTATTTCTTCGACAAGCCTTCTGAACGTCCTCAACTGGTGTGATCTGCGTATTGATGATAGATGCTTCACGCTGTAAGCCCTTTGACTAGGCGTCCCCGACAGGCTCAGGGTGACACGCTAATCCAAGTTCATCATGATCATTCTTTATTATCCTGTCACCCTGAGCCTGTCGGGGACGCCTAGTCGAAGGGCCTACAGCGTAAAGTAAAATCATAAACCACTAAAAATTGGCACGCTGAGTGCCATTCTGACCGATATAGCCGACCGTCTGCAACTAGATAAAGCCGAGTTAATTGAACGGATTATGGCGCGGCGCGGCTGATTAAATTAGAAAATGGAAACAGTAATCATGGTTGGTCAGCTGTTGCTGGCCCTTTCAATTTTAGTAGGCCTTCACGAGTTAGGGCATTTGGTGGCCGCCCGTATGTTTGGCATGCGGGTAGAGCAATATTTCATCGGCTTTCCGCCCAAAGTAGTCAGCTTTAAGAAAGGCGACACCGAATACGGCCTTGGTGCCATTCCGCTGGGGGGCTTCGTGAAAATATCGGGCATGATCGATGAGTCGCTCGATACGGCCCAGATGAACCTGCCGCCCCAGCCTTACGAGTTCCGGGCTAAACCAGCCTGGCAACGCCTCATTGTGATGATGGGCGGTATCATCGTCAACGTCATTACGGGCATTGCCATTTTCGTAGCCCTGATGTACAGCCTGGGCAGCACCTACATTGCCACGCAGGACGCTAAATATGGTATTGTAGCCCTTGAATACGGCAAACAGATTGGCCTGCAAACCGGCGACCGCATCGTTGAGATCAACGGCAAACCATTTGATAACATCGCCGACGTAACCAGCCCCGACGTGCTGCTGGGCACCAACAGCTATTATACCGTTGAACGTCCGGGTGCCACTGGTAGCCTTGAGCGGGTGCGTATTGACGTACCCAACAACATGGCCGAGAAGTTTTCGAGCAAGGAAACGGCCGGTCAGTTCATTGCCCCTATCTTCCCCTTCGATATTGCCGAGGTTCAGCCCGGTTCGGAAGCTGAGCGCGCTGGACTTAAAGCGGGCGACCGGATTACGAGCGTCAATGGCAAGCCAACGGCGTTTTTCCATGAAGTGCAGGAGGCCGTTCGGGCCAACAAAGGCAAGCCCATCACCCTGGGTCTGCAACGGGGTAACCAGGCACTGACCATTCGGCCAACCGTATCGGCAGAGGGCACAATCGGGTTTTTCCCCAATTCGCTGCTGAAAGAAACACATGTCGATTATACGTTCGGTCAGGCCGTGGTTAAAGGCACCGAACGGGCTTTTGGGGTCATCTATGACAACATTCGCGGCTTTGGCAAGATTTTCAAAGGCGAAGTATCAGCCTCGAAAGCAATCAGCGGACCGGTTGGTATTGCCAAAATGTTTGGTGGTGTCTGGGACTGGACGCGCTTCTGGTCACTCGCCGGTTTACTGTCAATGGCCCTCGCGTTTATGAATGCCCTGCCCATTCCGGCTCTCGACGGTGGGCATGCTACCATGTTACTGTACGAAATGGTATCGGGGCGGAAACCGTCCGATAAATTCGTGGAGGGGGCACAGCGCGTCGGCATGGTGATTCTGCTGGGTCTGATGGCCTTTGCCTTTTTAAACGATATTTTCTTCAAGTAACAGGTAGGTAAATGAGTCTAAGTAGGCTGAACCGAATGTATAAACAGTGTCGGACGGGTAATCAGCCTGTCCGACATTCCGTTTTTTTGCCCTGCCTGCTCCTGTTGGCTGTCGGTTTGTTTGCGGCCTTCAGGCTCCACGATTTCCACACCAGTCTGACGCAGATGCAGTTTGATCCCAAAACCCAAACGGTCGAGATCAGCATCCGGCTGTTTACGGATGATCTGGAAACAGCCCTGACGCACGAGAACGGCGGGAAGCCTATCCAGTTTGGTGGGCAGACCAGACCAGACCAACTGCTTGAGCGCTACGTGCGCCGCCACTTTGTGATGGCCGACGCCCAGCGCAAACCCAGACCCTATACCTACGTTGGCTACGAGCAGGAGGCAGACGCCCAATGGGTTTACATAGAAATGCCTGCTTCAGGAGCCGATCCGTTTAAAAACATAGTTATTAAGCAGGATATATTGATGGATCTGTTCAGCGATCAGGTCAATTTAGTAAACATCCAATACAAGCAGCAGAAGAAAACAGTGGTGTTCCGAAACAATCAACCGGTGCAGGCAGTATCGCTTTAAAGTAAATCGGCTACCTTCATTGCACACGGCTAGTACCCCGACATACCCTAAATTGGCTCTGGCTGGCACATTCCTTGTCAGAGTCGTATTGCTTCTTCCTCAACACAGACGACACCACTCAATACGTTACTTACTGCCACTTTGGCAGGAACGCCTATGAATTTTCCAAATGACTTAGCTGCCGGTCTGTTTATGTCAGATACCGATTTAGACAGCATAGAAATGATTCCGCTCGGATCGCCTGATGATGACGATGTGGAATATGAAGTGCCTGAACATTTACCCATTCTACCCGTCCGTAATACAGTTTTATTTCCGGGCATGGTCGTTCCCGTTACCGTTGGGCGACAAAAGTCAGTGCGTCTTGTTAAGAAAGCCTATAAAGGGAATCGGATCATTGGTGTAGTGGCCCAGAACAGCCAGCAGAAAGACGAACCTACTCCCGACGATCTGTATAACATCGGCACAGTGGCCTACATCATCAAGATGATTACGCTGCCCGATGGCAACATTACCATCATCATTCAGGGAAAGAAGCGCTTCGAGATCAACAAGATCACGCAGGAAGATCCGTTCATGACGGCGACCGTGCGGCAGATCGACGACTCATTTCCCAATGCAACCAAAAAGGAAGGGAAAGCCCTGTTGCAGACCCTGAAAGAGGCCGCTTACAAAATTCTCCGGCTGAATCCCGAAATACCGCAGGAGGCCCGCATTGCGCTCGACAACATCGAGAGTCCCATGTTCCTGCTGCATTTCCTGTCGTCGAACATCAACGCGGATGTAGCGGATAAGCAGTTGCTGCTGGAGAAGCTGGAAGGCGTTCAGCAGGCGCAGTTGCTGCTCGAATACATGCTGAAGGAGGTTCAGTTGCTGGAACTGAAACGCGAGATTCAGAGCAAAGCCACACTCGACCTCGATCAGCAACAACGCGACTATTACCTGCGCCAGCAAATGAAGGTGCTTCAGGACGAGTTGGGCATGGATAACCCCGACCGCGAGCTGGAGCAACTGCGCATTAAAGCCAGCAAAAAACGCTGGCCCAAGGCGGTAAAGGATCATTTCGATAAAGAGATGAGCAAGCTTCAGCGCAGCAACCCCATGGCCCCGGAGTACCCCATCACGATGAACTACATCGAACTGATGGTAGACCTGCCCTGGAATGAATTCTCGAAAGATAATTTCGACCTGAAGCGGGCGCAGAAAGTGCTGGACGGCGACCATTTCGGGCTCGAAAAAGTAAAAGAGCGCGTGCTTGAATACCTGGCCGTACTGAAGCTGAAAAGCGAGCGCGCCACCGAAGGCATGAAAGCGCCAATCCTGTGCCTCTATGGCCCTCCCGGCGTGGGTAAAACCTCGCTTGGCCGGTCCATCGCCAAAGCATTGGGTCGGAAATACACCCGAATGGCCCTGGGTGGCGTTCACGATGAAGCCGAAATTCGGGGGCATCGCAAAACCTACATCGGGGCTATGCCGGGCAAAATCATCCAGAATATTCGCAAGTGCGGCACCTCGAACCCGGTCTTTATTCTGGACGAAATCGATAAGGTAAGCAGCGATTTCCGGGGCGACCCTTCCTCAGCCCTGCTGGAAGTGCTCGACCCTGAGCAGAACTCAACCTTCGTCGACAACTACCTCGACGTTGAGTTCGACCTATCGAAGTGCCTGTTCATTGCCACAGCTAACTCGCTCGATACCATTCACCCCGCCCTGCGCGACCGGATGGAGATTATCGATATTACGGGCTACACCGTTGAAGAGAAAGTGCAGATTGCCAAGAAGTACCTGATACCGAAACAGCGCAGAGAGCATGGCCTGAAAACAAAAGACCTTGCGTTCGACGATAAAGCGATTCTGCGCATCATCGAAGGATACACCCGCGAGTCGGGCGTGCGGAACCTGGAGCAGAAGATTGGCGCGCTGGTTCGCAAGGCAACAAAGTCAATTGCGATGGAGGAAACCTACAATCAGTTGGTTAAACCAGCCGATGTGTCGAAACTGCTGGGTGCCGAAATCTTCGATAAAGACCTGTACTCCGATGATGACATTGCCGGCATTGTGACCGGTCTTGCCTGGACACAGGTTGGCGGCGAAATTCTGTTGATCGAAAGCAGCCTGAGCCGGGGTAAAGGTGCGCTGACGCTTTCGGGCCAACTGGGCGACGTGATGAAGGAATCGGCCATGACGGCGCTCTCGTATCTGAAAGCGCATGCCGACGAGCTTGGCATCGATTACCGGATTTTCAGCAACTACGACCTCCATGTCCATGTACCGGCGGGTGCCGTTCCTAAAGATGGCCCCTCGGCTGGTATCACGATGGTCACGTCGATGGCCTCTACGTTTACCCAGCGCAAAATTCGCCCGTATCTGGCGATGACCGGTGAGGTAACCCTTCGGGGTAAGGTGTTGCCCGTGGGTGGCATCAAAGAGAAGATTCTGGCGGCCAACCGGGCGGGCGTGAAGGAGATCATCATGTGCGTGAAAAACCGCAAAGACATCGAAGAAATAAACCCGGCCTACGTGAAAGACCTGACGTTTCACTACGTCGACAATGTGGGGCAGGTGCTCGATACTGCGCTGTTGCCCCAGCAGGTGAGCAAACCACTCCGGTTTATATTACCAGAAGAAAAGCCGGAACCGATAGCCGAGAAGGTGGGAGTACTAAATTGATTCTCAGCTACGGGCTAACTGCGTTATTATAACCTATAAGGTCTTTTAACCAGACCTTATAGGTTTTTTTATTGCGGTAGCTTTCGGCCAATGGCCCGCCAAACAATCCGGGCGTGGTTCCAGAGTGTGGGTAACAGACCGAAATGCCAGGTCAATACGGTAAACCGATCGGTGAGCGAGCGGCGGTGTTGTTGCGTAGAAACGCCTCCGACGAGGTAGCGGCACAGGATAAACGGGAGTCGCTGGATCTGTTTCGCCGCTTTCAAACAGCGAATTTCCCAGTCCAGATCGGCACTGAGGTTTGTAACCGGGTACTCTGGGGCAATTTCCCGACGGGCAATGAATGCCTGATGACTGACCTTCATACCCAGCGCCATATCCTGCCAGCGCAACCTGTCGGGTAGTGTGTGCGGCATCACCTGGCTTCGCAAGCCCACGGGTGAGCCATCTTCCTTCACAAACAGCGCGTCGCTGTAATACACGTCGGCAGGCTGGGTACGTAGCGCCTGAACCAACTGGGATAAAGTCTGGGAATCATACAGTTCGTCACCGGCATTCATAAACCAGACGTACTCACCAGCAGCCATATGCAGGCCTTTGTTCATGGCGTCGTACAGGCCTTTGTCCGGCTCCGATATCCAGCGCGAAATATGGCTGTCGTACTGCCTGACAAGCGCTATGGTAGCATCTGTCGAAGCGCCATCGACCACCAGATACTCGTAGTCAATCCCCAGCACAGCCTGTTGCTGCGCCACGATACTCTGAATGGTACGCTCCAGAAACCGCCCGGCATTGTACGTGATGGTGATGATGGAGATCATAGGATGTTCACTCTTGCACGCTTTCACCCAATAGTGACTCGTATAAACCAGCATACTGTCCGGCGACTACTGCTTCATCGTACTGCGAGAGTACGTGCTGCCGGGCAGCATGGGCAATGGCGGCGTAGTTATTGGGCGATAGGCCCAGCAGCCACTTCATCCCTTCGCTCAGGTCCTCGGCCGATTTGTACTGGGCCAGATACCCTGACTCGCGATGCTGAATCATTTCAGGAATACCGCCTACGTCGAAGCCCACGGTGGGTGTGCCACAGGCCATCGCTTCCATGATCGTATTGGGCAGGTTCTCGGCCAGCGACGGAATCACGAACATGTCGGCGGCGTTGTAGGCCTGGCTAATCGTCGCCATGTCGCTCAACGGCCCCAGAAAATGATAGTGAAAGGGTAATTCGTGTAACAGCCCTTTATCACCCGCGCCAAAAATCAGCAGTTCAACCTCGCGGGGATTCTCCAGTTGGCTGTGCAGTTGGTGCAGGGCCTGCTGAAAATAGGTAAACCCCTTGCCCAGTGTGCTCACCTTCGCCGCCGCGAACAAGATCAACCGCCGATTGGTGGGCAAACCCAACGCCAGACGGGCCTCCTCCTTCTCGATGGGCCTGAATAGGTCGGTATCGATCGGGTTGGGAATAGTCAACACGGAGAACGGACGAAACAGCCCACTTTTCCGGGCCCGGTTCGCCAGCCATTCACTACAGCCAACCGGCACCAGATGGGCCGATGTGTAGGCCTTCTGCTTACGGAGCCAGCCCTGATGCGACAGATCGTCGGGGCCGGGGTTACGCAGAAACGGCACACAATTACCGCATTCGCGCTGGTAGTTTTCGCAGGTACCGCTATGGTGGCAGCCACCCGTAAACGGCCACATATCGTGCATGGTCCACACCACGGGCTTCTCCAGCCGCATCAGACTCGCCAGCCCTTCAACCGAAAAGAAGCCAAAATTGACCCAGTGGAGATGCAGTACGTCAGCCTGACGAATGAGCGAATTATAGGTAAGGTCGACCCCCGTAACGGCGGGCGAAAACTGAAAACGCACCGATTTATCTTTCTCGAAGGGCAGAAAGGCGAGCCGCTCGCCACCAAATCGGGCAAACGCCATTTTTTTGGCCAGGAAGCTACTGGCCAGGGCCTCCACATCCGCTTCATCGTGGGTCGATTCCTGCACGAGCAATGTGCTGTCGATACCGATCTGGTTTAACGCCCGATTGAGCCGACCGGCGGCAACGGCCGCGCCTCCGGTGCTCTGGTACGTGTTTAAATGAACGACGCGCAATGGAATTACCTGGTTAAACCGTGAGCCACAAAGATAGCTAGTTTGAGCTTTGCCCCCCGCCCTAAAGGGAGCCTGCTGGCGCAAGCATATGCCTACAGCGGAGCTACTGTTGCGCCAGCAGGCTCCCTTTAGGGCGGGGGGCAAAGCTCAAACTAGCTATCTTCGCAGGACAATGCTTTTTTCTGACATCATCGGCCATGACGACACCAAAGAAACCCTGGTGCGGGCCGTACAAACCAATCATCTTGCCCATGCCCTGCTGTTCGACGGGCGTACGGGCAGTGCCAACATGGCGCTGGCGCTGGCGCTGGCCACCTATGTCAACTGCGAAACCCGCCTGACCGAACCTGACCGAACCGACGGCTGTGGGCAGTGTGCCTCCTGCATTAAAACGGCGAAGCTGGTGCATCCAGACCTGCACATGGTGTACCCGGTGGTGAATATCAAAGGCAAAAACAACAGTGAATCGCTGCTACCCGAATGGCGTAAGTTCCTGGTCAATAATCCGTACCGAACCTTAACCGAATGGCTCGACACCACCGGCGGCGATAACAAGCAGGCAAACATATCGGCAGAAGAAGCCAGGAATATCCTGCAGCGACTGTCATTGAAAGCGTACGAAGGGGCTTATAAACTGATGCTGATCTGGCTACCCGAGCAGATGAACGCCACCGCCGCCAATGCGTTGCTAAAGGTGCTGGAAGAACCACCCGAACGTACACTCTTCCTGCTGGTAACCGACCAGCCCGACAAACTGCTGATCACCATTCTGTCGCGTACCCAGCGGGTGCCGGTGCGTAACTTTACCGATACGGAAGTAGCCACTTACCTGCGGCAAACGCTCAATTTCGACGAAACACGCGCCCGGCGTATTGCCTACCTGAGTGACGGCGACATGGCGCAGGCCCTGCAACTTGGCCAGTCGAAAGGCGATGATCTGGCAAGTAGCGGGCAGCATACCTGGTTTGCCGACTGGATGCGGGCCTGCTACCGGCAGGATCTGACCGCGCTGGTAAAGCAGGCCGACGACTTCGATAAACTCCCCAAAGAACGCCAGAAGAACCTTTTCGACTACAGCCTGCGCCTTTGCCGCGATCTGTTCCTGTGGCAGCAGGGCGCCGAGCAACTCCTGCGGCTGCCCGACGATGAGTTGAGTTTTGTCCGTAATTTTGGGAAAGTGCTGAAACCCGACCTGATTGAACGGATGGTGGGCGACCTCAACGAAGCTGCTTATCACCTTGAACGGAACGCCCGCGCCAAAATGATTTTGCTCGATCTGTCTTTAACCTTTACAAGGCTGATTAAACGCTAGTTGCAGGCTGGTTGTCGCCTGCCTAAAAGAGATACCTATGCCTGCTGCCCTGAGCCCAGACCTGAAACGAGCGATCACCTACCTGCCCGATAAGGAGAAAGATAAACTCCTGCTCCGGCTGATTGGCAAAGATCCTATTCTGACCGAAAAACTGGAGTATGAACTGGTTGAGGACAAAAGTACGCTCGATCACCGGCGGCAGCTGATCCGCGACTTAACCGACCGGACAGCGCGGCTCAGCCAGGATTCGGTCGGCTGGATGATGATGGACATGCGGACCATCAGTGGTTATATTACCCGGCATGTGAAAGTAACCAAGGACACATACGGCGAAGTGGACCTGACCATCTATATGCTCAACAGCTTCTTCGACCATCACGCTGATCTGCTGCAACGACTCGGTAGCCGGACTGAAAAATGTGCCCTCTACGTGGCCAAACGCACCGACGCCATCCTGAAAAAGCTGAATAAACTGGACCCGGACTATTACCTGGAGTTTGAAGAAGCCATGAACAAACTGCTCAGGTACGTTCACCAGACCGCCCCCGCCCACTACGCCCGGCAGCTGGATACGCCAACGGAGTGGCACCGGTAAGGCTGAACGATGTGTCCTGAATAATTAAGTTTTGTTACTTTCTCGTGTGCGTGAGCCAACTTTGCCCTATGCTTCACTATGCCCACAACAACCCCACTTTCAGCCTATACTCCAGCCTGACTACTAGCTCTGCGAATCAGTGTAACAGGCTTTCAGAGCGCCAGTAGGCGGGCTGGAGTACACATTGTTTATTTCAGAATTGGCCCAATTACGTTTTTCCAAACCTCATAGCCCTCTGGGGTCATGTGCAGGCTGTCGGCCACAAACAGTTCGGGGCGGGGCTGCCCATTGGGGCTTAGCATGGGCGTATACACATCGGCATATGACGTGTTTCGTTGCCCACTCAGAAATTGCTTAATCATCCGGTTGGCCTCGGCGGCTACGGGCATTGTTGCCCGCCGGGCTGGGCTGGGCTTCACCGCAATGTAGGTAATAGTTGTGTTGGGAAGTTGCTTGCGGACCAGCGCAAAAAACGTCATAAACTGATTGTACAGGTCTCTGGCGGTCATTTTAGACTGCCCAATGTCGTTGTCGCCTGCGTAGAGTACAACTTGTTTGGGTCTGTAAGGCAGAATAACGCGGGGCATATACCGGATCACATCGCCCAGCGTCGAGCCGCCGAACCCACGCTGGATAATGGGCTTACCCGGAAACGCTTCCGTTAGCCCAGGCCACAGCCGGATCGATGAACTGCCTACAAACAGGATGCCATCGGCGGGTGGGGGCGTACTTTTGTCCTGGGCTTCAAATGCCGCAATGTCGGCCTCATAGTTGGTTTGGGGTTGCTGAGCCAGCGTTGGCAGAGTCAGCATCGTCAGCATAAATGCCAGCGAAAAGAGCGTATTTTTCATCAGTTAGTAAATTTGATTTGTAGGTTCGGTTGTCTCGGCGTAGCCCCTAAATTCCCTTCAGGGGATTTAGGGGCTACGCCAATGTGAACACACTTCTAAGACACGGTACAACTCTAAACGTTTAAACAAAGGGCACTACAGTTTCCAGCTTCATACCACGCGACCCTTTGATCAGCAGGTACGTATTGATCATGGGGTTGTCGGCAATCCAGTTATGGAGTGAAAACTTGTCGGGAAAGTAATAGGCTTTGGGTAGGGCGGGCAGGGCGTATTTCATCTCTTTCCCGGCCAGAATAACCAGGTCGAACCCCTGTTCGGCGACCAACCTGCCCAGCGCGGCATGTTCGGCGGGGCTTTCCTCGCCGAGTTCGTACATATCGCCCAGCAACACGGCTTTGCGCGGAGCGGGCCCATTGCCGGGGTGACTCTGGCCAAACTGCCGGATAGCCGCCGCCATTGAACTGGGGTTGGCATTATATGCGTCGAGCAGGATGGTATTGGTCCCTTTCACCACTACCTGTGATCGGTTGTTGGTTGGGTTATACGCGGCTACGGCTTCATGGGCGTCGGCTTCTGGTACTCCGAAATAGGCGCCGATGGCCAGGGCGGCGGCCACGTTTTCAAAGTTGTAGCGGCCGGGCAGGTGCGTTTGTATGGTGGCACCACCGGCTGTTCGATAAACCGCGACGGGCGCTTCGAGGAGTAGTTCAGGCTGATGGTCGGCCAGATAAAAAACGGTTTCGGCAAACGACCGTTCGGCATGCATAGCCATCAGGGTCTCATCCTGCGCATTGACGAAAACGGTTCCGCCCGTTTCGGCCAGGTAATCAAACAGCTCGCCTTTGCCTTTCCGTACCCCCGCCAGGCCGCCGAACCCTTCCAGATGCGCCTTGCCAACGTTGGTAATCAGGCCGTGGGTAGGTTCGCAGATTCGGCTCAGCATCGCGATCTCCTGCTGGTGATTAGCGCCCATTTCCACGATAGCCATCTGGCAGGTGGCCGCGTTCATGCGGAGCAGCGTCAGCGGTACGCCAATGTGGTTATTGAGGTTGCCATTTGTTGCTTCGGTGGCGTATTTGCGACTCAACACGGCCGCAATTAGTTCTTTCGTGGTGGTTTTGCCGTTGCTGCCTGTAAGGCCAATGACCGGGCAGGTGAACAGGTGGCGGTGGTGACGGGCCAGCTCCTGAAGGGCGGTCAGGGTATCCGGCACCAGCAGGCAACGTGGGTCGGCAGCAGCAACAGCCGGGTCGTCGACAACGGCGAAACTGGCACCGGTAGCCAGGGCCTGCAAGGCAAATTCGTTGGCGTTGAAATGGTCGCCGCGCAAGGCGATAAACAGGCAATTGGGGGTAATTTGCCGCGTATCGGTGGATACACCGCTGCAAGTCAGAAACTTATTGTAGAGGAGGGTTATTGATGTCATAAGTGGCCCCTTATTTCGTTCAAAAGTAATGATGAAAAACTGGTTTACGGTCGTTCTGTGTCTGTTGGTTACCTGGGGTATTGCCGTTCGTGGCATGGCCCAGCGTATCTCGTTCGAATACGATCAGCGGGCCCTGGTAACTGTAGCCGCACGGACCTTACCCAACGCCTGGGCCGGGGGGCTCAACAGTTGCCAGTTCAACACGCTGCTGCTCAATGACGACGCCCGCCCCGATCTGGTGGTGTTCGACCGGACAACGGATAAGATCAGTACGTTTCTGGCGGCTACCGATGCCAGTGGCGCGTTTGTCTGGCACTATGCCCCGCAGTACGAGCAGCAATTTCCAACGCTGATCAACTGGCTGGTACTGGTCGATTATGACGGTGATGGCCGTAAAGACCTGTTTGCGTCGGCTCCATCGGGCGTGCAGGTGTGGCGTAATGTGTCGGCTTCCGGTGCGTTACGCTGGCAATTGATCGCCTCGCCCATTTATCAGGAAGGGCTGTCGGGCCGCACAAACTTATACATAGCCGGACTGGATACCCCGGTTATTCAGGACTACGATGGCGACGGAGATGTAGACATTGTTGCCTTTGATGTGGGCGGCGATATCGCTGTGTATTACCAGAACATGAGCAGGGAGCGAACCAGCACGGTTACGCCCGTCGGTCTTGATTTCAAGCGAACCGGGTTCTGCTGGGGCAATTTCCAGAAGTCGTTCTGCAATGATTTTCAGTTTGGTACCAATTGCAACGCCGATGGGGGGCGAATAGGGGTACCCAACGCCCGGCCGCTGCATTCGGGTAACTCCATCTCGCTTTTCGATATCGATGGCGACGGGCTGAAAGAACTGCTCTTTGGGTACGTTACCTGCCCCAATGTGGCGGTGTTGTATAACCGGACTGCAAATTCGGCCAAAGCCGATTTTTATAAGTTCGACGTTGATTTTCCCGCAAAGAACCCCGTTCGGCTACCTGCCTTTGCGGCAACGTTTTTTGAAGACGTGGATGGTGACGGACGAACCGATCTGCTGGCCTCGCCGAGTGTGTATAGCAACGACGGCAACGCGTTTGATTTTCGGGCGTCTAACCTGCTCTACCGCAACGCAGGCACGAACGCCCGGCCCGATTTTCAGTACCTTAGGTCCGATTTTCTGCAGGCCGACATGATCGATCTCGGCGAAAATGCGGTCCCGGCTTTAGCTGACCTCGACGGCGACGGTGACCTGGATTTGCTGGTGGGCCATAGCGGAACGTTAGGGGCAAAGGGCTTCCGGGCCGGGTTGTGGCAGTTCGAGAATCGCGGTACGCCGACAAGCCCGGCTTTTACGCTGATTACCACCGATTATCTGGGGTTGACCCAAAGCGATTCGCTGACCAATCTGCGTCCTGTCTTCGCCGACCTCGACGGAAACGGCTCGACCGATCTGGTACTCACGGGTAGTGGGGCGGGTGGGCCGGTTATTCAGTGGTGGCCCAACGGAGCGGATAAAAACGCCCCCGTGCAGTACAGCCGATCGGCCATGAAACCACTGACCGTCCCCAATTCAGTGGGCTATTCCAGCACCGATGCGATCACTTTTACCGACGTTGATGGCGACGGAAAGCCAGATCTGCTCATTGGGGGTTCGGCCGGCAACATCAGCTACCTGCGCAATGCCGGTACACTGCCCGCCCCTGCTTTCCAGCTCCAGACCGATGCATACGCGGGCTTCGGCATCAACCTCCTGGAGCGGAACCCGTCACTGGCAATGCTGGATGTTAATGCCGATGGCCGGGCGGAGTTATTGGTTGCCACGCGGGCCGGTCGGTTCAAGCTGTATCGCCCGGCGGCACAACCCACGCAGCCGGGTACATTGCTCGATACGCTGGGTACGCTGGGTTACCCCGGTATTGGTCTGGCCGTAGCCGCAGGCGACCTTACTGCCGATGGTCTGCCCGATCTGATTGTCGGGACGGCGTCGGGTGGGCTGCGGTATATCCGGAATACGTCGGAGAAAACCACCGTGCTGGCCGTTGAAAACCCGGAGGTTACCTGGGTATTTCCAAACCCCACAGACCGGTTCGTGACCATTCGGCCGCCGCACGCGGGGCGGGTCGAGGTAGTGAGTCTGGACGGGCGTCGGGTGATGGCCTCGCAGTTGGTAACCGGGCAAACCGACGCCCAACTCGATCTGGGTACGTTGCCGGGCGGCGTTTATCTGCTTCGGCTCACTGCCGAGGATAAGCCAACAAAAGGTAGTCGGGTGGTGTTAATTCGCTAAACACGCAACGACTATGAAAAACGATGATGACGATCTGGATTTGCCTATTCCGGAACAGCAAAGCGGCGATATGCCGGGCAATGATGTTAACGGCGAATCGGCTATATACGCCGAATTTGGCTTTGATGGCCATCCCGACAACATGAACCCAGGTACCGAAGAAGCGTCTGACACGATTCTGTACACCGATAATGCCGTGGCAACCGATATGACCGAAATGGTCTCAGAAAGGGCCAGTTATGACAGCGATCTGCCGGCCGACCTGTACGATGACCTCGATACTGTAGATGAGGCAACGATGCAGGCTGATGTGGATCAACTGGCCGATGAAGAAGGCAATGAGGTATAACAGCGCATCAGAAAGTGAGCCAATCCGGTCCTAAAAAGTGTCACTCTGTTGCAGAAGCGACCTTTTTTAGGGCCAGAAAAAGCGGTAGCCTAAGCCGACGGGAAGTGCGGTTAATAATTTCTTAACATTCGGGCCGGTGAACTCCTCCAAACTATAGGCAATTTTGTATCAGCTTACTCTACTGGGAGATGGCGCAACTAACTCACTATCTGTATGTTCGGCTTAGAGACCGGAATTTTCGTTCTTCTGGCCCTGTGCCTGTTGGCGGCTTGTGCCTTTGAATTCATCAACGGTTTCCACGATACGGCTAATGCCGTGGCCACGGTGATCTACACCAATTCGCTTCAGCCCACCCAGGCCGTGGTCTGGTCGGGCATCGTCAACTTCATCGGGGTTATCACCGGGGGGGTGGGCGTGGGCATGAGTATTGTCAACCTCTTGCCGGTCGAACTGCTCATCGACCAGAACGTTTACCACAGCATCGCCATGGTGCTGGCGCTGCTGTTCTCGGCCATCATCTGGAACTTCGGTACCTGGTATTTTGGCCTGCCTGCTTCCAGCTCCCACACCTTGATTGGCGCCATTATTGGGGTAGGGTTGGGCTATGCCCTGCTGCCCGAAAACACCCTGGGCGTGGCCGCCGTGAACTGGGATAAAGCCAAAGAGGTATTTGCCGCCCTGCTGCTCTCGCCGCTGATTGGCTTCAGCCTGGCCATCATTCTCATGTTTACCTTACGCCGGGTACTAAGCAAATCGCTGCGCAAGCAAATTTTCGATGAGCCAACGCCAGGACAAACCCCGCCGGGTTGGGTACGGATTCTGCTGATCATCACCTGTACGCTGGTGAGCTTCTTCCACGGCCGCAACGACGGGCAGAAAGGCATTGGCCTGGTGATGCTCATTCTGATTGGAATTCTACCCACCTACTTCGCCATCGACACCCGGCTTAACATCAACGAGTTGCAACCCGATCTGGCGGTTGTTCAGCAGAAGGTAGGGATGATCGACAAACGCCAGCTGTCGAAGGTGGATCTCGACCGAATTCAAGCGATCGATGCCAGTCTGGCCAGTTTGCAACCGGCCATTACAACCGGTGCTTATGAACAGAAAGACGCCATTCAGATTCGCAAAGCGTTGCTGACCATCAGCAGCAATACCCGTAAGCTCATGGATAGCGACGCCGTGAAGCTCAGCGCCGAAGACAGGTCAGTACTCTCCAAGTCGGCCACTATCGAAGAGGAGGGTCTCCGGAGGTTCACCGACCATGCCCCCTTCTGGGTGATTCTGATGATCTCCCTTTCGCTGGGCTTCGGCACCATGATTGGCTGGAAACGCATCGTGGTCACCGTGGGTGAGAAAATCGGTAAGTCGCACCTGACCTACGCCCAGGGCGCCTCCGCCGAGCTGGTAGCGGCTGCCACCATTGGTCTGGCCTCGGGGCTGATTCCGGGGTTCAAGGCACCAGTCAGTACCACCCACGCCCTTTCATCGGGCATTGCCGGCTCGATGGTTGCCAGCAAAGGAATTAAGAACCTACAGGCTAAAACTGTGCAAAGTATAGCCCTGGCCTGGGTGTTGACACTGCCCGTTGCGGTTTTGTTGTCGGCCACGCTCTTTATGCTCTTCCGCTGGATCATGGGCTAACCCAGCCTACGAATTGGTGCCCTGAGGTAACAACGAAGCAATCGCTTTGACTGTCTGGGCTGCTGTTCAGCTGGGTGCAGGTGCTGGCTCAGCAACTCGCCATGCCTATACTCATGAGGCATGGCTACGGGCTCTGATCTATGCGTAGCCCTGCTTTTCGGAGCGAAAACGACATCACGCTGCGCTGAGAAATACCGAGTTTGCGTATATTGGCTTGCCATTGACGCCGTTGCCTATGCCTACTCGTTTACTCACGTACCGGTATTTATTAGCTCTGTCACTCCTAGCCGGGCTAACTATTGGGGGGCAGGTGCTGGTACAAAGGCAGTTAAGCAGACAGGAAAACGACTCGCGGCTGGTAAATAGCGCGGGCAGGCAACAGGCTCATGGTCAGACTATTGTCAAGGATGTGCTGCTGTTGACGACGGCCCCGTCTATGATTGATTCCCGGCAGGTGAGGGCCGATCTGACGCAGGTGCTGACCAACTGGGAACGGTACCACAACGAGCTCAGCACGGGCCAACTAACTGAACCTGCTTCGTGGCATGTCAACAGCGACACCGTTCAGACTATGTTCCGAACTATTGAACCGCACTTTGAAGCCATTCGGCTTGAAACCCACTACCTACTCGACCAACAGGGGCTGACGCCCAAAGAGAAAGAGCAAGCCGTTGATGCCATATTGGCCCATGAACGTCAGTTTCTAAGTCAGATGGACCGGATTACACGGCAGTATCAGCATGAGGCCCAGCAGAAAATAGAGTCGCTGCGCAGCATTGAACGGGCGCTGATGCTGATTACCCTGCTGGTGCTGGTACTCGAAGCGCTGTTGCTGTTCAATCCGGTGGTGCGGACCCTGCGTGCCACGTTCGCTCAGTTGGTAGCTGCCCGTCAACAAACCGAGCAGGCAAACGTGGCGTTGCTGGCCTCGAATGAAACGCTTAAAAAGATTCAGCAGCAGCTACTACGCGAATTGGGGTTGCGCCACCAGCAGCAACTAACTGAGCAGCGAATTCGGATGACGTCGCTGGTGGAAGGGCAGGAAGACGAGCGCCGTCGCCTCTCCCGCGATTTGCACGATGGCATCGGACAAATGCTGACCGGCCTGAAATTGCTGGTGGAAAATATACGCTCAGTGCATTTACTGCCAGCCAATGAACAGCATACCTACACCACGTTAAAAGGGCTGGTGGTCAAGGTTATTCAGGAGACGCGGCAGGTGTCAAACAAGCTGATGCCCCCCGTACTCAGCGATTTTGGGTTAGAACCAGCCCTTCGCCACGCTGCCGAACAGTTGGTTCAACAAACAGGACTGACCATCCGGGTGCTGTCAACAGGGGCCGACACCCGCCTGGAGCAGAGTGTCGAAATAGGCCTGTATCGGATTGCCCAGGAGGCCCTGACCAACGCGATCAGGCATGCCGACGCTTCAGAGATTGACATTGAATTGCGCATCCGCGAAAATCGACTACTGCTGGCCGTTACCGACAACGGACGAGGGGTTGGCCCAGCCCAGGGAGACGCCGTTGTTAACGGGCAGGGGCTGCATAACATGCGCCAGCGGGCCCGGTTGATGAATGGTGTATTCCGGCTAATCTCCCAACCTGGCCAGGGTGCCCGCATTGTCATAACCATCCCGCTGAATGCCACGATAACCGAAGTACACTTGCCGGTTGTTACAAAAAAAGTGACCGTATAGCCCTACCGGTCTACTTCGCCCATCACCAGGTCGAGCGAGCCAATGACGGCCACCAGATCGGCCAGCATCCCGCCCCGGCTGATGTCGGCAATGACGGATAGGTTATGAAATGAGCAGGATCGGCAGTGAACGCGAACCGGAACATCGGAGCGCCCATCGGTGCGGAAGAAAAACCCTAGTTCGCCCTTCGCGCTTTCACCCCGGAAGTAGTAATCGCCTGCTTTTGGCCGAATCTTTTTGGGAACCATCGCCTGCGGGTTGTAATCGGGCGTCCGTTTATAGTCCGTGGTGAGCCGGTCGAGGCATTGCTCAATGATGCGCAGTGATTCCCAGCACTCCCGTACACGCACATAGTTTCGGTCCCAGCAATCGCCTACCGTACCAACCTGCCCGGTACCGATGGGAATATCGAAATCCAGTTCGGGATACACCGAATAGGCATCAACCCGGCGCAGGTCATATCGAAGTCCGGAGCCGCGCAACACGGGGCCGGTGCAGCCATAGTCGATAGCCACCGCCAGGGGCAACACCCCTACATTACCGGTTCGTTTAATGAAGATTTCGTTATCGATCAGTACCTCCTGCAATTCCACCAGCTTGGGCTTAAGGTACTGAACAAACTCGCGGCAGCGTTCTTCAAAGCCGATGGGCAGGTCGTAGAACAAGCCGCCGATCCAGATGTAGTTGTAAAGCATCCGGGCTCCGCTTACCCATTCCAGCATGCGCTGAATGTGTTCGCGGTCGCGCATGAGCCACAAAAAGGGGGTAAACGCCCCAATATCCAGCCCATACGTACCGATGGCCACAAAGTGCGAGGCGATCCGGTTGAGCTCGGCCACCAGCACACGGATGTATTCGGTCCGTTTCGGAATGTCATTTTCAATGCCCAGCATCCGCTCAACGGCCATTGCCCAGACGTGTTCGCCGTTCATGGCCGCCAGGTAATCGAGCCGGTCGACGAATGGAATGCTCTGGTTGAAGGGCAGGTTTTGCGTGTGCGCTTCGAAACAGCGATGCAGATAACCGAGGTGGGGAACCACGTCCATGACAATTTCGCCACTGGTTACTATTTCCAGCCTCAGTACGCCGTGGGTACTGGGGTGCTGAGGGCCCATGTTCAGAATTAGCTCCCCTTCGCCGAGTTGTTCCGGCGCATAGACGTTCGGCTCCGAGGCCCGGAAGTGGCCGGGGCTATATTCGTACTGAATACGGGAGATGGTTGGCTGATCTGTTGTCATAGCTGCACAAAAGTAACAGCCATTCGAGGGTAATATGTTCGACCTGAGTCAAGAGATAAAACAAGCATCGGCGCAACGGGTTACTTGGGTACATCTGCTGTTCTAAGTCCAGAGTCTTTACCTATGAGAACGTATTCCTTTTTGGTCCTGCTGATCGGTCTGGCCGCCTGCAATCGCCCTCAGTCTTCGGGGCAGACAACAGTGAAGACCGATTCGCAGGCGGATACAATGAAGTCATCGGCCGCCAAAACCAGTTTTTACGCGACCAAAACACCCGCCTACGACGGCATCGGCCAGAAGTACATGGGCCGGGAAATTGCGCAGGTGATGGGTCATTTGGGGGCCGAATGGCTCGAACGTCCCGAGCGCGAGCAGGAAGAACGAACCGACCTGCTGCTTACCATTCGGACCTTAAACCCACTGACGTGGTGGCTGATATTGGCGCGGGAACCGGCTATTTCAGTTTCCGGCTGGCGAGGGCTGTGCCGCAGGGTAAAGTGCTGGCGGTCGATATTCAGCCTGAGATGATCGACTACCTCAACGAAGGCAAAAAGAAGCAGAATGTAACCAATGTAGAGCCGATCCTGGGCACGATCACCGACCCGAAACTCCCCGTCAACAGCATCGATCTAGCCCTGATGGTCGATGCGTATCATGAGTTCTCGAATCCCCGCGAAATGGGCATTGCCCTGGTTCGTCGCTGAAACCCGATGGACGGATCGTGCTGGTTGAGTACCGCGCCGAAGATCCGAACGTACCTATCAAAGAACATCATAAGATGAGCGTGATGCAGGCCAGCCGCGAAATGATAGCCCTCGGCCTCAAACTCATCAAAAACGACAGCCGCCTCCCCCAGCAACACGTGCTGATTTTCGGAAAGAAGTAGGGAGGGAAGTTTCAGGTTTCAAGTTTAGTGCTTCGCTTATCCCCTTAATTGCTGGTGTAGCAGCGCACTTGAAACCTGACTTTTTTCTCCCCTTTCCAACCAATCGATGGTCAGGCTGCACTTTGTCGTGTAGCCCCGACCATTGAAAACCATGTTTCGCCTGGCCACTTTACCTGACATATCTGAACGCGAGTTAGTCGAGCAATGCCTTGGCGAATTGACGGCCGAGCATCGGGCGGCACAGCGAACATTGTATGAGCGGTATAAACGGGCGATGTATTCAACCGCCTACCGAATCACCAATGATCAGGATCATGCCCACGACGCATTGCAGGATGCCTTTGTCGAAGTATTCAAACACCTTAACCAGTTCAGCTTTCGATCTACGCTGGGTGCCTGGATAAAAACCATCGTGGTGCGGCAGGCCATTCGGAAGCAACAACTCGAAGGTCGTTTTGAAACACTCGACGGCACCCGACACGATCAGCCCACCGCTTTATCAGATACATTGACCGGGGCAGAACTGGACACGGCTATCCGATCACTGCCCGACGGAGCCCGGACGATTTTTTTGCTGGTTGAAGTGGAAGGATACATGCACCACGAAGTTGCCACCATGCTGGGCATTGCCGAAGGCACGTCGAAATCGCAGGTTAGCTACGCGAAAAAATTACTTAGACAGCGGCTATCATGAACGATCTCTTATCAAGACTGCCCGAATATGAGCCTCGCCCCGACCTCTGGAACCGGATTGACGCTGATCTTGACACCGATGAGCGATTGGCAAAGGCCCTTTTCGATCTCCCTGCTTTTGAGCCTGACCTTGACTTGTGGGCACGAATCGACGAGGCGCTGTCTGGGGCTGAACAAGGCCCAGACGAATCGCCTGTTGTAGCCCACCCCGCTTCTGAATCAGTCCACACTCGCCGCCTGGGTCAGCGGTTGGGTCAGGTACATTGGTCGACTTGGCAAATTAGCGTTGGCATAGCCGCTGCCTGTCTGCTTGTGCTGGGTACATGGCTAATTACTTCACCCAGCCAGCCAGCCGAACGCATCGAATATGCCGTGGAGCAACAGGCAGATTGGGCCGCTGCTGAACCAGAACTGGCAACTGATAGCCCTGCTGACCAACGCGCCGAGGAGTTCATCAACCGTCAGTGTGAAGAAGCGGCTCTGGCATGTCAGCGGCCAGAAGTGCGCGAACTGCGGGCGCAACTGGGCGAACTCTCTGTTGAACAGAACCGCCTGGCCGATGAACGTCAACGGTTTGGTGATGATCCGGCCCTGGTGCGGGCGCAGGTAAAACTTGACAATCAACGGGCCGACGTAACTAAAGAACTCATAACGCTCCTGCGATCATGAACCGACTCTTTCTCTTTTTTCTGCTGTGGCTTCCGCTGCCAAGCCGGGCGCAAACGCCGGTTCAGGTGGTGACGAAGGTGGTGGAAAAAGACCTGCCTTACACGGCGGGGCAACAAATCCGAATCAACGCCCAGAAAGCAGACGTGACCGTCCGGGGCTGGAACCGCCCAACTGTTTCAATCCGGCTTCGACTGGTGGCTAAACACCCCGACAGGTCGGTGGCCGAGCGCGAAGTGGCGTATCATGACTACACACTTCAGGCCAATGGAAACGCCCTCGACCTGTCGAATCGCTTCGCAATTCCGTCGGGGAGCGGTAAGGCGCAGAGCCAGTTGAAAGCCATGTATGAGGTGAATGTGCCTGAAAAAGCGGTACTGACCATTGGCAATTCATTTGGCGATATTGGCCTTCGCGGATTAGCAGGCGAGGTGACGGTTAAGTTCGAGTTTGGTAAGTTAACACTCGATGATATGGCTGGTAAGCTTACGATCACCTCGAGCTACGGCGATATTGAGGGCCGTACTATCGACGCGGCGCTGACGCTGAAAGCCGAAAAAGCCGACGTATCCCTGCGTGACCTCGGCGGAGCGTGCCGATTATCGAGCCATTATGGCAAACTGACACTACAGCCTAATCCACAAACGCTGAGGGTATTTTCGGTCGATGCGGCACGGGCCGAAACCACGATTCAGACCCGAAGCATCACCGATTTTCGCTACGATGTCATCACCACCTACGCTGACATCCGCGTGCCCGACGGCGTAACCGACGAACTGGGCAAATTCGGCAGCAAGCAGACGTTTACGTATCAGTCCCCCGGCCGAAAAGTAGCGCTGGTTATCCGTAACAGCTACGCTAATGTGCTCATTCAGAGTGATAAATCGTTTGTTAACCGTTAACCGCCACAATCATGTATTCACGCTTAAACTACCTATTGAGTGGACTACTATGTCTGCTCCTAACCACCCCAACGATGGCTCAGGAATGGTCATTCGGCCCCAAAGCGTACCTCGGCCTGAGCCGGGTGCTGACCGTCGGCGATGAGGCGGTACTGCCCATCGGCTCTGTCAGCACAGTGGCGGATGGCGATGCCACGATAAGTGGGCTGGGTGTTTTCGCCCGCTATGACCGCCCACGCTGGTATGCCGAACTGGATGGTATACAGGGAAAGAGTTATGCGGCCAACGTACAGGTCCAGTCCAGCGTGGGTTCGGCTCCCCTGTACCCCAGCGCCCGCCGCTATGATGCCCGGCTGATCGTGGGCTACAAACCATTGCCCTGGCTGCGGCTCAGCGCCGGTCTGATTAGCGTGGCCAATAACTGGAAGCAACGCGACTACACGGCCGACATCGCCCGGCTGGAAGCGCGGGCCCAGGCCGAACAAAACCAGTCGTTTCGGGAGCGATATCAGGCCGAGGCCAACTATTATCGCTTGTCCGACGTGGCAGGCAAGGCATTGAAGCCAAACGTACTCGAAGCACAGGCGGGAATCGGTGCTGATATCGGCGGCCTGACGCTCGACCTGACCTATAACCCGGTCTGTCGCCGGTAGTAGACGGCGCAACGTACCTGGGACGTACCTACGCCATTCAGCAGCGATACGCCTTCTGGACGCTGGGAGTCGGCTATAAATTGTTTCCCCTGAAAAAGCACTTGCTGGCACCGCGCAAAAACAAAGCCTACGCCCGCATTCAGCGCGATATTCCATTCATTCGCAACGAGTTCAGCGTGGGCCTGGGGTTGCTGGCCGAAGACCTGAACAGCGAATTTATTTACGAAAATCGGTATACGCATTACGTAGTTCCCCGCTTTGGCTGGACAGCAGGGTTGGCTTTTCAACGCGGCTTGTCGGGATACAAAGCATATGACCCAACTACATACACCTACCGTAATGGTGGATTTTCGGCGAGAAATAAAGTTTCGCTGTTGCTGGGAACCGAAGTGTTGCTGCTTTACAGCCGCCACCATCGGATTGGGCTTGGCTTTGGCGCGCAACTAAGCTATGCCGACGGTACTACTGCTGGCAACGGCTCCCGAACGGCGACAGTAAACGGGCAGATTGTACAATTCCGATAATGAATCTGACCGCAACCTCCCGCCAAAATCGCTTTAAGGTTACCCAGCTGATTAATCTTGATTATCAGTTTCTGCTTACCGACCGCCTGGCTGTTGGTCCCTGGATTCGTGCCACCGATTTTGGTACGTTCGGTATCCAGGCGGGGTATCGGTTTTAAGAAACTAACGCTCCATCTAAAGGCCGTAGCGACCGCAAACCCCTGCGTCAGCCATACGAAACACAAAACGTAGCCGCGCCATGAAATCTGCTCATATTTTTCATTATCTGCCTGGTAATGTACCCCGCCTTTGGCCAGTCTCCCTTTCGCTTTGAAGCAGAAACGGACGTTTCTAGCTTTCGTTTACCTGCACCTTACCGGGCGGGATGGCATGTTCGGCAGCAGCTGACCGCTTACGTTCGGCCTAGGCTGGGCGTCGCGCTTGGTGTGGGCTGGGGTGGCTCGGCCAATAATGACCCCTTTAGCGCGAACTCAAGCCCCTACGGACGCACCTGATTCCCGCGCTATGCTGGATTTTTACAATCGGCAGGAGCGCATGACAGATCTTCGGCCGTCTGGTTACCCCTACTTTCGCGTCGGCACCAGCTTAAACTGCAGGCCGGAATTTCTATACAACGGCATCAGGAAGTGAACATCGATAGTATCTTTCGGGATGTTCAGCACCTGACGCTTATTACGACGTGTTACCGACCTACACCGACCAAGGCCGGGTGATGCCGATGGTGGCGTTGGGGTATGACTATCGACTTTCGCCGCGTTGGGCTGTGGGTATCAACGCAGTCGCTTACCTGCCCGCCAACGAAAAGGCTCAGTACACTGGTTTGCGCACATCGTACCGGTTTAACATATCCCGCGATTCATTGGGAATCAGGGACGGGTCTGGTGAGCCGCTGAGATGGGGCGTGCGGGTGGCCGCCAGCCGGGTAGGGGAGAAGCAGTTCAAACGCGGCGGCGCGCAACGTTACCAAATTTGTCGCTGGACTTTGGGCCGAATACCCGCTTCGCTGACCTGGGCCATGCGGGGCGAACTAAACTATGCGCAGCGTGGCTACCGATTGATAGGTACCATACCAGTGGTGGTGGTTTACGGACAACCCATGTTGCTGCCACGTACCTGGAAGTGCCACTGCTGTTCCGGCACGAAGCCGCTGAACGCTGGCATCTGTACGCTGGTCCCTATCTGGCGTTCCTGTTAAATGGCACATCCCAACCGGAGGGTGAGCCCAGCGTAGTAATCTCCCCGCATATAAATAGCGGCCTGATGCTGGGCGCTGATTATCAACTCAGTAAAACTCTGTCGCTCGATTTTCGCTATCAACGCGATCTACTGCAGATTTCAACAACCCCCTATAACAACAGCTATCACAGTTACCAGCTAGGTGTAAACTGGGTCATTCGTTGAGTGTGTGAACTGGTTGAGATTGGGAGGACTATACAGCAAGCTCATGAGCAGGAGGAAGACGAATGGCCGTATAGACAGTTTCCACAATCTCTTTCAACGCAGTTCGCGTCACGCTGGCGATTTTACCTGCTATCCTTGTCCGTCTGATGGTATGTAATTTATTGCACCGAACGGCACTCACGGCAGGCAGAGAATTTGTTAGTCTTTCGTTAGAAAGGACAATCTCGAAGGCTTCTTCTCTAATTCGGGAGGTGATCGGCACAATCAATAGGTCATTATCCAGCTTGTTTGAATCAGCGTTGCTGACAATTAAAACGGGCCTTACCTTCGATTTGGCTGGTTTATCGGATAGGGGGTCGTCTGCCCACACAATGTCTCCCTGCTCGTAATCAAGCATTTCGTTTGGCATAAAACTCGTCCCAAACGTCGTTCTCGGGGGCTTCCCAGTCTTCCCGAACGCCTCTTCAGTCAGTTTCATCCAACCTTCATCATCGGCTTCTTCATTAAGCATTCGCTTAAACTCATCCTGAACAGCGTCGGGCATTTGCTGGTAAATAACCCAGAGCGATCGGGCGATATCGTTATGGTGTTTTCCATAGGAATCCAGTTTTGGTACTAACCAAATTTACACGTAAATGGTGTAATGTACCTACGCCAGTTTGCTCTTCCGGAAGCCGTAGGTGAAGTAGATCGCCAGGCCGATTACTAACCAGATGCCGAAAATCTGCCAGTTACTGGCTCCCAGTTCGGTCATCAGGTACAGGTTTGTCAGTACGCCAATGACGGGTAGCAGCGAGAAGTTGTAGCGGAACCCCTGAACGGCCAGAACAGCCCAAACGCCCCAGAAAACGATTAGCAACGGTTTACTTTCCAGCGTCTGAAGCAGGTTGCCGGTTGTTAGGGCGTAGCCCATCACCAGCAATAACACCGCCCCGATAATGTACTTGCCATTGATGTAAGGCACCTTAAATTTCGACTGGGCCGTAAGGCCCTTAGCATCAAGGAAGAGAATACCCCCGCAGACCATGATAAACGCGAAGAAGGTGCCTACGCTGGTGAGGTCGACGAAGAATTTAAGGTCCATAAATAGGGATGGAACCGCCACCAGGAAGCCCGTCACGATAGTGGCAAACGAGGGTGTTTTGTATTTGGGGTGAATCGTGGCGAAGCGTTTCCAGAGTAGTCCGTCGCGGCTCATCGTCATCCAGATGCGGGGCTGGCCCAACTGATACACCAGTAGCGCACTGGTAATGGCCACCACCGCACTGACCAAGATGACGCCCGCTACAAAGTCGAGGTTCACTTTCTGGAACACGTAGGCCAGCGGGTCGCTCACGCCCAATTCTTTGTAATTCACCATGCCTGTCAGCACTAGGGTGATCAGCACATACAGCACCGTGCAGATGGCCAGACAGTAGAGCATGGCGCGGGGCAGGTCGCGTTGCGGATTTTTGCATTCCTCGGCGGTGGTTGAAATGGAATCGAACCCGATGAAGGC
>CAVVQL010000012.1:0-183166 GCA_963750355.1 uncultured Cytophagales bacterium | reverse complement strand
AAACAGGCATACGGTATTACCTTGTTAGAATTTCTCTATTTTCGGGCTAGTTGGCTTAGCCCCCCGCCGGAATGCCGGACCACCTAAAGGGAGCCTGCTGGCGCATTCATAGCTCCGCCGTAGGCGTGTAGACGCGCCAGCAGGCTCCCTTTAGGTGGTCCGGCATTCCGGCGGGGGGCTAAGCCAACTAGCACCTAATCAACTTCATTACAACCTATATGTACAAACAACTCCTTGCTGTGGCACTGCTCCTGCCCGCACTAGCATTCGGCCAATCGAAAAAAGCAGCAAAACAGCGCGTCCCTCTGATCGCAGCCCGGACAAACAAACGATTATCGCTAACCTCGACAAACGATTTTCTGAATACGCGGGTATCTCGAAACAGATCTGGGACTTTGCCGAACTGGGGTACCAGGAAGAAAAAAGCTCACTGCTGCTTCAGGAACAACTCAGGAAAGAGGGGTTCGACGTAAAGGCGGGTGTAGCGGGCATTCCCACGGCGTTTGTGGCTACCTACGGAACGGGCAAACCGGTCATCGGCATTCTGGGCGAATATGATGCCCTGCCCGGTCTGGCAACGGAAGCCAAACCCGACTTTACGCCCATTGCAGGGCAGAAAGGCGGGCACGGCTGCGGGCATAACCTGTTCGGAACGGCCTCGGTAGCGGCCGCGATCGAGGTAAAAAACTGGTTGAAGTCGGGTCATGTCGGCACCGTCAGAATCTACGGCTGTCCGGCCGAAGAAGGCGGTTCGGGTAAGGTGTATATGGTGCGCGAAGGGCTGTTCAACGATGTCGACGTGGTGTTGCACTGGCATCCCGGTTCGGTGAACGCCGCCGACGCGGGTACGTCGCTGGCCAACAAGAACGCCAAGTTCCGGTTCCGGGGCATTGCGGCTCATGCGGCCGCCTCACCCGAACGCGGCCGGTCGGCACTCGACGGCGTTGAAGCCATGGATTACATGGTGAACATGATGCGCGAACACGTACCGCAGGACACCCGCATTCATTACGTGATTACCAAAGGCGGCGACGCACCGAACGTGGTACCTGCCTTTGCCGAGGTGTATTATTACGCCCGCCACAAAGACCGGGCCGTGGTGCAAAGTGTCTGGAAACGGATTGAAAACGCCGCTGAAGGAGCCGCAAAAGGCACCGGCACCAAAGTAGAGTGGGAAATACTGGGCGGTGTCTATGATTTACTGCCCAACGTGACGCTGGCCGAGGCGATGCATCAGAACCTGAAAACCGTTGGTGGCATTACCTACACCGCTGAGGAAACAGCCTTTGCCGAAAAGATCAGGAACACCTTCCCCGACGACCAGAAAGTACCAGTCACCAACGCGGCCCTGATCAAAGACTTCCGCGACGCATCGGCAAGTGCTACCAGCGGCGGCTCTACCGACGTGGGCGACGTGAGCTGGACGGTGCCGACGGTGGGCCTGCAAACGGCTACCTGGGTGCCGGGGTCATCGGCCCATAGCTGGCAGTCGACCGCAGCGAGTGGGATGAGCATCGGGCAGAAAGGCATGATCGTAGCCGCCAAGACGCTGGCCCTGACCGCGCTTGACCTCTACAACACGCCCGCCCTGATTGAGAAAGCCCGCGCCGAATGGGTGCAGAAACGGGGGGCCAACTTCAACTATGAAGCCCTGCTCGGCGACCGTAAACCCGCCCTGGATTACCGGAAATAGCCGACAGCATCCGGCCGCCCCTCGCCTGGAAACGGGGCGCCGGCCAGACAACAACCTGTTGTTCTGTACCGATCAGCGTCTTCCGAACAACAGGTTGTTTGTCAGTGACTTGATCTCGGCGTCAATGGGCGATTGGGGCGGCTGGTAAGCCAGTGGCACCGTGTTAGTGGGCGTAGCCAGTGTAGGCTGTACGGGGGCCGACAGGGCCTCTTCTTCTACCGTAATTCTTACTTTGTGACCAGCATAGAAAGCCCTGAGGCGTTGTACAAACTGCTCGTTGAGCTCGCTGGAATCTAATTGGAAAGTAGTTTGCATAGCGTTGGGTTGTTTACTTGTGTACATAACAAAAATAGATTGCATTATGTCTCTGGGCCTCAGTGGTTTTTGAGGCTATAGTCCCACAGCTCCCACTACTTACTTCTAACGCCTACCCCTATACGCTGATTTCTTGTTTAATCCGTATTTAGTACATCACCAGACCTATTCCATGAAACCGTTACCTTACATTTTAACAAGCCTGCTGGCGCTCTGCTCAGCGAGTTTAGCGGCGCAGAACCCAGTCGATGCCGCTGCCGAAACGCTGCTATTGCGGCAACCGGCCCTCTCGAAAACCCACGTAGCGTTCTGCTACGGCGGCGACCTGTGGATTGCCAGCCGCGACGGATCATCACCGCGCCGCCTTACCGTAGGCCCCGGCCCGGAAACCGGGCCGCAGTTTTCGCCCGATGGCCAGACCATTGCCTTCACGGCCACGTACGATGGCAACACCGACGTGTATCTGGTGGGTATCAATGGCGGTATGCCCCGGCGGTTAACGTTTCACCCCAGCGCTGAAGTAGCCAAAGGCTGGTCGGCAGATGGTCAGCGTGTTGTGTTTATCTCGAACAGCATGTCGGCACCAGCCCGCTCACCAAAGGCGTTTACCGTATCGACGAAAGGCGAACTACCCCAGTTGCTGCCCATTCCCACGGTGGGCAGCTGGGCCAAACTATCGCCCGATGGCCGCGAACTGGCCTACAGTGTAACGCTCGATGCCTTCGACACCTGGAAACGCTACCGGGGCGGCCGTACTACGCCCATCCGCCTGCTGAACCTGCAAACGCTGGATGCCGACGATATTCCGCACGTCAACGCGTCGGATGTGCAGCCGGTCTACGTGGGCAACACGATCTACTTCCTGTCTGACCGGCAGCGGACCATGAACGTGTTTGCCTACGATCGGGGGACCAAACAGGTACGTCAGGTGACCAACCATACCGATTTCGATGTAAAAGCACTCGCCACCGATGGGCAGACGCTCGTCTACGAACAGGCCGGGCGGCTGCATTTGCTCGATCCGGCGGTTTCGTCGGCCGTAACCAAAGGGCAACCCCTGCGGCTATCGCTGGCCGGGAGCATCGACGTACTGGCATTGCGGCCTGCCTGGAAACCGGTGGGCAACATGATCCGGGCCGTACACCTCTCGCCCACGGGGGCGCGGGCGGTGGTAGAAGCACGGGGCGATATTTACACGCTGCCCGCCAAGAAAGGCGACTGGCGCAACCTGACCCTTACCGACGGCGTGCACGAACGCAACCCGATCTGGTCGCCCGACGGGTCGCGGATTGCCTACGTGTCCGACGCATCGGGCGAGTATATGCTGATGCTGCGCGATGCCAAAGGCGAGAAGCCTGCCCCGACTCGGGAAGAGGCCATATCACTGGGTGAACCGTCGTTTTACCAGCTCATGAAATGGTCGCCCGATGCGAAGAAGATCCTGTATCAGGACAAGAAGCTCAACCTCTGGTACATCGACCTGGCGGCGGGCCGCAAACCGGTAAAGATCACCACCGACACCTTCGGGCCCAACTCGACCATCGAGGCCGACTGGTCGCCCGACTCGAAATGGATTGGCTTTTCGCGGAAGATGGACAACTACCTGAACCGGATTCACCTCTACGAACTGGCGTCGGGCATCACCACACCGGTTACCGACGGGGCCAGCCATACCGATGCCCTCGCTTTTAGCCGCGATGGTAAATACCTGATCTTCACGTCGAGCACCAACGTTGGCCCCTCCTTCGCCTGGCTCGATATGGCGGGTCTGGACCGGCGCGGCCTGGTCACCAAGAACTTATATGCGGTGGTGTTGAATGCCAAAGACCCCAGCCCGTTTGCCCCCGAATCAGACGATGAGAAAGAGGCCGTTATGCCCCCAATGCCCGCCACCGACAGCACCCATGCCACGCCGGTTAAAAAGAAATCGACCGTAACCAGTCCTGCCGCCACGAGTTCAGCAGTCACCAGCGTACCGAAAGTGGTCATTGACATCGCCAATATTGACCAGCGGATTGTGGCGCTCCCCATTCCAGCGGGCAGCATCGATAAGCTCGACGTAGCCGATGGCGGACGGGTCTTTTATGTCACCTACACGCCCGGCACCGACAAAGCCACCCTGTACCGCTTCGATTTCAAGGAACGCAAAACCGAAGCCCTGTTGCCCGACGTGACGCTGTATGTGATCTCAGCCGATGGCAAAAAGATGCTGTTCATGACGGGTACCGACAAGCTGAATATCGCCGATGTGTCGGGCAAACCAACCGTAGCCGAGGGCAAAGTAGACGTAGCTCCGTTGCAGGCGCTCATCGACCCCCGCCACGAATGGGCGCAGATGATGAGCGAGTTCTGGCGGATCGAGCGCGATTATTTCTACGTACCCACCTACCACGGCACCGACTGGACGGCCATTCGGGCGAAGTACGCGCCATTTTTACCCCACGTAGCGCACCGGTCAGACCTCAACTACCTCATTGGCGAGATGATGGGCGAAATGGTGGTGGGCCATAACTACGTCAGCGGCGGCGACATTCCCGACAGTAAACCCATCCCGGTGGGTATGCTTGGGGCCGACTACGAACTGGTCGATGGTATGTACCGCTTCAGGAAAGTGTTCAACGGCGAAAACTGGAATCCAACCTTCCGCGCTCCCCTTACCGAGCCGGGTGTCAGCGTGAAAGCGGGCGAGTATCTGCTGGCCATCAACGGTCGGCCCCTCACGGCCACCGACAATATTTACCAGCAGCTGGAGAATACCGTCGACCGGCAGATTACGCTAACCGTAGGGCCAAACGCCAGCATGACCGGCTCGCGGAAGGTGACGGTCGTACCCGTTGCCACCGAAACGAACCTGCGGCTGATGGATTGGGTAGAGGGCAACCGCCGTAAAGTAAGCGCGGCGACGGGTGGCAAAGTGGCCTACGTGTACCTGCCTAATACGGGTCAACAGGGATACGAGTATTTCAACCGGTACTATTTCGGTCAGGTAGACAAGCAGGCTGTGATTGTCGACGAACGGTTCAACGGCGGTGGTCTCGTGGCCGACTACATTGTGGATATGCTCGACCGGCCGCTCCTGAGCTACTGGGCACCGCGCGAAGGCAAGCCCTTTACCAGCCCCGCCGCCTCTATCTACGGGCCGAAGGTGATGCTTGTGAACGAATATGCCGGTTCGGGGGGCGATGCACTACCCGCGTTTTTCCGTCGCCGCAACCTGGGCACCATCGTCGGGAAACGTACCTGGGGCGGCCTGGTTGGCATTTCCGGCTACCCCTCCCTCATCGATGGGGGTTCTGTTACATCGCCCAGCTTCGGCATCTACAGCCCCGACGGGAAGTGGGAAATAGAGAACGAAGGCGTAACGCCCGACATTGAGGTAGACATGACGCCCAAACTCAGCCAGAACGGCGCCGACCCACAGCTGGAGAAAGCCATCGAAGTGATTCAGGCCCAGTTGAAGAAGTCCCCCGTCGAGTTCCGTACCATGCCGAAAGGCGATCAGCGCGCTATTGGGGAGTAGAGACGCTGTGTGGTTGGCTTCGGCGTAGCCCCCCGCCGGAATGCCGGACCACCTGAAGGGTGCCTGCTGGCGCAAGAGCATTGCTGACCTAGAGCTATCAGTACGTCAGCAATGCTCTTGCGCCAGCAGGCACCCTTCAGGTGGTCCGGCATTCCGGCGGGGGGCTACGCCGATAACAGAACCTACCTTAGCAACACACCCACCAAATGACCACCCCCTTCGACCTATCGAATTTAACCCCCGGCCTGTACCTCCACCGGATCGACCTGGTTACGTATGCGTCTTTATGCCGTGAGCGTGATTTCACCTTCTTTTTCCGCGATCTGACAAACGAGTTTGCGCAGCGTGGCGAACGGATCATTCATTTGTGGGAGGATGTCGAGGGGCAAAAACCGGCGGTAGTGGCTTCGCGGCTGGCGGCGTTGCAGGGGCAGTCGGTGCGGGTGCCGGGGCGGCTCACTCAGGCGCGACGCATCGATAAGACCACGGCAATGGCGTTTCTCGATGCCCATCATTTGCAGGTGCCGCTGCCCGGTAAGGTTCGCTACGGCCTCTACCTACCCGAACGCTACTACCGGGTATTGCCAGAGACCTACTTAAACAACCGACCCGCCGGTGAATTACTTTTGGCCGTAGCCACCTTTGCCCAACCACGTACCCAGCGCCGCAACGGGCTACCTCACCGGTCGGCCGAATTGCTGCGCGTAGCCAGCCATGTAGGCACCACGGTGGTCGGTGGGCTGGACAAGCTCCTGAAAGCGTACCTGACCAACCACCCCGCCAGCGACTTGATGACCTACGCCGACCGCGACTGGTCGGACGGGGCGAGTTATCGGAAACTGGGGTTTGAGCAGGTAGGTGAAACAGCGCCGCAACGCTTCTGGCTTCGTCCCGACGAGGGCATTCGATACGTACCCAGCCGCCTTCCGGTACCGTTAACTGAAACAAATGCCTTTGACTACGGATACATTCCGGTTTATAACACGGGGAGTTATAAGTTTGTGAAAACTGTTTAAACCTCACCCCCGGCCCCTCTCCTTGTGAAGGAGAGGGGCCGGGGGTGAGGTCAACCGCCCCATGACCCGACCTATTCCTGCTTCCGACTACATCAAAGGATTTCTGCGCCTGATTCGGGTGCAGAACCTGCTGATCGTGGTTGGTACGCAATACCTGGCGCGGGTTGCTCTGATTGGCCCCCGCGACGAGTGGCCGCGCCTGCTGCTCGACGGCCGAATGGTGATTCTGACGCTCTCGACCGTATGTATTGCGGCGGCGGGCTACATTATCAACGATTACTTCGACGTCAAAATAGACATTGTCAACAAGCCCGAGCGGGTCATCATCGGGCGGTACCTCAAACGGCGCTGGGCCATTACGGCGCATCAGGTGCTGAACGTCATTGGCTGTTTCCTGGGGTTACTCCTGAGCCGCTGGGTATTCGCCGTCGATGTGCTGTCGGTCTCGCTGCTTTGGTTTTACTCGGCCAACCTGAAGCGGCAACCTTTCATTGGCAACCTCGTGGTGTCGTTTCTCACCGCCCTGTCGCTGATTGTCATGGCGGTCTATTACCGGCATAATGAAAACCTGGTGCTGGTCTACGCCGCGTTCGCGTTTGTGGTCACGGTCGTTCGCGAGGTCATCAAGGACATGGAAGACGTACGCGGCGATGCCCGGTATGGCTGCCGGACATTGCCGATCGTCTGGGGAATTCGCCGGACCAAATACCTGCTCTACGTGATTATAACGGCGTTTATCGTTACGCTCTTCTTCATTGCCGATTCCTGGCAAAACCCGCGCCTGGGCTGGATCTTCATGTTGCTGCTGATTCCGGTACTGTGGCTTATTTACCGCCTCGTGCTGGCCGATACGCGCCGCGAATACAGTTACCTCAGCAACCTGTGCAAGCTCATTATGCTGATGGGCGTGCTGACGATGGTTTGGGCATAGGGCCGCAGTCATCACCGCCATCCAGGCCATTGACCAGATCCTTCATGTCGTCGATCAGCCGGTTGAGGCGTTCCTCGCCGAGGATTCCTCTGAAATGCGTGTGGGCTTCTTCCATGCACTGATGAACGCCAACCAGCAGTTCAAAGCCACGCTCGTTGAGGAAGATGCGGCTGGCGCGTGAATCGACCTCATCTTTTTGGGTATAAATGTACCCTTGCCCTTCAAGCAGGCTCACCACCTTGCTCATCATCTGCTTGGTTACGTCGGCCTTGCGGGCCAGTTCGTTGTTGGTAATACCGTTCTCTTCAATGTTGGCAATCAGGCGCAGGTAACTGAGTTTAAAATCGGTGAATCCACGCTCGTGCAAACGAGGTTCCATAAACTCATCGAGGAACCGCTTGAGCCGCCACGCAAGCCGCCCCATCGATCGGCTCCGAACCTCCCGGAACAACTCGAACGTGAAGAGTTTACTCTCTGCTGATTTCATGGTAGTGGCGACCTGATAAGGGCCCTAATCTGATTAACGAATAATTAATACACAAATATAGTCAACTCGTTTGACTTTTATAGTCAACCCGGTTTACCTTTGTAACGTTCATCAACTGTTCCTGCCTTCGTTATTCATAACTACTAGTTCAGGGCTTCATCTTTATAAACCTATGGCAACCGAATCAGCATCTCCTCTAAAAACATACGTACCCCGGCTCATTGGGCTGGTGGCTATCGTTGCGGCCGGCTACTGGGGTTTTACGGCCTATCAGCACGGCCAGCAGTATGAATCGACCGACAATGCGCAGATTGAAGGTTCCTCCGCTCCCGTACTGGCGCGGGTAGCCGGTTACGTTCAGGCGGTGTATGTCAATGACTATACCACCGTAAAACAAGGCCAGCCCTTAGTCACGATCGACCCACAGGAGTATGAAGTCGCCCTGCAACAGGCCCAGGCAGATTACGAATCGACGTTGGCCGACATCAGAACCGCGCAGGCCGATCTGGCTACTGCCCAGGCCAACAGCCGCAACGTGGCCCAGAATCTCCGGGTCACGCAGTCGGCGGCGTTGGTGCAGGCTGTTCGCCGCAATAAAGCGCAGGCCGATCTGCAACGCGACCAGAACCTGTATAACGATCAGTCGCTGACCCGTAAGCAGCTCGACGATTCGCGCAACAACGTGGAGGTGCAAACGCAGACCTACCAGAGCAACCAGGAACAGATTGGCCTGGCCCGCACTCAGCAGGGGGTGGCGCAGGCGGGCATTCAAAAGGCCCAGTCGGCCATTCAGAAAATGCAGGCTGTACTGAAAGTGAAAGCGGCCGCCGTTGAAAGCGCCAAACTCCGCCTTAGCTACGCCAAACTGGCCGCGCCCATTACCGGTAAAATAGGCAAGAAAAACGCCGTTGTCGGTCAGTACGTACAACCGGGCCAGACGCTGATGACCATCGTGAACGACAGCACGTTCTGGGTCATTGCCAACATGAAAGAGACCCAGCTGGAGAAAATCACCGTTGGGCAACCCGTCGACATCAAGATCGATGCCTACCCCAATCTGGAGGTAAAAGGCCGGGTAGCCTCCCTCTCTGAAGCCACCGGTGCGCGCTTTGCCCTGCTTCCACCCGATAACGCGTCGGGCAACTTTGTCAAGATCACGCAGCGTGTTCCGGTTAAGATCGAGATTCTGAATCCTGAGAAATATAAGGATAAGCTCCGTGCCGGTCTGAGCGTGGATGCCGCCGTACGGGTAGCCGATTAACCGGGCTTTTTTGGTATGGAAACAACACTGAAAGCCCCGCCCGCTCCGGCAGAGGCACTACCTACGGGATTTCGACGCTGGGTAATCGTGATTACGGCCGTAACGGCGGCGGTCATGGAACTGATCGATACGTCGATCGTCAACGTAGGACTCACCGATATTGCCGGTAGCCTCGGGGCCACCATCGAAGACGCCTCCTGGGTGGTTACCTCCTACGGCATTGCCAACGTAATCGTCATTCCGATGACGGGTTTTTTGCAGCGTTACTTTGGCCGCAAGAATTATTATATCGCCTCCATCATTCTGTTCACCATTGCGTCGTACGGGTGCGGTATAGCCCCCAACCTCTGGACACTGGTCTTCTTCCGTTTCATGCAGGGTGTTGGTGGCGGGGCGCTGCTATCAACCTCGCAGGGGCTGCTGTTCGATGCCTTCCCGCCAAAGCAACGGCCGCTGGCCTCAGCGCTGTTTGGGCTCGGTATTGTGCTTGGGCCAACCTTCGGCCCTACCCTGGGCGGGTACATTATCGACAATTACCACTGGAGCTGGATGTTCTACATCAACATTCCGGTGGGCATAGCCGCTACGGTACTGAGTCTCCGGTTCATCGATAAGAAAGCCGATGAACACAGCATCGACCGCCAGGCCATCAATATCGACTGGCTGGGCATTATGCTGCTGGCCGTCAGCGTGGGTAGTTTGCAGTACGTGCTCGAACGGGGAGAATCTGACGACTGGTTCGATAGCAACACCATTCTGTACCTGACCATTGCGGTCGTGATTGCGCTGCCCTGGTTTATCTGGTCGCAGTTGCGCGGCACCAGTTCGCCCGTGCTCGATCTGCGGGTACTGAAAAGCCGGAACCTCGCGGTGGGTACCACGCTCATGTTCATTGTGGGCTACGGTCTGTTTACGTCGGTGCTGCTGTATCCCCTTATGGTGCAGCGGGTAGCGGGGTTCACGGCCACCCAAACCGGTCGGCTGCTGATTCCCGGCGGGGCTATTGCGGCCATCTGTTTTCCGCTGGTCGGGCGGCTGCTGGGCAAGGGCGTTTCGCCGCGCTACATTGTCATGGCCGGGTACGTCGCTTTTGCGTCGTTCTGTTTCATCATGTCGACGTTCAACGCCGATACTACCAACGGATATTACGTGCAGGCCCTGCTTATCCGGGGTGTGGGGCTGGCGTTCGTCAACGTGCCGCTGATCAATTCGTCGGTGTCGGGTCTGCAACCACAGCAGTTACCAATGGGAATTGCCCTCACCAACATGATGCGGCAACTGGGCGGGGCATTCGGCGTGGCCATAACCAACACCTATGTAGCCCAGCGCGTAGCGAGCCACCGCCTCGACCTGGTGTCGAACATCACGCCCGACAACCCGCTGGCGGCCGAACGGATCAACGGCATGACCCAGACTCTGACGGCCAAAGGGATCAACGCCTTCGATGCCGTGACGGGGGCCTACCGCATGCTGGAGCTGGCCGTACAGAAACAGGCCCTTCTGATGGCCTATCTCGACGCGTTCAGGTTGGCAGGCATGTTTTTCGTCGTTTCGTTCCCGCTACTCTTCCTGCTGAGATCCGTAAAAATGGATGCCGCCACGGCCAAAGCGGCGGCCGATGCAGCGCACTAACAAATCTGTTCAATGTCCAACGTCCAACGTTGCTGCGCTGTTCAACAACCAGCTAATTAGCGCAGCAACAGTGGACGTTAGACATTGACCTTTGGACCAACACACTTATGAAAGCACTTCATCTTATCCTTCTCGTACTGCCTTCCCTGGCATTTGCGCAACAACCCCAAGCCTTACCTGATGATCTCAGGACCCTACTACAGCAGGCAACGACCAATTTTCCGCTGCTGAAACAGCAGGAACAACAGATTCAGGCGGCTGGTTTACAGGCCGACCTGGCCCGCACGGCGCTTAAACCCCAGGTATCGGTCAATGGCACCTACCAGTACATCAATCCCGTTCCCCAGGCAACGCTGCCCGTCGATGGCCGTACTGTGCAGTTGCAGTTTCAGCCCAACCACAACGTCAACGGCAATGTGTCGGTGTCGCAGTCGATCTACGATTTTGGGCGAACCGACGCGGCGGTGCAGCGGGCGGGCGACAACCTGCGCATTGCCCAGCGCCAGCAGGAGCTAACCCGCCATAACCTGGCCTATCAGGTGGCCGCCGCCTATTATGGCATCGGTTTTATTGAACGGAGCCTGATTGTGCAGGACTCGGTGATTCGCACTGCCGCCACTAACGTAACGATCCTGAATGCCCGTCTGCAAAACGGCGACGCCCTGCAATACGACGTCATTACGCAGCAGGTACGGTTGAAGACCGCCCAAAACCGGAAGATCGATCTGCAAAACCAGCTCGACCGGCAGCGCGCCCTGCTCACCTACCTGACGGGCAACACCGAACCGCTGATTGGAAACGACGCCCGGCAGTTCAACGGCATCAGCCAACCGTTTGCGCTTGACGGACAGCTACAATTGGCTCAGGCGGGCAACAAAGAGTTACTGGCCGCGCAGGACCGGGTCAGGCTGGCCGAAACGGATATTCGAATCGATGAATTATCGGGTCGCCCCAGTCTGGTTGCCATCGGCTCAACGGGCTTCCGCAACGGGTATGTTCCTGATGTAAATACGCCGCGCTTCAACGTGGCGGCGGGCGTCTCGTTTACGGCTCCACTGTATGCCGGTGGCCGATACAGACTACAACAGCAGGCTGCTAAGCTGAACCTGAACGCCAGTCGCTATGCGGTAGAGAACGCCAACGCTCAACTCCGGCAGCAACTGGCCCAGCTCAACGCCGACATCAGGGCTAATCAGAGCCGGTTGCAGAATCTGAACACGCAGGTGCTTCAGGCCCGGCAGGCGCTTCAGTTAGCGCAAACCCGGCTGCGGAATGGCGTGATCACGGCGGTGGAATTGCAAAGTGCCGAAACGGGCATCGAAGAAGCCCAACTGGCGCAATTGTCGTTTCAATACCAATTAGTGCTGAATCAACTGGAATTGAAGCGGTTGACGGGAGAGAACCTATGATCTTACGATCCTTAAAAACTCCTACTTTCTGATTTAGCGGTTGCGCGTAGACGTAACAAAATCAAGGATTTGGGCGTTAGCCAGATACCTACCTTCTTCAAGGCGTACCATTTCCATTCACGACAAAAAGCGCACATAGTTATGAAAGAACAAGTCATTACCATACTTAAAAACTTCGGCATTCAGGACTCGCAAGTAGCAACCAATGTTCATTTCACCCGCGATCTCGGCCTCGATAGCCTCGATACGGTTGACATGGTGATGCAGCTAGAGCAGGAGTTCGGCATTCGTATTCCCGACGAAGATTACCCTAAATTACTGACGTTTCAGGGCGTATTGAATTACCTGGAAGAACACCAGGTGTCCCTCGTCGCTTAATCGCTTTCCAACTTTATAGGTATCACAGAAAAGGTCCGCCAGTATAGCACTGGCGGACCTTTTTTTATAATCGTTTGCAAATGAGCGGTATACTGATAACGCGGCGGGCCAGGGTAGGCCGCATGAATAACAGGCGTTAACTTATAGTATTAATCCGTGTTTAGTAGAGCAAAGTCATCAAAAACAATACCTGCTGACGAGTCAATAGCCGTTCACATCCTTATGAGTTACGCCAAATATATCTCGGTGGTGCTGGCCAGTATGCTCAAGTTCATTGGTGGGCCACTGGCGGGCCTTGCGTTGAAACTGAGCTGGCACGAAACGGCTGTCTGTTCGGCACTGGGCATGATGGCAAGCGTACTGCTGGTTCTATTTGCGGGGTCGGCTATCGAACAGATTCAGCGGCGTTATAGAAAAGCAACGCCGAAGCTTTTCTCGAAACGCACCCGGATGGCAGTACGTATCTGGCAGCGGTCGGGGCTGGCGGGTATCGCCTTGCTGACGCCTATTCTGCTCACGCCCATTGGCGGTACCGTTCTGGCCGTCTCCTTCCGCGTGTCGGCCCTGCGCATCATCGTAGCGATGTTGCTGAGCGGTGCCTTCTGGGGCGTCGTGCTCTCCTGGGGCATGTATCAGGTGCCAGGCCTGTTTAAGTGAGTACCGGCTTTACCTCACCGATCCCTACCGACTTACCTCAACAGCTGGTTTGGCAGCTTTCTTGTAGAAATCACCACGCGAGAAGTGCTTTTCAATCAGGCAGTAGAGCAGAATGAAGAAGTAGCGGCTGCCCATCTCCTTAATTTTCAACTTCGATTCGCCGTACTTCCGGTTCGTCCAGCTGTTTGGCACCACTTCGTAGCTGTACCCGCGCACCATCGCTTTCAGGGGCAGTTCAACGGTGAGGTTAAAATGAGGCGACAAGAACGGTTTGAGGCCTTCCATCGTTTCCCGGCGGTATAACTTAAAGGCGTTGGTCGTGTCGTCGTACCGGATGTTCATCATCAGCCGAATGATCATATTGGCCACCCGGTTGATGACTTTTTTCAGCGCCGGGTAATCAACCACGCGCCCGCCTTTCTGCCAGCGTGAGCCAAACACAGCATCGGTACCAGTTTCCAGCATTTTGTGGTAATACTTCACCAGATCCTCCGGGTCGTCTGACATATCGGCCATAAACACCGCCACACAGTCGCCCGAAAAGCGTTCGAGTCCGTAACGAACGGCATACCCAAACCCGTTAGGGCCGGGATTGGTGAAGACAACCAGCGTTGGAATTTCAGTTTGTAAACGCTGCAAAACGGCCAGCGTGTTATCCTTCGAGTTATCGTTGGTTACGCAGATTTCGTGGTCGATCCCGTAGTTGGCGAGCGTCTGGTACAGCGTACGCAGGGTCTGTGGAATAGACTCTTCTTCGTTGTAAGCAGGAATAACAACACTTAGCTTCATGAGTAAAATCAAATGGTGCGTAAAGTTACGCCGGTTTCCAGTGCGCAGGCACGTCGGGCACCGCTTCTGCTATACGTTCGGCTATTTCCTTCGGCAATGGACCCAATTGTGCGGCCCGCACATGACCAACCACCTGCTCTGCTGACCGTATACCCGGAATAACCACCGATACGGCCGGGTGGCTTAGGCAAAACCGTAACGCCGACGAACTGATTCCCCCGTCGAGTTCATTGAGAAAAGCCAGCTGACGGGCACTGGTAAGCAGCCATTGCCGATCAAGGTCGGGCAGGTAATGGCGATATTGATCGGGTGGAAAAACGGGGTCCCGTTCCAGATAGCTTGCCTGCAGGAAGCCCGAAGCCAGCGGCACCCGCGCAATAAACCGATACCTGGCGGCTGGCGCTGACCATAAAACCGTTTCGGCCCGGCGGTCAAGGGCGTTGTAAATCACTTCCAGCACCGACCCGAACCCGGCATCCATAACCCGTTTGGCCCCATACACCGAGCGCGAACTAACACCATACGCCCTGATCTTCCCAGCGCGAACCAGCGCATCGAACGGCTCAGGATCATAGGCAGCCCAGTCGAAGGCATCGGGGGGGCTATGCAGCAGCAGGACATCGACCGTGTTGCGTTGCAGGCGGCGCAGGCTGGCGTCAACGGCCTCAGTCAGATACGCCGGGCTGTAATCCTGGGTGGGTTGCCCGTCGGCATCGCGGCGGTTGCCAAACTTGGTACAGATTTCTACCGCCCTAGCGGTCGGCCCTCTCAGGTCGGCCAGCGCCTGCCCAACGAGCCGTTCAGCCTGCCCGGCCCCGTAGCTGTCGGCGGTATCGATAAAGCGGATGCCCTCCTCCACGGCCCGGTGAATAGCCCGAATGGCGGTGGCCTCGTCTACAGCCCCCCAGCCCGTTGGTTTGTCGCCAACATAATTGGGGCCACCCAACTGCCACGTCCCTATACCCAGCCGGGACACCCCGGCCAGGTCAGCAGTCGACCCTAGTGGATTACTCATGCCACTACGGCCGGTGAATCGCTGGTTTGGCTGGCGGAGGTCAGGATGATTTTTCCCTTAATCAGGCTGCGCTGGCCTGGGTATTCGGCAAAGAACGCGTTGCGCCCATGCATCACCCGATCGTCGTGGAAAAATACGCACTCGCCTTCTTTCAACTGAACCGGCACGATAATGCCCGACTCCATGATGCGTGTTTCCAGGAATTTCTGCCAGCGTTCGCACAGATCCAGCACCTCCGGCGAATTTTCGGTCCGGTCGAGGCAATAATAGTTCCAGTTGGCCAGATAGCCTTCTTCGTCCTGGTCGAGGGGTTTTCTTACTTTACGCAGGCCCCCTTTCGAGTGAACCACCTCGGTACGCATCAGCTCGTCGAGCAGCTCGGTGGCCCCGTCGAGTTTCAGGCAGTCGACCAGCGTTAGCAGGTCGATGAAGGTGGTGGCCCCGCCCAGTTTGGCCTTCGAGGCGCAATAGAAGAAGTTCACCGCCACTTCGTCGTACAATTCCACGTATGAGTCGTCAGTATGCAGCGGCTGCCGTGTATTACTCGACCGGTAGCGGTCAGGAATTTCCGGATTGTAGGTGATGTCGATCCAGCGGTTGCCCGTCTGTTGGCCGGTAGCGATGTCTTCATCGGCGGCATGTATTTTACCGATTGTCTCCGACAGCCGACTGTAAAAGTCGTGAACCGGCAGATCGGGCTTGAAATCAGACAGATGGACAACCCGGTTGGCCAGAACGGCCTGCTTTACATTCTGGATCGTTTCATCGAGCGTGGTGTACGCTACGTTAGCAAAGAAGTTCATATAAGTTTACATTACGTTTTGTGAAAAGTGGCCTGTTTAGCAGGAGCCCGATTCAGCGACAAAGCACGAACAAAACAACCTCAACCAAGCAACTTTACCCAGGAAGCTGACTGATAAACGGTAGGTAGTAAGCTGTTTAATAAGCTATTCTGTCCTCTGGCCAACCCTGCCTTATGCCTAAAGTAGCGTAGCGTTGAGTTAAAATCCAAACTGAGTTATTGAACAGACTGTTCCCGCCGTCAGGCTTTCAGTAAGCGAACGAGCAGTATTTCGAGCAAAAGGAAAGCCAGCGCCGAGATCAGGAAGTAGGGCCACAGGTTGGTTCCGATATTTTCGCGTTCCAGTGCCTGCCCAAAATCAGTATCCTGTATACTGTCGAACACCTCTACGTTTGGCTGGTTTGCGAACGCCTGCCGCAGTTCGGCCGGGCTATAAAAAGCCATCTGCGATTCGGCCTGGCCGTGGTTCAGCGCAATGATCCGTTCGGTCTGCACGGTGCCGTCGGTACCCGTACGCTGTAGCTCATAATAGCCCGCACTGACCGTCTGCCCCGCCGTTAGCTGATTGGCTTTGGGCAGTTCGAGCACCAGCTGGTTACCGGTTACGCGTTGCACCGGAATGATTTCCAGCGATTTGTTCTTCAGTTTATACACCGCCCGATCAGCCGCGTTGGCGACATTGGTCGTGGTCGGCAACGTCAGTACGTTATCATCGAACGAATAGGCGGTGCGCTGAGGCCGCACGCTGAGCGCCGCCATTTTATACATAACCGGCACAAACAGGGCGTGCTGCGCCAGGTTGCCGTAGTCGGTGGTGAGCGGGCTGGCCAGTATATAAAGCTGACCCTGCCGGGAGGCCGTACCACGCCCGGCCGTGCCCCCCACCCTCGACTGCGTCATGAACGACTGGCCGCTACGAAGCGTGAGCAATCGGTCGCCTCCGTTCCACTGCCAAACGGGCGTGGCCTGCGGCATATTGAGCGCCTCCTGCTTGAAGCCCTGTTGAAACACATCGGCAAAAAACGGGTTGCGGCGATCGGGCTCGGCCAGCGGAATTGGCGCGGCATCGACGGGGTTTACCTGTAGGCCGGGTACGTTCAGGCTATTTAGAAACGAGCCGTAGCTGGCCGCGTCGGGGCGGGCGGGCGGTATCACCACCATACTGCCACCCTGCTTCACAAACTGATCGAGTTCGGTGCGTAATGTGCCCGACACCTGCGGTACGCCTTCCAGCACCACCAGATCGGTTCCTTTCAGCTGACCAACGTCGAAGTTCTGCGCCGAGAACTGCCGGAAGGCAAACAGGCTATCATTCTCAAAAACGGCCTGAATGTAATCTGGCCCAGTCGTTTTCTGGCCGTACAGATGCAGCACGCGAATGGCGGGCGACGCCTCGATAACGAAGTAATAATCATTGTCGAAGGTAATGGGCTGATCGTCGAAAAAGACCCGGCCCCGGTGGAATCCTTTTTTGGTCACGTTGACGGTCAGCGTCACATCGCCCGTCGCGTTGGCGGGCAGATTGACCGAGGCCGTCGATACCTGTATATCATCGAGGTATAACCGCACCGGCAGGTTTTGCACGGCTTGTCGACCACTGTTGCGCAACCGGACGTTGAGGCTGTTGTTCTGCATCTCACGCACAAAGGGGGTGGTGAGCCAGACTGAATCAACGGCCACATTACGCTCGGCTTTAGCCGTGATGGGCACGACGAACAGCCGGTCTGCGGTGTCTATTTTCAGGCGGCTCAGGTCACCGGCGGTGCTTTTCTGAAAGTCGGAGAACCAGAATAACTGATGCGTACCGCCCCGGCCGGTACTGGCCAGTAGGTTGCGCTGACGGCGGTACACGGCCTCCAGTGTTCGGGGCGTGTGGGCCAGCCGAACGGAGGCCAGGCGGTCGCGAATAGCTTCGGCAGTAGCAGTTTGCTGTTCGTCGGCCGAGAAATCGTTGGTCAGCAGTTGCAGGGAGGTGGCATTGCGGAACAGCATCAGGAGCTGATCCAGTTTGCCAACCGCAATATCGATGTAGCGGCGGTGCAGCGCGTTGCTCTGCTCGTTCTGCATACTGAACGAATTGTCGACGTAGAGGCTGGTAGCACCCTGCCGCAACAGACCCAGGCTGCTTTTCGATGGAATGAACGGCTGGGCAAAGGCAATGACCAACGCCGCCAGAAACAGACACCGGGCCAGCAGAATAAGCCAGTCGCGCAGCCGCCGGAACGAGCGGGTGGTTGTTTGTACGGTTTGCAGGAGCGCTACGTTGGTGAAATAAACGCGACGGGTACGCCGGAAATTAAACAGGTGAATGGCAATTGGAACGGCAAGGGCCAGCAATCCCCACAAAAACGACGGAAATAGGAAACTCATAAAGGCATAACGCTTTCAGGCCGTAAGTTAAGGTGCTGGCGTAGTAAAACGTGTTCAGTGGTCAACGTTAGACATAGAACGTTGACCATTGAACACGTTTACTCTATTCCTTCAAAATGGTATGCCCCATTTTGTCACGCTTGGTGGTCAGATACCGCTTATTGTAGGGATTAGTGGGTAGTTCCAGCGGTACCGTCTCCACAATTTCCAGTCCATAACCCATGAGGCCGGCCCGTTTTTTAGGGTTGTTCGAGATCAGCCGGAGTTTATGCACGTCCAGGTCGCGAAGAATCTGGGCGCCAACGCCGTAATCACGGGCATCCATCGGCAGGCCCAGTTCCAGATTGGCCTCGACGGTATCCCGGCCGTTTTCCTGTAATTTGTAGGCTTTCAGCTTATTGATCAGGCCAATGCCGCGCCCTTCCTGAAACATGTAGAGCACAACGCCCTTTCCTTCCCGCTCCACCATTTCCATAGACGCATGGAGCTGACCGCCACAGTCGCAGCGGCACGAGCCAAAAATATCGCCGGTGACGCAGGACGAATGAACCCGAACCAGCACTGGCTCACCGGGCTCCCATTTTCCTTTGATGAGGGCCAGGTGGGTATCTTCAGTGTTGTTTTGTTTGTAGGCGATGAGGTCGAAATGGCCCCAGGCGGTTGGCATATCCACCCCGATTTCGCGGCGAATCAGGCTTTCCGTGCGGAGTCGGTAGGAGATCAGATCCTGAATACTAACGAGCTTCATGCCGTAGCGGTCGGCCATGATCCGCAGTTGGGGCAGGCGGGCCATAGTACCGTCTTCATTCAAAACTTCGATCAGCACACCGACAGGTTTCAAACCGGCCAGCCGCGCCAGATCGACGGCCGCTTCTGTATGCCCGGCCCGGCGAATCACGCCCCCGTCGACCGCCCGAAGCGGGAAGATATGGCCCGGCCGACCCAGGTCTTCGGGTACCGTGGCCGGATCGACCAGGGCACGGATGGTTTTCGCCCGGTCAGAGGCGGAGATACCCGTTGTGCAGCCATGGCCCAGCAGATCGACGGATACAGTAAACGGGGTGGTATGTACCGAGGTATTGCTGGTCACCATCATATCGAGGCCTAACTCGCGGCACCGTTCGTCGGTCAGTGGAGCGCACATAAGACCGCGCCCCTCTTTCACCATAAAGTTGACCATTTCAGGGGTGATCATTTCAGCGGCGCAGATCATATCGCCCTCATTTTCACGGTCTTCATCGTCGACAACCAGTACGATCTTACCAGCCCGAATGTCGGCAATGGCGTCTTCTATGCGGTCTAACTGGCTTATACCCGTATCTTTATTCATAAGTAATTGGAATGAGTGGTGCTTTTTGGCGGGTTATTTGCTCTGGTATCAGTTCACCACTACCTATCCACTCACAAAACTCAGTCCGGCGAAGATACGTTTCGTCAGATGCGCGAAAACGCCGGTATTTGCGTTAAGGATTCAGATCAACTAAGGCCACAGCTACGAAACACTATTACACCGTGAATGCATTCTGGAACAGGCGACGGCACCTTTTAGTGTTAGTTATAGGTCTGTTAATAAACATATTATCAAGCCAGGCGCAAAATCTCTGCCTTTCCGCAAAGGGAACAGGCGGCTTTGTTGCACCGGACAAAGTCTGTCTCGGTACCACCATTACCGTTACAGGCGCACCTGCCTCGCTGACAAACACGGTCTACAATTATGACTATAAGGGCAGCAGCGATCCTAATCCCTACACCAGCGCCACCAGCTTTAAATACGCTGCTCCGGGCAGTTACACCATTCTGCAGGTTGCCGCCATCACCGGCGGTACGTCATACGCCTGCAAGGTAGTAGAGGTATTGCCCACCAAGTCGGCCGCGGCTACCATCAATATATGCTCTGACCGCGTGGTTTCCCTGACCTATTTGCTGGATGCCGAAACAATACGGTATAACTTTTTGAATGTGAACTGGGGCGATGGTACAGCTGAGCTGATTGTGGTGCTGAACGGGACAACGACCACCGGCACCGTAACGCATACCTATGCAGCCACCGGCAATTATGTGGTTCGGGTAACAGGCTCATACACCAACGGCTGTACGGGCAATGTAAATTCGCTATCGGCGAGAGTGCAGGAGGTGGCAACTGTAGATCCAAGTATTCTTACCCTGACATCGGACGCGGCAAAAGCGACAATAAGTTATCAGGGGCCTACCGGGTTCAACCTGGAGCTTTATCAGAAAGGGGCGGCGGGTATTTATGCGCCCACAGGCCTGACGGGTACGTCGGGTGGGGTGTTTACGGTGCCGGCATTACCAACCAGTGTAAACTGCTTTCAGGTGGTGGCCAAAGACGCCTGCGGAGTGGCTGGGCGGCGCTCTACCGAAGTCTGTAGCCTGGTGTTGACCGGTCAGGCCGCCGACAGGAAGAATGTGCTGAACTGGCAACCGTATGCGGGTGTAGGCGGCACCTTCAACACGTACAAAATCTACCGGAACAACGACCCTTCCTCCACGTTCTCGGCTACAGATCGCCTGTTGACGTCTAACACGGACCTCAATGAGATCACCTGCAACAAAACGTATTGCTACACCCTTGAGGCAACCATCAAGAATGCGAATGCATCGACAACGGTGGTTCGATCAATGTCTACCTGCCTGGCTGGCGTGGATACCGGTCTGGCCGATTCGCCGATCGCAACGTATGTATCGGTTCAGTCTAACGGGGTCAATGTGCAGGCCACCTTGCCTGCTGTGGCTCCGCCGTCGCCTTACACCCTGGTCGTAACCCGCTCTGAGGGTTCAGGTGCCGTTTTCAGTCCGCTTGGGACCAGTGACGACCGCTCATTCATTGACCAGACGGCGCAGACAAACAGCCAGAGCTACTGCTACCAGACGGCCATTCGCAATGCGTGCGGTTCCCTATCGAAAGCATCGCCACCGGCCTGCACAATTCTGCTGAGCAGAACAGCAAACGGCTCGATAACCTGGACATCCGCCTCCCCCTTCTCGAATGAAGCGCCGCAGGAGTATCAGGTCATTTTTATTGATCCGAAAACAGGGGCGTCTGATAAAAAGCAGCTGGGCAACGTAACCACCTACCAGCCTGACCCCGACAGCCAGGTTACTCAGTACCAGATTGCGGCGGTCAACAAAGCGGGTGTCGAGAGTTATTCCAATCCGCTCGAAGTTGAGGTTGGTCTGCGCATGTTTCTGCCCAACGCCTTCAGACCAGGCAGCGACATAACCGATAACCAGACGTTTGTGGCCAAGGGCGTTATGGATTTCTGGAACACGTTCGAGATGACCATCTACAACCGCTGGGGTGATGTCATTTTCAATACAACCGATAAGAATTCCACGGGTTGGAACGGCGATGCCAATGCGACCCCGGCTCCGGCTGGCTACTACGGCTACCGGATCAGGGTAACCGATATGTCGGGTAAAGCGTATAATCGCACCGGGCAGGTCCTGCTGATTCGGTAAACCGGATTGCGTTCTTTGTGGTTAGCTGATTACCGGGTAATTGAGTTTCAGGCCGCCGGGTCTGGCCGTGAATCGATCACCAGTTACCCGATCACTCAACCTATTTACGTTTTAGCCTTATGTTTGGTAACCTTGGAGATATGATGGGCATGATGGGGAAGATGAAGGAGATTCAATCCCGCATGAAAGACGCCCAGGAAAGTTTAAGTACGCTGTCGGCCGATGGGGAGTCGGGCGCAGGGCTGGTTCGGGCCACGGTTAACGGACAGAAGAAACTGACCCGGCTGGTCATTGACCCCGATCTGTTTAAATCGCCCGACGACCGCGAAATGCTTCAGGATCTGGTGGTGGCGGCTACCAACAAGGCGATGGAGAACATTGAGCCCCTCATCAAGTCGCACCTACAACAAGCCACCGAAGGGCTTCTGCCCAACATTCCCGGCCTGGACCTGGGTAGTATGATGGGATAGTTGTATGTCCCTGGCAATCGTTATTCTGAATTACAATGGGCGGGGGTTCCTCGCCCGGTTTCTGCCCGCTGTTGTTGCCCATGCTGCCGGTGCTGCCGTGTACGTAGCCGATAACGGGAGCACCGACGGCTCGGTCGATTTCCTCCGGCATAACTTCCCGACCGTTCGGGTCATTGAGCTACCCACCAACGAAGGGTACGCCGGTGGCTATAACACTGCCCTGGAACGCATTCGCCAGACCGACGGGCTGTTTATGTACTACTGCCTGCTGAATTCGGATGTGGCCGTTACCCCTGGCTGGGTACAGCCCGTGCTGACCCTCATGGACGCGCATCCGCACATGGCCGCCTGTCAGCCCAAGCTATTGGCATTCGACCAGCCGACGCAATTTGAATACGCGGGCGGTGCGGGCGGCTACCTCGACTGGCTGGGTTTTGCCTTTTGCCGGGGCCGCCTGTTCGATACGCTTGAAACGGATACGGGCCAGTACAACGACAACCGACCGGTGTTCTGGGCATCGGGGGCCTGCCTGTTTGTCAGGGCCGCTGTTTTCCACGAAACGGGCGGCTTCGACCCGGCTTTTTTCGCCCATATGGAGGAGATCGACTGGTGCTGGCGCGTACAGCGGCAGGGCTACGAGGTATGGACCTGCGGCGAATCTATAGTGCATCACGTGGGGGCGGGTACGCTGGCGAAGACAAACCCGAAGAAGACGTACCTGAACTACCGGAATAGCCTGGCCATGCTCTATAAAAACCTGCCCGGTGGCAGCCCCTGGGGTTTATTGCTCCTTCGGCTGGTTGTCGATGGGCTGTCGGCTGTGCCGCTACTGATGCGGGGCGAATGGGCGGCTATCTGGGCCATTATCCGGGCGCACTTCGCCTTTTATGGTCGGCTGGGTACGTTGCACACCCAACGCCGTCAGCTCCTTCAGGTAGCCAGGGTTGAGGTTCCTCTCTTCCCCAAAAGCATTGTCTGGGCCTACTTCGCCAAAGGCATCCGGCGGTTCTCGGACTTGTAGGGTTTTGGGTTAGTTGATTAGATCTCCCGAAATCTTTGACCGTCGAAGCGAAGGACCGTAACATCCGTTGCGCAAATCCTTTATTCTATCTAAAATACAATTCGCCTTAAAGTATATATTTTGCACATTTTTCAGATAAGGCGTATAACTAATCTTATGTTATGTGATTAATTTTAGATATAAAGTTATCAGCTTAAAAGACGGTTCCTTCAAAAAATATTAATTTTAACTCATAGCAATTTAAACTCATTCAAAATTATCAGCAGTTTTGCCAGTATTATCTCCATATTTTCTGACAATCTGTCTAAGTTCTGTTAGTGTTTTATTTAGGTAGCTTTGATCACTTACTATCTCGAACTGTAAAAGATTGCTTTCGGGGTAATCCTCTCTAAATTCTCCCTTGATTGTAACGTGTCCTACGTTGTTGTAATTGATAACAAATGACAAATTATACTCGCTAGAAGTAAATTTAACATCACCATGTAACTCCGAGTGAGTCTTTTTTAAACATTGATATAAGTCATAGAGCTTACCAGTGGAATCCCAAAAATCACTTTTTACAGAGAAACCATTACTTTTTAAGGTGATTGTAGATTCTGTATCATATCCTCCAAAATGACTTGTTTGATTTGGGAACCCAAATACTTCTTTGATCTCTATCCTGATAAATCCAGTTGATCCCTCGATTGAGAAATGCATTGTTATATAAGTAGTAATTATGTTAAGCCACACCTTTGAAACTATTGCATGTAGCCATCAGCTATCATGCAATAATTTACTGTCGCTGGATTAGTTGACTTCATTTTTAAGGCCATCAACAAACTCTTTATAAACTGATCAATTAACTGGTTATCTTTTTCAGCCGGGGTTCGATAAGTCAGCCTATAAGGAGTCGATGAACCAGTAAAAATGGCTAATTGGCACGTTAAACCGTCGAGCAACAAACGATCATCCTTAGCGGCAGCTAGCGCCTTCACCTGAGTAAGCAGTTTTTGGTATGATTTGGCAACAAAGGGAATACCCTGATTGGCCAGACGAATCGTATCAGCGAAAGCAAATTGCTGAAAATAACGGCCCATTTTACGAACATGGACTAGCTTCGTTGTATCATCTGCCCAACTAAAATACGGACTCGCTCCCGACCTTCTTCCTGTTTGCCGGAAGATTACCAGCAGCGTGTCTTTCGAGACAGGCTGTAATTGAATAACGGCAGGCGCATCAAAGGAAGGGTGAATCACGCATTCGATACGCTGTTGGCCCAGAAGCGGAGAACTTAAAAGACAACACCAGACCAATAGTAGTAGCTTGTTCCTAAATGGTGTAAGCATAGCCTGGAATGCCGTACCAGTCGGAAAGTCTCTCATTACTCCAGAATTGGCTTCACATCGATTGGCTTCACGTCGATCTGGCTTTGGTGATACACCAGCGAATAGGGCTCAACGGTTTCGGTCAGCCAGACGTTACCCCCAATCACCGAATCATGCCCCACCACTGTATGCCCGCCGAGGATGGTAGCGTTAGCATAAATCACCACGTTATCTTCAATGGTCGGGTGGCGTTTTTTCTGCGCCAACGACTTGGCTACGTGCGTGGCCCCCAGCGTAACGCCCTGATACACCCGAACATTCTCGCCAATGATGGTCGTTTCGCCAATAACAACGCCCGTACCGTGATCGATGAAGAAGGAGGGCCCGATAGTAGCGCCGGGGTGAATGTCGATACCCGTTTGGCCGTGGGCGTATTCGGTCAGCATGCGGGGCAGCAGCGGTACATCGGCACGCAGCAGGGCGTGGGCAATGCGGTACACGGCAATGGCGTAAAAACCAGGATAGACAGCAATCACCTCTTCGATGCTGACCGCCGCCGGGTCGTTGTCGGCGATGGCCTGGGCGTCGAGCAGCAGATCATCGTGAATAGCTGGTAATTCGTCGAAGAAGCGTAGCACAATGGCTTCGACCGGGCGGCTCAGGTTCGGTTGTAATGGGCGCAGCAGGCAGTGAAGCTGATCGTTGAGCCGCTGGTACGTTTCACCCACATTCGCCGCAGCCGACTGGCAATCCTGGGTAACGGGAAACAGCAGGCGCATCAACTGGTCGATAAACTGGCCGGCATCGGGGCGCGAGGGCAACCGATACTGGTAATTATGCTGCTGTGCAGACAGCCGATTCAAAAAAACGATGAGCGGACTCGACATAGAAAATAGTGGTTATTATACCCCATGTTGGGGCGTCAACCCAACAACCCGGAAAGTAGGGCGCGGGACAGCTAACCGGACAAAACACGGCCAATCAGCTGATTGGCGAACAAATGCCAGTCTAAATAGTTCGTCGTCGTGAACTGGCCTGTCTTTTGCCCACGCGTACACGCAATCCAGCTATTACTGTCATGTTTTATAAAACGATTATCACTTTACTTTACTCGCTTGCGGCAACATCGGGCTTCTCGCTGTTGGTGTCCTGGGCCTGCTCGATCCCAACCAACCCAACAACCAGATCGACCGAAACAACGGCTGCTCCTACCATATCCACCACCGACGCGCATCCTGGTCTTAACTTCGACGCGCCCGTGGAGTACACCTATGCCAACGACGGCACGAACCGGATGTTCATCATCGAGCAGGCAGGCAGGATTAAAGTAGTTGACCAGGCAATGGGTGCCAAATCGGCCGATACGTACCTCGACATAAAAAATAAAGTAGCGTACGGGGGTGAAATGGGCCTGCTGGGTCTGGCGTTCCACCCAAAGTTCAATGAGAACGGCTACTTTTTTGTCAACTACACCAAAAACAATCCCCGCGAAACTGTCATTAGCCGCTTCAAAGCGTCATCTGCCAACGCCCGTCAGATCGATCCGGCGTCGGAGGTTGTGCTGCTTACGTTCAAGCAGCCCTACTCTAACCATAACGGCGGTAAAATAGCTTTCGGGCCCGATGGGTATCTCTACATCGCTACGGGTGACGGCGGCAGCGGCGGTGATCCGCAAAACAACGCGCAGGACCGGAAAAGCCTACTCGGCAAGATGCTGCGCATTGACGTGAACGGCACCGACAAAGGCAAGTATGGTATCCCGGCCGATAATCCGTACCGAGCGAACAAAGATGATTTTCGGGAAGAGATCTACGCGTATGGGCTACGAAACCCCTGGCGGTTTAGCTTCGACAAACAGGGTAAGCTATGGGTTGGCGATGTGGGCCAAAACGCGATTGAAGAAATTGATGTGGTTACCAAGGGTGGTAATTACGGCTGGCGTATCCGGGAGGGCAATGCCGGGTACAAACCCGATGAAAAATCAGCTACGCCCGTTACCGACCCCATCTATGTGTACACGCATGATAACGGCGACCTGTCGATAACGGGTGGGTACGTCTACGAAGGTAAAGCTGTTCCGGCCCTGGCTGGCAAATACGTTTACGCCGACTATGTGAGCGGCCGGGTGTGGGCGTTAACGCCGACGGGTGCCAACAAAGCCACCAATCAGCTTATCTCTAACCGGGCGGGCACAATAGCTGCCTTTGGCGAAGATCGCTCCGGAGAGCTCTATCTCTGCGACCACGCCGAGGGCAAGATTCTGCGACTAACGAACTAACACAACCTGAATCGTAAAAGGGGAGTCCTTCTTGCTATGCTTGGTTAAGCGTAATGACAATACTTCGGTGAAATCTAAGCCGCGATACAGCCGAAGCTGTAAAGCTGACGTAGCTGAAGCGGATTTATGGCCATCTTGGCTGTTTCAGGTAAGATGGCCATAAATCGGTTTATCAGTAACTGGTTGTGATACTGCGTCTTAACGTTGGCCATTGAGAAGGCCTTACGCTTGGCAGCATCCGCCGTTAACCCTGACTCTACTTTGGCAATATTGAGGGCTGTCAAGGACAAATTTACATGGCTTTCCAGCTTGTTGATCGACCGGGCCTGAGAGTGACTCAACCCCAAAAACTGCTTACCATCACGAATTAGATATTCCTGCTGGAAGCGGGCCTGATAGTAGCCCACCAGCCGGTCTGCCGCCAGGGTCACATCGGTCGAAAACACCAGCCGATACCCCCTAACCTGCCCCTTACCGTCCAGCCACTGCACATACGCCAGACGGATGTTGGCTTTCAAAAAGACACAGTTGACCACCGCCGAATAAATCCGCTGCGTGTGATCCGCCAGCACTAACTCGAAGCGGCTCAAGTCGGGGTTTTTCCAATCAATTTTGCCATCGTAGCGTTTGGGCGCACCCCGCTTGCCAGTGGGTTCGCCTGAGTACAGATAACGCAGGTCAGCATCTTGCCGTAGCAGGCTAATTACATGTAGGCCAGTACGTTTGCGAATTTGTTGGATGAATTCCCGTTTGGCAAAAAAGGCATCAGCCGCCAGATAGCCACTCAGGGCCGAGAGGTGTTGGTTGGCCCACACAATGACCTGGCTGTAGTGGTCGAGCAGGTCAATATCCTGTTGGGTACGCTCAGCCGCCGCCGGTGTTTGAGCCGCGTCGATATGAAAGGCCGTGTGATAATCGATGTCAATCAGCGAAAGCAAGCCCAACTCGATGCCCCACAGGGCGCGGCAGGCACTGCCCGACCAGTATTTGCCTACGCCGGGTGTTTTCTGGCCGCTTTTGGGCAGGTAGGTCGCATCGAACGCCCAGACGAAGTGGCCTGAACCGTGCTGTTTGGCAAACTGAGCATTCATGTGGGCGAAGTCATGAAATTCCTCAAAGTGGAGTCGATGGGTAGATTCCACATATTGGGGGCTATGTCGGCGCCAGCATCAGGAAGTTAAGTCGGGCCTTGACCGAGAGAAACAGTAGCAAGACATGGGCGAACCAGTCGGATCGGGGTTTTGTCATGCCGGGCATTTTGGCTACTATTGCGGTCAGTGAAGTGAAGGCTTCGCTCATGGCGTGGTTGGTTTCGGATGTCAGATACCCAAAACTACCACGCCTTTCTTTATGGCTAAGATTTCACCGAAGTATTGTAAGTCATAAAGCACCTATCTTTATATTTATTAACGATAATTAAGAATTGGCAACAATAAAAAGCAGCGATTGAAAGTTTTGCCGAAAAATGGCATTGATATTGATGTAGTTAGGCCATAGCCAATATCCAAGCCTTACGGAACCTCTATAACATTTAATTACCTGTTTTCTGCCCATTGGTACACTATTTGTAACCTATAAATAAAAATCTTTTAATTTAATAGTTCACACTTATCTTATCCCCCGTCTGAAGATGTCTCTAACTCTCCCAAAATCGAGTTTATTCAAACTGGTAAGCTCTACTCTCTTAACCACCGTCCTTGTTTCGGGTTGCCAAATGCTTCCTGAAGGGTTGAAAGCGACTCAAGTACCCAAAGGTTCAACCGCCAATGCCCGTAGGGCTTCTGTTGAGAGTATCTGCGGATACGACTATAACACCTCTATCGAAAATCAATTGAAACTAGAAGGTTGGACAAAAACGCTTGAAGACAATTTCGATGTAAACCCAGCCAGCAGTGCCAATCCGAATTGGAATGTTTGGGTAGGTGGGTCTTTCAATAACGAACTGCAGATGTACACAGCCGACCCTGAGAACCTATCTATTATTCAGGACCCAACTAACCCCGGCAATAATTTGCTGTTCATAAAAGCCATCAAAGAAAACGTTACTGGCCCGAAATATCGTCAGGATGTGGACGCCACTCCCAAAAGCTTCTCCTTTACATCTGCCCGGATCGAATCGAAAAAGATGTTTACACCGACCCGTACTACCGGTCAGGTACGTGTGGTATCGCGAATCAAGTTGCCTAGTGGCTATGGCATGTGGCCAGCATTCTGGTTGTATGGTGATAACTGGCCTACCAACGGGGAGATTGATGTGCTTGAAGCCCGCGGTAATGAACCAACCCTTTTTCAAACAAACTACTTCTTCGGCCGTCGGGCTAATATAAACCTGGTTCAGGATGGAGCCTCTTACCTCACAACCTCTACCAGCCTGTCCGATTGTTGGCATGTTTATGAGGTGATCTGGTCAAGCAGTATGCTGACTTTTATTCTGGATGGTAAGGAAGTTGATGTAAAAACTGGCGGTTATGTGCCAAACTTATTCGGCAAACTGGAGCGAATAACGCTGAACCAGGCTGTGGGCGGCGACTTCTTTCACAGCAATGGAAGCAATCCTACTCCCGACGACATTCCGCTCAATCCTGGAGAAGGAGAGATGCAGGTAGACTGGGTAAAGGTATATACCCATAAATAATTCGCCAATTGAGATAAGGCGATCTGGTTGGTTCTGCCTCCCAATTCAATGATAGGCAGAACCAACCAGAGTTTACTTAAAACGCGTTTTCTTCGCCCTTGAAAACGTTATAGGCGGTTAGAAAAACTATCTTGATATCAAGCCAGAGGCTCCAGTTTTCCAGATACCACAAATCGAATTCGACCCGTTTTTTGATATGCTGCAATTCGGTTATCTCGCCGCGATACCCATTTATCTGGGCCCAACCGGTAATACCCGGTTTCAGGAATTGCCGGATCATATACTGATCTTCCATCAGGGAAAAACCTTTCGTATGTTTCAGCATATGTGGGCGGGGTCCTACAATACTCATCTCCCCCTTCAGGACGTTGACAAACTGAGGAAACTCATCGAGGCTGGTCTTTCTTATAATTCGCCCGATGCGGGTCACCCGGCTGTCTCCCCGAGTCGCCTGCGTGGTATTAGACTCTTTATTCGGGCGCATGCTTCTGAACTTGTAACACCTGAAGGGCTTGTTGTCTTTCCCTGTTCTGATCTGCGCAAAGAAAATAGGGCCGGGCGACTCAAGGTAGATCAGTAAACCCAGGATAGGTACAAGCCAGGATAGAATAAAGACCGTGACGAACCCGCTGACGGCCAGATCAAATACCCGTTTGCTAAACCGGCTTAATACCTCTTCCATTGGCTCGCGCCTTATGGCCAGGATAGGCATATCCCTGAGAAAGTCGACATAGACTGGTTTATCGATAAACTGGGTGAAGTCGGCCACCACTTTGAACCGGATCAGTTCTTTTTCTGCCTGTTCCATTATTTTATAAACCTTGGCATTGTTTTCCGGCATGATGGTCGAGTAGATCTCATTCACCCGCAATTGTCTGGATACTTTAAGTGCCTCGTCCAGGTTGGAATATACGGGATAGCCATTAGTTTTTTGTCGATGCTTTTGTCATCAAGGTAGCCCATAATCTGGATGTTGAATTCCTCGCCGTCCAGATAAGACGCTAACTTCTGAGCGAGGGGATTATACCCAAGAATTAAAATCTTTCGATTTAAATGAACGGTTTGCTTAACCCATTCTCTGATGCCTAAGTATAAAAAACGGTTAAAAAGAATTCCCACAAAGGCTAAACCGATGGTTGTGTAAACCAACGGATGCGTAAGAGAAATTCGACGGGGTAAAAACAAATAAACTATAATCAGTACGACCCAGATGCCGAACAGGCGTATAGTTCGTTTAAGAAATTCTCAAAATAAAGGATATACTTTGCCTTATAAACCCCGCCTAAAAAAACAAGCGTGATCCAGAACCAGTTGAAAACAACCCAGAATTGAAGATAACGGTAATAATATTTTGACTCGGCGCTTTCCTCAAAAAAACTTTCAGATACTAAATAAATGACGTTCAGAACAAATAGATCGACTATTATAAAGAACATCTGAACAAAACGTAGAAAAGATGTATTCATATTAAACACGGGGGATAAGTATATTTACTACATAAATTGACTAAAGTATTGAACAGATTTGCCTAACGCCAAATGTTGTAGTTACTCTATAGGCCGAAATGGTTAGCCAATTAACGTAATGGTTGCGTAAAATTAAATGTTTTTTACATTATGTATCCTTTGAGATTTACTATATTGACCGTAGCGCAGAGCCTAACTTCGTTGTATCGCAGCACTATTGACCTGAATTAACTAACATAGCTTTGACTCGTCTCTTATGAAATCTGCTCCGCTTGCCCGCTAATGAATCTGATCGCCTAAAGGCTTTACTGAGTATCAGATACTTGATACGCTTCCAGAGGAAGTATATGATGATATTACGCGTATTGCCTCAGAAATAACAGGTACGCCCATTGCTCTGCTAAATCTTGTCGATGAAAATCGGCTTTGGACGAAGTCAATGCAGGGAATTGATCATACTGAATCACCGAGGGAAATTTGATTTTGTGCCCATGCTATTCTTAATCCTGATGAAATGATGGTTGTGGACGACATCCGCTATGATGATCGATTTAATGATAACCCGCTTACTATAGGTGACCCCGGTATTATCTTCTATGCGGGCGTACCGATTGTTGATGTGGGTGGTCATGCGTTAGGCACCCTCTGCATTATGGATTACCGGCCACGCACCCTGCCCGATAATAAGCTGATGGCCCTGAAATCGCTGGCTAAACTGGTGAATGCGCATTTTGAGTTACGTAAAACCAAACTCGAACTGGCCCGGATTCATTCCGTTTTAAGAAAGGTTACTGAGACAGACACGCTGTCGGCCAGGGTATAGTCGACCAGACCCAGCCGTTGGTGAGTTTTCTCGAGACTAGTCTTCAATCGCTCCTCGCCGGTGCCCCGCGGCCCGACCAGGCCGTGCATCTTACCATGCTTCAGGATGCCGTACATGCCCTAAAAACGGCCCTGGATGACCCGGCGGCGGGATAAGTGGGTACAGGGTATGGTCTACCTCAACACAGCCCCGCATTGCTGCGTAGTTGCTGTATGGTGCGTTTTATGATAGCTTAGCCTATTATTGCTGACGAGACAAAACGGAAGATAAATTGATTTAGTATATGAAAGCTGCTCCCCTGCCCGCCAACGAGGTTGAACGCCTGAAAGCCTTACGTGAATATCAGTTGCTCGATACCCTGCCCGAGGCGTTTACGATGACATTACCCGCATTGCCACCGAGATAACGGGTATGCCTATTGCGCTTCTCACGTTGTTGGATGAGATCGTCAGTGGTTTAAATCGAAACAGGGCATTGAGGTTAGCGAAACGCCAAGGGATGTTTGCATTCTGTGCGCATGCTATTCTTGAGCCAGATGAGATGATGATTGTTGAGGATGCCCGTTATGACGAGCGCTTCCACGACAATCCGCTGACTACCGGTGAGCCTAACGTTGTGTTCTACGCCGGTGTACCCATAGTCGATGGCTGAGGCCGCATGCATTTGGCAGCTTATGCGTGGTTGATAGCCGTCCGCGTGAGTTGACTGAAACTAAACAGATGGCATTGAAAGCCCTGGCCAAACTGGTCAACGTTCATTTTGAGTTACGGAAAACGAAAATGGAACTGGAACGTACCCGGGAGGAGTTGCGGCAGGCTCTCGCAGAGCAAATCAATATCAGGTTCTACCACTCAGAGCGATAAAGCCCATCCGTTGATCGAGCGTATTGTGCCAACGTGTAGATACGTTGGTAAAGAGTGACTCCACGTCCTGATCAGACCCCACACCTTGAATTTGTTACAGGAAGCCGCACATCGTTAAAACTGGCACTGTTATGAGATCAGCGTTAACTTTACCCTAAAAAGTCTATAAAACAGCCTGTGACTAGTCTCAGGCTGTTTTTCTATTGCCTGGACTAGCAGTTCGACCTACCTTTTTTGGCGTAAATAGCCCGCAGTGAGCGGCATATTGCTCAATGATTGAGTCCCAGTTATATAAATCGGTTATTTTCTGATAATTAGTCTCGATCATCTTCTTATAGACAGCCTCTTCTTTACGAACAGAGGTCAGGGCTGCCGCAACATCAGCAGCGTTGTGAAGTATAGGGCCTCTTTTTCCAGTATGTATTTATTGAATACGTTGTCGTTGGCACAAATAAGTGCGCCGGACGACATAGCTTCGAGCAGCGACGGATTTGTGCCGCCCACCGTATGCCCGTGGAAATAAAGATTGGAGTAATACCGTACGTTATTGAGCGTATTTATGTTGTAGATGCCGCCCACAAAACGGATAGTGGCTTATTCCCTGAACTTGTTTTTCAGATATTCGCCATATTTGGTTTCGTGTTTGCCGACTACCAAAAAGGGGCGGTCAATTCTCGATGCTACAACACCGTCCAGAATTGTTTCGATGCTATTTTCCGGCTCCAGACGGGCGATCAACATATCGTAGCCGTAGGGCCTGACATCATAGGCTGTCAGTTCAGTTGCATCCGGCGTCGTAAACAGGTGTGCACCATAGGCAATATAAACTGACTCTTTTTTAAACTTCTTTTTCAGGTATTCCTGAATACCAATGGAGTCGGCGATAAGGTAATCGCTATGCTGAATGGCTAAACGTTCAGCGTATTCGAGGAACTTACGTACAGGTCTGGAGAATTTGGAGCGCTTCCACTCTAATCCATCCATATTGGTGGTAACAATGCTCTTTTTACGCGGCAGGAAGCGACCCGAGACTGAACTGCTGGTGTAGCCAAGCTGGAGGATAATGTCAAAATCGCGCTTCTGGGTATCCTTAATGACGTTATAATCGTAGATAAACTGCCCAAACGTTCCGTATTTAAACTCGGGGTCATAGGCATGAATGATCTTAACGCCATTCCACTCACTTTCCTGATAAGGGTGATTGTGCGAATTGTAAACCGACACGCTAAAACCTCGTTTCACCAACCCAACCGCCAAATACTCCGCGCATTGTTCGAATCCGCCATAATTATTGGGAATTCCCCGGGTGCCTATGATGCCAATATGCATTTATTATTTAGTTAAAACGAGTTGATAAGCCTGTAAGGTTTGGTCGGCGGTGTCGCGCCAGGTGTAATGCGACAGGATATAGTCCTGCAAGTTGGGGTTTACCGGATCTGTATGGGCCTGAAGAACGGCATTCCTGATCGATTCCACGTCGTCGGGCTCGCAGTAGTACGCCATATCGCTGAAATATTCTTCGGTATCCCCTTTTCGGGTGACCACCACATTACACCCCATTGCACCCGCTTCCAGTGAACTCAGGCCGGTTGTTTCGAACCAGCTTGGTAACACATGAACTTTAGCCGCTTTGTATAAAGCGGCTAACTCTTTATGATCGATATGCTGAATGAAATGAATGTTGTTGGTTGTTTGAGCAAGGGCCTGACATTGCTGGTAGTAACCGATGTGGTTGGGCGAAGGTTTTCCAATAATAGTCAGGTGTATATTGCTGTTGATCAGGGCTTTTATCAGGTTTAGCTGATTTTTACGGCCTTCAATTCGACCAACACACAAAACGTGGTCTTTATAATCCAGTTTGGCTGCACAGACTCACTGAAATAAGATGGGTCTATGGCGTTGACTACTTTCTGGTAGCGCTGCTTTACGTTGTATAGGTTCACAAACCGATTGTATTCGCTGTGCGAGTTGGGCAAGAGAATAGCGGCCTTTTCGGCAATAGCCTGGATCGACTTCCGCTGGCCATGCGTTAAAAAGTAACGCGATTTTATTTTGTCGCCATTTTTAACCGATCGGGCAATCGTTTTTATGTATTCGATCTGATCCCGGTCGAACACGGAGTTGACGACACTGATGAGCCCTTTGCGATTTTTCTTCTCATACTCGAAATAATCGACGAATATGGTTGATATAACAAAAGGCACTTTTGTTTTTTCTATGTGAGGCCAAATGTCATCGGGCCGGATAATGTTGAAAAAATGAAGGATATCGTAGTCTTCATAAGCCAGGTTTTTATGGCTTAACTTTATGTCTACCGCTACGCCCAGCACCCGTAAATATTTCGCCGTCATCTCGATCTGAGTTGTATCTCCACCAGGCGAGGTAAACAGCGTGCTGCGGGCAATCATTAATATTTTCATTCTGCGCTTATTTTGATGATCATATTAGGTATGACTGGGGTAGTCTGTCATTATTCATGAATTCCTATCGAATTTTTAATAAAATTTAAATAACCTCTTTTGTGTTCTTTTCTTATAGCGTGCACAAACTCATCCTGAATGCCCTTAAAAAAGCCCATACGATTGATAACCGTATCAGTAATATATTTTGTGACCTTTAAGCCAAGTTTGAATCTATTATGTTCAAGATCAATATTTGCCTGAGAAGCGCCAATATTGAAAGCATATTCTAAGATAAATTCTTTATTAAATCGGTTTGCTATTTTATGATAAACGATCAGATCAGGATGATATAAAATTTGATACCCTTTTTGCTTGGCACGATACAAGAACTCATCTTCATCCCCTCCTAATTTAAAATTTCCGAGAGGGCCGATTTTTACATTGTAATCACCAACTTTAGTAGCTACCTCTTTTCTGAACGTGTGATTTGCGCCCATTAATTTGGGAACGTACTTAGGCGTATTCCCTAAATCAAGGACACTGGCCAAATAATAATACTTATTAGGCAGCCATTCAGGTATTTGTGCTTTATAAGGAAGTACTTTGCCCCCTGCCACGAAGATAGTTGGATCACTATAGATTTTGTCCAATACAGTAAGATAAGTAGCATCAATATCGATGTCATCGTCTAAGAAAACGAGTATAGAAAATTTTGCTTCTTTTATTCCTCTATTACGTGCTGCAGAAAGACCCTGTTGCTTTTCGAGGACATACCGCACAAACGGAACACGCATAAAAGGTTTAACAACCTCAGCGGTGTTGTCAGTTGAGTTGTTGTCAACAATCATCAGTTCAATGTTTGTATTATCCTTATAATGGGATAAAATGGACTCGATTGTTTCCTTTAAAAAGGCAGATCGGTTATAAGTACAAATAATTATGCTGAATTGATTCATGGAATTGTTTAGATAAAGGTTAAAAATTGTCAGGAGAGTGGCTTAAGAATCTGACTATAACACTTTTATTTACAGGCTTAGCTATTAGTAGTTGTCTAACTTACTTGGCCTGGTCTGTAATTTGTTTTCAAAAAATATGGATCGAAACGGCGATGTTTCTGCCGCCGCATTATAAATGGCACGGTAGAAAAAGGCAGTCATCATCAGAGCGATGGTATAGCCAATCACCTCTTTAACAAGCTTTTGGGAGCGACTGTGGAACAGGAAAAAAAACAAAAAGGCTAAGATTACAACCCGGAAGTTAAGTAGGTAATCATTGGTGCGTGCCAGTATAAAGTTGTTATAGACGAGTCGATCCAATAAAGCGCCCAAGAAGTATAGGTTGTAGTATTTATAAAAATCATACTTCCTGAAATGCTCTTTTAAATCGGCGCTGTACCAGATAATAGCCATATCGAGAATGAAGTATAACGCCCTGGCGGTACCTGCACCGCCTTTTTCGGCGGATTCCTGTATTTCATCCAGGTTTTGAACATAGTAGTCGTAGCCAATCAGTGATACTAATGGCCCTGACACGTTGAGTAAAATGGCTAATAGCTGAGACCCCAATACGCTGAAAAGCAATAAAAGTCCAATCTGGAGGTGTCTATTTTTAAACCAGTCGAAGCCTAATACAGGAAAAAAAATAGCGCCAATCAGAATGCTCTTGTGAAAGCTAAAGCCAAAGAACAGACATACTATGGCCCAGCCGTATCGCTTGTCAATTGCCAGGTTGAGCGCATAAAAGAAAACAAACCACGCCAGGCATTGCCGCATGATGTTCAGGCTACTGAACATGAGCAGGTACGTGAAAAAAAAGAAGGTAAACCACGGAAGTATAAACGGAAATTTCTCCAGTGCTTTGTAAAAAAAGAAGATCTGGCAAAAGGCAATAAAAATAAATATAAAGGCAAAATGAGCATTCAGGTAGTTTAATACCTCATTCAAAAACTTATATCCGAATTCAATCTCTCTCGGATAATGCCCTGTTTCCCGTAACTCCAGGTACCATTCCAGGTACGCTTTGTAATCGATCCCCACATAGTACCGGCAACCGATTATAATTGAATAGAGTGCAATTAACAGATATAGGTTTGGGCCCCAGTAGGCCGGAAAAGCAATTGGTTCGCCCTGGCTATTCAGAGCAGCCTCAGTAGATGGTTTTGATAATAAAATCATCAAAGCCATCAGTAAGGTGTAAAATATGTAGGTGCCGGGGTCTACCATCTACCTGAGCTTACTTGCTATGTGAAGCTGATAGGTAGTCCACTGGCCACAGATCACCGTTGTCGGGCGCCTGAAACGTACCTGACTATTACCCTGCTTAGCGTGCCAAGCCTGGAAAAATCTATAGCTTCTACCAGATGCCATCATACTTAAATAAGAAAACAAAGCAGTTAATTATATGTTTACTTCATCTTTTTCTATGGGCTTTTTCTTTATAAGTTTAGTAATGAGAGAGAGATCGTCCCGAGTGTATATCCCTATAAGAAATGCAACTGGTAAGAATATGAGTAAAATTCCTATCCGGATGCCCCACGACAGATATAAATTGGCAGCCGGGATGGCTTCCCTGAGAAGTAGACAGCCTACGATCAGGCTGATAAAGTACAGAATCGTTCTAGGGTGAAAAAAGAATTTCATCTGCGAGTCAACTTTGGTTGCGGCGTGGGTAAATAACGCTCGTTCAGCGATGCAGGCTAGTAAAAGTCCAAATGCAACAGACACAGTCAGGTCGTTGAATGGATCGACATTAGCCAGTAACAAGGTAAAGACTACTATCGATCCGGCAAAAAGGATAGACGTAGTTCTAAACTCCTTTAAGCGATTGTTAGCAAACACGTAGTTCTGATACGGAATCGTCAGCGTTTTGATATAGGCAAACAATAGCGAGAAGATCAGGACCAGGTAAGCGTGAACATACAGGCTGCCAAAGACTAACGTAATCAACTCTTCGCCGAATAGCGTAGCCACTAAAACAGCTGGCAGGAAAATTATGGAGATAAACCGTTCATAATTGGCCAATTGCTCCATCGTTTTTTCATGGTTATTGTCCGAGATGTTCTTTGAAAAAACAGATAAGAAAATCCCGCCTACATTGAGGCCTAATGCTAATACGAGCAGTCCTAACCGGTTACCGACATTGTAATATCCTAGTTTTTCGGGTGATACCTTAAATAAGCCTAAGAGTACTTTGTCGAAACTGATCAACAGACCATAGGCGATAGTAGACGTTGAAATGCTTAGCGAGAAACGTATGTATTTTTTGACAACGTCAAACGAATAGGTACCGAACTTTGTGCGGATTAAGCCGATCAGCGGATAAATAGAGCTGAGGCCGCAGGCTGCCATGATATACCAGGCAATGCCAATTTCGGATTCGCCTAATACGACAGCTGCAATTTTGGCAATGTTAATAAATGTCTGGGCGTAGAAATCGACCATGTTGGCCCTGACAATATTAAGCTTGGATGACTGGTCAGTAGTATACAGGTAAACCGGGGTCATCAGGTAGTCCTGTAAAATGAAGATGATGATCAGGGTTATCTGCAACTCTGTGAATGTGCCCTGATGACTAAGCTGGTTCCAGGCGACAAACGCAAGCACCAGCAGTGATGTGATGACGTTGTATAAGAAAAAGACAATCAGGTAATTCTTCAACCCCACGCCGGGGTCGTCATTATACATTTTTAGATGGGCGCTGTTTACAGTATGGGTGAAAATCGATTTGATCAGCACCTGAAAAGACATAGCCAGACTGATATTGCCTAAAATAGCCGGTCCGCCAATTCGGGCAATAAAAATCGAACTGAGAACACCCAACACCATCGACACAATATTGATGGCAAAATTTTGGCTTAGTTTCCTCCCTAACATATGGGTTCACCCATTAATACTTTTTCGATGAATAACTATACTTCAAGGCAGAGCTGTTTTCTTTCCGGGCGTCGTTGAGTACAATCAATGGATGTTTCAGTTTCTCATTGATAGTAATGTCGGTAATCGTGTCAAGCTGCGATTTAGGCGTATAGTTATAGCGTATGACAAAGACGGTCACATCTACATAAGGGGCCAGAGAAAAGGTATCGGCTACCTGCCCAACTGGTGCTGAATCGATAATGATGTAATCAAACCGGTCTTTCAGTTTAGCAATCAACTGACCCATTTTGGGATTCATAATGAATTCAGCGGGATTGAGCGGTACCTGACCGGCATTGATGACCGACATATGAGGCGCTGTCGACGGAGACTCAAGTAAGGCGTCAATCGATATGCCATCATTGTCCAGATACGTAGAGATCCCTTTTTCATTCTGTAGCCCTAGTCCAGCCGATACACCCGGCCGTCGCAGATCACAATCCAGTAGAACCACCTTTTTCCCCGTCAGGCTTAAACTAATGCTCAGATTAATACCGACAAACGTTTTTCCTTCTCCCGGAATACTGGACGTGATCAGGATAACCTGCTTTTCCCTGTCGGGTGTGGCAAAATCGAGGTTACTCCGTATTAAACGGAATTGTTCTGCAACCGGTGCTCTACTCGAATGCGAGATCGATACAAGCCCTTTCTTTTTGGGTTTATGGTGTGCGATCTCCCCGAGAATCGGTACGTGCGTTGCTCTGGAAACATCTTTTTTCCGTTGAACCTTATCCGTCAGGAAGTCGCGGATGAAGATAAAGCCAAACGGAAAAAGTAAACTCAGTACAACGGCTAGCCCCAGAATAACTGGCTTCTTGGGCTGCACGGGCTTTTCGCTGGCGATAGCCCGGTCGATTACGCGTGTATTGGAAACCGTCGCTGCCAACGATAGGGCGGACTCTTCCCTCTTTTGAAGCAAGTATGTATACAAATCACGCTTAACACTCTCCTGTCGGTTTATCGTGCTTAAACCACGTTCGATGCTTGGAATCTGGTTAATACGCGATTGATAACCACTGACTTTTGCCGCCAGGCTACCACGGGTTACCTGTAGTTCTTTGCGAATGGTTCGCAGGTTCTCAAGGATATTGAGGCGAAGGGTTGCCAGCTGGCCAACGATGTTTACTATCAGTGGGTTGGCTGGTTCAGCCGAGCGCAGCATTCGTTCGCGCTGGAGTTGTAACTCATTAAATTTTTCGATCAGTTCATTTAGAGTCGGATCATCGATTCGGAGCGTACTTGGCACTAAGTCGAACTGGTCTTTTTGACCGGACAAGTATTTTTCCAGCGAACCTACAGCATCAAGCTGAATAGTCAGATCGGAGAGCTGCTTACTGTAATTTCGCGCCTCATCGAGATAAGCTGTCGCTTCAGAACGTACGTCAGTTACCTGGTTCCTGCGCTTAAACTGCTCTACAGATCGCTCTGTACTTGATAAATCGGAGGTGAGGTCTTTCAACCGATCATCAATTAAATTGATGGTATTGGTAGCTAATTTATTGCGGTCTTCCTGGCTTTCCTGGTTATAGACATCTATTACCTTATCAAGGATGTCTATACCCCGCTGAGGAGACTCGTCAATAAGATCGATGGTCAGTACATTCGCTTTTTTATTGACCTGTGATACGGTAAGCCGTTCGCTATATTCACTGGTTAAATCTCTTAAACTATGAAAAGCTACGTACACTTTTTTGGGCTTCCTGCTCGAAGCCGACGGGTTAAGCACTACGGTGAAAGACCCGTACGCTTTATTGATTTTCTGACCAAATTGATACGTACTGACTGGTGTGACACCATCGTCGAGTTTATATAGATTATTATTGTTAATATAAAGCGTTAATTTCTGCTTATAAGCAGCCCCATTGAGCTTCGTAATCAGAATTATAACTGGAACTTCATTTCCGTAAATAGCCTGTTTTCCCAGAAAGCCATCTATGTAATACGTAGTTTGTAGCGAGAGCTCAGTCAACACCCGTTCCAATAAGGTTGTTGAATTTAATGACTCTATTTCATTTTCAATGCTGGTAGCCGAGTTGAAACTGGCTAAATCCTTGAAAACTGGATTACCTGCCTGAAAGTCAGGACCCTTATCAATATCTCTTATAAGCAGTGAGCTGGTGATAAGGTATTTAGGAATAGCTGACTTGAGGTAAAGAACCGCCAGGCCCAGACAGAGAGCAAGACTTATAAAGAATATATACCAATAGTGTACCAGTTTATAAAAGAAGTGCTTAAAGTCGTTCTTTTCAGATTGAGAATAATTTATTTCGCCATCAACCATCATGATCTCTTACTGTGCTACTTTATTTACCTGGCAAATGTTATGATGGCAAAACCGATCGTTGAAATGATAGCGCCCCATATAGGTATAAACCGATTAGCCGGATCGGTTTGTGCTAATTTCGTTCGGTTATCGGGTTCTACATAAACAACATCATTTTGTTGTAGATAAAAGTAAGGTGAATCAAGTACTGCCTTGTCAGCTAAGTTAACCCGTGCAACCGTACGTACCCCATCTTTTTCCCTGATAATAAGCACATTTTCCCGCTTTCCAAACGCGGTCATGTCGCCTGCCATTCCGAGTGCCTCCAGCACATTTATGCTCTCTCGCATTACATTGAATGAGGCAGGTTTGGCTACTTCGCCGAGTACCGTCACTTTAAAATTCAGCAACCGAATATCAATAACAGGATTTTTAATGTATTTCTGGACTTCAGCCGTCATTTTCTGAACGGCTTCTTCTCTGGTAAGCCCTGCCAGCCTGACCTTTCCTAACACGGCAAAGTTGATAAAGCCATCCTTGTCAACCACATAACCTTCACTTACGCGTTTATTGTCTACTGCGTTGTTAGCCGTGTTCGCTTCGATAGGGTTAGCGCTGCTGCTGGCGGCTATTACACCACTATTGAATAAAATGCTGGATTCGGGATTGGTGCCACTGACCGTAATTGCCAGTAGATCAGTAGCCTGAATTCGTATGCCTGGATTGTTCAGGATCTGGGTTCTGAACTCGGAGGAGCCTCTAAGATCATTCAGGTAAACTAAATTCCGGTTGGTGCTACACGCCGAGAGCCCAAGAACTACTAAAAATACTATGCCCCTACTTACCATTCGATGCTATTGTCTGTACTGCTTCCCGTAGTGTGCCTTAAAGTAAATGAATCTGATTGTATATCTACTGATTTACTGCCAACGATCCAGAATAAGCATGTCATCTGACTTTACTACCCAACACCGCTTAGTCCGCAAGCGAACATGCCCATCCAGAACGTATGAAAAATAGGGCTAAATTTCTATAGTTTTCTTACGCCAGAAAGCCCTAAACAAGTTTGAGCAGGTATTGACCATAGCCACTTTTTACAAGGGGTCTGGCGATGTCGACCAACTGATCTTTCGAGATGAATTTCATGCGGTAGGCAATTTCTTCGATACAGCCGATCTTCAACCCCTGCCGTTCTTCGATGACCTGTACAAAATGGCTAGCCTGCATCAACGACGCGAACGTACCCGTATCGAGCCAGGCGGTGCCCCGGTCCAGTAGGCCAACTTTCAGTTTCCCACGTTCCAGATACACCCGGTTTACATCGGTGATCTCCAGTTCGCCACGAGGCGAAAGCGGAATGCTTTTGGCGATCTCTACTACCTCATTGTCGTAGAAATAGAGCCCTGGCACGGCGTAATGCGATTTTGGCTGCTCCGGCTTTTCGTCAATCGATTGTACGTTGAAATCATCGTCGAACTCTACTACGCCATACCGTTCGGGGTCTTGTACCTGATAGGCAAAGACCACGCCCCCATCAGGGTCGTTGTTTGACTGGAGCAATTTCGACAAACCTGATCCGTAGAAAATATTGTCGCCAAGCACCAGCGCCACCTTATCTTCGCTAATGAATTCTTCGCCAATGATGAACGCCTGTGCCAGTCCGTCGGGGCTGGGTTGCGCGGCATAAGTGAACCGACAGCCAATTCGCGAGCCGTCGCCGAGCAGTTTCTCGAAATGGGGCAGATCGTGCGGCGTCGAAATGATCAGGATGTCCTGAATACCCGCCAGCATTAGAATCGACAGCGGATAGTAAATCATCGGCTTGTCATAAACGGGCATCAGTTGCTTGGAAACGGCCAGCGTGAGCGGATGCAATCGTGTACCGGACCCACCGGCGAGTATAATTCCTTTCATGAGAAGATTGTTAGTCTTGATAGTCATCAGTTTAGAGAAGAGTGCCAAGTCTGGAAAGTTAGCTTTGTGCGGCAACAACACTAAAATTGGCTTTCCAGACTTGGTACTCTTTTCTGAACTGACCTTCCAGTTCCTTTATCGATTCGCGTACATTCCCTGATAATAGCCCTGATACGTACCTGAGGTAACGTTGTTAAGCCACTCCTGATTGGACAGGAACCAGTCGACGGTTTTGTTCAGGCCTTCCTCAAACTGAAGAGACGGCTCCCAGCCGAGTTCATTCATAACCTTGGTGGCGTCAATGGCGTAACGCAGGTCATGCCCGGCCCGGTCTGTCACGTAGGTAATCAACTGCGCCGACGTACCTTCGGGGCGACCCAGTTTCTCATCCATAATCCGGCAGAGCAGATGCATGATGTCGATATTTTTCCACTCGTTAAACCCACCAACGTTGTAGGTCTCGCCCAGCCTGCCCTGATGAAATACCGTATCGATAGCGCGGGCGTGATTGACCACATACAGCCAGTCGCACACGTTCTCGCCTTTTCCATAAACGGGCAGCGGTTTGTTCTGCTGAATGTTGTGAATCATCAGCGGAATGAGCTTTTCCGGGAAGTGATTCGGACCGTAGTTGTTCGAGCAGTTGGTCAGTACCACAGGCATTTTGTACGTATTCCCATAAGCCCGGACAAAATGGTCAGAGGCCGCTTTTGAGGCCGAATAAGGCGATTGCGGGTCGTAGGGAGTATCTTCGGTGAAGAACTCATCGGGGTTGTGCAGCGACCCGTACACTTCATCAGTAGATACGTGGTAGAAGCGTTTCCCCTCGAAGCCTGACTCCGAAGCCAGCCAGCTCTTTTTTGCCGCATTAAGCTAAGCAGGTTGACCGTACCGACCACGTTGGTCATCACAAACGACATAGGGTCGGTAATCGACCGATCTACGTGCGATTCGGCGGCCAGGTGAACAACGCTCCCCGGCTGGTAGTCGGCAAATAACTGATCCAGAAACGCCGCGTTGGTGATGTTACCCCTGACAAAGGCATAATTTGGACAAGTCTCAATATCGGTCAGGTTAGCCAGGTTACCTGCGTAAGTGAGCGCATCGAGGTTGATAATTCGGTAGTCAGGGTATTTGGTCACAAACAATCGGACAACGTGCGACCCGATAAAACCGGCCCCACCTTTTCATGATGGTTTCAAGTTTTAGGTCTCACAAACCTGGAACTACTTTATTTTTTGCTGCCATCGGCAAGGGTACGTTTCGTTTTAAAGCCTAAACGGATGTCAGATACCCAAAACTACCACGCCTTTCTTTTTGGCTCAGATTTCACCGAAGTATTGTAATGAGAAGAACTTCCCTTTTTAGCAGGCGTCAGCAATTGATTAGCTACCAGCAGCCCACCTTTACGCTTCGTACAGTACGCTCCGATCGACCGTTGGGGGGAGCGAACCCCGACGGATCAGCTTGAGCGCGGCCAAGTTCGACCCGGCGGTGGCGCATTCGGCCGGGGTGTACCCTTCCAGCCAGGCGGTCAGAAAACCTGCCCAGTAGGCATCGCCGGCACCAGTGGCATCTACAACCGACAGGGATTTGCCCGGCGTTTCTACCACGTTCTTTCCGTTGTTGGTAGAGACAATGCTGCCCTTTGCGCCCAGTGTCAGACAAACGAGTTTAGCACCCATTCGGTGGAAATCCGAGCGGATCTGTTCCGGCGTCTGCGGGGCACTATACAACCGTTCGGCATCGTCGTCGCTGAGTTTCACCAGCGCACCCGACGCGCAATAGTCCGTCAGCACCTGCCAGGCATTATCACGATCGGGCCAGATACTGGGTGCGTAGTTGGCATCAATGCTGATCTGCGCGCCAGCGATAGCTGCGCGGCGGGCCGCGTCAACAATCGTTCGCTGGGCGGGATTACGGCTCAGGGCGAAACAGGTGGTGTGGAACAGCGCAGCCTGATCGAGTAACTGATCGGGCAGGTGTTCGGGATGAATCATACAGTCGGCGGTGCGGTAGGCAATAAAATCGGGCGTACCCTTTGTGCGCGACACTACCACCATGCTGGTTGGATGAGCCTCCTGATACGATACGTGGCTAACGTCGGTACCCGTTTCCGCTACTTTCTGCACCAGAAAACGCCCCAGGTTGTCGTTACCAACGCAGGCGACCAGCGCCGTATGATTCCCCAACCGGGCCATGTTCCCGGCCAGATTAGCCGGTGACCCACCCTGAAACCGGGTAAAGTCGGTGGCATCGAACAGGCTTTCTGAGAAGGTTTGGCCAATAAAATCGGCCAGTAGTTCGCCGACCGAGAGAATGAGTTGCTTCGATGTAATAATCATAGGATTTGCTTGAAAAAAGGCCCCCCACCGTACTGAAAGCCGATGGGGGGCGCATAAAAATAGGCTCGTTTGTCAACGTTAACTCAACGCGGGACCAGAAGGCAGCACCCGGCTGTCTTTCACCAGAAAACAGGACGCTGCCGCCGCAAACAGACATACACCACACAACACCAGGGCGTTGCGCGGGTCGCCACCCAGTATCGAATCGTACAGAAACGGCACGGTAATCATGCTAACGATTTGTGGTACCACAATGAAGCCATTGAAAATACCCATGTACACGCCCATTCGTTCGGCCGGTACCGAATCGGCCAGCATCACATACGGCATCGACAGGATCGACCCCCAGCCGAAGCCGACGAGCAACATGCCGAAGGCGAAAATATACTTGTCGTTTGAGGTGAGCATGGACAGGAAACCCAGCCCGGCAATGGTCAGGAAGGTGGCATGCACCGCCTGCTTGCTCAGTCGCTTCGAGAGCATCGGGATCATGAAGGAGACCAGAATACAGCCCACGTTGAAGAACGCGAAGCACAACCCACCCCAGCGGCTCCCTTCCTCGAAGCCAGGAACACCCGGTGCGGGCGCATTGAACGCGTGACGCGAGATAGCCAGCGACAGGTACTGCCACATCAGCGGCAGGCCATACCAAGTAAAGAACTTTACCCACCACAATTGCTTCATGGTAGTGGGCATCTGCACAATGGCATCTCTGATCTCGGCAAAGGCGTGGCCAATGCCCCGGCTTTCGCGCTTCATCCGCTCAAACTCCATCATGTTTTCGGGCGGGTACTCTTTGGTCGTGTAGATTGTCCAGAGTACGGCGGCCACAATGGCAAACGCACCGATGTAGAACAGCGTGTGTACATAGTCGGGAATCTGGCTGCCCTCGCTCATGGCGGTCATGCTCATGGTGATGCCGATGATGGGCAGAATGTAGGGCATCAGGCTGGCCAGAATCTGGCCAAAGCCAACAAAGAAGCTCTGCACAGCGAAGCCCGTTGTGCGCTGACTGGCGTTGAGCTTGTCGCCAATGAACGCCCGAAAGGGCTCCATAGTCACGTTCAGGCCGGCATCCATCATCCACATCAGGCCAGCGGCCATCCACAGCGTTTTCGAGTTGGGCATCAGCACCAGGGCAATGCTCGACAGGATGGCTCCGATCAGGAAGAACGGCTTTCGCCGCCCCCATTTAGGCGACCAGGTGCGGTCGCTGATGGCGCCAATCAACGGCTGAATGAGTAGCCCCGTTACCGGGCCCGCCAGCCATAGAATAGGAATCTTGTTCTCGTCGGCACCCAGATAGCGGAACACCGGACTCATAATGAACTGCTGTAGCCCGAAATTGTACTGAATGCCGAAGAAGCCGAAGCTCATGTTCCAGATCTGCCAGAAGCTTAGATTAGGCTTTACAGATTCTTTTGCGGCGGATGGCGCTCGCTCTGTTTGCATAGGTAAGTTTGTTGGTCAGCGCTGGTGTAAAGTCGAGGTTAAATCAATGCAAACTACCGGCACCGAAGTAGTAACGAAAGAAAGAACAATAATACACAGACCATTGCATCATTCGACGAACGAGTTGGGTTATTTTCTTACCTTAGAGGTTACCATTTTCGTTTTGTAGTCTCTGAAATTCATCCATCCATTGGGCTCTATATTTCGTTTATTGGTAGGGGCTACACTGTCTGTAGCCTATCGGTCTACACGTTATGTCGCTTTTTACATTTGTTTTTTCTCTTTGGCAGTTTGTTGCGGCTCCCCCGCCGGCCGACTCAGCCCTGGTGGTGCGGTCTATAACCCTGGCGGGAAATGCCCGTACCCAGGACCGGATTATCCTGCGCGAAATGGCGATACGCACGGGTGACACCCTGCGCCGGAGCGAAATACCAAAAAAGGTAGCCTGGGATCAGCGCAAAATCTGGAATACCAACCTGTTCATCTCGGTCGATATAGCGGCGGTTGAAGACACGACCGCTCCGTTGGGCAATCGGCCCGTTGATCTCACCGTAACCATGAAGGAGCGGTGGTACATTTTCGTGGTACCCATTTTTGAACTGGCCGACCGCAACCTGAACGAATGGTGGTATGACCGGGGCCATGACCTGCGCCGAACCAATTACGGTGTTCGCCTGGACTGGAAAAATTTTACGGGCCGTAACGACAAATTAACCGCCGTGGCGCAGGCGGGCTTTACCCCCAAATACATTCTGGCCTACGACCGCCCCTACGTAGACAAGGCACAACGAATAGGGGTCAACGCTGATTTCTATTACGCCACCAACCGGGAAATCGCCTACCGGCCTTTCCTCGACAAATGGGAATATATTCGGCCGGCCGGGCTTTCTACCCTTCGCACCAGGCTTACGACCAGTATCGCCGTGACCCGCCGCGATGGGTTCTATCATTTCCATGAACTGGAGGCCCGCTACACAACCAACACCATTGCCGACACGGTGGCCCGCCTCAATCCCAATTACTTCCTCGACGGACGCACCCGGCAGCAGTTTATGACGCTGACATACAACTATCGCTACGATCGGCGCGACAACGTGTCCTATGCCCTTCAGGGTACATTGCTGACGGGCATGCTATCCCATTCGGGTCTGATGCCTGGCGCTGATCTAAAACAGACCGACCTGCTGGTAGGCCTGAGCCGCTATTATCCGCTGAGCAAACGTTTTTTTGCCGCCAATACTTTCCGGTTCAGGAATGTGTGGGCCGAGCGCCAGCCTTATTTCGGCATCAGAGGCCTTGGGGTGGGCGACGACGTCATTCGGGGGTACGAACTGTATGTGATAGAAGGAAACCGGTATGCCGTGTTCCGTAACAATATTCGTTTCCGCCTTTTCGACGTCAAGAAAGAATGGAAATGGATTCCAATCAAGCAATTCAATACCGTGCCTATCGCCGCCTACCTTTCGCTGATTGCCGATGCGGGGTATATCAACAGCAACATCGCGGAGAAATACCAGAGCCGACTAGCCAACCGGTGGCTATACAGCACTGGCCTGAGCCTCGACGTGGTGACGTATTACAACATGGTTTTCCGGTTCAGCACGGTGCTGAACGCTCAACGCGAAACTGGTTTTTTCCTCAACATACAGCGTGAGTTGTAGTTTCGCGGTATGAAACGCCTTCTCGTCTCCCTATGCCTGATCGGCCTCGTGGCTGCCTGCACCAGCCGGCAAACCTCCGATGCCTCTACCAGCGCCGACTCGGCCCGTGCTGAATCGGATGCCACCCAACCAACGACAGCCGTACCGCTCAGTACCCAACTCACCGGCCTTGGCCTAACCACCGATCATGACTGGCGCGGGGTTAGTCTGGGCGATGACTTCACTGCGGCTAAACGCACAGAAACCGCTCAGCCGTTCGAACAGGACGCCCGCCATATTGGCTATACGCAGGAATTTCCGAACCTCGAATCGGTTGATTACCAGTATTTCCAGACCGGAAACAAGGTCAACAGTATTCAGGTCGACTTTTACCTGAACAGTGCCAGCGCCGTGAAAGCCTACCAGCAGGAGCTCACCACGTACCTGAACGCCCGGTACGGCCCAGCCACGGCCAGCGCCAAAACCATGTCCTGGAAGAAGCGGCAATGTTGTCTTGAAAGACGTATCGCAGGGGAAAGACTTCGGCCTGAAGTTGACGATGAAATAACAAAAGAGCTATAACACGAAGTTGCACAGAGGTGCCACGGAGATACACAGAGTTTTCTTATCAATAGAAAAAAAGCTCTGTGCAACTCGGTGGATCTCTGTGCAACTCCGTGTTACAGCTCTTTTACTTCGGAAACGTGATCCGAAACGTTGTGCCCTGCCCCATCTCGCTGTCTACTTCGATATGGCCCCGGTGGCTGGTCACAATATTTTGGGTAGCGGTCAGGCCCAGCCCCATACCACTTTGCTTACCCGTGAAGAACGGATCGAAGAGGCGCTGAATATTTTCGGGCGCAATGCCGCTGCCATTGTCGCGGATAATGACGCCTACCTGCGTCTCATCCAGGCAGTGCGTATCGATCCAGAGTCTACCCTGACCGGGTTCCATAGCCTCTACGGCGTTGATTAGGATGTTGGTAAGCGCCATCCGTACCTGATCGCGATCGAGGGGGGCAATGCAGTCGTCGGTACTGTAGTTAGTGGTCAGCTTCATCTGCTTCAGCTTGATGCGGTCGTTGACAAACCCGAGCGTGTCCTTCACAATGTCGTTAAGGCTCTGCGGCTTGCGATCCAGCTCGCGGGGCTTCGACGAATTCAGCATGTCGGTGATCAGCGTGCTGATTCGCTCTACATTACGCCCGATAATATCGGTATATAGCTGCGTCTCTTCCTGATTCTCGCCCAGCTCGTCGCGCAGTTGGTCGAGCGCCAGACTCAGGTTCGTCAGGGGGTTTCGTACTTCGTGGGCAATGCTGCGGGCCAGCTTGCCGGTCATGGTCAGTTTTTCGGCAATGATCAGTTCCTGCTGTGCCTTCTTCTGCTCGGTAATATCGCGCACAATGCCCTGGTACCAAACCGGCCGACCAGCGGCATCATCGACCGCCCAGACCGAGATCAGGCAGGTGCGTTTACGGCCTTCCTTGCTGACAATCGTCGTTTCGAAATCCTTGATCTGATTGAACTCCCGAACTGAGAAGCGCAACTGCCGTAAGGCATCGAGCCGGTCGAAGAGGCGGGCGGGGTTTATCTGCAATAGTTCGTCACGGCTATAGCCCAGCAGTTTCTCAACGGCCGGGTTCACATCGCGAAAGTGCATGTGACTGTCGGCCACGAAAATAGCATCGAATGACCGCTCAAACAGCGACCGGTACTTCTTTTCCTGCTCAACCGACTTGGCCAGGGATTCGGCCTGTTGCAGGGCATACCGCACACTACGGCCCAGCAACGGAGCATCGATACGGCCTTTAACCAGGTAATCTGACGCCCCAATGGCCATAGCCGAGTAATCGATCGACTGATCGTCCTGTCCCGTCAGCAGAATCATGGGTGCCTGACAACCACCCGCCGTGGCTTCCTGAATAAGCTCAATACCGGTCCGTTCACCAAGCCGGTAGTCGATCAGGTACACGTCGTAGTCGTTGGCCATCATGCGCTCGATCGCCTCGTCGTAGCCCTCTACCCAGTCGAGGCGAAGGTTACGGTTTTCGGGCGCATTCATGTGCGAGCGGGTCAGGATATAATCATCCTCGTCGTCCTCAACCAGCAAAACGCGAATAATCGTTGATTTTTCTGGGACGTCGGCAGTTGGCATGCTTGCAATTGGAGTCATAACATTGAGTTGAGCAAACAGAACAGGTGAACCATGTCTGGAAAAACCATAGTGGCGTTGCCGCTACGGTTTAATGAGCGTCAATCGGGCAGCTGCACAGTTTCCAGCCAGTAATATTTCAAGGCACTGATAATTTCAACAAGCTTGAGAAAATTGTGCGGCTTAACAATATAGGAGTTCACGCCGATGTCGTAGGTCCGCACTACATCACCATTGGCCGATGAGGTCGACATCACAACGACCGGCAGTCGGCGTAGCCCCCTGTCTTCGCGAATTTCAGTCAGTGCCTGAAACCCATTTTTACGGGGCATATTCAGGTCAAGCAATATCAGACTTGGTACCGGAGCGTTTTCGGCCGTGAACCCCTTCTGGTGGGTCAGGTAGTTCATCAGGTCTTCGCCATCTTCAACGAATTTCACTTCATGCCGAAACCCATTATGCCGAAATGCTTCAATCATGAACAACCGGTCATCGGCATCGTCGTCGGCAATTAGAATTGTTTTCATTGTAGTTGGCTTAGCGTTTACCATGCAAGTACATCAGTGCACGTTGGTTACCTGGTCAGAATCTGAATTAGCCTCAGTTGCCCCTTATGTCTATCAAAATTAAACACAATTATTCGGTAAGTAAGCAGAGGTACTGTTGCTCCTATAGCCCGAAAGTGTGGAATGATGTCCGCATCAGGCAAAAAGCGAATAGCAAAGCATAACGACGAAATCCAATTTCAAATCAAGCTAACCCTTTGTCTGTCAACTACTACCGCGTTCATCAACTTATAGGACTCCTAATTTGGCACAGATTTGTCTCTGGTATGTACTGAACCCATGGTTCAGTACGCTTTATCCAACTTTCACAACTAGTACACACAACCTCATGAAAACAGCAATCACAACACTTGCACTGGCACTCCTGACCGCTGCTGGCATACTGGCAACTACTACCGATGCACAGGCACAAAACCGGGTACGCACTGGTATTAAAGGTGGTCTGTCGGCCAGCACATTGCAGTTCAATAACGTTGACCTGACAAGCCGGAAAGAGCGGATTGGCTTCCACGCCGGCCTCTTCACGCAAATTCCCGTAGGGTCGGCTTTCGCCATTCAGCCCGAACTGCTCTACGTAAACAAAGGAGCTTCATCGGGCTACCGGTTTCTGGGGCAAGACAACCGCGCTTCGTTCAACCTGAACTACATTGACCTGCCAGTTTTGGCTACTATTAAATTAGGTGATGCCGTTGAGATTCAGGCCGGTCCCTACGTTAGCTACCTGCTCAATACGGGCGTTAGCAACACGGGTGGAACAACCATCAATACAGCTTTCAACGTTGGCACCGACCAGTTTAACCGCCTCGATTACGGGCTGGCTGGTGGTCTGAATATCTACTTTGGTCAGGTGCTCCTTGGGGCCCGCTACACTCAGGGACTACAACAAATTGCTAATTCAACCGCGTCGAGGGCCATCTTCAACAACGCCAAAAACGGAGTTGGAATGCTGTCAATCGGTTATAGCTTTAACTAAGCTATAGTTTCATGTTACAAGTTTCAAGTGCTTCGCTTATCAACAGCATAATGATCAGGCGAAGCATTTGAAACTTGTAACATGAAACCTGAAACTAAAGATGTATGTCGTACGCTTTTAGCTTGTTATACAGCGTTTTGCGGTCGATGTTCAATACTTCGGCGGCTTTAGTTTTATTGTAGCCTGTTTTCTCAAGCACCTTCAGAATAGCAGCACGTTCGGCACTCTCTGAAACCGACTTCAGGTTGCCCCCCTGCGAAGGTTGCTGCATGATGGGGGGTGAACCGGGCCGGATGGCATCAACCACAAACCCAGCCGATTCTTCGGCCGAGATGTAGGTGGGCGATACAATTTCGTGGGGCAGCACATCAACCGACACGTAGTCGCCCTGAGTGAGCAATACGGCCCGCTTCACTACATTCTGAAGTTCGCGCAGGTTGCCGTGCCAGTAATAATCTTTGAACTTCTCTTTTGCTTCGTCATCGAAACCCAGCACATCCTTCTCCAGCTGTTTGTTGGCTATTTCCAGAAAATGCTCGGCAAACATCATAATGTCAGCCCGACGTTCGCGCAGCGCAGGTAGATCGATCCGGAACTCATCGAGGCGGTGGAAGATGTCTTCGCGGAAACGGCCCTGCCGCACGGCATCGCGCAGGTCTTCGTTGGTGGCGCACAGAATACGCACATCGACGCCGATGTCTGTGTTGCCCCCTACCCGCTTGATCTTACGCTCTTGCAGCACGCGGAGCAGCTTGATCTGATTCTCGTAGGAGAGGTTACCGATTTCGTCGAGAAAGAGGGTTCCTCCGGTAGCATATTCAAAGCTACCCATTTTATCGGAGATAGCCCCGGTAAAGGCTCCTTTCACATGACCAAACAACTCGCTGCCTGCCAGCTCCTTCGACAAAGCACCGCAATCGATGGCCACAAACGGCTTGTCGGCCCGTTTGCTGCTCAGGTGAATGGCGTTGGCTACGAACTCTTTTCCGGTACCCGTTTCGCCGGTAATAATTACCGACATATTGGTTGGCGCAATTAATTCGATATGCTTCTGCAACTGCTCGGCGGCCCTGCTTTTCCCGAAAATAAACCGCTTCCCATGCGAAGTCATTTCACTACGCCCGGCTCTGCCTGCTTTGGCAACAACAGGCTTTTCAGACTCGGCCGCCGTTGATGCTGCTGTTGCTGGCTTGGTAGTGACCGAGCTCTTCTTGTCTAGTGCCCCTTTAATCGTGTACAGGATTTCGTCGGGAAGGAGGGGTTTGGTTACGTAATCGAACGCACCATATTTTAGTGCCTGCACGGCAACGCGCACATCTGAATAACCCGTAATGATAATGACCGCTGTGTTGGGACTCAGCACTTTGATCCGGCGCAGCATGTCAAGCCCGTCGGTATCTGGCAGCTTGAAATCGCATATCACCAGGTCGTAGGGTTCCTTCCGAAGCAGCAACAACCCATCTTCACCGCGTTGTGCTGAAGCAGTTTTGTATTTCTGCTTTGTCAGAAAACGCTCTAGTAGGATGCAGATATCATTGTTATCGTCGATGATCAGGATTTTTTCCATAGAAAATGCCCGACTCGGTTAGTGGTACCGTTTCGGGATCGGAAGGAATGGTGGTAAGGCAGTTAGTATGGATATGAGGCAGTGTTACCAGCCTCACACAAATTTAAACAATACAATGCTTACAAAGGTGCAATTAAAGCTGTATAGACTCTAATGCCTGTTCAACTGTTTTACGGGTAAATGGCTTGCCCATAAAATAGTCTGCTCCCTGGTCGCTTGCCCGCTTGCGCTCTGCCATCCCATCGAATGCACTGATCATCACCACCTTGGGACTTTCTACAACTGACAGGCCGCTTTTCACGACCGACAGTAAATCAAACCCAATTCCATCTGGCAGGTTTAAGTCCAGAAATATTGCGTCAAAACGCTGCCGACTTATACACTGCCGACCTTCCTCCAACAGGTTCGCACAGGTAGGTTGATAGCCTAATCGGCGAAGCAATCCAGATAGCAATAGGCAAATATCGGCCTCATCATCTACTATCAATACATGCTTCGTAGTTGTCATATTGGTATTAATGGCCGGTCTGAAGGTATAATTCGCTGCCAAACCCCCTACTCTTGCACCATTCATAACTTGCTCGCGTAATTTTAACTCTTCGTTCTCAGCCTATTACTGTAAATATGATGCCTGATTTTTAATGCTATCATAATTACATATCCTTACACGGACTAAATGGCCTGTAGAGAAGCAGTTAGCCATACCAACACTAAACGAACGGCAGGCTATCACAGATGGTCAGTGCATGCAGCTGGGGAAAAGTGTGGATTTGTTGCCTACCCGATAGCCCTATAGTGTAGAGTATTTTCTACACTTCACTTGTGTACATAAAATTCACGGAATGTTTCTACAACCGTTTTACTAACGTATATGCCTCATTTTCACACTTTGAGGGTGTATACTCACGGCCGTAACTGTGCTACACCGGGAACTGGCACGGAATTTTCAAATAGGATACACAGATTGCAAACAAATGCTTTCTGGTTTACTCAACTACACGAACGTTATGGGAAATTTGCTGTATACCATTGCTGTGATTCTAGTTATCATCTGGGCGCTCGGTTTTCTCGGATTCGGTAGCTTTGGAATGGGGGGACTAATACACATTCTATTGGTGATAGCGGTCATAGCGGTCTTGTTTAGGCTGATTAGTGGGCGTGGCGTCTGAAGCAACACGCTGACGAAGTAGTTCACTAATCGAACAGGCCACTTCAGAGATTGATTCTAAACTAATGGTACGTTTAGGTTTGGTAAGGGTTAGCCCTTATGATTTCATTTTAGGTTAAGTACAAGTTACGGTGGGTACGGAATCCCTGCGTCAGTTTGAACGCAGGGATTTTTATTTGTACACAGGTCTGGTAAGTCGTATAAACTTTAAGTCTGGAAAGTCAGTCGTATAAAAAGGTAGTCCAGCGTCTGGATAGTCGCTCTTATCAAGCATTGACTATCCAGACGCTGGACTACCTTTTTATACGACTGGCTTTCCAGACTACAAACTCAGCATCTCTTTGAACCGAATGGCCTGGCGACGGCTGATCTCGATTTTGTCATTGCTGCCACGCAGGGTTACCAGCAGCCCACCGCTAAACCAGGGCTCAATCTTGTCGATCCACTGTAAGTTAATAATGTGCTTCCGGTTCGCCCGGAAGTAAGTAGCCGGGTCGAGGCGGTCTTCCAGCGCGTTTAACGATTTCAGCACCAGCGGCTTCTGGTCGTCGAAATACAGACGCACGTAGTTCCCCATCGACTCGAACAGCCTGACCTTGCTCAGTTTCACAAACCAGCACTTCTCGCCATCTTTCACAAACACCTGGTCCGCCTCGCCCAGCAGTTTTGTGTGATCTTTTACAGCACCGGGGCGTTCAGCTACCGTACTCTGATGTAGCTCTTCTTCGACCCGATGGATAGCTTCGCTCAATCGGGCCAGATCAACGGGTTTCAGCAGGTAGTCGAGCGCATTGAATTCAAATGCCTTGATGGCGTATTCGTCGTAGGCCGTTGTAAACACTACTTCCGGCGCTTTGCCTTCAATAGCCTGTAGCAACTCGAAGCCGTTTTTGCCGGGCATCTGAATATCCAGAAAAAGCAGATCGGGCTGGAGTTCGTCGATCATCGGCAGGGCTTCATCAGCATTGGCAGCTTCGCCCACGATAGTTACTTTAGGAAAGTTTTCGAGCAGGCGGCGTAGCTCATTGCGGGCCAGCCGCTCATCGTCGATGATAAGGGTTCTCATGTTGTGGAGTGAAGGATAATGGCTTCGCTGAGGTGCGTTCCCTGTCGGAGTCATTATTCATTGGTCATTGGTTTACAATCTCTCGTTCGGACTTGAAAATGCTATCTGACTGTTGCGGAATCTGTACATTGGCTACTACAATGCCGGGGGCTTCCTGCTCAATGGTAAAGCTGGCACCCGCACCATAAAGCAGATCGAGACGTTGCGAGGTGTTTTTAAGGCCAAATCCACCCGACGCCAGCTTGTCGCCCAGGGTACCCGTGTTCCGAATGCGAATATGTAGCTCATCACGGCCCGTGTTGCCAGTTACAACACGCCCGACCAGTTCAACAAAGCCGCCATTTACCGCCCTTGATACGCCATGCTTAATGGCATTTTCAACCAGTGTCTGGAACATCATGGGTGGAACCTGCCAGTAATTCGCCTGTGGATCAACGCTGACCCGACAATCGAGGCGCTCTTCGTAGCGGACCTTTTCCAGGGCCAGGTAATCCTGAACGGTTTTGATCTCTTCGCGCAGTTCAACGGTTTTACGGCGGTCGGCCAGCAGTGAATTGCGCAAAATATTCGAGAGTTGCGTAATTCCCTGCTGCGCCTTTTGTGGATTTTCGTAAATCAGCGCTCTAATGCTGTTCAGGGCATTGAACATAAAGTGGGGGTTTAGTTGGGCCCGCAACACTTTAGCCTCCGTTTCCCGGATCGATGACTTTAGCAGAATCTTCTCAATTTCGGCGCGCCGGGTACGCTCTACGTAGTGATAAGCGGTGTAGCTCAGTACCCATGTCACCATAGTTTTTACCCAACTGACCAGCGTAGCCATAAAAAGCGACAAGCCGTGTAGCTGTAGGTTCGTGATCATTTCCGCGTCGAAGGGGAAGTTGACGACCGTCATAATCAGGGCCAGCAGGAATACCGACCCCAGTACACGGGGTACCAGTTGAAGAAAGGGTAAGCGCACCCATTTCCAGCGCTGAATGGCAAGGCGATACAAATGCGTAAGGCTGATGCCCAGCATAATGTCGGCGATGGCCAGATAGAACACTTCTGCGATGAATCCATCTTCTATCCAATAGATGATGAAGTCAACCATAATGAGCAGTGTCCAGCCGACGATCTGGCAGAACCAGTATATGCGTTGTTTCGACATGCAATAGGGATAAACCTTCTACAGGCTTATGAACGAAACTACGCAACAACGGCCCAAAACAGACCTTCTTTGTGGGAAACCGCTTTATGTGTGGATAAACGGTCGAAAAGGGAAGTTGACAAAAGTGGTCAGTACCTGGGCTGGAAAATCCTGTTTACTCTTGCTGGTGCAGGAGAAGAACATTCCAGGCCAGGCACTGACCACTTTTGTCGACTTCTTAAAACGTATTGACGGCCAGCAGGTGAGAAGTATCGTTGGCTATATCGAGCGTAAATGAAGCAGTATCTGACTGATAGGTAAGCTTGTACAGGCACAGGTTGCTATGCTCGAACTCATCCATCCGGGCCAGAGGCTTGTTGAGCAGCCACGATAGCAGGACGCGCATGGCCCGGCCGTGCATAGCCACTAACACCAGGGGTTCGTTGGGCTGCGCCAGAATATGATCAATCGCGGGCCGTTGCCGGGCGGCTACCTGCTCGGGGCTTTCGCCCTGCTCGGTAGGCATACCGGTATTTCCAGCCGACCAGTTCTCGATCAGGTTCCGGTAGTAATCGTCGTCGAGTGTGTTTGGAATCTTACCCTCCATGATCCCCCAGCTAATCTCGTTCAGGCCCGACAGTTTTTCGTAGGGAATACCCAGCTCGATAAACGGTTCGACGGTCTGGAAGGTACGGATCAGCGTGGAGGTATAAATCTTAGTGAAGGGCACATGCTGATAGGCCTGAAAGAAAGCCAACGCCTGCGCGCGGCCCATCTCATTTAGATCGGCATCAACCCCACTACCCTGCACGACGCCCCGGCGATTGTAATCGGTTTCACCGTGGCGGATTATATAAATGTCTTTACGAGCCAAAGCGGTTGGTGTTACCTCTTGAGTAACCTATTTTGGCCGCAAAATTACGGATAAATCACTGCAATATGAAGTCTACCTTAACGCTAGAGCGTTTAATTGAGCTTAATAAGAACTCAATTGTTGGCCACATCGGGATCGAGTTCCTGGAAGCTACCGACGAGTACGTAACGGCCCGTATGCCAGTCGATGAGCGTACCCACCAGCCATTTGGTATCCTGCACGGGGGCGCATCCGTTGTACTGGCCGAATCGCTGGGTAGTGTTGCCTCGGTGCTGCGGCTTGCCGACCCAACCACGCAACAGGCGGTAGGGCTCGAAATCAACGCAAACCATATTCGGTCGGTGCGGTCGGGCTGGGTATACGGCAAATGTACGCCGATCCATATCGGCCGCACCACCCATGTCTGGGACATCCGGATTACCGACGAACAGGAACGCCTGGTCTGCATCAGCCGCCTGACCATTGCGGTTATTACGGCCAAGTGATGCGTCACTTTCTGTAGTATCAGCACGAGTGGCTCACTATACCCAGGTTAGGTAGTGCGTTGTATAAAACGCACTTGCAGTAACAAAAAGATAGAGGTTATCCTTATGTCTCGGCTTCACTACCGATTAATAAATCCGGTAATCATTGACGAAAGAGTAGGGGGTTTTGCTGCCATCAATAGATTACTATTGAGACTGGTTACACAAACTACCTATAGCAATGAAACGTATTCTACGACTATTGGGTGGCCTTTTCCTGCTTCTGCTGGTGGGTGCCGGGGCCGCTCTGCTCTATGTTCGCTACGCGCTGCCCAATGTTGGGCCAGCACCTTCGCTGGTTATCCGGGCCGATTCGGCTCAAGTCGCCAGAGGGCGTTATCTGGCCAATCATGTGGCGGTTTGCGTTGCCTGCCATTCCACCCGGGACTGGAACAAAATGAATGGACCGATGGTGGCCGGTACCGAAGGAAAAGGTGGCGAGGGCTTCGTGCGGGAGATGGGCTTTCCAGGCAACTTTTATGCCGCTAACATCACGCCTGCTCATCTGGGTAGCTGGAGTGATGGTGAAATTTACCGGGCTATAACAACCGGTGTCAGCCGCGACGGACATGCCTTATTTCCGGTAATGCCTTACAAGAGCTTTGGACAGGCCGACCGGTCTGATATTGAAGCCATTATCGCTTATATCAGAACCCTGAAGCCAATCAAGAATGAAGCTATCCCGGTTTCCAGCCCTGACTTTCCGATGTCGTTCATTATCAATACGATACCCGGCAAAAACGAGCATCAAAAACGCCCAGCGCCCTCTGACGAGCTAGCCTATGGGCGTTATCTGGTCAGCTTTGCCAGTTGTAGTGAATGTCATACACCGGTTAATGGAAAGGGAGAACCATTACCGGACATGTACATGGCGGGTGGACGTGAGTTTCCAATGCCCAGCGGTACGGTGCGGTCTGTCAATATAACACCTCACCCTACGGGCATTGCGGCTTACACGAAGGAAGCATTCATTGCCCGATTCAAGGCACATGCAGACGCTACAGATGCGGATTCACCAGTTGGTGAAGATGGCTTTAACTCAATTATGCCCTGGCGTATGTATGCGGGCATGACCGAGCAGGATCTGGGCGCGATTTATACGTACCTGAAGTCGGTGCCACCCGTTGAGCATACCGTTAACCGGTTTTCGCCGAAGGTTCATCAGGGGGCCAACCTGTAACTCACCGGCTAGTGCATGAAAAAACCCGCTCTGAAGCAGAGCGGGTTTTTTATGAGTTATAGAAAGATAGGGTTGCCCACTCCGGGCTAACCCGTGCGCTCTACATTTTCTTTACGTTCACGGCGTTGAGGCCTTTCTTGCCATCAACGATCTCGTATGACACCTGATCATTCTCACGAATGGTTAGCCCGTTCAGGCCGGTGATGTGTACGAAGATGTCTTTTTTTGACTCGTCATCGACGATGAAACCAAAACCCTTGCTCTCATTAAAGAACTTCACTACTCCTGTTTGCATGATTGTAACCGATAAAAATTGAAAACTTAAAAAAAACACTTTTCTACAAAAGATGCAAAACAGGGAACCAAAGACGCAAACAAGAGTACTTGGTAAGCAACTGAGCGCAATTTGTCAGACAGTGTGGTAGCCTCCCGGACTTGAAAAAAAGAGACATCGTACAAAAAACGACATTTCTTGAATAAGGTTCAATACCTGAAAAAAAATACTTTAATAATTTAATAATCGTGCCTGAGAAGCCCTGGGGGCAGTAATGGAGAGAGCCAGACAGACTTTTTCAACGGTTATTAAACCTTTGTAAGCCGTATTTCTCTAACCCATAGATGTCGTTGCAACGATCTGTGTTTACCATTCACTCACTACCAAACGCAAATTCCCATGAACAGTCCCCTGCTTTTTGCAGCCTTTCTGTTGACAGTAACGGGCGGAGCAACGATGGCCCAACAGCCTTATAACGCAAACCGAGCTGACTCGCGCTACGACCAACGCCCCTACGATGCGCCCACCCCCGACCCTCGCTACAATGCCCCTGCCTATGGACCCGGCTACGGCAATCAGGGTGGTGGACGGTATGATTCCGATCGCCGTCAGGATCTATTCCAGGTACGTCAGCTCGACCGGATCATGAACTTGTCTAACCGGCAGAAGCGCGATCTCCTGAACATAGAAAATTATTACGACCGGGAATTGAGCCTGGCTCCCCGTAACCCGAACATTCAGCAACGCATACTGTGGCAGAAGAACCAGGATGTACTTTCCATTCTGTCGCCCAGTCAGCGCAACCGTCTATTCGCCTACGAGCAGTACAGGTCTTATAATCAGGGAGGGTACGCAGCTGGCCGGGGCAGCCTGGACCGGGACTGGACCCCACCGACTGGCCGCCGCTGGTAATTTTGTGCTTTCCGATTATCCACCTTTCATGACCGAACCCGCTCAGGCAACCGAGCGGGTTCTTTTTGTAGCGTGAAACACGTTGCGCCAGTGTATCGCCTCATTCTGTACCTTTCCGGGCCTAAACAAATTTGCATGAAAATCCCTCTCCTCTACGCGGTCCTGCTACTGGTAGCCCTTTCTGCCTGCGAAACAAAAAAGACCGAAAGCCAAACCACCGCATCGACTGCAACCGCCGATAGCGCCGCTGCGTTGACCAAACGCCCCGGCCCCGACGCCCCCCGATCAGCCGCCGACCGGCTGGTTCGGGCACTCTATTTTGAGCACAACAAGACCGAAAACCCCTTCCGTGAAACGAAAACGGGTGTTTTAATCGACCAGTTTTTTGCTAAACCGCTGGCCGACAAGATCTGGAAGAAGGTATCGCAGCCGGGGTATAAAGCCCCGAACGTAAATCCACTGTTCAACGCGCCCGATGCGAGCATCACCAAAACGTGGGTTGAGCCAGCCGCTGTGGGCGGGTCACGGGCGGTTGTCTACGTCACATTTCAGCAAGCGGGTAAACCAGGCGAGGTACGTGTCGATCTGGTGCAAACGGCCGGTCGGTGGCGCATTACCGAGTTGACCTATCCCGCCGGCAAAACATTGACCGGACTGTTTCCTTAAAAGCAAATTCATGCGTAGCTGGCCTACCCTGAGACAACTGTGGATCAGTTATTGTCTTTCTTTCCCTATCGCTCATGCCAGGGCTCAACCGGCTACCTCTCAGAAGGCTGTAAACAAGGTCACGGTACCGGTCGGCTTATTGAAAAAGCATGTATACCTGTTGGCCTCAGACAGCCTGCAAGGCCGTGGAACGGGGCAACAAGGGCAGCGTGATGCCGCTTTACACCACAATGCTATCGTCGACCAGAATACCCAGGGCGACAATGAAGCCAACGATACTCAGCTGGTTGATGCTGAAGCCAAAGGCACCCAGTAAGGCCAGACCGATGGCCAGCGACAGCGGAATGGAGATCATGACCACCGAAGCCGCCCGGAAACCCAGGGGCAGCAGCGTTAGCAAGACCAGAAAAATGGCAATGCCGAGATCCTTGACAAACCGCGACAGTCGGATGCTTACACTGGCGGCCTGATCGAAGTTCTTGGTCAGCACAATATGGGCGGGCAACGTTTTGCTGAACTGCTCAATCACAGGTCGGAGTTGAGCGCCCACTTTCTCGATGTTTGCCCCCGCTTTCTGGGCCGCCGTTACCAGCACCGCCCGGTGACCGTTGAGCCGCGTAATGTAGGTCTGATCTTCGTAGTTCAGCTCCACATCGGTAATATCGCGCAGGTAAATGGTCTTCGTCCCGCTGGTCGATACGACCGTGTTCCGAATATTATCCAGCGATTTTTAACGTTGAATTTTCGGGTACCGGCCTGTAGGCTGTCGGCCGGTATGTTCAGGTTTTCGGCCTGCAGCGCCCCGATGACCCGATTGACCGCAATACCCGCCTGCGCCATCTTTTCAATGTTGAGCGAAATACGCACCGTTGTTTTCGGGAACCCCCAACTGTCCACGTTTTTCAGGGTTTTCACCTTTTCCAATTGTTCTTTCAGCCGGTCGGCCTGCTCACCCAGTTCTTTATCCGACGCCACCTCTGATTGGATGGCTACCTGCACAATGCTCACGTCGGTAGGCGAGAACTTACGGATCTCAATCCTGAAAATATCGGCGGGCAGTTCAGAGCGGAGGTCTTTCACCTCACGTACCATCTCCTGGTATTTCTCGCCGGGGTCCTGCCCGTATTCATATTCAACCCGCGCTACCACCAGCCCATCTTCGATGCTGGTAATAACGTGGTCCATGTTGTCGAGGGCATTGAACCGGGCTTCGATGGGATCGGCTACGAGCTCTTCCATATCCTCAGCATCGGTGCCGGGATACACGAAGATGACCGCAAATTGCGGGGCTGTAAATTCGGGGTCTTCGCCCCGTGGCATGTTTAGCAGCGAGTTAACCCCAAGGGCCACCACGGCAATGAACAGTACCAGTATAAACTGCCAGTTTTTGACGGAAAATTGTGCTAATGACATAATTGGCGGGGAGCTATTAACTCATTTTACAGTAACCAAAGCGTCCTCCGTCAGGTAAGCAGAGCCTGACATAACCACCTGACTGGCGGCATTCAAACCACCTGTCAGCAACACATTATCTCCGCTGATGTAGCCAATCTGAATGGGCTGCTTACGGATATGGAACGGCCCCGCAGCCCGGCCCCGGTAGTCAGCTGTCAATACGTAGACGAACCCATCTTTGCCATTGCCATTCTACAATGGCTTCGATCGGCACCAGGCAGTAGGTGCGTCGCTGGGCGGGGGTAAGGGTCACTTTGGCGAACAGGCCGGGAGCCAGCTTCACCCCATTTCCAGTTAGCCGGACCTCGACTTCATAGAGCTTATTCATGGGATCGGCGGCCTGCGCCAACTCACTGATCGTACCGGTCAGCGATTTATCAGGATAAGCATCAAGGTGGATGCAGGCGCGGTCGCCCAGTTTTAGCCGGTCCCAGTCTTTATCGGAAATGCCGACCCGCACCACCCAGTCGGAACGGCGGTTGCCCGAGAGCAGGTACACGCCCGCACCAGCCGCCGCAAACTCACTTTCGTTCACCAGTTTACGCGTTACGGTGCCATCTACCGAGGCGCGAATCTGGGCATACCCCCGGTTGAATTCCGCGATGGTCAGGTTCTGCTGGGCCACATTACTGCCAGTGGTGGCGTTTTGCAGCTGTTCGAGCGTGGCGGCCGTGTCGGCGTAGAGTTTTTTAACCCGACCCAGATCTCGTTCGGCTTTTTCCTGCGCCAGTTGGGCCTGCGTTACCTGCGCGTCAATTTCGGTCAGGTTCAAGGTTGCCAGCAGTTGCCCTTTCCGCACAGACTGTCCCTCGCCAACGTATAGTTTGTTGATGATACCGCCGACTTTAAAGGATAGTCGTGCTTCTTCCAACGACGACACCAGCCCCGATGCTATCACGGGTTCGGCGCGTTCAACCTGCTGAACCGACGCCAACCGCACCGGTACCACGGAACCATCGGTAACTCCGGTAGAATCAGTTGCGGTGGTGGGCGTTTCGCTTTCCTTCTTTCCGCCGCAGCCCCAAAGTGCGCCGAGCAGTAGAAGCGAGTAAAGAACATAGATACGTTTCATGTGTGTAATTGGTGAGGTAAAGCGGTTAGGCTAATGGTGAAACGGCTGTCCAGAAGGCGCCTATGCTGATTACCAGGCATAGCGGGATATACAGTGCGGTGTCCATTTTGGCAAAGGCCGTGTCGGTGATGCGTTTGAAGTAGCCAACGTACCTGAAGTCACCGATAACGCGCAGGAAGAAGATGCCCCCAACAAGCAGCAATCCGTACTGATCCACCCAGTTGGGCAGCAACACCGGTAGCCAGCCAATTTTATGAAGATGCAGCCCGGCCATAGCGGCTAATCCGGCAGCTACAGCCAGGGTAACAATTGGCCCCGGCGAAAAGGCCTTAGCTCCAGTTTTCTGTGGTAATTCGGGCACAGCTACAGCCGCCCCCCATTTGCCACCTACTGCCCAGTAGATGTGAATACCGCTGAGTATCAGCAGAAGCGACGCATTAAGTAAAGCAGGGATCATGGTCTGTCTAGTTTGCGGCTATTGCCCGGTCGAGGGCGGCGCCTTTGATATGTACGTCCATGCGGGCCAGCGATTGCTGGAGTTGCGCCGTAAGCCGGTCATTCTGCACCCGTAAAAATTCGATCAGCAAGGCCTGGCCGTTGCGGTATTTGCTGTCGAGAATCCGGAAGGTCTGCTCAGCATTAACTGCGCCCGACTGGCTGGCCGTCAAACTTTTTTGCGCCGCCCTGAGGTCGTAGTAGGCCTGGATTACCTGTAGCTGAATTTGCCGCTCCAGTTCCGTCAGGCGGGTTTGCAATAAACTGGTTTGTAGTTTGGCCTGCTGAATTTTCGGCCGTTTCTCGTAGCCCCGAAACAGATCCCGTTGGAGGCCGATCTGAGCCAGTGCGTAAGACTGCTTACGGAACGTGTAGCCAAAGCCCTGAAAACCCGCGTTAGCGCCGACGTAAAGAGTTGGAATCATGGCGTTGGCCTCATTCAGTTTCACCGCCGTTTGCGCCGCTGCCAGTGAATAGCCCAACTGACCTACCTCCTGCCGGTTGCGAATCGCCAGTTGGTGCAGGCTGCTTACTGCTGCAGTAGAAGGGCGCGTTGCTGGTTGCTCCAGGGCAGACCTGACAGTCGATAGCGTCGAGTCGACCTGGATGGCAATAGTCAGGTCACGATTGAGCAGAAAGTTAAAGTAAGCGCTGGCTGCCTGGCGGTTCCGCTCGGCTACCGCCACCTGTTGGTCTACAAACTCGAGACGACGGTCACCCGCTGCCAGGGAGTACGTTGGGTTGAAGGCCACCCTCGGGTAAAAAAGCGACCGCGCCTGATGGAGCGATTCGGTTACCCGGCTAACCTCCAGCCTCTCCTGTTTCAGGGCCAGATTGTTTTGTATCCTTCCTGCACGTATCCTTCCAACACCGCCGACAGGCCGGGCAATACAGCCTGGGGCTGCGCCTAACCCGACCATGGAGCGAGTAACAGCAAACATAAACGGTAGACAAACGGCTTCATAATCGTATCATAGTTAATGAACAGTGTTTAGTAGAAGGGTAAATTTTTTTAAAGGCCTTTTTTCAGTGTTTCGCAGAACAGCGCAAAAGCCTGCTCCATCAATTCAGCACGGCGTTCATCAGTGAACATGTTCATGCGCTTGCGGATAAACAGGGCTGTGTAGCCGTGAATGGTGCTCCAGATCATCATGGCTGCTACTTCCGGGTCCTGCGGCTGAAAAACACCGGCGTTGATACATTCCTGTACTACCTGCACCAGCATATTAAATAATGTACGCCCCTCGGTCCAGATGTCTTCCCGGCATTCCAGCGTCTCCATCGGTGCGGTGATAATGAACATAACGTCAAATAATTCAGGGTTTTCTACGGCAAACTGGGTGTATCGATGCCCCATAGCCATCAGCTTCTCAAATGGGTCGGTGAGGCTCAGAATTGGCTGAAAATCAGCCATCATTTTGCCAAACGCCTGCTGATGAATGGCGTACATCACTTCGTTTTTATCTTTGAAGTACAGGTAAATTGTTGCCGGACTGTACTCGATCTCATCGGCAATCGCCCGGATGCTCAGTTTATCGTACCCATTCTGCACATACAGATGCCGGGCCGCATCGACAATTCGCCGACGCATCTCTTCTTTCTCCCGCTCCTTTCGCTCTACAATTCCCATCATCATTTTATTTACGCCTCAAACATACTGAACAGTGTTTAGTGAAACCTAAACGGAGGGCATAAATTTTTCAGGTTTTACGTAAACGGTAGGCGTTAGGCATTAGATTACAGCCATTCACCCACCCACGGCCCTGCCTCTTACTAGCCTCGTTAATACTTTTCAGTCATTCACTGTCTAACTGTTGTGAACAATAAGATGATGAAACCATTTCTGCTGGGCATATTGCTAGGCGCTTTGACACTTCCAGGTCTTGCCCAACAGCCCGGAGCAGGCTACACACTAGGTGATGTAGTGGCTTCGTTTGCCCTAACAAACGTTGATAACCGAACTATTTCGCTGGCAGAATACAAGAATCAGAGAGGGGTGATTATGGTCTTTACCAGCAACCATTGCCCCTTCTCGAAAGCCTACGAAGACCGCATCATAGCCCTCGATCGTAAGTTTGGCCCGCAGGGGTTCCCGGTCGTTGCGCTGCTGTCGAGCGATGCCACCCTCTATGAAGAAGACAGCTTTGACCGTATGCAGGCCCGCGCCCGCACAAAAAACTACACGTTTCCCTATCTGCTCGACGACAGTCAGGTGGTAGCGAGGGCATTCGGTGCCACGCGTACGCCTCAGGTATATGTGCTTAAACGAAACGGCGATCGTTTTACGGTTGAATATATTGGCAGCATCGATGACAATCCCCAGGATGCGGGCACTGCACAACGTGCTTATGTCGATGACGCCGTGACCAGCCTGCTGGCCGGTAAACCCGTTGTTACCCCCCTCACCAAACCCATCGGCTGCGCGCTGAAATTGAAGTAAGCTGAAGATGTCCAAAGTCCAAAGTTGCTTCGCCTCAATGAGAATCCTTCCTGATAGCGAAGCAACTTTGAACGTTGAACATTGAACCTTAGACATTGGACTTTGAACTTTAGACCCTGAACTCCCACTGGCACGGTCTTGGTATATTAATTTCGTGTTAAACCAAACACATACACAACACGATGAAAAAGCAAGTACGATCATTCGCCTCCCTTTTCGGTATTGGCCTCCTGGCCACGTCAATGACCCTCTTCCAGGCCTGTAGTTCAGATGGCAAGAAGGAGTCACGTACTGAAGACGCTATGGAGCGCACGGGTGACGCTGTTGCCGCCGACAGTAAAGATGCCGCTGAAAATGCGCGTGAGGGCTTAAACGAAGCTGGCGATAAGGCAGAAGCGGCTGGTGATGAGGCGGCTGCCGATTTCCGTCGTGAGCGTGACGAGGCGGTTGCTAATCTGAGAGAACAACGGCGCAAGCTTGATGCCAGCATCGACGAAATGCAGGCCGATATCAAGCGTCAGGGTAACAAAGCCGAGGCAAAGTCGAAAGAGAAACTGGCCAAACTGGAGCAGGACCGCAAGGAACTTGGTAATGATATAGATAAGGCGCAAAATGCAACAGCCGCCGCCTGGAAAGACATTAAGGCTGGTTTCAAGAAGGCCGGCAGATCGATCGGTAATGCCTTCGACAAAGCCGAAGATAAGGTTGATCCAGACGGAAAAGACGACTAAGCAAAAGAGTCCAAAGTTTAAAGTCCAGGGTCCAAAGTCAGTTCGCTATACCCATTTGCGAACTGACTTTGGACCCTGGACTTTAAACTTTGGGCTCTCTTCTCTTCCCCACTTCTGTAGAAAATTTACTACAACGGTTTTAGAAGCAACACCTCGCCGGGTTTACAATCGCGGACCAGTTGCTCAGATTCAAGGGATTTTCCGTTTACGCTCACTTTTTTTCCAAACGGGTGTACCAGTCTCAGTTTTCCACCCGCCAGGCTCTTCACGCGTACCTCCGTAACGGCCCCTTCTTTCACTGTTGCGCCAATCAGGAACGAGCCATCGGCCCGAATATCGTCGAAGTTTAGGTTTTGCCAGGTACGCGGCCGGTTGGGCAGCACATAGATTGCCTCGTCCCGGCTCTGAACGAGCAGCTCCAGCACCGCATTCAGCGCACCGAAACCCGCATCGAGCTGCATGATTTCGCGGTTTTGTTTTTCCAGCTCCCAATCGGGCGCCCCCAGCAGGCTGGTGCCGTTGGTATTGGCATTATGTAAGGTACCCCGCCCTTCGTTGGTGTAGTTCTCTTTCCAGTAGTGGAGCCACTTGATCGCCGCGTCGGTCTGCCCCATGCGGCTCAGGATCGTGGATGCCCACGGAACAGACCAGCCCGCCCAGCCCCCGGCCCCTTTGTACCGCCACGCCTGCAGGCTATTGTCAATTATCGTTCGCTGGGTGGGGTCATTCAGATCGAGGGTGGCAAACGGGTAGATGCCCCCAAGGTGGGAGTGGTGCCGGTGGCTTTCGATCAGGTCCATGCCTTCCCAAAGCGCAATGCGTTCGTTGCTGAGGTTCCACTCCTCCGCAAACTTGCCTTTGTAAGTCGTGTAAGCGGGTAATCGCTTGTCTACGTCGGCCCAACGGGGGTCAACCGGTTTGCCGAGAGCCGCCGCCGCCTGCGGCAGAATCCGGCAGATGCGGTGTAGAGCGGCCAGCTGAAACGAGGCATCGCGCCCCCAGGCGTTCATCTCCGAACCCCGGTATTCGGGACTCACCGATACCGGCAGGCTAAACCGCTTACCACCGTCGCCCGTCGACACCTCTTCGAGCATGGCGAAGTAGCCTTCAAACGCGCCGTTGAGCAGTGGCCAGGCTGTTTGGCCCAGTAGCTTCGGCGCATCGGGCTGTTCAAGGCCATACCGATAATTCTGCCAGGCCAGCATGGCCATCCAGGCGGTGCAGGCGTGGTCGATGGTTCCGGTCCAGAACGTACCGACCACGTGGCAGCGGTCATCGACGGCATGTGGCAGCATCAGCGCCCCTTTCCGGCCAAAAAAGGCCTCCCCATTTTTCTGTAGCTGCGGCATCCACCCGTCGATCATCCGCCAGAGCGGGCGAAAGTTCGCCAGCCGGTTGGTCGCCAGCGCGGGGGTGTAGATCATCTGCACGTTGATGTTGAAGTGGTAGTCGTTGCTCCAGGGCGGCAGCTGGTAATCTTCCATAAAAGGCCCCTGTAGCGTACAGGCCAGCCCATTGGGCGAGGTAGCACAAGCCTGTTTGTACAGACCATAGTCGATAATTTCCTGCAACAGCGGATCGGGCAGGGCAATGCGCGGCACTACCTTATAATAGCCCTGCCAGAAGGTATCGGCACTGGCTACGGCCGACGGAGCCCGGTCGAGCAGGGCCTGCATGGCCGGATGATCGAAGCGACGGGTTTTGCGGTTGTAATAGAGATTACTGGTCTGAATGTAGAGATGCTGCTCATTGACGAGGTCGTAGCCGACCAGCAGCGGGTCGTCGTCGGGCAGGGGCTGAATAAACGCACCTTTGCCGTTATTGTCTTTCACCACCCACTGCGGCTCTTCGATACTGGCCGCCCGCAGGGCGTCGGCCACGAACGTATAATGGGGAATGAGCTTGTAGCTCAGTTTCCCCCGCAGGCCCTTCGGAATATCCAGCTCGGTCACTTCCAGGCTGGCGGCCTGCCGAACATTTAGCACGTGGCTTACCTGCTCCGGGTCGCGCACCACAATCTGAAGCAGCCCCCGGTCGGTGAAGAGGTTCCCGTACTGGATCAGCCAGCCTTCGGGCAGGGTAACATCCAGCCGCCCTCCACCAAGCTGCTGCGGATGGCCCAGCGACGGCCTCTCGGGTTTGGGCACCGTAAAAGCCGCGTTGATTCCCTCCCTGTCTCCGGCCTGTAGTTTCGCCTTCAGATCGGCATAAGTAATTTTTGTGTTAAACTCTACCCCACCCCGATGGTCCCAGAAACCGGTGCGGCTAATGGTGAAATGCAGGGTACGGCCTCCGCCCCACACCATAATTCCCTGGGTGCCGTTGCCCAGCAGAACCCCTGTATGCGGACGGGGTAATGGAAATTGCCAGGTCAGCGTACGGGGTGGCATTTGTGCCATAAGCCGAAGTCAGAGCCAGTACAAGCAGAATCAGTGAGCGAAGTAAGGTCATTGTAGGGTAAATGAAGATGGGGTCGAACCACCGTTAGGACATCAAAGGTAGCCGATCGCCGAAAGGAGGGCAAACTGACAGGGGGTGTTTACCGTTTAAATAGATAGAGTTGATACCTACCCGACCATCATGTCGCTTGTTACCGTAACCGTACTTACATTTCCGCCCGGCCACCGCTACCGCGCCTTCGCCAACATGGGTCGCTGGCTGATGAAGCCCTTTGATGCGCCGGGGCTGAGCTTTCAGAAAATGATGGGCACGGGCAAAAATTTCGGCCTTTGGCCCGACTTTTCCAGATACGTTTTCGTGGGGGTATGGGAAACTGAAGTGCATGGCACGGCGTTTCTTTGCGACGGACCAATGGCGCTCTTTTTTGCCCGGCAAAACCGATTCAGCCCAAACCCAGACCGGTACGCTTTACCTCCAGCCCATCAAATCGCATGGCCTCTGGGATGGAGTGGACCCGTTTACGTCTTCTTCCAATGAGCCTGAACCTAATGACCTTTTGCCGCCGCCCGACAACGCGCCCATTGCCGTACTGACCAGGGCCAGTATCCGTACCGGTGCGCTGCTCGATTTCTGGCGCAATGTTCCCGAAGCACGCAAACGCATTGATGAGCAGGGAGATAACTTACTGCTGGCCTTAGGGGCGGGGGAAAAACCACTGGTGCAGCAATGCACCATCAGCGTTTGGCGCAACGCGGCCCTGGTCGATCAGTTTGCCTACAGGCAAAGCGGCCATCGGGAGATTGTAAAAAAAACCCGGCAACGGAACTGGTATTCCGAAGAGCTGTTTGCCCGCTTTATCGTGCTGAAGATGGAGGGGTTTGATAAATAAATGGCAGTAAACAGCCTGACGTTGTTGGGCAGTTGTCAGATTGCCGATGAGAGCAGGGGTGGCCAGAAATGTTATCTTTGTTTAGCAGGAACCCTATGGCGAGAGACTTATTTCATGAAGCAGTTCGGCAGGCACTCATCAAGGATGGCTGGACCATTACTGATGATCCGTATGAGATACGTCTTTTAGGGGTTGAGAATGATATTGATTTAGGAGCCGAACGGTTACTTGGTGCTCAACGGGAGGGCGAAAATGATGTTGAGAAAATTGCTGTCGAGATCAAGAGTTTCCTAAGTGCTTCCTTCTTTCGTGATTTCCATGTAGCTGTTGGGCAGTTCAGTAACTATAAAATCTTGCTGAAGCAACAGGAGGACGATCGTATGTTGTACTTAGCCGTTCCGCATTCAGTATACGTTAGGAAATTCTCAATTGAGGGTGTCAAACTTATCTGTCGTGAGTTGAACATTCGAATCATCACGTACGACCCAATTAATGGACGGCTTGTAACATGGGAAAGATAGAGCAGTACCAACAATACATACTTACGATGTTTGAAGACAGACTTCGCGTGAAGCCTGTTAACCTACAAGATGTTGACAACCAAATCATTGCCGACAAGGAGCATAACCATTACCAATTTGTAAGTCTTGGCTGGGATGGCTTGGTATTTAGTTACTCCGTGGTATTTCACTTTGATATAAAGCCAGACGGCAAGATTTGGATACAGGCCAACAACACAGACCGCGACGTTGCCGAAGAACTGGAGCACATGGGCGTACCCAAATCCGATATTGTCATTGGTTTCCAGCCCCCACAGTACCGGCCCTACACGGGCTATGCGGTGGCGTAAATACCTGGCTGCCGACGCACTTGGCTAGCAACAACGTACCTGGCTTTCATACAGATACTTAACAAGCCAACATCAGTTCATCATCCATGTACGTTGTCTCAGTTACCCCATAACAGCGAAACGTACTACTCCTATGCTCGTATCGATCGAAAACCCTATGTAATTCAGCGCTCGTCGGTGCCAACAAGCTCTTTTTCAATATTGTCGGCGGTAATGGCAATAGACGCAATAACCGTTTTGAGCGATTTGGCATCGAGCATGGCCGGAATCTTAGCATAAAATTGCAGCATCATTTTACCATCACTCTTGCGCGGACCGGTAATCTTCCAGGCTCCTACTTTGTATTCACCGTTCATTTTCAGCACTCTCTCAGCCAGTTCGCGATTCATGGGTGGCGTAAAGACATACGCATTACTGACAATTTCGCGGACGACCATCTCTTCTAAGGGGCTGATGACGAGCGTAGCGAAATATTTATACCCCCTGTCCGTTGGGCTGAAAACTTTCCTTCACGGGCGTGCTGCCTGTCGCCGGAGACTGACCCACGCGGAGCGAAACACAACGCACTGCATCCGCTTTTTTTACACCGAGCGCGAAGCCCAACAACGCACTAAATTCGCATTACGTTATAAATTAGATTTCATAACGTAAAGAATGTACCAACAAACAGGCAATCCAATTAAGATGAACCAATTAAGTGTGTCATCTCTTAATTCGCTTTTTCTTATGTATTTTTCTGATTTAATAAAATTGTTTCCTACATTAAAATATAACAAGGCACTCACGAATCCCAAGACTAAGCCAAGTCTGCTGGCACTCGATACAGGTTTAAAGAAAAAATTATACCCATAAACAAGCATACAAAATCCGCTAAAAATACATAATACCCAACCAAGCGGCTGTTTCCAGTAATAAGCTTTATATTCAAAGAGTTCATCTTCACGACGGTGTGCGGTTTTTTCTTTCGGCACTGTCATACCTTGTTGTGTCCCGCAGGAGGGACAGAATTTGGTGTTGTCAGGAAGTCGTGTGCCGCAGTTGCTACAGTACATTGTTATTTGCGATTAGATAGTTTATGCTTTTACGCTCTCGCTTCGTTGGGATGTACCTTCCCTTATATGACAAATCAGGGCTTTCTTATAAAACCTTTTGCTGAGTCATAAACTGAAGTAGAGTGGGAAATTTATCAGCAAAATCCTCCAATTGAGCGGCCATATTCTTGCAGTTAGTTCGTCTCAATAAATTGACAACCAGAGTCCTAAGACTACTCATCAACCGACTAACTGCCTGCTTACCTGTCCGTAAAGCGTCTTCCGACAGAGTCACATCCCGGCGGTGATGCATTGCTTCAATCCGCCAGTGTTTGCGAATGGCATCAAATAACTCATCCGCCTGGGATTGAGTGGCAGGCTGACTATTGCTGACAAAATAGCTCGTTTCTTCACTAGGCGATTCGCCCCGCAAACCTTGCCGATTTCGGACCACTTGAATCAACGTAACCAGGCCAGCAGCCTGCCAGCGAGGAGCCAACGCAAGCGGACTTATGGTGAAACAGGCGTAGCTACGCTGCTCCACACGTCCGTGACCACGCAGGGCTTTATCCCTTCGCTCATACGTAGCCACTCCGGCCAGGCTGCGGAAAATACCGTAGTGACAGAGCTGAGCCTGGTTGGCTTTCAACCCGATGAGATAGACCCCACCAGCCCCTTCGATGGCATTGACTGTCAGTGGGTTAAGGTGTAGCGCATCCAGCGTGAGTTGCTGACTATAAAATCCTTCATCATTAAAGGTTATTTCTTGAGATTTGATATCATGTCGCCCACGTGAGCGCGTGAGGCCCATAACTCCGAAACGGGCTGGTCACCCGTAGGTTGTGCAGCCCCGCTCCAGCTTGCATCAATGTGTCCCGAATGGCCCAGCCACGCAGCCGTAAGCCATGACCCAAACAGTGTAACCGCTTGATGCCACCAATCGCATGTTCAACCACCACCCGCATGGTCGAAATCGACTGATTGACCAACTTCTGCAACCCACTCAACTCAGCCTTACGCGGCTTTTTGGTGGGTTGGCTCACCAGCGCTCCCTGGGGCGCATAGCCCTGATAGCCCGTATCCTGGCGCAAGACTAACCCAGGGGGAAACATCAGGGCCTCGGCCTCAGCCAGGGCTTTATCATGGACTTTGCCTTCGTAGGTCCAGCTTAGAAAATGCACGTAGCCCACATCATCACACAACACCTGATTTTTGCTGGTATGCCTACGCGATTTCCCTGAATACTCCTCAGCCTGAGCTGATTGGTCAGTTGAGCGGGGGACCTCCCGCTCGGTCGCATCCAGATTCAGGGCCCGGGGCTGAAGCCGATCCAACTGAGCCCGCAGCGAGTCGGTATCCTGACAAGGAGCCAGTCCCAAGCCTGCCAGGGTCTGGTTGAGCAGCGTCAGCAAGCGAGTCACCATGTTGGAAACCGAACCTTGAGAGAGGTCAAACAAGGCGGCCTGAAACTGCTGGAGTGGGATTGTTTTTGAGGTAGACCAGCAAAAAAAACAACTGCTGAGCGGGGTCGGCCAGGGCCTCATCGGCCTGAGGCTGAAAGCGGGGCTGTTTTCGTTTTTTGCCTTGCCAGGTGTGGTAGCGGAAGTAGCGCTCTGATTGGGTTGCGAAGTCGGCCAGCAGGAAGTCAAATTCAGCGGGCTGCAAGCTGGTCATAGCCAGGAACTGGGTGGGCTTAGCCTGAAAGTGGGCATAGTGAAGCATAGGGCAAAGCTGGCTCGCGCACACGAGAAAGTAACAAAACCTGATTAATAATCTTTATTAAGTAGTTGACGTAGGGTGGGTTTTTCACTCTCTTTGGTTCCACTATAATAGGCTTGCCCAACGATCTGTTCCGACTCATGGGCCAGCACTGATACGCAAGCCTCCCCCTCCGCGTATGGCCCGCTTGTATGCTACCGCGTAAGTCCTTTCCGTCCACAGCAAACCAGCCTTTTTGGTCAGGATCTAGTTTCACCCCAAACCACTCGAAGAGGAGCCTGGCAAAGAGTTTTCCATTGACTTTGGCCAGTAGCAATGGCAGTTGAGCGCGGGAAATAGGCCGCTGGTCAAGCTGTTGAGTGAGTTGGCAAAGTGGGGTAAAGTGGTTGACCATGTGGCGGTGTAAGCTGGATAGTTTTCCATCTCGCCCGCAGCATAAGGCTAGCACTAAGCCACTCAATACCAGCGCAGTGGAATGAATCTTGCCCCGATTGTCGCGGCCATCCAGCCCCGGTGTTTGGTCAAGCAGTTGAAAAAATGTCGTAGTTTTAGCTAAGCAAGGGGTAGTAGTCATGATTTTGTAGTGTTGCAACCACAAAAGTAAGGCTATGATAACCCCTTGCTATTTCTATAAGAAAGCCCTGTATGACAAATAATCTGTCGCCAGAGACCAACCCATGCTGAGCGAGCACCAATACACTTCCAATTCTTTACAGAGTTGCTCCTCTTTTCAACCAGACGAGAATAAGTAATATCGTAAATTCTTTAGTTCTTGTATTCCTTAATGCGACGCTCGCGATAAGCATCGCGAATAGAAGAAGTTGCATGATCTACTTCTTCTATTATATCCATAAAACCTGCCATATTTATATTATCTGGTTCTAAAAAAATAAGAGCATTTCCAGCGTTTTTAGACTTGAAATCATCTTTTCCTTCTTCAAATTCTCGTAGTAAGTCTTTGTAAATAGATACTAGTATATCAAAGACGAAATAGTACTTACTATGAAGTGCAATCTTCATATAATCATCTTTTGTCAATTTTTTGAAATTTGGACTAATATCTAAATAATCTGTATAATCAGACGTATTACCAGTTTGTTTATTAAGAGATGCAATTTTTAATGTCGCTTCATTAACTTCTGGTATGTGTACTTGAATATATTCAATGAAGTCATCAACATCTTCTTTGTAAATACTAAAGCGCACTTCGAATTCTCCTTCCTTGAAGCCAGAGCGAAAACCTTTCCAATAACGTCCCATGGCAAACCCAACACGGTCGCCAACAAAACATATAATAATAAAACCAATTATACCAATTACTATTTCCATTATGAGAATAGTTAAGGTGTTTTATTAAACTTTATAAAGTTCGTTGGGCTGAAAATCTGTCTTCGATATGGTCAACCTGTCATCAGAGACCCACCCACGGTGAACGACCACCAACACACTTCCAACTCTTTGGAGAATTACTGCTCTGCCGAACTTACAGGGGAACTATCTGCGGGCAATTGACGCATAGTGTGAGTCGGCAAGGTCGTAAACGAAGTAGATAAATCCGCCGGCCACGAGTGAATTAGCTATTTGGCCAATCACTGGAAACAGATGTAGCCATGAGGCCAAGAATTTCAGGAATAAGCTAACAATTCCCATTTTTATACAGAACCAGACAAGGTCCAGTATATTAACTGCATCGTAAGATTTCGCAATTTGGTAAATCATGACTACCTCGACCGCGAGGAGTACATAAGAAGCCATAGGGAAGAATGCAATCACTGCGCCAATCGCTACATAGACAAACTTCATATCTACTTCAAATTAGAGTTAAAAATGAATGTGAACCACTATTATCAAATGCTGCCCTATCGGAACGGTTGGATTATTATTCGAAAGCCCGAACTGTAAACCCAAACCTACCCAATAGGGGCGTTCATTTTGTCACACGCAACCCGAAAATGGAAGCCAAAAGCCTGCCTATCGGGACTTGCGGCCTGTCGCCGGAGCGACGGACTTTCACGCTTTTTTATACATTGACCTTCCCCCCCACCCCAACATATAGATGTACGCATAGCAAGAAGATTTAACAGAGTGAGTGTGGATAGATAGTCGGAAAGCTGGCTTGCGCAGTAGGCTCATAAAATGCGTTTTGACTAGGTGTCTTCAGTAGGCACTGATATATTTGTGAGGAACGTCTGCTACTGACTACGAAGTAAAAGTAGCCGCCCTCCGGATAGCTGTTGGCCAGACGCTTTCGGTTTTGTTTCTGTTTCGTTTCGTTTCTATTACCGTTTTTCTTACGTCTCGCTGCTGACTAATGAATGTGACTGATCCGGCTACCAAAAACGAGGTGTTGGCTCTGCGGGAGGGCATCCGGGCGAAGTACCGGGCCTACCAGCAAAATGACCCCGACCGGTTTCCCGACCTCAACTTCAATACCAACCGGTCTAACTATGAAGCCTTGCGAGACTCATTCGAGGAAGAGTTTTATACCGAACGGGGCCATGACCAGAAGAACCCCAACATTAGTATTCCCAGCACGAATACGCTGGCCCTCCTCTTCACCGACGATGACTACCTACCCGGCAAAAAGATTTTGAATACCTGTCGTTCCTATGCGGAAGGTCCTGCGAAACTGATTATCGAACCGGACGTGGCTGCCCTGACTCAACGTCCATCACGGGTAGTCGAACGGGCGAAATGGATGCTTAGCGGCGGGCTTATTGGGTTGTTCTGTCTTGGCTTGCTGGCCTTTATTAACCGTTGGTTGTTCACGCCTGCTCCCGGCAACCTATTCATAGACCGCCCTGCGCCCCAAAGTACCGTACCGCAGGAAGTTATTGTAGAAGGCAAAGTAGCCCATGCAGAAACCGTGTGGCTGATTGTACGCCCCAATGCAGGCCAACGCTATTTCGTACAACCACCCATTATGGTGCAGCCTAACGGCTTTTGGATAGGTGTCATTTACGTGGGTGGGTGGAACAAATACAATGAGGGGTTGCCGTTTCAGATCAGGGCGGTGGTTAATCCGGCCGAGACCTTACAGTCAGGCATGGTTTTGCGGGCCTGGCCCGGCGCTGAACTTTCATCGGAAATCAGGGAAGTAGTTCGCGGTAAAAGTCAGCAGTAAAAAACTCGTTGCTTCCTCAATATATTGTCAGGATGGAAAACGCAGAAAAGGTGGTGACCGCCGCAGAAATGAGCGCACTGAAAGAAGCGATTCGACAGACGTATGAAACCTACCATGCGCTGGACCGCGACACGTTTCCCGCTATTGATTTCAACACCAACCGAGCTAATTACGAACCCCTGCGCGCTTCATTCGAGCATGAGTTCTACAAAGTCCGGGGCATTGACCGAACAAGTGCCAACATACACATTCCCAGCACAAACACGCTGGCCCTTCTTTTCACGGATACCCAGTACAGACCAGGCAAAAAGATTCTGAATACCTGCCGTTCTTACGCAAACCTAAAGTCAACGGCTGATAAGACGGCTATGGCTGGTATAGATCCCCCACCGGCAACCAGTCGACGTACCGTGCGCTGGGTAAACCTGCTTGGTCTGGTGCTGCTTATTGGGGCTACTTATGCGATGTACACAGCCATAACGCAGTCTAACGAAAACAGCCGGATGGGTAAACTCACCATTCAGCAGCCATCCTCCGGTCAGGTTGTCTCTCGTCTAACGTGGGTAGCGGGTAAAGCAACAACTTCCGGTGAGGTGTGGCTTGTTGTGCATCCGGTTGTGAAAGGAGACAAGTTTTACATACAGGATGTGGTTCCTGTAAACCCTGATGGTACCTGGAGGGGGCAAATCACTGTGGGAACGCCCAACCCGGTACCCACCGACGTGGCCTTCGACGTGCGGGCATTCGTCAATCCCAGAGGAACGTACAGAGCTTTTACAACAACCGGCACCACCCTGTTTGATGCCTGGCCGGAGGAAGCTGAGCTGGCAACAGGATCGGTACGGGTGATCAGAAAAGCGAACACCCGGTAAGTACGCGACGCATTAGCCAAAGGTGGCCCGACCATCTTCCAACTGTTACGGCCCAATCCTTTTGGCCCCAATTCTTGTAATCGAGCGTGAAAGATTGTTATTTTGCGGGCTAAATTCGTGTATAAACCGAGATGTCATTAATTAATAAAATCCGTGAACGCTCCGGATTGGCAGTAGGCGTAATCGCCGTTAGCTTGATTCTGTTCATTGTGGGGAGCGATTTGCTGGGCGGCAAGAGTACGCTGTTTGGCGGTAATAGTCAGGAAATCGGAACAATTGATGGTCGAACCATTGATAACCAGGACTTCCAGGCTAAAGTAGAGCAGGTCCGGGCGCAATATGAGCAGCAAACGGGCCGCGCACCAGGCGAACAGGAAATGACGCAGATTCGGGAACAGGCCTGGAATCAGCTCATTTTTGAAATAGCTTACCAGAAAGAATTCGACAAACTCGGCCTGACCGTATCACCCGAAGAACTCGTAGACATGGTGCAGGGCAGTAACATCAGCCCCGAAGTGCGGCAGGCATTTACCAATCCACAGACCGGGGTCTTCGACAAAAATCAGGTTATTCAGTACCTGAAAGGGCTGCGCAACGTACCACCGGCCCAACAGGCTCAGTGGGCGTCATTCGAACAGCAGATCAGCACGAACCGCCTCCGCGAGAAATTCGATAACCTGATGCGTTTGTCGAACTACGCCACAACGGCTGAAGCGCAGAAGGAATACCAGGCCCAGAATACAAAGGCCGACGTGAAATTCCTGTTCGTTCCGTATTACTCGGTCAACGACACAACCGTTAAGGTGACCGATTCGGAGCTGAAAGACTACCTGGGCAAGCATAAAGACGAGTACCCCGGTGCCGACACCCGTTCGATTCAGTACGTATCGTTTGCCGTAAACCCGTCGAAAGAAGACAGCGCTGCGCTCTACAATGAGATCAAAACCCTGGCCCGTGGCCTTGGCGGTGCCGCCAACGATTCGACGTTTGCCCGCCAGAACAGCGACGTACAGGTGCCTCTTTACCTGACGGCTGGCGAAATGCCGCAGCAACTCCGGGCCTCCATCCCTACCTTTTCACCAGGTGGGGTATACGGCCCGTTCCGGGAAAGCAACACGTACTTCATTTACAAGTACGGGGGCACCAAGAAAGACACCGCTTACACCGTTCGGGCCAGCCATATCCTGATTCGGGCAACGGCCAAGACCGACTCGGCTAAAGCCGATGCGCGCCGCCGGGCCGAAAGCATTCTGAAGCAGATTCAGGGTGGTGCCAGTTTTGAGGCGCTTGCGCAAAGCAACAGCGAAGACGGATCGGCCCAGCAGGGTGGCGATCTGGGTTACTTCAAGAATGATGGCCGGATGGTGAAACCGTTCGAGTCGGCCATTTTCGGTTTTTCAGGTTCAGGTCTGATCCCCCGCGTGGTTGAAACTGATTTCGGCTATCACATCATCAAGATCACGGAGCCTAAAACAAACCAGTTGTACCGCGTAGTAGGCATTGGCAAAACTATTACGCCGAGCGAAGCGACTACTAATGAAGCTTACCAGAAGGCCAGCCAGTTTGCGGCCAACAGCCGGACCAAGGAGGCATTTGATGAAAACGCCAAAAAAGACAGGTCGCTGGTGGTGGCGAATGCCGAGCGTATTCCCGAAACGGCCTCAAACATCAACGCGCTCACCGATGCCCGCACCATTGTTCGCTGGGCCTTCGACGACAAGACCGACCTCAACAGCGTATCGGAACCATTCCAGGTGGGCGATCAGTACGTAGTGGCCGTTCTGACGGGTAGCACGGATAAAGACGAAGTGAAGGTAGACGACTACCGCGCTGAATTGACGGCCAAAGTACGTAACCAAAAGAAAGCCGAGCAGATTCTGGCCAAATTGGCTAACGCAGGCGGGTCGCTCGAAGCTATTGCTCAGAAATTCGGTGCCGGTGCTATTGTTGAAACCGCCGAAGACATTAACATGGCAACCGGTTTCCTACGCAGCGCCGGCGTTGACCCTGTAGCACTTGGCCGCGCATTCGGTATGAAAGCCGGCAAACGCTCGAAGCCCTTTGCTGGTGAAGGTGGCGTTCTGATCGTTGAGCCAACCCGCATTGCTCCTGCGCCAAACGTTGCCGACTACGCCATGTACAAAACCTCGATTCAGCAGAATCAGGGCCAGCGGACAACGGTTTACGTGAACGAAGCCATCAAAGACGCCGCCAAAATCACCGACCGCCGCGCCAAGTTTTATTAAGGTCTGTCGGGCGGAGCGTCGCTTCGCAGTTTACCACATTCAAAAGCCCGGCTGATGTCAGCCGGGCTTTTTTTAAACCTGTAAAGACTAGGTACATTAGACCTGAATCGGCCCCATTTTCGTTATATTCGTTTAAAAATCAGCGAATCATGGATACCGTTACTATTGAACTAACGAACCCAAAAGCCATGAGCTTACTGGAGGAGTTGGAAGCCTTGCAGTTGATCCGGGTATTAAAGAAAGAAATAATCGACAAACCAAAGCTCTCTACGTCGTTGCGCGGTAGTCTTTCTCCTCAAGCTGCCGAAGAATTTAATGAATGGGTCAGTAAATCACGCAACGAATGGGAGCGGCCTATCTGATAGATACCAATGCCATTTCTGATTATTTAGGTAGCAGGGTATCATTGAAAGCGTTGGATTTTATGGACGGTACCCCGGCTATCTCTGTCATCAACCGTATTGAGTTGCTGGGCCATAATCGTCCTGAAATTTCTCAATTCACCCTTGCCGTACAAGGTTGCCAAACTATTGAGTTGACTGAGGCGATTATTCTCAGAACCATCGCTATTCGTAAGTCCCGAAGCATAAAAATACCGGATGCTATCATTGCCGCTACGGCAATAGTCCATGATCTAACGTTGATTACGCACAATATTCGTGATTTTGAAAACGTCGAGAACCTCAAACTGCTTGACCTGCACCAACTTTAAATGGCCCGCCTCTATACGGTATAATGGTTGATCTACAGCATCGTCTACGTAAACGAAGCCATCAAAGACGCCGCCAAAATCACCGACCGCCGCGCCAAGTTTATTAAGATACTTCCGTCTCAGACGTGTACAAAAAGGGCTTCGCTGATTCAGCGAAGCCCTTTTTTGGTACTGTTTCAAACCTATTAGGCCTGAAAAAAGACTGGGTCGCCTAGACTCCCAGCGGCGGCCGTCTGTAGGTTTATCAGGTATCGGCCAGGTATTTATGCACGAGGCTGACGGCCATGGAGCCCTCGCCAACGGCGGAGGCAACGCGGGCCATTGCCCCGGAACGAACATCGCCCGCCGCAAAGATGCCGGGGCTACAACTTAATTATTTTCCAGGTGAGTAAGTGTCCATTGGTGGTTTGTGCCTTCAATAGATAAATACCCGCAGCTGATGTGCTCAAGTCGATTACCTGTTTTCGAGTTGGTTTGAGGAAGGTAAGCCGCTGGATAGCGCTTCCTGTCTGGTCATATACCTGAATTGACGCAATTGTCTCATTTACAAGTGCTTCAATTGTAACGATACCCGTAGTGGGGTTTGGTTTTACGATAAAAACGTTGCCGAACTGCGGCTCAGTACCCGTAATCAGCGACAGAACAAGCGTATTTTTCAACGTACCTGCCGCACAGTTCGCATCGCTTAGCGACGAGATGCTGACACTGTAACTGGCCTGAGATGTAGCCTTGACCCAGGATGTATACGGTGAAATTGTTGCCTGTACCAACTGACCATCCCAGCGGGTGAACCGCCAGGGAGATGTACCTGTCAGCGTAACTACCACCTGCGTACTATCGCCGCTTACCAGAGCAGTGCGTGTGGTAGCGAGTTCGGCGGTAGGCAACGCTGCTACGTTGATCTGGACCGAATCGCGGGAGCGTACGGCAGGTTGGGTGCTTTCAAGATAAAATATGTACCGACCCGACACCAGGCTACTGGCAATAGGAACGCTTACCTCTGTAGTGGCTGAAACCGGAGCGGAGCGGATAGTTTGGGTAGCCGATTTGAATACGGCCACATATTGGTTTGTCGGCTCCATGCTGCCCGTCACGCTGACTGTAGCCGTTAGCCGATCGTTGGGGCAGAAGTCGGTTTTATTGATTTTGGTCACGCTAAGCCGGGGACGGACCGTCAACGTCAGGCTGGCTTCGCTTCCCGAACAGCCCTCGTCATAGCAACGTACCCGGTAGGTGGTGTTGGCTGTTGGTGTAACGACCAGTTCGTTAGCGGCTTTTACCAGTAAATCGGTGGTTGACCCTGCTACGCTGCTCCACGACCAGATGGCACTGGTGCAACCCTCCGCTTTGAGCATTGTGCTTTCGCCCACCTCAACGCTATTCTTCGTAGCAGCCAGTTTGGGAGTAGTTATGCCACTACAGGAATTGAACCGAACGACCTGAAAGTTCCCGTTATACCACCATATACTGCCTTGTCGATCAATAAGCATGTTACCAAGCGAGTAACTAAGACTAGGTAACTGACCAATTTCTTTCCAAACCTGCCCATCGAACCGCCACAACCGATTGTTTTGCCCACTATTCGGCTGACCCAGTACATACAAATTACCAACAGCGTCGGCCCCAAATGAATGAATAAAATTAAAAGGCACTGTCGACTGAGGGTAACTCGTCCACTGCTGCCCATCAAACTTAGCCAGCCGGGGAAACGTGAATGACGAAGGGTCAGTTTGGCTTACCCAGATGTTGCCTAGCCCATCCACAACCAACTCGTTCAAATTTTGGCCTAGTTGCGGCGTAGTGGCTTTTGAGAATGCTCGTTGCTTTTTGGTTAGACGATCGAACTCGACCACTTCATTTCGCTGCGAGGCCCAATTGGACTGCACCATCCAGACCGACGATTGACGCAGCAGATACCGTTGAATACTGGTGTTTTCGCCTACCTGATATACTGCTGACAGACTGTCGCTTTGTTGTGCATAAATGGCATTGAAACCTATATATAGGCGAGGGGCATTACTGAACCCATTGAAGTAAGCATTGTTCGGTTTTACCACAATTCGTTGGCTGAGGCTATCAGGGCCACTTATAAAGCGCCCACTCTGGCGAGCCGACGAAAAAGGCTTACCACCATTTATCGAGATTGCATTGGTTAGCCATAGGCCGTCTGCTCCATTGGGGTCGAGATACAGATTTTGGTTGCCGATGGCTCCTTTCGTGCTGGCCCGGTTAACTGCTCTACCCGTGGATTTGGCTGGGTCAAGCTGAAAAATACCCGTCTCTTCCAATTGAAGCCAGATAGCATCTGTAGTGGGAATTAAGTTAATAACTCTTCCTGGCGGTAGGTCGGCCACCGTCTCATTGTTAAAAAATTGCCACTGTGCTGGCAGGACGGCACTTCCTGTTTTAAACGACCGAACTGCTTCGGTGAGTACGCCCGGTGGGTAATCGGTATTGGTCGCAGCGCGAAGTTCCTGTACACGCAGGTAGTACTGCGTGTTGGGTTGTAAGGCCTTTAGCATACCCCCCAAAAAGCCACGAGTAAAAACTAATTGTTGCTGCCATATCACTCGCTCAAAAGACGGATCGATAGACAGCGCTGCTTGTACACGAATCAAATTGACATCAGTACTACTGGGATAGTAACCATAGGGGAACGAAAATGGAGCTGAGCTTTCGAAAGGGAGCGAAACCCAAAAACCAGGTGGGTTCCTAAAAAAACGCCGGGCTACCGACCAGCCGGTTGCTACATTGCTCTTCCAGCTACGTACCCACCAGTAAACAACGCCATTCTGGTTAATGGGTAGTGAAGTTGTGGGCTGGGTGGTTGTAAATGTTGAAGCATAAGTCAAATTAGGCTGATTGCTAATCTGCCATTCGTAGGCTGTGGCTCCTGCTACAGGCTGCACCGCAAACGGCACCGGGGCATTGTTATTATAAGGTATCAGCCGCTGATCATGCGTTGGCGACAACATAATCGGGCCAAGGCTGAGATTAGCTCCAACACTTACCTGACAACTTCCAGACCAAGCCGACGCGCCGAACTGGTTTATGGCCCGCACTCGTACATACACACTTCCGCTTGTGCGAAGCAATGATAACTCGTACCCATTCACCGCTGATGAGTCGGTGATTATCTTTTGCCTAAATGCTGCGTCGGTAGCCACCTCGAGCTGGTAGTGTTCGGCTTCAGCAATGCCAGGCCAATAGAGGTAGCTACTTCGGCCCGGCGTAAACTGCGCGGGCAACACGGGTGCTGTATCGGGGCTTTTGGTCAGTTTTGAAAGTTTTTTTTCGGCATGATCGGTCATGACGGCCCGGCAGAGCGGATGAAACGCTAGAACTCTGTTACTACAATAACTCATAATGGTGCCATCAGGAGCTGTTTCCAACGATCCCGAATAGTTGCAGTTTGTGCCTTCAATGGGTGCACAATAATCAATAGGGCCACCCGCCCAACTACAGCTATGCGTGTGGGGTGAGTTGAAATTATGCCCCAACTCGTGGGCAATTGTGGGGACATAGGGCAGCAGCGATATTGAATACGGCCCATCCAGGTTTCCTAGACCGCCCGCCCCACTCACTTGTTTGGTAAATAAGTAGCATGCTTTATCATAACCTACCTCTTTAAAGTTTTTATTCCAGCTACTAACAAAGGTGTTCATCAATACAAATATGCTGCTGACGCCTCGATACGGGTCAGGTTCGGTGTCTTTCCAGATGTGAATCCGCACCACGACCAACTGTGTGTTGATGTCACGTTCGAAGATTGTTGAGGCCGCTTCTATGTTATTCAACACGTCCCGGATAATGGCACTTGTGTCTTTATCGTAGGCCAGGTACGTATCGGAGTCGATTTCAACGGCAATACGGCAAATGTTGCGCGGCGAGGTAGCCCGGCGGGCATTCTGGCGGGCCAGTAGCAGGTGCGCCTGACCCATCAGCCGAATGGTACTGTCGGGCAGGTTTTGGTCGCTCACTCCACAGGCAAGCGTCGGCGGCTGTGACACACCCGGGGTCAAACTCGGTATCGACTGCGCCAAGCTTGATACGACCGTTAGGCAACAGAACAGAAGGACAAAAGGAGAGATACGGGTCATACAAGTACGTCTAGAAGGTGCGAATAAGTAGATTATTAGGTACGTTACTATTGCTCAAAGCACCACAAACTCGACGCGGCGGTTCTTTTTGCGACTGTCTTCGGTAGTGTTGGGGGCTACAGGGTCTAGCGGGCCGCGACCCACTGATTGCATTCTGGTAGACTGGATGCCTTTTTTGCTGAGGTAATCGATCACTGACTGGCAGCGGGCGCGGGAGAGTTTGACGTTAAGGTCGAAATCACCCTGATTATCGGTATGGCCGCGTATCTCGATTCGGATACTCGCGTTTTGGGTTAGCAACGCTACCAGTTCGTCTAGCTGTACAAAGGATTCGGGGCGTAACACCGGGCTGCTCTGATCGAAATACAGGTTGTTGAGCAAAATAGCTTTGCCCTTTTCGATAGTGCCGAAGGTCTTGGTTTCAATCACCTCGGGCGTGGGGGATGGGGTAATTGTAGCTGCCACCACTGGAATCAGTAACAGGTCGCGTTTCAGGGTATTGTTTTTTAGGGCTTCCTGTGGTTTAAACAGTGCCTGATAGTCCTCGAAACCAGGAGCTTTCACCACAATGATGTACTCTTTCTGAGGCGATAACAGAGCGGGGGTCTTATCGTAGCTCGTTTCTACCGCCAGGCGCTGTTTGGTATCGGCCTGAAGAATGACCACGCTGGCATCGAGGACGGGCTTGCGCGTTTTTTCCGACAGTGTACGGAACACAAATTCGTAGCTGACTTTACTCAACCGGATCGTAACGGGCCTGGTCAGGCTATCAGCAGCCATGAATGTGTGACTGGTGGCAACGTACCCATCGGCGTTCACGCTTAAAGAAACGCGTTCACTCTCGTTGACAACCAGCAGAGGCGGTGCTGCGCTGAATAATTTGGCACCCGTTACGTTGAGTTGTGCGCCAATGGCCTCGCCGGTAAACTGGTCCACGATTGCCAAGGGGATACTAACGGTCTTTTTGGGCAATGCACCTAATTTGAATACTACCTCGTTCTGCTCCTTATCAACCACCAACGGCTGCGTTCTCGGCGTGTAACCCACGGCCTCGCACACCAGTTCATACGTACCTGCGCCCGCAAGCGAAGTGGTCGCAATGCCGGTTTTTGGATCTGTCGTTAGGGTTGTGGTCGCGTTGGTTTGCTTCGTCACCAGCCGAAATACAGCATTGGTAATGGCTTTTCCGGTTTGTATGTCTACCGCCGACGTTCTGAGCGCAAACGTGATACGGTCGAGTTTGGCTTCATAGTCATAAATCCTGCCTTCAGCGGCGGTTTCGATCACCAGACTTTTACGAACAGAAGTGAAGCCTGCCGCCATAGCGTCTATCTCAATAGCATCTGACTGGACGTAGGTCAATTCGGTCTGCCCCGTTTTCAGGTCATGCAGTTCACTCTTTCCCAATGTTTTCGACCGGATCGTGATGGAGGCATTGGGCAGCAGCCCCCCCCCGGCCAGATCGGTCACGCGTATTTTCAGAATTGACGGCCTGATCTTCAACACTTTCAACACCAACCGTTTATCTGTCTGAATGTCGTTAACGGTCGCCTCGGCTAGGGTGTACCCCGGAGCGGTGGCCCGAATTTGCAATGATGTGCGCGGCACTATTTGCGTCACAAATCCTTTTGCTACCTGGCTATAAACTGATTCATATACTACTTTTTTGCCTGCATCGGTCAGCGTTACAATCGCCTGACGGAGGGTCGAGTCAGTTTCTACATCTCGCACCAGCACCACCACGTTGAGCAGTTCATCGGCGGGTTTGGGTACGGATGGCGTTTGTTTCGGCACAAGTATTGCCGTTACAGGGTGGGCAGCAGAGTCAGTGGCAGGTTTATCCAGTCCAGATACGTTACCTAACTCTCTAGCAACATCACGATGCGTTTTCAGCGAATCTTCAACCGTCAGCTGGGCTAACCGTCTCCCGGCCGCCTGTTCGGCAGTCAGTTTCTCGATGGTGGGGCCAGCTACCTGCCTTGTCACGATCACCTCTTCGGCAACAGGTTTAGCGGTTGTTAGAGGGCGGGAGCGGGTGCTATCGTGTTTATCCTGAACCACCACTGGACTGTCTTTCAAGATAATAATGTCACTGGTTTGGTTGTACAGGTTAGACTTCACGGGCAAGAGGTTGTAGTCTCGGGCTACCACCTCGCACGCGGCAAACAAATCTTTGGTGACCGTGATGGCGCGGGTGCGGTAGTCCTTGTCATTGACCGTAATGGTGTAGTCAGCATTGGTCGGAATCAGAGCCGTGTATCGTCCGTCAGTAGGGCTGTTTTCGAGTGTAGTATACAGCTTGCCGGTAGCCGTTTCGGTAATATTCAGCCGGGCCTGGATGGGCCTCCCTGTTAGCGAATCAACCACGTATCCCTGCACCGTTCCCATCTTGAATGGGCGCAGCGCCTCTGGCACGGGAATGGTATAAATATCGCCGTCGCTAACGTAGTAAATCAGGTCACCACAAGCACTGATAGCGACCGATTGATCTGACCGTTTTGTGTTGATAAAGTCCAGCGGCATTGGGCTACTCCAGGTACCATCGCTCTGATATGCGGCCATATAGAGATCGAAATCGCCTTTGCCCGACTTTTTAATTGACGAGAAAACCAGCGTGCGACCGTCGGCCATAATGCGGGGTGCCTTTTCGCAGTCCATATTGATGGGCTCAGGCAGTTCGATCGGGCGTTTCCATTTTCCTTCCCGGCTTTTTTCTGCCATCATCAGGCTGTAGCAGATTTGTTCGGTCTCCCCTTTTTTCGTCAGGTTTTCACGCACAAAATAAAGTTGCCGTCCGTCGGGCGAGATGCTGGGGAAGCCTTCATACCCAGCTGTGTTAATTTCCGGGCCAATATTGATCGGCTCGCTCCATCCACCGCGCTCACGGACACTGTAATAAATATCTTCCCGGCCATACCCTACGCCTTTCGATGCGTAGTTGGCAAAGAAAAAAAGCGTGTTGCCATCATAGCTGATACTCGGCCCGCCCATAACAGGGGTTAGCCCTGTATCATAGCGATTAATGGAGGTAATCGACACTGGGGGTAGCCATTCGCCACTTTTATGCAGTCGGGCTTCAAACAAACCAAAGAAGTCGGTCGACTCTTTGTTTACGATAGCCATCTGGTTCCCCTCCGCATTGATGACAGGCACCTTCCTGAGAGCGTTCACAAAAACGCCATACCGGCTCGACTGAAATATCAATACGCGACCATCGGCGCTAACAGACGGGGCGTATTCCACTTCATCGGGCAAATTCAGCGGTTGGGGCAGACGTTTCCGCGATTGTGCTCCGATTGGGTCGGCCAGCAGACAAAGCAGGAGGCAAAACAGAATAGTCTTCATCTGGTCAGCGTGATATTAAGGCTTACCGGTTGAGCCGCCCTTACTTTAACGGCCAGTTTAAAGGGCGAACTCGCTCCCAGTTCGCCTACAAGCTGATCCCTGAATAGTGTAGCTATACGTACCAATTCATCCTGGTCGGCCCCCGAAACTTCAATCAAAACCCCGCCTTTCGGGTTGAGCGCTGTCCAAGCTTTTGCCTGCTGAAAGCCGATCGATCTCCCGTTAAAACCTGCCAGCCAGTCGGTGGTCAGTTGCGCTAGCCAAGCGTTCTCCAGCTGAGTATAACTGCTATCAGGCTGGTTGAGCGCCCCCAATGGACAACCGTTGAGTTCTTTCAAACCCGCCGCACTAGGGCATTTATCCTGGCTGTCTTTCAAGCCATCGCGGTCAGTATCCGGGCAACCGCCTAACTCAAACAGCCCGACTTCCGTAGGGCACTCATCTTCTTTGTCGGCCAGTCCATCATTATCAGTATCAGGACACCCATTGAATTTAACGGTTCCCGCCTCGTTGGGGCAGGCGTCGTTCTTATCGAAGATACCGTCGTGGTCAGCATCGGGGCACCCGTTGGTTTCTTTAGGACCTGCCTCGCTGGGGCATTGATCGTCTTGGTCTTTAATACCATCGCCATCCGTGTCGGGGCACCCCCGGAACGTCCACAACCCCTGCACATCGGGGCACGCATCTTTGTTATCTGAGACGTAATCGCCATCACGATCTTTAGCACGTTTGGCCACGATGGGTATAGCTACGCCGGCAAACAGGCTGATGGGTGTGTTGCTATCACTAAAAAAGCCCAGCAGGTTGTTGGTGCCCAGGGTGAAAATGGCAAAGCGAAGGTGGATGCCCGGTGTTACCCTGCCACTCAGGCTATTGTAATTAGCCGTTATAGAAAAGTCAGCACCCAAACTTTCATAGCGTGGTCCGGCCACTACTATGTGCTCTAGCGAACTGGTTTTAACTATCGCCCCTAAAAACCAGCTTTCAGTCAGCCGCCCGTCCAGTTGCACCATAAAGGTTGTCGGCAGTTTATAATCGAGCGTAGTTGTTGTGGGTTGGTCGGTGAAGCCCAGCTTCTGACGGAACGCCGCGAGGTATTGCGCTGTATTCGTGTACGCGGTAAAGTCGCGCTGCTGTAACGTACCTGTTTTGCTGAGGACTGCCTGCTGAGTAGTATTGTAGGTGATGTTGCCCAGATCGAGCAGGGCCAGCCCAACGCGCAGGCGGTATTTGGTTTTGGCTAGGTCGGGCACCTGCCGTCCGTTGAGTGGATAACGGTATAATTCATGTTGCGGCCGGAATTCGTAGGTCAGGCCCAAATCAGCCCCTAGTCCACTGCCTGGCGCTTTACTAATAAGCCAGTCTGCCGCCGAGAATTTTTCGGTAAACGCTGGGTCTGAATACTGGTAGTTGACCGTTGACAGATTATAAGCAAGGTCCGTATTAGTGGTGGCGAACGTGCCTGCCGCTGCTACCTGCCCGGTTTGTAGGCCACGTAGTATTTTCACTGTAGCTCCAACTTTCAGGTAATGCTTGTCGATGTCCAGCACCGAAGCGGCGTAACTCATGCCATACTCGGTGAAGGTATTGGTCGTCAGGCCAAAATTTGTGACCGAAACAGGCGTTGTACTACCCCCAAACCAGTCTGCCACTGCCCCGTTTGTCAGCGTTGCATTGGACCGATAACGGGTGGTGAAAGCAAATGCATGTCGGGGACGTAACTGGAACATTACGCCCGGACCGCGCAGGTCCTGAGCCTTTATGCCCCATGTACCAGCACCGACACTCAACCTGTATTTGTTGAAGAGCAGCGTCTCTACCCCCACCGGATTGGCTGAAAATTGGGCAGCACCAGTACCCAGTTGAACCATACCGCCCCAGCGCGAATCGGCAATCGCGCTGGGGTTTAGGTGAAGGGCATTGATGCCAGCATAATTGCCGGTTTCAGCGGCGGTAAGCTGCTGCCCAAAGGCCGGGATGGTAAGACAGATAGTTGTGGAGAGATAAGCGGAAAGCGTGTTGGGAGTCATAATGCTGGTTGGGCCACCAGATGCGTAACCAACCGGCCAAAAAACGCTAGTCCCTCTCAGGTTAGCAAGCAACGTCTTTTCGCAAGTTCAGTTGCGAACATTCGCAAGTAATTTATGCAGTATAACCAGTTGATTAATAGCCTGCTACGCTTTTAGGGACTGTATCGAAATTATCTGCAAAAACGGTACGGCCGGTGTAGCTGTTGCTAATGCGGACGTTGTCATACATAGCCGATCCTTTTGAACGGAAAGCTACGGAAAGCAGCCGGGCATTAGGTACGTTGTTGGGGCAGTCGGTGAGCAGTTCCTTGTTGACCCATACCCGCAGGCGGTTATCCTTCCACTGCATTTTCAGATGCGCCCACTCATAGAACAGCCTTACAAAATCAAGGTTATATTGGGCCGGGTACTGTCGCGGTGGCTGGTTCTTCGGCGTGAAATCGCCGCAGCCAGCCCGGTTGAAGGCTAAAGAAACATGTGAACTGTTAGCAAACCCCAACTTCAGTATAAGCGAGTAACAGCTAATGGCGTAGTCGTCGGGCGAATGCTTTAGATCATACTCAATAGTGAGGCTGTCAGTTTGAATGGCAAAAGGCTGAGTCCGCTGAATCATTACCTGGTAGTCGTTGCGGTGCGACGCATTCTGCAATTCACCAGGGTGCAGAAACAGGCCCCCATTCTTATAGAACCGGTGGTAGGCAAAATTGGTATTTACCCAGTCTGTAGCTATGTACCAGCATGCCCAGCCGTGCGACCGGACATAGACCGGAACGCGCTTCAATACCTGTTGCCCGTACTTTGCTTCAACCAGGTGCAGCCCCGGCTTGTAGAAGTCGAAAGTGTACGTGCCTACCGGCTGCGTTAGTTTGACGAAAGTGTGCTCAGCAATGCCCCGGTTACCATCGAAATCCACGGTTAGCGAGTCGATGCTTAACTGGCCGAAGTCATAGGCGAAGGTGACTTTGGCGGGGTTATAGGCATGATTTTGTCCGGCAATGGTAAACTTAAGCAGAGTGGTCTCGTCGGCTGTGAAGGTATGGGCTGGGCGGTACTGACTCAGGTAGTGATAACCCACCCATGTCAGTAGGCCCGCTAGTAACACAACCAGCCAAAACCAGCCCACGGGGCGGTGGGGCGGCAATTGGTACGTAACGCCCTGCCGGGTCAACGCCGTTTGGCGAGGGGCCATCAAGGCGTATATCGTAACAGGAACAGGTACGTTGGCCTGCTGCTGACGCTGGAAATCGGCGAAATCATCATAGCCGACATACATGGCCAGGATGTTGAGCGTCTTGCGCGTAAAGGTTTTGCTATACGCCTTGTCGAAAAAGCGGCTGAGCGTATCGTTGGAGATGTTGAGCACCACGGCCTGCCGACTCCCCCAGTGTCCGGCCAGGGTAAGGCCAATATCAATTCGCACCGCATCCAAAAATGCTTCCAGACTGGGCACGTTATCAAGGCCGTCGAAGAAATCGCCGTGCCTGTCAGCCCATTTAGTGGCCCATTCTTCAACCAATTTTGCCAGCAATTCGTCGCGCAGCAGGTCTGTATCTTTTTTCGAGGTAGCGGTGGAGTTAGGCTCAAGCATAGCCAGACAAATAATACGGGTGGGAGCGTACAAAACAGCAGTAGGCAAAAATTAAAAAGAACGGGACAAAAAGAATCTTACCATACAGTTAGCTTCTTTTTGTCCCGTTTCAGGCGCGTTGAGCCTTACTCAGTTATCCGCCAAATATTTATGCACGAGGCTGACGGCCATGGAGCCCTCACCAACGGCGGAAGCAACGCGGGCCATAGCCCCGGAGCGGACATCGCCCGCCGCGAAGATGCCGGGGCTGCATGTTTCCAGTAGGTACGGTTCGCGTTTCTGCTTCCAGATCTCCCGGTAACGGGGGTGGTTGATCAGGTCGCGCCCCGTTTGAATAAAGCCTTTTTCGTCACGGATGATGTCCATCTCGATCCAGTCGGTCAGGGGTTTTGCGCCGATGAAGATGAACACCGCAGCGGCGGCTACTTCGCGCCGTTCGTTTGTATTCAGGTCTTCAATCACCAGGGCCTCTAATTTGTCGCCGCCTTTCCCTTCCACAATTTCGGTGCAGGGCAGCAACTTAATGTTGGGCGTCCGCTCGATCTGATCGATCAGGTACTGCGACATGGTTTCGGAAAGGCTTTGGCGACGAATACAGATAAACACCTCTGAGGCCGTTCGCGACAGGTACATAGCCCCCTGCCCCGCCGAGTTGCCGCCACCCACAATGTAAACCGGCTGCCCTTTAAAGGCGTAGGCCTCGGTTGTGGCCGCTCCGTAATAAACGCCCGCGCCGGCAAACTTATCGAGGCTCTCGTTCTCCAGTTTCCGGTACGATACACCCGTGCTCAGCAGAATGGCCCGGGTGGTGAGTTCACTGCCATCGGCCATTCTGATCCGCTTGTACTGCCCCTCCGATTGAATTTCGTTCACCTCCTGCGGGGCCAGAAATTCAACACCGAATCGTTTGGCCTGCGTAATGGCCCGCTGCGTCAGTTCCGAGCCGCTGAGGCCATTGGGAAACCCCAGGTAATTCTCGATCCGCGACGACGTACCCGCCTGACCACCGGGAGCCCGCTTATCGATCAGGATGGTACGCAAGCCCTTCTGAGCCACCGTATACTGCCGCCGCTAAACCCGCTGGTCCGGCACCGATGATGGCCAGGTCGTAGAGATTCCCCTCGGCTTTAGGGCTCAATCCCAGTTTCTCGCCCACTTCCTGAATGGAGGGTTGCTTCAGCACCGAGCCATCTTCAAACACCACAACGGGCAGATCATCGGTAGTCAGCTTATGCAGTTCGAGTAGCTCCTTAGCCCGTTGGTCAGCTTCGATGTTGAGCCATTGATACGGAAACAGATTGCCCGCCAGGAAGTCTTTAAGGTGATGGGAGGTGGGCGAAAACTGGTAGCCAATCAGACGAAGCCCTGCATAGTCGGGCACGTACTTGAATTTCCAGTCAGAAAGCAGGCCGTCCAGAATGGGGTACAGCTTTTCCTCCGGCGGGTCCCAGGGCTTAGCAATGTAGTAGTCGAGCTGCACTTCATTGATGGCTCTTACGGCCGCGTCGATGTCTGAATAAGCGGTTAGCAGGGCTTTTTTGGCATCGGGGAAAATGGTCCGCGCTTCGCGCAGGAAATCAACACCCAGCATATCGGGCATCTTCTGGTCCGACAACAGCAGGGCTACCGTATCGCCCCGCTTTTTCAGTTCGGCCAGCGATTCCAGTGCCTCATGGGCCGAGGCCGTTGTCAGAATCCGGTAGTCTTTTCTGTAATGTGCCCGCAGGTCGCGGCGTAGGGCTTCCAGCACCTGTTCATCGTCGTCGATGGCAAGCAGTATGGGTAGTTTCATAGCATTCGGGTTAAACGTCCAGCGCAACAGTGTCACTCATAGGGTAACCCGTACAGGTGAGCACCCAACCGTCGCGCAGGTCACGCTCTGTCAGCACGTCGTTAATTGTCATGTAAACTTGCCCCGCTATACAACGGGCTAAACAGGTAGAGCAACGGCCACCCCGGCAGCTATAGGGCAGCGAAACACCCGCATCAAGCGCGGCCTGTAAAACAGATTTATACGCGGGCACCCGCAGCTCACTTTCCCGACCACGAAACCGCAGGTGAATGGTTCGGTCAATTCGGGCTTCGGGCGGTAAGGTTGCCCTTGCCGAATCGACAACAGCCGATTGAACCACAAAATTCTCGCGACGAATCACATCGGGCCGAATACCGGTAACAATCAACGTGAACTGCACCATGCGCATGTAGGCACCCGGTCCGCAAATGAAAAATTGCACGGTATCACGGCCCGACGGGCCAATCAAATCGGGCAACAGGCTTTCGAGCAACAGGTTATTCAGCCGACCATGCCGCCCACTGTGCCTTTCTGTAGGGTGACTAAGCAGATGGATCAACCGGAACCGATCGGGGTACGCAGCCTGCCAGTCGGCCAGTTCGTGCCGGAAGATAATGTCGGCTTCCGTAGTATTGCTGTAGAGTAGCGTCACCCGGCGATCAGGTTGATGCCGCAGCACATCTTTCAGCAGGCTAAACAATGGACTGATACCACTACCCGCCCCCATCAGCACCAGATCGCCGGGTTGGTTGGCATCGAGCGTGAATCGGCCAGCCGGAGGGAGGCTCTTCAGAACATCGCCAACGCGCAGGGTATCGGTTAAGTACCGGGATACCTCCCCATTCTGCACGCGTTTGATGGTCAGCCGAAGTGGCTCTCCGGGCGCTGAGCTGAGTGAGTATGAGCGGCGCACGGGCTGGTCGGTTCGTGGCAGCACCAGCGTTAAAAACTGACCGGCCCTGTAAGCAATTGAACTGCCGTCTACCGTTTCCAGAAAATAACTGGTTGCTTTGGCCGTCTCCACCTGAATCCGGGTGATCCGAAGCGCTAGTAACTCATCGTTCATCGTGTTGATAAACTTAGTCGGCTGACTTTTGATAGAACTTAAAAGACGGCACCCTTCATCCGGTATCAACCTGGCCTGGGCATGACTAGAAAATACGACTCCAGATTCCCGGCTGGGCGGCGGCGTAATCGAACAAATCCCGGAAGGTCATACAATCGCTGGGTAAGGGGCTAAACGCGCAGACAGATTGATTCTGAAAACGCTAGTTAAGCATATATCGTCCAGCGCCCAAACGTTCGGGTCCTGTTTGCGTTAGTTGTAGTAAATATCAGCCTATGTCATTGCTCTTTTCTCCATTAACGCTGCGTGGCGTTCAGTTAAAAAACCGCCTTGTTGTCTCACCCATGTGCCAGTATTCCAGCGTCGATGGATTTTCCAGCGACTGGCATCTGGTCCACCTCGGTAGCCGGGCCGTTGGCGGTGCGGGCCTGATTATCACTGAAGCCGCTGCTGTTTCGCCCGAAGGCCGCATTACCCCACATGATCTGGGCATCTGGACGGACGATCATATTCCCGGTCTGAAACGCATCACCGATTTCGTCACCGCCAACGGTGCCGTCGCCGGGATTCAACTGGCCCACGCGGGTCGGAAGGCGAGCCACCACCGCCCCTGGGAAGGCGGAAAGACCATTTTACCCGATGACCCGACTGGCTGGCAGACCGTTGCGCCGAGTGCATTACCCTTTGCGGCTGGCGGACCAGTACCCATAGCCCTGACGAGCGAGGGCATTCAACAGGTACGGTCCGATTTTAAGGCGGCGGCGGAACGATCGTTGCGGGCAGGGTTTGTGGTCGCTGAAATTCACGCGGCGCATGGCTATCTGCTTCATCAGTTTATGTCTCCCCTCAGCAACCAGCGAACGGATGCGTACGGCGGCTCGTTCGAGAACCGGGTGCGGCTGCTGCGCGAGGTAGTTGCCGACGTACGCGCCATCTGGCCTGCCGATTATCCGTTGTTCGTACGGATTTCAGCTACCGACTGGACAGAGGGCGGCTGGACACCCGACGACTCGGTAGCGCTGGCAGCCCTACTGGAACAGCAGGGCGTCGACCTGATCGATTGCTCGACGGGGGGTAACGTGCCGAATGCCACTATTCCAACGGCACCGGGTTATCAGGTAGCGTTCGCCGAACGCATCAAACGGGAGACCAACATGCTGACGGGTGCCGTTGGGCTAATCACCGAAGCCACGCAGGCCGAAGCAATTCTGGCCAACGGACAGGCTGATCTGGTTCTGCTGGCTCGCGAGTTTCTGCGCGACCCGTATTTCCCGCTCCATGCCGCTACCCAACTGGGCGATACCATACCCTGGCCAGTGCAGTACGAACGGGCTAAACCGAGGTAGGTTCTTCCATACTAATCACTTACTTTGGGGCTTGAACTTCACTTTCTGAACCTAACTAATGTACTTCATTTACAGTTGCCTGCTTCTTCTGCTTACCACCACAGCCTTCGCCCAGCCCGTCACGCTGCTTCGTCCGGCGCGCGTGTTCGATGGGGAGGCCATGCACGAAGGGTGGGCCGTTCGGGTTCGGGGCGATAAGATCGACGCCGTTGGCCCTGCCGCCAACCTCACGGGGGGCAACGGCGTATCGGCTACCGTTATCGATCTGCCTAACACAACGCTGCTTCCCGGACTGATTGAAGGGCATTCGCACCTGTTGCTGCACCCCTACAACGAAACCCCCTGGGACGATCAGGTGCTGCGCGAAGCGCGGTCGCTGCGGGTGGCACGGGCGACAGTACATGCCGAGAAAACGCTTCGGGCGGGCTTCACTACCGTCCGGGATCTGGGCACCGAAGGTGCTGATTATGACGATGTCGGTTTAAAGCAGGCGATCAATCAGGGCATTATTCCCGGCCCCCGGATGATCGTGGCCACCCGGGCACTCATTGCCACGGGCAGCTATGCGCCCAAGGGGTTCAGCACTGATATCGACGTGCCGCAGGGTGCCGAAGAAGCCGATGGCCATGACCGGCTTATTCAGGCTGTGCGGCGGCAGATTGGCAAAGGAGCCGATGTAATAAAGGTGTACGCCGATTACCGCTGGGGCCTAATGGCCGATGCCAGACCCACCTTCACCCTCGATGAACTGAAGCTAATTGTGGAGGTGGCCAAAAGCAGTGGCCGGGGGGTGGTGGCCCACGCAGGCACGGCCGAGGGCATGCGCCGGGCCATTCTGGCGGGCTGCGAAACGCTTGAACATGGTGACGCCGGTACGCCCGAGATCTTTGCCCTGATGAAGCAGCATGGCACGGCCCTCTGCCCCACTATTGCCGCTGGTGATGCCATTGCCCAATACCGGGGCTGGAAACGGGGCGAGCCTGAGCCAGAGCGGTTGAAGCAGAAACGCCAAACAGTAAAACAGGCGCTGCAAGCGGGCGTCACCATTTGTGCCGGGGGCGATGTAGGCGTGTTTCCGCATGGCGACAACGCCCGCGAACTGGAGCTTATGGTCGACTACGGCATGACCCCCACTGATGTACTCCGATCAGCTACGTCCATCAACGCCGATGTTTTTCACCTGGCCGACCGGGGCCGCATCAAAGCAGGGTTACTGGCTGATCTGGTGGCCGTAGAGGGCGATCCAACCCGGCAAATCAACGCCATCCGCCAGGTGCGCATGGTGATAAAAGGCGGAGCAGTGGTGAAGTAGGGTGTCAAGTTTCAAGGGCTTCGCTGACTTAGCCACTTGGGAAATTAGCGAAGCCTTTGAAACCTGACACTTGATACTTTACCCATCAATAGGCAGGCATACCGTAAAGGTGGTTTCGCCGGGTTTTGAGTCGACTTTAAGGCTGCCATTGTGGTGACTGACTACGCCCTGAACAATATCGAGGCCAAGCCCAGACCCTTTGCCCACGCCTTTGGTGGTGAAAAACGGCTCGAATATCTTCTTTTGAATGTCGTCTGGAATACCTGAGCCATTATCAGTAAAGGTGGTGTACAGAAATTTTTCGTTCTCCAGGTAACTTCGAATGGTCAGCGTACCCCCCTTTTCCGGCAGGGCATCCAGGGCGTTGTCAATGAGGTTGGTCCATACCTGATTCAATTCGCCGGGCCAGCCGCATAGCGTTGGCAACGCATCAGGGATGTCTACAGTGACGGCTACATTCCGGGCGCGTACTTTATGGCCCAGCAACGTGAGCGTACTGCGTATTCCCTCGGCTAGGTTAACCGGTTCTTTACCCCCGCCGCGGTCCATGTGCGTATACGACTTGATAGACGCCACCAGGGTAGCCATCCGGCCCGATGCCTCGCCAATGTCCACCACCAGCTTTTCAGTAACCAGGTTGTTGCTCACCCATTCCAGCACCCCGGTCAGGTTCGCCTCACCTACCTGTTCCAGCATATACTCCAGATCCGCTTCCTGGAAATTATAGTCGGCCAGTGTACTGGCTAGATCAGTTGGGTCGATGCCATTGGCCGAGACATTGTGATCGTCGAGCCAATCGGTCAGGTCATCTTCCAGGCTGCTGCGTTCCAGCAGAGAGCGGGGCTTTGGGCGGTTGTCGAGCTTCTCGAACAGCCACTCATCCACGGCGTCGGTCTGCTCATCAGTAAGCGCCAGCCGCATTATCACCTTAAATCGTTCGGGTGTGGCCCGCATGTGCGCTTTAAGGGCCTCGGCGTTTCTGACAATGGCCGCCACGGGATTGTTGAGTTCATGCGCCAACCCGGCCGACAGTCGCCCAAGTGAGGCCATTTTTTCTTCCTGCTGGGCCTGATGCGCAAACGACCTGACCCGATCCGTCATCTGCTGAACAAAAGCCTCGGTCAGTTCGTAACAGGCACTGGTCATCTCGCGCAGGTGGTCGCGGTGCAGGGCCAGCGTGCGCACGTCGGTTTCGGCCACAAGCGGGAACCGGGCTTCTGATAGGCGCGAATAGGGCAATAGCCCCAATACGGCCGGGGCGATATAGGTCAGGATATCTTCAGAAGCCTGACCTACCACGTTGATCTGGCCGTCGAGCAACAGCCGCAACGATTCGATCGGTTGCTGCGCTTCATAAAGAACCTGTCCCTTCTGAAAATCGGCTGCTTCGGCCCGTTCGAGCAGCCAGTTCAACTGTTCATCGGGTACGTGTTCAAACTGGGGAAAGGTACGGAGGTCGGCGAGTGTAGCCATAGATAGGGACGTTTGAGGTCAGTTGGCTGCTTTTTTACGGCGTTCCATCAGGTCGCGGCAGGTCGTTACAATGATCCCTTCGCGCTGAATGTAGGCCTTCAACGCCGGGTCGAGCATCGCCAGCAGGTCGCCCTGACGGGTATCCCACGAGTTAGTGATTTGCCCGAATTGGGGCGAATTTTTGGCGCAATGCATAATCACGTACGTCAGGCCTGGACGGCAGCGGTTCAGCAGATCGATGTACTTCTGCGTTTTCATAGTCTGTAACGCCTGATCGGTCACGGGCGTGCCTTCGGGGAGGTGCCAGCCATAACTACTGCCATCAAGGTCGTCGAACACGGGCAGGCCCGCCGCCCAGATCTGCTTGCCTACGTTGCGGGCCAGAACCAACTGAGCATCGGGGAGCTTTTCGGTCTGGGCCACCAGCGTAGCGTGGCCACCGGGGAATAAGAGCGGGATTTTCTCTTCGATCCCCAGCTTTACATAAACTGGTAAAAACTTCAGCTGAAACAAGGTGCCCATGTGCGAATCGAGGTGGGTTGGCTCGATGCCAAACGAGCGGAAACGAGCCAACTGAGCCCGAATCTCCGCCTCCACCTCCTCGGGCGTGGCATGATCCACCACGTCTTTCACGGAGGGCCAGAAGCCACCCTGCGGGTCGGCGAGCCCCGTCTTCTGGCCCGTCAGCGGCGACCAGCGGTAGGCGCTCCATTCGCTGGTCAGGGTAAGGTGAACCCCCACATCCAAGCTCGGCTTTTGCTTCGCGTAGGCCATGAAGTGGGGTACCCACGCGCAGGGCATCATTACACTGGTCGATACGGCAATACCTTCGTCGAGGGCCTGTCGGGTGCCCTGATTGGCCTCATAACTCATACCCGCATCATCGACATGCAGCACAATCACTTTTTTACCGGCTGGAAACCCCAGCCGCTCGGCATAGGTAGGGTCTGGTTGAGCCATGGCAGATGAGACCAGCATTGACATAGAGATGACGAATAGGTAAAGGGCGCGCATATATAGCTTAGTAAAGAGGTTATAATGATAGCTAATTTCAGCGTAACGACCATTTCTTTATGATTGCGGTTCTGCAACGTGTTTCCGAGGCTGCTGTTCGTATCGACGGGCAGGTACGTGGTCAGATTCAGCGGGGCTTTCTGGTACTACTGGGCATCACCCATACCGATACGGCCGATGATGTGGTCTGGCTGGCCAGGAAGATTGCCGGTATGCGCATTTTCAACGATGAAGCCACGGGAGACCGCCCCGGCAAAATGAATCTCGATCTGGCGGCAGTGGGCGGCAGTATCCTGCTCATCAGCCAGTTTACGCTTCATGCCGAGACCAGAAAAGGAAATCGCCCGAGTTTTATTGAAGCCGCCCGGCCCGAGGTGGCTATTCCGCTCTATCAGCAGATGATCACCCGGTTGACAACGGAGCTGGGGCATCCCATCCAGACCGGTGAATTTGGGGCCGACATGCAGGTGTCGCTCATCAACGACGGGCCGGTTACGATCGTCATCGACACAAAAAAGCAGCAGGGCTAGCTGGTAGGGGCCAAAGCGGGGCCTTGTGCTAACTATATGCCACCGATCGACTATACGCAACGATCGTGTTCCACCGTTTTTGCAGAAAAATGTACTTTTACACTGTATCCCCGCTTTCCTGCGTACTCAATGAATTTTCTGCCCACTGCTATTGCTGCTTATGCCGATGCGCATACCTCGCCCGAAAACGATGTGCTACAACGGCTTCACCGCGATACCTACGCCCACATACTTCATCCGCGTATGCTGTCGGGGCATTTGCAGGGGCGGTTTCTGGCCATGCTCAGCCACATGATCCGTCCCCGGCGGGTGCTCGAAGTTGGCACTTATACCGGTTACTCGGCGCTGTGTTTAGCCGAAGGACTGGCCGAGGATGGGCGCGTGATCACCATCGACAAAAACGAAGAACTGGAATCGATCGCCCGCCGCTACTGGAATGAGTCGCCGTATGCCGACCAGATCGACCTGCGTATTGGCCAGGCAAGCGCGATCATTCCCACCCTCGACGAGGCGTTTGACCTGGTTTTCATCGATGCCGACAAGGAGAATTATAGCCTGTATTATGACCTGGTGTTCGGTAAAGTCCGCCCCGGTGGCTTCATCCTGGCCGATAATGTGCTGTGGAGTGGCAAGGTGGTCGAGTCCGTAAAACCGGCTGACCGGGATACGCAGGCGGTGCTTGCCTTCAATCAGAAAATTCACGACGATCCACGCGTCGACAACCTGCTGTTGCCCGTGCGCGACGGTGTCCTACTAGCCCGAAAACGTTAAACTATGAAACACGTCCTGACCCTCTTTTTTCTGTGGTTCGCGCTCACATCGGCTGCCCAGCCTACGCCAACTCCAACGGCACCAGAGCAACTCCGGTTTGCCAATCTGATGGTCCGTTTCGACCCCGACGCCCGGCGGCTGATTCAGCAGGACATCAACTCGCTGATGGGTAACCGGCAATACTGGAATGCTAAACTGGACCGGGCCCATCTCTACTTCCCAGTAATGGAGACCGTGCTGTTGACCGAGAAAATTCCGACTGATTTTAAGTACCTCGCCATTCTGGAAAGCTCGCTTACGCCCGATGCCGTATCGTCGTCGCAGGCGGTAGGCTACTGGCAATTCAAACGCGAAACGGCCGAAGACTACGGCATGCTTGTGAACGATGAGGTGGACGAGCGGAAAAACATCTCGTCTTCAACGACGGCGGCAGCCCGCTACCTTCGCCGCAGTTACGGCATTTACAATAACTGGCTGTCGGCCATGTTTTCGTTTTACCTCGGTCCGGGCGGCATCAGTAAACTGGTTTCGCCCGACTGGGTCAACGCCTCGACGGTTACCCTTGACGGCAACACAGACCGCTACATGCTCCGTTTTTTTGCCCACAAGCTGGCCGTCGAGCACGCCATGCGGACGTACCAACCCGTCAACACGTTTTCGCTGGTTGAGTACACGGGTGGGTCCGGAAAAACCATCAACGATATTGCCGGTGATCTGAGTCTGAACCCTGCCGACATACGGGCCTACAACCGGTGGCTTCTGGTAGACCACATACCGACCAATAAACCGTATACGCTGGCTATTCCGGCACCCAATAACCAGATCAACGACGTCCGCCAGCGAATTGCCCGAACGACCGGCAAACCGCTTAAATCAGTACTAACCGACGACATTGCCTTTCCGGTGCTCAGGCGGGTTACGGCGGCAACGGCCTCGGCCAACGAGCCGATGTCTGTACGAAATCAACGAGTTGCCCGGTATTCAGGCGCAGGCTGGCGATAACGCCGGATCACTGGCGCGAAAGGCAAAAATCAGCCTGTCCAGCTTCCTGCGCTACAACGATCTTAATGAGCGCGACCCCATTAGCCCGGTGAAGTGTATTACCTGGCCAAAAAGGGGAGGAAAGCAATGGTGCCTTTCCATACCGCCCGCCCCGGCGAAACAACCCGCGATGTGTCGCAGCGCTACGCCCTTCGGCTGAAAAAACTCCTGCGTTACAATCGCATGGACCGGTCAGAGAGCCTGCAGGCAGGCCGTGTGTTATGGCTGCGTGGGCGTCGGCCAGCAAAAACACCCGTCGAGATTAACCCGGCCCCTACCCCACCCGTCTACGACAATTCACCCGCCACCCCGTCTACTCGCCCGATTGTTGAGCGGTCGGGGCAATATCCGCAAACCAGTGTGCCGGGAGCCAACACCATTCCGCGCAACGCATCAGAACGGAAGCTGTATCAGCCCAAACTCGTTGGCAGTGCAACCCCAACGGCCGCGCCAACACCAGCTGACGAGCGGGTAGCCGATACAAAGCCCGTGATAACGCGACCTGCTCCAACGGCCACTACTACGCCCAGCACAACGCCAGCGTCGCCCATGCCCCAGCCGGTGCAGCCTGCGGCCCCTACGCCTACTGTAACAACGGCCGTTGTGCCAGACCGATCTAATCCGGGCGAGACGGTGGAAGTACCGGTAGCCCTACCGCGTGACGCCGGATCACCCCAACGCACCATTATTGTGCGCTCGGAAGGAGAAACCGTTCGTGAACGAACCACCCCCGCCCGGCCCGTAACAGGTTCAGGTACCTATCCCGCAAACCCCGGACCCGGAGAGTCACTACGGCCAGCACTCAGGTTAGTCGGCCCGCTGCGGCCGTAACTCCTCCCGTAAAACAGCCACAGCCTCAGCAATCGGTAGAGCGCAATCCGGTTACGCCTAACCCGGCTGAACGCAGCCCGGCTGAACGTACGCCGGTTATCCGTAACCAGTCGGCTACTATTCCACCCCTGCCCCCCATGACAACCAGCTCCGAGGCTACCTTCGCCCGAACCCGGCAAAGGGCGAACCATGAGGCATACCGTAGAGGCTGGCCAGACCTACTACAGCCTGTCACGCTACTATGGTGTCCGGCTCGACGACCTGCTGAGCGCCAACAACCTGACGCTTCAGGATAAACTGGCCGTTGGGCAAACCCTGGTTATCCAGAATATTCCGTCGGGGTATCCAACCGGGCAGCCCACGTCGGCGCCTGCTCCTGCGGCAGCCGTTTCTCCCAAACCCAGTTCGTCAGCGCCCCCGGTGTCGGCCGCTGCCCCCGCCACTGCACCGACCTACCATGTAGTGGGAAAAGGGGAAACGCTGTATCGCATTTCGAAAACCTACAACGTGTCTGTTGAGCAGTTGCAGCAATGGAACGATTTGCCCGATTCGGTTGTGAAAGAGGGTCAGAAGTTGAAAGTAAGCCAGTAACGCAATGATTCTTATCGACCATACCGTCATCAGCGACGACATTGCTGAACAGTTCTTTGTCTGTAACCTCAACAAGTGCAAAGGTGCCTGCTGTGTTGAAGGCGACGCCGGGGCACCGCTCGAACGTGACGAGCTGGCCCGGCTGCGGGAAGTGTACCCCGAAGTGAAACCGTATCTGTCGGCGGCGGGCATTCAGGCCATCGAAGCCCAGGGCCTCTACGAAGCCGACGAAGATGGTGATTACGTAACCACTACGGTGGGCGGCCGCGAGTGTGTGTATGCCATCTACGATGAAAAAGGAATTCTGAAATGCGGCATTGAAGCGGCCTACAATGACGGAAAGATCAACTGGAAGAAGCCGATTTCGTGCCATCTGTACCCCATTCGCGTAACCAAGTACGACCAATACCACGCGCTGAACTACGACCGGTGGCCAATCTGCGCCCCCGCCTGTGGCTTTGGCAAGGAGCTGAACGTACCCATTTACAAATTTGTCCGCGAAGCCCTTATCCGCGCCTATGGGCAGGCCTGGTACGACAAACTAGTTGTTGAAATTGAAGGAGAGAAAGAGTGACCAGTGCAGGTGGTGGATTAGGCTTAACGTAAATGGCCGGTAGCTAACGAACTGCTGACGCATGAAAAAGAGCGTGTTACGTGGGTGAACAATTCCATGTAACTCGCTCTTTTTTAATGATGAACTCGCTAACTCAACGTCACCTTCTGTTGGCCAGGTACGTCGCGGGTGGCTGTCAGTTGGTTGCGTTTGTGGTAGTAGAGGTACGAAACAGCACCTACCACAGGAATCAGGAGCATGGGTGCCCAGGTGCTGATCGGTTCAACGAACGAAACGGAGTAGATGGCCCCAAGTATATCATACATAAGCCCGGCGTAGGCCCACTCTTTGATTCGGGGGTAGCCCGGTACCAGAATACCGATTACACCCAGCAGTTTGGCCCAGCCAAGAAAAGGAACCAGATAAGCCGGGTACCCAATGCCTTTAAAGCCCTCTACGGCCATTGGCATAATCAGGATATCAGGAATGGCCGAACCCAGCATGAAGAACGCAAACAGCCCGGTGAGAACCCAGTAGAGGATGTTGGTCTTTTTCATAACATGTAGTTTGAAAAGGAGGGTAAAGTGGATGGTCGTTACGCTGCCTGGGTCTTGTCGAAATTCAGATACCAGTGAAAACCGTACTGATCTGCCAGATCGCCGAATACACTACCCCAGAACGAATCCTCCAGCGGATGCAGAACATCCCCTCCCGACGAAAGCCGACTAAAGAGCTCCCTGATTTCGGTTTCACCGCAGCAGTTCAGCAGCATCGAGACCGAATTGCCCACCGCGGGCTCCTTGTCCATATCGAGATCAGACCCTAACAGCGTTAGTCTGTCGCTTTTCAGGCAGGCGTGCAGGATGCGGTCGCTCAGGGTAGCAGGCAGCTGGTCGGCCAAAGGCGATTCGCCAACGGGTAATAGCAGTAGCTCTCCGCCCAGACAATCCTGGTAAAATGTCATGGCCTCCCGGCAATTGCCGTTAAAATGCATGTACGCATTGATCTGTGTCATAAAGTAGTTGTTGTTTGGTTGATTAACAGATCAAATTTACGCCCGTATTCCCGGCCGAACGGGGGGTGAAAGCGGCAATCTGAGGGGGGGATTGCGCCATCTTGTCGGGCTGCTTTCCGCCTGCCTGTACTGGTCCTTTAGAAGTTGTCTCCCCGCTTGTTTTCTTTCTTTTTCGTCTTTCTGGCCTGCTCATTTTCGTAGGCTTCGCGCTGCCGTTTATCGGCCAGCAGGTTACGATAAAGCCCATTCAGGACGTATATATCATCGACTTCTTCGATGAGCAGGTGGAGTTGTTCGCGGATGTGTTCGACTTTCATAACGGGATGTACCGGGCTGTTGGCTCTTTTGAGATAACCGCTTCTCTACCCAATCGGTTGCCCTTCGGAACTCGTCTCCCAACTCTGTATACCAGCTTTTGCCGCCTGGGCCGCTCTGTAAGGTGTTGAAACCCGGACCGTAGAAATGCTGTTGATGAGTACATAAGTACTCACTATTCAATACGTTATGGAAACAAACGCTGGACCTCTGTTACCCCGGAAGCAAAACCCGAAAAATGTAGCCTTCATTGGCGACTACCTGCCCCGGCAATGCGGGATTGCTACATTCACGGCCGATATGTACCAGTCGTATATTCGGTTTATTCCGGAGGCCAGGCCGTGGGTCGTATCGGTCAATGACACCGTGGAAGGCTACGACTATCCCGACGAGGTACGCTACGACTTTTTTCAGCACGATCTGGAAGCCTACCGTAAAGCCGCCGAGTTTCTGAACGCCAAAAACGTGGAGGTCGTCTGTCTTCAGCACGAATACGGTATTTATGGCGGGCCAGCCGGTAACTACATCCTGACGTTGCTTCGCGGGTTGACCATGCCCGTCGTTTCTACCTTTCACACCATTCTGAAAACCCCCGACCAGGATCAATTGCTGACCCTGAAAGCGATTGCTGACCTCTCGGCGCGGGTGGTCTGCATGTCGGAGAAAGGTCGGCAGTTCCTGACGACAATCTACGAGATTCCCGACGAGAAGATCGACGTCATCGCGCATGGCATTCCCGATATGCCGTTTGTCGATCCGCATTTTTACAAAGATCGGTTTGGGCTTGAAGGCAAACAGGTGCTGTTCACCTTTGGCCTGTTGTCGCCCAACAAGGGCATCGAAAATGTCATCAATGCCCTGCCCCGCATTACAGAACAGTTTCCCGATGTTGTTTACATGGTGCTGGGGGCCACCCACCCGCATCTGATCCGGCATGAGGGGGAGGCGTATCGCGACAGGCTGAAAGCACTCGCCGAGGCCAACGGGGTGCGTAAGAACATTCAGTTCTATAACCAGTTTGTTGAACTCGACGATTTGCTCGAGTTTCTGGGCGCGGCCGATATTTACATCACCCCCTATCTAAATCCGGCCCAGATCACGTCGGGTACGCTGGCCTATTCGGTTGGCGTGGGCAAAGCGGTGATCTCTACCCCCTACTGGCATGCCGAAGAACTCCTGGCCGACGAGCGCGGGCGGCTGGTGCCGTTTGGCGATGCCGATGCCATTGCCGATGAAGTAATTGCCCTGCTCAGCGACGAACCGGCCCGGCACGCCATGCGCAAACGGGCCTACCTGATGGGGCGCGGCATGACCTGGGAAACGGTGATCAACCAGTATGCCGACTCATTTGCCCAGGCACGCTACGAGCGTATGCGGGCCACCTATCAACCGGGCTTTTACCAAAACGGCACGGGAAACGGTATTCACCTGCCCACCCTGAAGCTCGACCATGTGTACCGGCTTACCGATTCGACAGGTATGGTGCAGCACGCCCGGTATCACCTTCCGTTTTACGAAGAAGGCTACTGCACCGACGATAATGCGCGGGCGCTTATTCTGACGCTGCTGCTGAAAGAAACGGGCGTTCATGACCGGCGCATCGACCAACTGGCCGATACGTACATGGCCTTCATAAACTACGCCTATTCGGCTGAACACCGGCAGTTTCGCAATTTCATGAGTTACGACCGCCGCTGGCTCGAAGAGGTGGGCTCTGAAGACAGCACCGGCCGAACAATCTGGGCGCTGGGTATGTGCATTGGGCGCACCGACGAACACAACCCGTTGGTATGGGCCATGAGTCTGCTTGAGCAGGTGCTGCCTACCATCCTCGACATGCGCTCGCCCCGAACCTGGGCGTTTGCGCTGCTGGGTATTCACGAATACCTGAAGCGATTCAGCGACGACCGGCTGGCCAAAACGATCCAGGCCAAACTGGTAGAAAAACTACTGTTCCGGTTCAGTGAAACGGCAACGCCCGACTGGCAGTGGTTTGAAGACACCGTAGCGTATGATAACGGGGTACTGTGCCACGCGCTGCTGGTATCGGGCAATGCCGAAGCGGTTGCCGTTGGCCTGAAAGCCCTCACCTGGCTTATGGAGCTGCAAACGGCAAAGCCTGCTTCGTCGACGGATAACCGCAGCCATTTTCAACCCATTGGCTCCAACGGCTTCCATAGCCGGGGCGAGCACCGGGCTGAGTTCGACCAGCAACCCTTGGAAGCGTACAGCTCTATATCGGCCTGCCTCACTGCCTGGCGCATTACGGGCAATACCGACTGGCAACGGCAGGCAATGCGCGTTTTCCGCTGGTTTACGGGGGTAAACGACCTGGGCTTACCGCTTTATGATTCGCTTACCGGTGGCTGCCGCGACGGCCTGCATATCGACCGGGTCAATCAGAATCAGGGCGCCGAATCAACGCTGTCTTATCTGTTGTCACTGGTTGAGTTGCAACAGGCTTTTCAGCCATCAATCGAAAAATCAATCGCCCGCTCAGTAGTCAGCGCGTTATCATGAATGAGTTTCAGGTTTCATGTTTCAGGCGGTCCGCCTGAAACATGAAACCTGAAACTAACTTACCCTATGAGCCTAAAAGCCATTCGTACCGGCGTTGTGTTGCGCCCCGACCCGTCTCGTGTGTTGTTCCGACCATTCGATCTGGGCAGCAGTACCCGCGTGCTGAAAATAATTGCCCGGGTTAATTCACTAACCGAAGAAGAGGTTCATCAGAAACTGGATGAGGTGATTCGTGAATTTGGGAACCGCCACCACAAGCTAAACACCTTTTTTCTGGGCCGCTTCGACCAGGTGAAAGCCCACCTGTTGACCGACGAACCGCTGAGCGACGAGCGTAAACTGTTGCTGGGTGCGTACTTCACCATGGAGTATTCGCTGGAGTCGGCCGCCCTCTTCAACCCGTCGATGATCTGGCACCCCGATCAGTCTAACCTACCCGACGGCTACAAACGGTTTATCGTAAGCCTGCGCGCTACCGGCGAAGGGCATATTTCGTCGATTTCGTTTCGTACCGGCTACATTGACCGGGAAGGAAAAGTAGTTGTGCAGAAGCCGTCCAGGTACGTTACCTCACCAGAGGCCATTGTCAGTCAGCAATTCGACAAGAATACCTTTGTTAAAAAGCTGTATGAGCTTCGGTTAATCAACAGTATCTCGGAAGGTATCCTGGCCGGTCTCAGCGATGAGTTCACCCTTCAGGACATTGAGGCGCAGGTGAAACGGGTGATGAGTCAGTTCAGGCACAACGCCGAATACGAAACTATTACGAGCGGCTTGCTCGCGCTGGCCCGATCGAACTACGAAATGCACTTCGACGATGACCAGAGCATCGACGAGCGGTGCATTTTCCCGCATTCACCCAACGAGACCAATGGCATTGAAGACGCCCGCTTTGTTGAATTTTGTGACGACGACGGCGAAGTGACCTACTACGCTACCTATACGGCTTACAATGGCCGGGTGACGTTCCCCCAGTTGCTGGAGACCAAAGACTTTACGCACTTCTCGATCAGCACACTGAACGGAGCCGAAGTACAGAACAAAGGTATGGCGCTCTTTCCGCGCAAAATCAACGGGCGATACGCGACCCTGTCGCGGCAGGATGGGGAGAACATCTACCTGATGTTTTCCGATGACCTGTATTTCTGGCAGACTAAAGAACTGATCGTCAAGCCAACCTATCCCTGGGAGTACGTCCAGTTGGGCAATTGCGGGTCGCCGATCGAAACGGAAGCGGGCTGGCTGGTGCTGAGTCATGGCGTGGGCCCGATGCGCAAGTATGCCATTGGTGCTTTTTTGCTCGACCTCAACGATCCGTGTAAAGTGTTGGGCCGTACAAAAGAACCCCTCATAAGCCCCGACGAAAACGAGCGCGAAGGCTACGTACCCAACGTAGTGTATAGTTGCGGCGGTCAGATCCACGGCAACACGCTGATTATTCCCTACGCCATGTCGGACTACGCCAGCAGTTTTGCGACCGTCAATGTCGATGAATTACTGGCCGAATTACTGGGCGGTCAGGTTGTAGCCAGGCAGTTGACTCAGGCCGTATAAGCCAGGCTTTTAAAAATAAGTAATTTATACTACGAAAAGCCCTGCCAGATTTCGGCAGGGCTTTTCGTATGCTGAGTAGTATTGGCTAAGTACTTCTCAGACAAAATTTTATATAAACTCATTCCCAGATCACCAAATAAATATATGTTAAAAAGCGCCGATAACAATTTGTTCGCTTGACAACTATCTGGTAATTTTGGTTATAGACAAGTGCCTTTTTACACGTAAACTAATCGCTTCACTCACAATGAGAAAACTTTTAATGATGACACAGCTACTGCTGTGTTTATTCAGCGTTCCTCTGCTGGCGCAGGACCGGGTAATTACCGGCCGCGTTACCTCAGGCGAGGACGGCTCCGCATTACCTGGTGTAAACATTGCTATAAAAGGAACCACTCGCGGCGTAACCACCGATGCCGACGGCCAATACCGGGTCAGTGTCCCATCAGGTACAGTACGACTGATCTACTCGTTTATCGGTTTTGTCAGTCAGGAGATCGTTACCGGCAGCCAGACAACGCTGAACGTAACGATGACCCCCGACGCCACCAACCTGAATGAGGTAGTGGTTACGGCCTTCGGTATTCAGCGCAATGCCCGCGAAATCGGCACCTCGGTAACCCGCGTCAACAACGAGCAGATTATTCAGGCAGCCCCGGTAAACGTGGCCAGTGGCCTAACCGGTAAGGTAGCCGGTTTGCAGGTTAACCTGACCAACAACGGCGTTGGCTCGAACCCCCGCCTCACCATCCGTGGTAACCGCTCGTTTCTGGGTAATAACCAGGCCCTGCTGGTTGTCGACGGGGTGCTGACCGACATCTCGTTTCTGGCCTCGATCAACCCGAACGACGTCGAGCAGACCACGGTGCTGAAAGGCCCCAGCGCGGCGGCCCTATACGGCTCCGATGCCTCGAACGGAGTACTGGTCATTACCACCAAGCGGGGTGGTGCCAAAAACAAGGCGCAGGTATCGTACACCAACAACACGCAGTTCGAGAGCATTTCGTACATGCCCGACCTACAGCGCACGTTCAGCTCAAACGGGGGTGAAGGCGCTCCGTTCCTCGACGCCAATGGCTACCGCCTGTATGTGCCTTACGAAAACCAGCAGTTTGGTCCGCGCTACGACGGCTCCATGCAGCCGCTTGGTTATGGTGTTCAGGTGCGCGGGGCCGATGGCACTATCCGGCTCGATACCCTGAAAGTACCGTTCTCCTCAACAGGTAAAGATCCTCGCCGGGCATTTTTCAACACCGGAACCACCGTACAGCACGACCTGTCGTACCGCATCGGCGATGCCTCGGAGTACTTCGGTCTCGGCATTCAGCGCGTCGATCAGAATGGTATTGTTCCGAATGATAAGTTCTCCCGGACAAACGTACTGCTGAATGGGGGCCGCACCATCGGTAAGTTCTCGGCCAATGGTAAGGTGAACTTCACGTACTCGAACTACAACCAGGAAAGCGGCGACTTTTCGCAGGGCCGACCCCTCTACTGGAACGTGCTGAACCAGCCCGCTCACGCCCCGCTGCGCGACCCCCGGATCATGGACATCAACGGTCCGTTTGGTGATGTAAACGGTTATTTCAACGCCTACTACCCAAACCCCTGGTGGCAGGTGTCGGGCAACAACTCACGGGATAAGACGGATATCTATGCCGTGCAGGGTTTCACCGACGTAGCCTACCAGTTTAAGCCCTGGCTTAATGTGCTGTACCGGTTGGGTGGTCAGATCAACATCAGCCAGTATAAGGGTAATCTGGCCGCCGTTTCGTTTACCGACTACGCCAAGTCTGACCCCTGGAGCGCGGGTAACATCGCCTCATCGGTAAGGCAGGTCAACGGTAATGTGTCCGATCAGAGCACAACCAGCACCCGGTTTACCGGTGACCTGCTGGTTACACTGTCACCTAAGTTCGGCGATATCACCACCAAACTGATTCTGGGTCAGCAAACCCGGATTCAGTACGCCCGTCAGATCGCTTCATCGGCTGGTCAACTGGTGGTACCGGGTGTGTATAACATCGCTAACCGGCTGGGGCAGCTGGTGGGGTCGGAGTTTACCTCGCAGAACCGCCTGGTTGGTGCCTTTGCCGATCTGACCCTCGGCTTCCGGGACTATCTGTTCGTGAACGTGACAGGCCGCAATGACTGGACCTCGCTGCTGGCACCGGCCAACCGCTCGTTCTTCTACCCTGGTGCCAACGTGTCGTTCATTGTGTCAGAGGCTGTGCCGGCACTGAAAAACAACACCGCTATCACGTACCTGAAAGTTCGGGGTGGTTATGCCAAGGCCGGTAACGTAAACGTAGCTCCCTATCAGTTGCAGAATACGTTCAACCCTGGTCAGGGCGTGGGTGCGTTTTTTCCCTTCGGCAGCCAGCCTGGTTTTGAGCTCAGCAACCGGTTGAATGACCCTAACCTGAAACCAGAGTTCACCACGAACCTGGAAGCTGGTCTTGAAATTGGTCTGTTCAGCCGGGTAAACGCCGAAATCGTTTACTACAACACGGAGACAACCAATCAGACCGTGCCCATTCAGGTGTCGCGCTCGACGGGTTATACCAATGCACTCATCAACACGGGTACGATGAAGAACCAGGGCTTCGAGGTTGAACTGAAAACACTGCGGCCAATTGTTAATGCGGGAGGCTTTACCTGGAACATCGGTACCAACTACACCTACAATAGCAACATTGTCAGCGACGTGTATCCGGGTCTTGATCGGGTAAACATCCCGCTGTCGAACGGAGCTGGTTCTGACGTATATGCCGCCAAAGGGTTAAACTACCCGGCCCTGTATACGACAGATATCGCCCGTGTGCAGAACACCAACCCAAGTGGGTCGTATTACGATGCCAGCGGTCAGTTTGTGGGCCGTCCGGTTATCAACCCCGTAACAGGGTACCCCATTCTGGATACTGAACTGAAATTCCAGGGCACAACCCAGCCAAAGCACCGCTTTGGCCTGACCAACACCTTTGGCTTTGCGGGCCTGACCCTGAGTTCAGTGATCGAATACCGGGGTGGTGCCGTGATTTATAACGCCCTGGGCAACGCCCTTGAGTTTACTGGCTCGGGCATTCGGACCACCTACAATGATCGGCAGAATTTCGTGTTCCCGAATTCGGTCATCGCCAATGCCGATGGCTCATTCAGCAACAACACGAACGTGACCACCCGCGACGGCAACCTGGAATTCTGGACCAACTCGGGCTACCACAATGCCGGTTCGAGCTACGTAACCAGCGCTGATTTCTGGAAGCTTCGCGAATTGGCGTTGAGCTACGATATCCCAGCCAGTGTACTGGGCTTCACCAAATTCGTTAAAACGTTCAATATCGCCTTGACGGGCCGGAACCTGCTGATGATTCGCCCCAAGACGAACGTGTTCACCGATCCGGAATACTCGCTCGATAACAGTAACGCACAGGGTACCACCAATGAATACCAGACGCCACCAACCCGTTTCTACGGTTTCCGGGTGGGTATTGGCTTCTAACTGTAAAACAAGAACATACTCATGATTAGCAAAAAAATAGCACTCGGATCACTGGCTCTGCTGCTCGCCGTTTCATCGGGCTGTAAAGACGAGTTTTTCGACGTCAATAACAATCCCAACCAGGTGACGGCGGCCACGCCTGAACTGGTGCTGCCCAATGCGCTGGCCAACACCGCCACCTATTACCAGACCAGCTTTGCGTTTCTGAACCTGTGGATGGGCTACTGGAACTGGAGTGGTAACTATTCGATCAGCACATCGGATAAGAACTACCAGTTTACCAACACGTTCAACCAGGGTATCTGGAACAACGCGTATACCAACCTGAAGAACTACAACTACATTGAGCAGCAGTCGGCGGCTCAAAAGCAGCCGTATGCGCAGGCGATGGCCAAGATTATGAAAGCGTTTCACTTTCAGATTCTGGTCGATACGTATGGTAACATTCCGTATACCTCGGCCTTGCAGGGACTAAATACCCCGCAGCCTACGTATGATACGGGGGTAGCGGTGTATGAAGACCTGTTCAAGCAGATCGATGCCGCCCTGGCCCTCTTTGCCGATGGGGATAAGCAGGCGGCGGCCGGTGCCACGATCAATAACCCCGGTGCCAATGACATCATGTTCAAAGGCGACATCGGGAAATGGCGTCGGTTTGCCAATACGCTCAAGCTGCGCATGATTTTGCGTCAGAGCGAGAAAGCGGATCGGCAGACCTTCATTCAGTCGGCCCTGGCGGTGTTGAAAGCATCTCCTTATGGCTTCCTGAAGGCGGGCGAATCGGCCGCGATCAATCCGGGCTACGTCAATTCATCCAACCAGCAGAACCCGCTCTATGCTACCTTCGGTAATGGCGTAAACGGGCAGCCTGTTGAAAATAACAACGTATACCGCGCAGGTCGTTATGCCCTGAACTTCCTGATCAGCACGCAGGACGACCGCATATTTGGATTCTATAATCCGGTGAGTGGCAACGCTTTCAACGCTACGTTCTTCGGAACAATTGCTCCGGTAGTCAACAGTCAGACGTCGAGTATCGGGCCGGGCGTTCTACAGAGCGCTACGCAGGATGCCATCATCATGTCGTCGGTTGAAGCGCTGTTCTTACAGGCCGAAGCCGTTCAGCGGGGTTATATCGTCGGCAACGCTAAAACCCTGTACGAATCGGCAATTACCCAGTCGTATAAATACCTGGGCATCGAGGATGATCAGGGCACCGCTGAAGACTATGCCCGTGCTTTTCTGGATAGCGGTAACCCCAACGTGACCTGGGATGTGGCTACCAACAAGCTGACCCTGATTCTGACCCAGAAATGGAATTCATTGAATGGAATAGCCCCCTTTGAAGCCTGGAGTGATTTCCGCCGTACGGGCATTCCGGCGGTACCCATTTCGCAGGACCCCAGCACATCGGTGAAGCAGATACCTGCCCGGTTACTGTACCCACAAACGGAAACGCAGTACAACGAGACGGCGGTGAAAGCACAGGGAGCTGATAGCCAGTTCGACAAGACAAAGATTTTCTGGATTAAGTAAGAAAAATCATCAAATACCATGAAAAAACTTCTCAGTCTATTCGTAGCGGGCGGTATTGCAGTTAGCATGACCTCCTGCCTCAAAGACGACGCTCACTTCGTCGATTTCGCGGGGGCTTCTTCGGTGATCGACATTCCAACGTCGGCTTTCTATGGCGTCGTGGCCAATCAGGGTCTGACCATTCAGACAGCACCGGTTAGCTATTCCTTCAACGTCAACCTGTCTGGCCCGCAAACACTGGCGCAGGATGTGACCGTAACGCTGGCCGTTGACCCCTCTGTGCTCACGCAGTACAACGCGGCCAACGGCACGAGCTACAAGCCCCTGCCTTCTTCGCTGTATCAGTTCACCACGACCACAACGACGATCAAGGCAGGTCAGCGATTGGCACCGGTAACGGTCAATTTCTTCTCGGGAGCCGACAAGATCACCGATCAGGTGGGCTATAACAACGCCAACTACGCCTTGCCGATCCGGGTAACCAGCACGAGCAATAATGTGGGGGTGAGCAGCAACTTTGGCTACAAGATCATCTCGCTGAAGCTAAAGAATCAGTATGATGGTACATACATAGCAAAAGGTACGTTTACGCACCCAACGGCCGGTGCCAGAGCAATCAATGAAGAAAAAGAGCTTCAGACGATTGACCTAAATACCGTACAAACCAACTTTGCCGATTTAGGTGGTAGCGGCTGGCTGATGCAGTTGCGTGTAAACGCCGACAACACGGTGACGTTAATCCCGAAAGGAGCGGCCAATACAGGTACCGTACAGTTTGGTGTGAACAGGTACAACCCAGCTACCAAGACCTACACTCTGAACTATAAGTATGCAGGGGCAGGTGGCGACCGGGTGATCAACGAAACGCTAACGCGGGAGTAAGCTCCTGATTACTGCTTAGTTTAAGAGCGGTGTCGGCATAGGCTGGCACCGCTCTTCTATGTATATACTAAGCCGAATTAACCACTTCTTACTATTCTGCAAGTAACGCCCACCCATGTAGTTAAGCAGACTGAAAAGACGCGTAGACAAACCAATATGTTGCTTCCTGGTTTCAAGAGCATGATACTTTTAATGCCAGTGTTAGTTATATGAAAATGCCCTCTAATGTAACTAGAGGGCATTTTGTTTGTCAAGTAGCCGGTAAATACGCTCGTTACAGAATTTTATGAAGCTTTCTGCTGAAAATACAACATGAATATTATGATGAAAAGCTTAACAACAATTTGTTCGCCTGACAACTATCTGGTAGTTTTGGCAAATTGTTAACATTTTTTTAATACTTAACTAATCAATCAACTTTCTACCAATGAGAAAACTTTTACTGATAGTGCAGCTACTGCTGTGCTTCTTAAGTGTTCCTCTCTTAGCGCAAGACCGGGTAATTACCGGCCGCGTGACTTCTAACGAGGACGGAGCCCCGATGCCAGGGGTAAGTATTGCCATTAAAGGGACTACCCGTGGCGTAACCACCGATGCTGATGGCCAATACAAGATCAGTGTACCATCAGGTACCGCACGGCTGGTGTTTTCGTTTATTGGCTTTGCCAACCAGGAGGTAGTTACCGGTACGCAGACGACGCTGAATGTAACGCTTAAACCCGATGCTTCTCAACTACAGGAAGTGGTGGTAACGGCGCAGGGTATCCGCAAAAGTCAGCGCGAAATTGGGTATGCCATTTCTAAAGTGGAAACCGAAGATGTTACCGTTGGCCGCTCGCCCCAATTAGCTCAGGCGCTGTCGGGCAAGGTAACCGGACTGGCCGTCTACAACGTGAATAACAGCGTAGACCCTGCTGTGAAGATCGTGCTGCGTGGTTTCCGCTCGCTGACCGGTAACAACGAAGCCCTGGTGGTGTTGGATGGGATGCAGACCACATCTACAGTACTGGCGCTTATCAACCCGAACGACATCGAGAGCGTCTCGATCCTGAAAGGTGGGCAGGCCGCTACCTTGTATGGTTCAGCCGGTATTAACGGGGCGCTGATCATAACAACCAAACGGGGCTCGAAAGGTAAGCTCAAGGTAAACTACTCAAACAGCACCAACTTTGACCAGATCAGCTTCCTGCCACAGTTCCAGGAGAAATACGGCACCGGTTCGCACTACTATCCATCGTTTGGTTCAGCCGGCTACAGCAGCGACCCATTAGTGCGGATGCAGGGCAACTGGCGTTCATACGAAAACCAGCAGTTTGGTGATCCCTTCGATGGCTCACCACGTATGCTGGGCCGGACAACGGAAAGTGGCGGTCAGCTGATAGTGCCTTACTCGGCCGTGCCTAATGGCCGGCTTAAGAGCTTCGACACCGGCGTGTCGATGAACAATCAGATCAACTTCCAGGGTGGCGACGACAATAGCACATACTACATGTCGGTCGAAAATCAGAAGATCGCCGGTATCGTTCCTCACGACAAGAGCGAGCGGACGAGTGCCCGGTTAACGGCTACCCGCGAGTATGACCGCCTGACCGCTGGTTTCAATGCCAGCTATACCCAGGCCAATTACGACAGAACGTCGTCTGACTTTTATTTCGACGTCATCAACCAGCCCGCCAACCTGCCATTGAACGACCTGCGCGACTGGCAGAACAATCAGTTCGCCAATCCGAACGGGTTTTACAATGACTACTACAATAACCCGTATTTCAACGCAGATAACCAGCGCAGGAACTACAAAGACGCCAACATTACGGGCAACATAAACTTAACCTATAAGCTTGCGTCCTGGGCCACGCTCACCAACCGCCTCGGTGTTATGAACAACTCACGAACAGGGAAAGACTTCACCCGTAAGTTTTTGTACTCTGACTGGGCCAAGACAAAGTCGTTTATTCCGCCGCCATATTTCCGTGAAGATGATGGTACGGGTATTTACCGGGCCATTACCGATCAGCTTGGCTCTGTCTCTGACTACTCGACCACCGAAAACGTTATCAATAACGAATTTCAGGTTCAGCTGGCGAAAAACGTTGGTGACTTCTCGAATAAGCTGATTTTAGGCTATAGCATTTACCAGCGCGGTACCAAATCGATCTCGGTCGGGTCGAGCTCTATTGTGGTGCCCGATGTGTATAATGTAGCCAATCGTCAGGGTGAACTGACCGGTGGCGAAGCAAACAGCTTACAGCGCCGGGTTGGTTACTACGCCGACTTGACCAGTAACTACAAAAACTGGTTGATTCTAAATGGTACGTTCCGTTATGACCAGACGTCGCTTTTCTTCAAGCCGAACCGGCCAACAGATTTCTATTCGTACCCCTACTACGGAGCGGCCGTTTCGTTCATTGCTACCGATGCGATCCCAGGCTTAAAAAGCAGTGTGCTGAACTACGCCAAACTGCGGGTGAACTACAACAAAAACGCCAACGACAATATTCCGCTGTATGGTCTCGACCTGGTGTATAACAACGGGGCCAACTTCCCGTATGGCAACACGGTTGGTCTGACAGTCGGTAACGTGCTGCCCGACGCCAACCTGAAACCCGAAGTAGTTTATTCGTCAGAAGTGGGTGGTGAGTTCCAGATGTTCAACAACCGGGTAAACATCGACGTATCGGCGTATACGCAGCGGTCTACCGGCCAGGTGATTACGGTTCGGGTACCGAACACAACGGGCTTCTCGAACCTGCTGATCAACGTGGGCGAAACCAAGAACTGGGGCTACGAAGCCGAACTGAAGTACCTGATTGCCAGGGGTGGTAAGTTTGGCTGGGATGCCAGCATCCGGTATTCGTACAACGATAACAAAGTTGTTGACCTGTATCCGGGCATCGATGAATTCCAGATTGGTGGCTACTCGTATGCCAATACCAACGTAATCAAAGGAACACGCTTCCCGATGCTGAAAACGGATGGATATCAGTACGCTCCCGATGGCTCTGGCTATCGGTTGATCAGCGCTACAACGGGCTATCCATTACGCCAAACGACACTGTCGCAACGGGGCGGTACCCTACCCCGTGACATTATTGGCCTGGGCTCGAAAATGACCTATGGTAACTTCGGGTTCACGTTCAACTTCGAATACCGCGGTGGCAACGTAATGTACAGCGATCTGGGTCGTCAGATGACGTTCACCGGCTCGGGTAAGTGGACAGACAATCGTCTGGATCAGATCTTCCCGAACTCGGCCGTATTGAACGCCGACGGAAAAACGGTTACGCCCAACACAACGATCAAGGTTCGCGAGCCGGAATACGGTCTGTGGGTCGATAACTACCGGCTGATCTCTGAGAACTTTGTTACACCAGCCTGGTTCATCAAACTCCGCGACATCAACCTGTCGTATAGCGTACCACAAAGCCTGGTGAGCAAGACAAAGATTTTCTCAGGAGCCAGCATTGCGGTTTACGGCCGGAACATGCTCACGATCGTCGACAAATCGAACTACTACACTGACCCTGAGTATAGCTTCACGACTGGTAACGGCTTGGGTATCAACAATACGTCGCAGACTCCACCAGTACGTCAGTACGGTGTGAACATCAACCTCACATTTTAGTAAACATTGACCGCTACTTCAATGAAAATAAAGTCACTCCTTTTAGTTTTACTGGTAAGTGTTATTGGCGGTGCCTGTCAGAAATCGTTTCTCGACATCAACACGAACCCCAATACGTTACCTACGGCGTCGCCGAACTACGTGTTTACGAATGCGTTAATCACGAGCGCTAATAACATGGTTGGCCCCAACGAGATCGGCTCCTATTGGGCCGGTCAGTGGACACAGTCGAACGGATATATTATCAACACGACTCAGTTCGCCTACAACTTTACCAACGGGGATTTCAACTATTGGGACGGTTACTACGATAACCTACAGGATTATCAGTTTGTGATCAATAATGCCGACGTGCAGAACCAGAAATTTCTGAAGGGCCCGGCCAAGGTAATGAAGGCCATGTTGTTCCAACAGTTGGTGGACATGTATGGCAATGTTCCTTACACCGATGCCCTGAAAGGCACAGCTTCGCTCGCCCCAAAATTCGATGATCAGAAAGCGATCTACGAATCACTGATCACGCTGTTGGACGAAGCACTTGTTGATCTGAAGGCCAATGCCTTCGCCAGTGCTTTTACGGGCTCAGACATTGTCTTCAGAGGCAATACGACCAAATGGGCTCAGTTTGCCAACTCGCTGAAAATGCGCATTCTGATGCGTCAGGCACGGGTTGCAGGCCGCGATACGTACATCAAAACGGAGATCAACAAGATTGTGACCAATGGTTCAGGCTTCATCACCGGCGAAGATGTTGGTGTGGGTGGTCCTTCATTCTTTCTGGCAACAGCCGGCAAGCTGAATCCTGTGTATGACCGGTGGGGCTATGATGCCAACGGAGCCAAAAGAGCTCTGAACAATTACCCGCGTTTAACCCAGTTTCTGGTCAACAGCCTGAAGGCGTCGGGTGATACACTTCGCTTGAAGCGCATTGGCTATGCCAACGGTGGTGAGAGTTCAGCCAATCCCGGCGTAAGTACGGCCAAAGAAGTGGCCGCCAATTATTCGGGTACACCGTTCGGGGCTAGTTCTGGTTATCTGCCAGCCAGTTCCAGCTCGCTTGGACCAAGCTTGCTCGTCAAAGGTGATTACAGTCGGCCATACATTATCATGACTGCCGCTGAAGTACAGTTCCTGCTGGCCGAGGCGAAGCAGCGCTACAGCGATGTTACGCTGCCTGGCACAGCACAGTCGTACTTTGAAGCGGGTATCACCCAGTCGTTCCGTACGTTGGGCGCTAACACGGCAGGGGCCACCGCTTTTAAGGGTAGCAAAGTCAATAATTATGACTGGGAGGCCTCAACCGATAAACTGGCAGCCATTTCTATTCAGAAATGGCTTGCAATGGCTAACTTCAGCGGATTGGAAGCCTGGTCGGAATATCGGAAAACGGGCCTGCCGGTCATCCCACAAAGCGTTCAGCTGGTTGGCGAAACCAAACGGCCTGTTCGGTTCTTCTACCCGAATACAGAGTCGGGCTCAAACGGTGAAAACGTAAAAGCGCAGGGTACTATCGATGCCTTTACCACCCGCCTGTTCTGGGATGTAGACTAGGCAAGCTTAGTACCTGTTGCACACAAAAAAGAAGGCCGTCTACCCAGATGGCCTTCTTTTTTGTGTGCTGTTCATGCGGTGGTAGACAGGCAGGGCAACCCTGACGATACCCTGCCGAACACAAAAAAGCGGGTCGATAGCATCGGCTCGCTTTTTAATTACGCTTTATCCAACTATTAAGATCTTGAAGGCCGTTTTGGCTACCCGCCTGCTAGTAAATAATACCTATTCGTATAGAGTAATAGTCTTGACCTGGTTTCAATTACCAAATATCAAACTTTATAGTAGACATTAACAATGGTGTCACTCAATTTTTATTAAAAGGACAGTTTTAATCTGGATTATACCATTAAATAAACTAACCTTTTGGCCAAAAGTGAGTTCTCTAGTTACTCAACAGGCTAAAGCGATTCACATTATGGACAAAGAGCAGAACCAGAATTCGTTCAGCAGCGACGATTCAACGCATGATGATTTCGAGGGTGATAACCTCCACAACGAGGAGCAGGAAAACTCGGCCAATGGGTTAGACAGTACCGAAATCCGCGATGGCCAGAACGGACGAAACATCCGGGGAATGGGTAGTCAGGACATGGATAGCCAGAACGGGGTAATCCGGATGGGCGACATGGACAACAGCACGATGGAAGTGACCGAAGAAGGCGCTAAGAATGCGGCTCCCAGCATTGCCCAGAACAACACCTCGACCGTTAGCGTAACCACAGCCGGTCCCGACGATTATGCCTCTGACCCGGTCGTGAGCGTGCCCAACGCCCAGAAGGAAGCAAAAAAGCAGGACGAGACTGGTGCTGTTGATACATCAGATGCGGATACGCCTGTATCGCAGGAGGACACGGACGAAGACGTAGCCGAGACCGGTACATCTATCGATCACCAACCAACTTATTAACCAACTGACCCTGGCCGGTAGCCTAGCAGGGCATATTCGCGCCAGGATCTGAGTAACGGTATTCCAAATCCAACAAATAAACTCAACAAAATCATGAGCGTTTCAAGCAACATTCGCAAAGAAAGTACCGAGTCTCACGCGGCTCAGCAAATGCACAGCACCATGGGTAATGACCCCAACAGTGGACTGGCCCAATTAAACGATAAGAATCTGGATAATGAGCTACCATCGCGCCTGAACGACCAAGCCAACGGCACTTCGGTGGCTGAGGATGTGGAAGCAGCCGATGAGATGATTGCCGAGAACGACGACGACACCCAGCCAACGGCAACGACACAGCCAACCCACGTAGCCGATGCTGACTGGAACCGCAGTACAGACGAGTAAGGTGCGTGTTTCAACTAAAGGCCGACAAGAGATTGTCGGCCTTTTTGTTTGGGCCTACAGTGAGGATTTGGCCTCGTGTTCAGGGAAGAACTGGTAAATTTGGGGTATCTACCAGTTTACAGAAACGAAAGTAGAGGGTCTCTTCGTTAGGTACGTATCATAACCGTTTCCAATCATGCGTCGATTACTTAGCCTGTGCCTTGTTGTTCTATTAACCGCCTCGTCGTTCACCCCGGCCAATGATGACGAAAAAGGAGCGGGTATTCAGTTTACCAGTGCTCGATGGGCCGATATTTTAAAGAAAGCGAAGGCCGAAAATAAGGTGATCTTCCTGGACGCCTACGCCAGCTGGTGTGGCCCCTGCAAAATGCTACAGAAGAACGTTTTCACCCAGAAAACAGTGGGTGACTACTTCAATAAGCGGTTTATCAACGTAAAAATAGACATGGAAAAAGGCGAAGGCCCCGCCCTTGCCCAGATGTATCCGCTCGAAGCGTACCCTACGCTCCTGTTCATCAACGGCAACGGACGCCTGGTCAAAAAAGCCATTGGCTATATGTCGGCCGATGATCTGCTCGACGTAGGTAAGAGCGTAAAGTAATTAAGAATGTAGAATTAAGAGTGAATAATGGCGTTGCCAGAGCACCAGAACGGTACTTCGGTAACGCCATTATTCACTCTTAATTCTACATTCTTAATTCCCTATCCAGGCCGAACAGAACCCCCGACCCTGCCCTGCTGTTATAGCTAAGGCCCACTAACGAAAGGCCTTACTTCCTGAATGCTTTACCCCAATACGCTCGAACAAAAATTAGGTTTCGACAAAATCCGCGAACTGCTCCGGCAGGCCTGCATATCCCCACTGGGGCAGGATTATGTGGATAAGATTCGCTTCACCGACAGTCATCAACTGATTGATAAACTGCTGCGTCAGACCTACGAGTTTACGCAGATCGTTCAGTACGAACCCGACTTTCCGCAGAGCAACTACCTCGATGTGCGCCCTCAGCTACAGAAGGCCCGCGTGGAAGGGATTACGCTGATGGAAGATGAGTTTTTCGACCTGAAACTGGCCCTGAAAACCATTCAGGACTGCCTGCGCTTTCTGGCCAATCAGGAAGAGGGCCAATACCCCTACCTGGCCGAACTGGCCGACCCCGTCACCGTTGACAAGACCCTGCTGGCTGCGCTTGAGCGCGTCATCGACGACCGGGGGCATGTGCGCGACAATGCCTCGCCTGAACTGGCCAATATCCGTCGGCGGATCATTTCCGAACAATCGAACCTCCGCAAACGACTGGACAGCATGCTGCGCACGGCCCGGCAACAAGGCTGGATTCCCGACGATCTGGGCCTGACCATTCGGGGCGGCCGCTTGGTGATTCCGTTGGCGGCCGAGCACAAACGCAAGATCAGGGGCTTTGTCCATGACGAGTCGGATACGGGCAAGACCGTATACATCGAACCGGCCGAAGTGTTCGACGGCAACAACGAGGTACGGGAACTGGAATACGAGGAGCGCCGCGAGGTGTACCGGATTCTGCTGGCCCTGACCGATCAGATCCGCCCCTTTTTGCCCGACCTGAACAAGGCTGTCAACTTCCTGGCGCAGATTGACTTCATCCGGGCCAAAGCCAAGCTGGCGGGTGAACTTCAGGCCGGTATGCCACAGGTGATGAACCGGCCCGTGCTGAACTGGACTGCCGCCCGCCACCCGTTGCTGTATCTCTCGCATCAGAAGCAGAAAAAGAGCATAGTACCGCTGAGCATTCGCCTCGATGAGCAACAGCGTATCCTGATCATCTCCGGCCCGAATGCTGGTGGAAAGTCCATCGCCCTGAAAACCATTGGCCTGCTGCAATACATGATGCAGTGCGGCCTGCTGGTGCCCATGGCCGAATACTCGGATATGGGGGTATTTCAGAACCTGTTTATCGACATCGGGGACGAGCAGTCGCTGGAAAATGACCTGAGTACCTACTCGTCGCACCTGACCAACATGCAGCAATTTCTGGTGGGGGCCAACAAGCGCACGCTTTTCCTGATCGACGAATTTGGGACGGGCACCGAACCCGGTCAGGGGGGTGCTATTGCCGAGGCCATTCTGGAGGAACTCAATAAGTCGGCGGCCTACGGGGTCATCAACACGCACTACACCAACCTGAAAGTGTTTGCCGACAAAACGCCCGGCCTCATCAACGGAGCCATGCGCTTCGACGGCGAAAAGCTGGAACCACTCTACGAATTAGAGATGGGTCGGCCCGGTTCGTCGTTTGCCTTCGAAATTGCCCGGAAGATCAACCTGCCCAACTTAGTCATTGAGCGGGCCAAAGAGAAGCTGGGCACGCAGCAGGTAAACTTCGAGAAGCTGCTGAAAGAGCTGGACATTGAGAAGCGCGTATTCTCGGAAAAGAACCTCGACATCAGTATCAAGCAACGCAAGGTGGCCCAGCAGCTGGCCGAGTATACAGCGCTGAAAACCAAGCTCGACAACGAGCAGAAACAGTTGCTCAATACGGCCAAGGCCAAGGCTAAAGCGCTGGTGCAGGAAGCCAATCAGAAGATCGAAAACACGATTCGGGAGATCAAAGAAACGAAGGCCGATAAGGAAGCTACCCGCCAGGTACGCGCTGACCTACAGCAGTTTGACCAGAAAGAGCTAAAACCGGAAGTAGTTATTGAACCCGCGAAGCCGAAAGAGCCGGAAGAAGAATTCGAGCAGGACAATAGCCCCCTTGGCGTGGGTAGTTACGTGCGGATCGACGGGCAAACGGCCATTGGTGAAGTGTTGGCTATTCGGGGCAAAGATGCCGAAGTGCGGATTGGCGAACTGAAGTCGAACATCAAGTTGAACCGGCTGGAAAAGGTGAGCCGCAAAACGTATCGTGAGGCCGTGGGCATTCGTGAAACGCCGCGCAGCCAGGGAATGAACCTCAACGAGAAGATGATGAACTTCTCGTTCAACCTTGACATTCGGGGGTATCGGGGCGAAGAAGCGCTGGGTGAACTCGACCGGTTTATGGACAGTGCGCTGATGCTGGGTTACCCCGAACTGCGCATCGTTCACGGCAAAGGCGATGGTATTCTGCGCACGCTGGTTCGCAATCATTTGCGTTCCTACAAACAGGTAGCCAGCATGGCCGACGAACATGCCGACCGCGGCGGGCAGGGCGTTACGCTGGTGAAGATGAAGTAGTTCTTTTAAAAACCTATAAGGTTTTGGAAACCTTATAGGTTTACCGCCTTCATAAAAGCTTCCAGCTTAACCGGGTCCAGTTGGCCGTTGGCGCGTACGCCACTGCATAGGTCAAGGCCAAACGGCTGAACGGCGTCGATCGCCTCCCGAACATTATCGGGGCGCAGGCCACCTGCCAGAAAGATCGGCACGGGTGACTGATCGCGTATCTGGCGGCTCAGCGCCCAGTCGTGCACCCGACCAGTGCCACCCAATTCTTTAACCGCCAGGTTCGGATTGCCGCTGTCGAGTAGTAGCGCGTCAACATGCGGCGCAATACGTAACGCCTCGTCGACGGATTGCTGGTCAATCACGTGAATGACCTGTACAAGCCAGATACCGGGCAAACCCGCCCGAATCTGATCATACTGACCCGTTTGCAGGGCATCGACGATTTGGACCGTATTGGTATGCACCCGCCGCTGATGGGTAATGATCTGCTCGGCGTCGGTTTCGCTGGTGAGCAAAAACGTGGCTATGGGAGGCGGAACGGACCGGGCGATATCAGCTATCTGTTCATCGGTAATAACGCCCGGTCCGCTGGGCATGGGACCTACCAGCCCCAGTGCCGACGCGCCCATCGAAATAGCAAGCCGGGCCTCAGCGGGGCTACTGATACAGCAGATTTTTACGCGGGGAGAAGTCAACGCTTGAAAGAGTGAAAGGGGCCCCGCTAAAGTAATGTGAAGCCAGCGAAGCCCCTGTACTCTCTCACTCTTTATTTCTTTCACTCGTTGAATCCTATCAGAAACTGCCTGCTGACTTTTTAAGTTTTGTAAACAACCGCCCTTATGGTTGAACTTTTCGGCCATATTGCAGGGCTTTAGATCACTTTTGATACTAATTTCGCCCACTGCTCATTCACCGGGCATAAAATCCGTTAACGCTGAATTTCTTTTACCCTCGCACGCACGTATGGCAAGCACCGCTGAACTGATTCTAGATGGCAACTCGTATAGTTTTCCTACGCTGGAAGGCTCTGAACACGAAAAAGCTGTTGACATTTCCAACCTCCGTGACCAGACGGGTTACGTAACCCTCGACCGGGGGTACAAGAATACAGGTGCTACCCAAAGTGCCATTACGTTCTTAGACGGCGAGGAGGGAATCCTGCGCTACCGGGGTTATTCAATTGAAGATTTGGCGTCCAGGGCGTCTTTTCTGGAGGTCTCTTATCTGCTGATCTACGGCGAATTGCCGACGCAGCAACAGTTCGAAGAGTTCGCCACGTCTATCCGTCGCCACACGCTGGTCAACGAGGACATGCGCAAGATATTCGATGGCTTTCCGGTCAACGCCCACCCCATGTGCGTGCTTGGGTCGCTCGTCAATGCCATGAGCGCGTTTTATCCCGACTCTCAGGAGAATAAAAACACCGACCTGCACATTACCCGGCTCATGGCCAAGCTGCCAACGCTGGCCACCTGGTCGTATAAACGGGCGATGGGTCACCCCACGAATTACCCGAAAAACGAACTGGGCTACATCGAAAACTTCCTGAACATGATGTTTGCGCTGCCGGTGGAAGACTACAAGGTTGACCCAGTGGTAGCTGAAGCCCTGAACGTGCTGCTGATCCTGCACGCCGACCACGAGCAAAACTGTTCGACCAGTACGGTTCGGTTGGTTGGGTCATCGCAGGCCAATCTGTATTCGTCTATTTCGTCGGGGATCAACGCCCTCTGGGGTCCGCTGCATGGCGGTGCCAATCAGGAGGTGATTGAGATGCTCGAAGAAATTAAGGACGGTGGTGGCGACGTTGCCAAATACATCGACATGGCTAAAAATGCCAAAACAACGGGCTTCCGTCTGTTTGGGTTTGGCCACCGCGTTTACAAAAACTTCGACCCCCGCGCCCGGATCATCAAGAAGGCCGCCGACGATGTGCTGGCTAAACTGGGCGTGAATGATCCCGTGCTGGAGATCGCCAAAGGCCTTGAAGAAGCCGCCCTGAACGATCCGTATTTTGTACAGCGCAAGCTGTACCCCAACGTCGATTTCTATTCAGGTATCATCTACCGTGCCCTCGGCATCCCGACCAATATGTTTACGGTGATGTTTGCCATTGGCCGACTGCCGGGCTGGATTGCGCAGTGGAACGAAATGCGTGAGCAAAAAGAACCCATCGGCCGTCCACGTCAGATCTACACCGGCTCTACCCTCCGCGAGTTCAAAGCCATCGGCGATCGGTAGCAAACTACCAACACATAGTACATTACGAATAATGGCTCCGTGAGATGCATCTCACGGAGCCATTATTCGTTACCACCACAACCTACCATGACGAAACTACCTGAACGCGATCAGGCCGTAATCTGGCATCCTTTTACGCAGATGCAGACGGCACCCCCGCCCATTCCCATTGTGCGGGCGGCCGGATCGGTGCTGTACACCGAAGATGGCCACGAGATCCTGGACATGATCTCATCATGGTGGGTCAATCTGCACGGTCACGCCCATCCCGTACATCGCCGAACGCGTGTCGGCTCAGTTACACACGCTGGAACACACCATCTTCGCGGGCTTCACGCATGAACCCGCCGTGCAGCTCGCCGAGCGCTTATTACCCATTCTGCCCGGCAACCAACGCCGTGTTTTTTACTCCGACAATGGCTCAACGGCCGTGGAGGTAGCGTTGAAAATGGCGTTTCAATACTGGCATAACATCGGTAAGCCCCGCCTTAAGGTCGTAGCCTTCGACGATGCCTACCATGGCGACACGTTCGGAGCCATGGCCGTGGGCGGGCGTAGTGCCTTCACCGCACCCTTCGCGCCGTTTCTCTTCGACGTCCTGTACCTGCCCGCTCCTGTTCCCGGTCGGGAAGCCGAGGTGCTGGACCTGGCGCGTAGCCTGTTCACCGATGACGTGGCGGCTTTTATTGTCGAGCCGCTGGTACAGGGCGCTGGCGGTATGGTCATGTATGAACCCGCTGTGCTGAACGACCTGTTTGCGCTGGCCCGCGCTCAGGGTACCTTACTCATTGCCGATGAAGTAATGACGGGCTTTGGCAGAACCGGTAAACTGTTTGCCAGTCATTATTTAGCGGAACAGCCCGATTTGATGTGCCTCTCGAAAGGCCTGACGGGCGGTACGATGGCGCTTAGTATAACCACCTGCACAGACGCCATCTACAACGCGTTTTTATCGAACGATAGGCTAAAGACGCTCTTCCACGGCCACTCATTCACCGCCAATCCGGTGGCCTGCGCCGCCTCACTCGCCAGCCTCGACCTGCTGCTAACCGACGATCGTCAGGGTGATATTCAGCGGATCGCCGCACAGCACACGCGTTTCGCTGAAACGTTGCGGACATCGCCGGTAGTGGGTAACGTTCGGCAACGGGGTACGTTACTGGCTTTCGATCTGGTCACCGGCGGACAAACTTCGTACTTCAACAACATTCGGGATGTGGCCTACAACTACCTGCTGGACCGGGGCGTACTGATGCGGCCGCTGGGCAATGTGCTGTACTTCATGCCCCCCTACTGCACCACCAATGCGCAACTACGGCTAGCGTACGACGCTGTAATGGATTTGCTGAACACGTTACAGGCGTAGCCCCCCGCCCTAAAGGGTGCCTTGTCTGCGAATAAGTAGCTTATTCGCAGACAAGGCACCCTTTAGGGCGGGGGGCTACGTACACCTACTTCTGCCGCTCGAGCTGATCGACCAGCAGGCGAAACCAGACCGAGAAGGTTTCGGGCCTATCGGCTATCTCGCGCAGGAGCGCTTCGCGGCTGATCCAGCGGACGGCCATTACTTCGGCGGGGTTGAAGGGAATCTCACCGTCGTACTGCCCCGTGAACACATGGTCGAATTCGTGTTCGGTCAGGCCGTTGGGCAGCGAGGCATGGTAGATAAAGCTGAACAAGGGCGACAGCGCCGTACGGAAGCCCATTTCTTCCTGTAACCGTTGCCCGGCTTGCTGGGCCGTCTCGGTGGACCAGGTTGGATGACCGCAGCAGGCATTCGACCAGAGGCCGCCCGAATGGTATTTTTCAACGGCCCGCTGCTGCAACAGGTAGTCGCCCCGGTCATTGAAAATCAGGACCGAGAAAGCCCGGTGCAACACCCCGTCGATGTGAACCTGCATTTTTTCGGCCATACCGATGACCTCGTCCTGTTCAGTAACGAGCAATAGATCAGGGGATGGGCTTACTGCATTCATACGATGCGGAGGAGTGGGTTGATCGTCAGCGAAGATACAAGCAGTGGTAGCCACACACAACCTGGTGTGGGCCTTTAGCGAGCGAATGGACTGCGCCAAGTTAATGGAATACCGTATAATTTATGGGCTAGCGGTGAAGCTGAATCAAAAGCGACAACTGATTATATTTGAGCGTTACACCACACCATCTGTTTTATGCGCGCTTGCCGTCCCTTTTTTCTTCTGCTCGTCTTAGTTACAGTCTTTTGTAACCAGCTCAATGCTCAGGCTCCTGTCTATGAGTCGTTCCATGTCGATTCTGTCGCTGCTCCCAAAGGCGGAGCAGCCATGCTGGAGACGTTTCTGTGGGCTAACCTGCAAAAACCGTTCATGGCGCGGGTAGCCAACGTGACGGGTAAAGTATTCCTGAAAGCCGTTGTTGAACCCAATGGCCACCTATCCAACGTAACGGTTGTTCGTAGCTTACGGCCCGACTGTGATCGGGAAGCGTTGCGGGCTATGCGCTTGTTCAACGCCTGGAAACCAGCGTATAAAGACGGCAGGCCCGTTCGGCAGGCATTAAACTATGCCGTCGTGTTCCGGGCGAATGAGCCGATTAGTTACGAGCAGGGAAAGGCCATTGTGTATTATGATGCCAGCTTTAGACCCACCACCAACGCCCTAACCGCTTCCTACCTGCACACGTTACCGATGGATACGCTTGCGGGCCTGCCCAACGGCGAGCTAATTTTCTACGAAACCATGCGGGGAAAGCGCGGCAAAGAGGTCAATCGGTATCCCCTGATTCGGAACGAGATCAAAGCGCAAAAGCCCGGCGAGGCCCCACAGTATCAGTTGGGCCATAAGCAAAAGACAAGTGACTGGGTCAACCTCATATACACCATCAGAGCAGACGGTTCGCTGGTTCGCGTTGGCCCGCCAGACAGAACCGAAGGGCTGACCGTAGCCTACCGCCCTAATGGCCTTGTTGAGAGCGTACAGGATTTTAGCACGAAGAAAGTCACCTCCTGGTTTCCGGATGGGCAATTAAGAACCATTGTTGTTGAATCACCGGAGAGGGTCAAATCGACAAAAGCGTACTACCGCTTGCTATCGGCCTGGGACAGCACCGGAAAAGCTACCGTTGTTGACGGAAAAGGGTACGGTGTTTATCGGTACTGAGGTAACGTCAAGGCGTGACTCAACCCAAAAGACGGTCTTCGTTGAAGAAGGCGCTTACCTCGACGGGTACCATGAGGGTATTTGGAAAGGCCGTTACGCCGACGGGTCGTATGCGTATGAAGAGCAGTTTAATCAGGGCCAGTGCTTAGGGGGTAAAGCCGTGATTAATGGCACGGCAATAGCCTACAAAGACTCAAGGAAGAATCCTGAATTTAAAGGAGGGACACCGGCTTTATATGACTTCCTGGGCCAGACAATTCGCTATCCGTTTGACGCCAGTCAGCAAGGCGTTTCGGGTAAGGTATTCGTAACATTTATAGTCTGCACCGATGGTACACTGTGCGATTATGAGATACTGAAAGGGGTATACCCATCGCTGGATGCCGAGGCGTTGCGCGTTGTAAAAGAGGCAAGCGGCCGCTGGAATCCCGGTTTTCAGCGGGGTGAGCCAGTGCGGGTCAGATATAACCTACCGATCAGCTTTCAGCTTAATTAACGGCTTGCCAGCGCCGTTTTGGGCAGAATCCGCAGGCAGTGTCTGAGCGCTACAGATTCCGGTTGAAAGGCTGTACTTTTGCGGCACTAAAACCGTCAACATGTCGCTAAAGCAAGTACCGCTAGACGCCGTCCACCGGGCGCTGGGTGCCAAAATTGTTCCTTTTGCGGGCTACGAAATGCCCGTTCGTTACACCTCCGATCTCGACGAGCACAACACCGTGCGTAATGCCGTGGGCATCTTCGATGTCTCGCACATGGGCGAGTTCATCCTGAAAGGCCCCGGTGCCCTCGATCTGATTCAGCGCGTGTCGGCCAATGATGCCAGCCTGCTGTTCGACGGCAAAGTGCAGTATTCGTACCTGCCCAACGACCGGGGCGGGGTGATCGATGACCTGCTGGTGTATCAGATCTCACCCATCGAATACATGCTCGTGGTCAACGCCTCGAACATTGAGAAAGACTGGAACTGGATCAACCAATACGCGCCTGAGTACGACGTTGAGCTGGTCAATATCTCCGACGGCATGTGCCTCTTTGCCGTTCAGGGACCATTGGCCGCCAAAGCCCTGCAACCCCTGACCAACGCGCTGCTCGAATCGATGTCGTACTACACCTTCGAGAAGACCGATTTCGCGGGTATGGCCAATGTCATTGTGTCGGCAACGGGGTATACCGGCGCGGGTGGGTTCGAGATCTACGTGTCGAACCACCAGGCCGAAGCCGTCTGGAAGGCGATTATGGAGGCGGGTACCCCCTTCGGCATCAAGCCCATCGGCCTGGGTGCCCGCGATACGCTCCGCCTCGAATCGGGCTATTGCCTCTACGGCAACGACATCACCGACGAAACCTCGCCGCTGGAAGCCGGTCTTGGCTGGGTGACCAAATTTACACATCCCTTCGTGAATGCCGACGCCCTGAAACAGCAGAAAGAGCAGGGCCTTCAGCGCAAACTGGTCGGCTTCAGCATGATCGACCGGGGTATTCCGCGTGGCCATTATGCACTCTGCACCGCCGATGGTACCGTAGTGGGCGAAGTCACGTCGGGCACGCAATCGCCTACGCTGGGCAAAGGCATTGGCATGGGCTACGTACCTACGAGCCTGAGTAAACCCGGCACCGAGATCTTCGTCAGCGTTCGGGAGAAGCTGCTGAAAGCCGAGGTGGTTAAACTGCCATTCATAACCAAATGAGAACCAGGATTTACTTGATTTAAAGGATTTTCAGGAGCCTTCCAAGAAAGAATTGATTGCGTAAGCGATCATAGGTATAGACTCGTGAAAATCCTTTAAATCAAGTAAATCCTGGTTCAGACAGACATGAAACAAATTGACGTTTGCTTAACCCCGGACCTGATTCACCTGCACACCATCGACAATACGATTGTTGTGGTGGCCGATGTATTCCGGGCTACTTCCTGCATGGTTACGGCCTTTGCCTACGGCGTGGGAAGCATTATTCCGGTGGCTACCGTCGAGGAGTGCCGCGCCCTGCAACAGCGGGGCTACCTGGCCGCTGCCGAGCGTAACGCCCGTACCGTAGAAGGCTTTGAACTCGACAATTCACCGTTCAGCTACATGGACGAGCGCCTCATCGGCACCGACATTGCCATGACCACCACCAACGGGACGCTGGCTATTACCAAGTCACGGTCGGCGGTGAAAGTGCTGGTTGGCTCGTTCCTTAACCTCGACGCTATTGCCCGCTACCTGCGTACCCAGACCTACGATGTCATGGTGTTGTGCGCAGGCTGGAAAGGCCGTCCCAACCTCGAAGACACGCTTTTTGCCGGCGCGCTGGCCCACCGCCTTCGCGACGACTACGCCACGCACGAAGATGGGGCGCTCATGGCGCACCGGCTGTATTGCGATGGGAAAGACAACCTGATCGGCTACCTGTCCAACGCCTCGCACCTGCGGCGCCTGCAACGGCTCGGCATTCAGAAAGACATTGCCTACTGCCTTCAGCACGATCTTTACGACATTGTTCCCGTATTGCGCGGCAGTGCATTGGTAAAAATGGACGTATGAAAAATGTCCTCTGTCTTCTGTCTTCTGTCCTCTGTTGCGCTGCTAAGTCAGCAATACGTGCCTTTGCAGCGCAACAGAGGACAGAAGACGAGATAGACAGAAGACTGAGGACTGAGGACGGAAGACTGAGGACACTAAACAGAAGATAGTAAAAAATGACGTTCGCCGATATTGCCACGCTGCTACAGGAACGGTTTGCGGTTGAGCCCGTTACAACGGGTATGCAGCCACATCTGACCATACGGCCCGATGAACTGGTAGCGCTTTGCCAGTTTCTGCGGAATGACGACCGACTCTTTTTCGATCTGCTGGCCTGCGTAACGGCCATTGATAACGGTTCCGAGGCGAATACAATGGAGGTGGTATACAACCTGACGTCGATTCCGTACGCGCATGACCTGATGCTTAAATTGACCGTGCCCCGGCAGCAATCCTGATGACCCGGAAGGGCTACCCCACGTGCCCAGCCTGACCGGCGTGTGGCGCACCGCCGACTGGCACGAACGGGAAGCATTCGATCTGGTGGGTATTCGGTTTACCGGCCATCCCGACCTGCGGCGTATTCTGCTGCCCCTCGACTGGGAGGGCCACCCCCTCCGCCGCGATTATAAGGAACCAGAACGCTACCACGGCATTTCAACCACCTAAATGATCCAGTGTTCAAAGTCCAAGGTCTAACGTTACTGTACATGACTTACCTGCGCGGAGCAACCTTAGACGTTGGATTTGTAGACCTTGAACTTCTCTGTACCCATGATGGCTCGCCTGCTTTTCTCTCTCCTCCTGCTCCCCACGGCCGCTACCTTTGCCCAATCTCCGGTCGATTCGGTGATTGTATCGGGGCAGGTACGTCACCTGTCGGCCCAGCTATACCGACAGTCACCCAACGTGCTTGTTACCCGGACGAACTATTTTTCGGGCTGGCATTGAGCAGGCCTTTCCGGCTCCCCTTCAACCCGATGGGCGGTTTCGGGTGGCGGTGCCCATCGTGTATCCGCAGGAGGAAATGCAGTTTGTTGTAGGCAACGCCAATACGCCATTTTTAGCTTCGGTCGGCAATCTGACCATCGATCTCGACAATGACTCGTTGTATATAGCCGCCACGCCGTTTCAGTTTGGGGGCGTCAACGCGCAGGTCAACCAGCAGTTTGCCCAGTACAAGGCGTTTGAGGTGAAGAACAAGCCTACCGAAGCGGCTCAAAAACGCACCGTTAGCCGGGCCCTTGGCGGCAACGCCAACCTGACCTACCCAACCCTGTACGATGCGTTTACCGGGCCGCTGAACCAGTTCTCCAGCCAGCAGTCTGTCTTTCCGCTGGTTCGCGACTGGGTAATTACCAACGCCCGTTACGATGCCGCCGCTTACGTATTCGATCGGGCCATTCAGGAGCAGAGCACATTGTCGGCCAGTTTTTTCAAGTCACTGGCCCTCGGCCCCGACGCCCTGCTAACCCCGAGCCGCGCTACCGGCCTCAGCCGTTTTGGTGCGTACGCGTCGATGCTTATCCAGCAGAATACCCCCAGCAGCGGGCGTGGCATTCGTATTCAAACCCTGGCTAAGCTGATTGACCAGTACGGAACCGGCCTCACCGCCAATGACCGTCAGCGGCTGGCCGTATTCCGTGAAACAAACACGGCCCGAACGGCCGACGTGCGCTACCTGTCGAAGCTGCTGGAGCGTAATCCGGACACGCTCACCCGGCTTTTGAGCTATGAGAACGCCATTCAGACCGCCCGGCCGTTGTTCGATAGTGTCGGCGTCGACTACTTAAAAGGATACGCCCTGAATGCCGCGGTTGCGGAGTCGACGCTCGATATCGTTCAGTTGCTGGGACAATACATTTATCCGCAAATTGGTAATCCCTACTTAAAACAGTCGCTCAATGACCTGGTTGGTCAGGCCCTGCGCGACACGGCGCTGGTACGAAAGGCCCGCACCGACTACCTGGCACTGGAGAAGTTACCGGGCGTTAACGGGGGGTTTGTCAGCGAGGGTATTTACGTAACAACCGGCACGAACCGAGACGGAGGCGATCTGATGAAAAAGGCCATCGATCAAAACCGGGGGCGGGTTATTTACGTGGTGCTCTGGGAACCCAAAAGCGAAGCAGGTCGGCAACTGGCCCGCGATGCGCAGCGCCTGCGCGACGTTTTTCTGCCCCGCGACTTTACCCTGCTCTACGTGAGCACCAATGATGGCGACGAAACCCTTTGGCTGGAATCCATTGTGCGAAACCGCCTGCGGGGTGAGCATATCCGGCTGTCGGAAATCCAGCTGAACGCGGTCTTCGCTACCCTGAATCTGGGCGATGAGTCGCCAGTCAGGCTCATTACGCCGCAGGGGAAATTACTCAGGAAGGAGACTTTCTTACCTGACAAATTTGACCAGTTAGTTGGGCAGATTCAAGGGTTACTGCGGTGAAATTGCTCTTTATCACCGGATTTTGACAAACATTTTCAGGCAGAATAACCATTTGCGAAATGCAGAGCGCTTTTTGGTAGCCAGCAGTTGATCGCGATAGCGAAAAAATGTCATCATGCGGATGTAGTTATTGCGCAGCGTAAAGCTTTTATAACTCTCGTTAAGCCGCGCCAGCACTTGTTTTTGCTCCGTCAGTTCGGCGGGGCACTTTTCATAAAGCAACTGCATCCGTTCGCGTATCTGCCGTAGTTTCTGTTCTTCACTTTCGGGTTTACGCGGCCGCCGAACGCCCTCTACCCGATGGGTGAGCCCAAATACGTTATGGGTATGCTGCCGGTAGTCGACCAGCACCTGCGGAATAAATCGGATTGGTTTGCGGGAAGTGGCCACAAAGCATAACCAGTGGTCATGGGGCATGCTGGTCGGGAAAGGCGTGGTCTGCCGGATCAGTTCTTTCGTTAGTAACATGGCATGTCCTGGGGCTGTATTCCAGATGGCAAAGGCCAGGCAGTTATCGAAATTCTTGGCGGGTTTAACGTCGGAAATAACCATGTCCAGGCTATTCCCCGCTTCATCGATCAGGCGGGAATCTGCATACACGAGGTCACTATCGCCGATTTGCGCCACCAGAGTGCTTATCTTATCAGGATGCCAGATATCGTCCTGATCGCTGGGGGCAATGTAGTCGCCGGTAGCGAGCAGCATTCCTTTTTCAAAATTACGGACGTAGCCAAGGTTGGTTTCATTGATGACCACCCGGATAACTGAGTAACGCTCGGCGTATCGGCTAAGAATAGTCGCCGTGGTATCGGTCGAACAATCATCAACGACAACGACTTCCAGATTTGGGTACGTCTGCTGAACAATACTATCTAGTTGCGCTTCCAGAAAGCGTTCGCCATTATACGTAGCCACCACGACCGAAACCAAAGGAAGTTGATGCATACTGGCAAAGGTAAGCAGGATGAGGGTTGGCAAGCTACAGCAGCAGCCCTAGCCTCCAGTTCTCCTGCGTTAGCACAAGATACTACGCTCAACGTGATAATCAGATGCCAGCCCGGCAGGCATTAGCCCGCTAAACAGTAGCAAACCGAGGACGAACTGCTTTTTGGCGTAGCGACCCAAAATCACCCCGGCACTTTGTTACGTATCATTACCAGCCAAAGGCTATTGACGCCTCCGCAAACGCACCTTGTTGGCGCCATCCCGCCCCGCCCAGGACAGTACGGATTCTGGACCCTTCTGACGGCTATTCTTGTGGGTTTTTGCGCCACGGCCAGCGGTCAGCAACCCACCTCTTACCTGTCGGATAAAGCGACGCTGGAAAAAGGAGAGCAGCTCTTTCAAAACAACTGCTCAGCCTGTCATAATTTCCTACAAAAAGGCATCGGGCCAAACCTCGGTGGGGTAACGTCGGCGGTATCGTCCAACTGGCTGAAGAAATTCATCCGAAATGCACCGGCCGTCATTAACAGCGGCGATACCAGGGCCACTCGTCTTTTGGCCGAGTACAAGCAGGTTATGCCCTCTTTCCCGACGCTGAAAGACTCGGATATCGACGCGATACTGGCCTATGTACACCGTAACCAGAAACGCGAATCGGTTGCCGACGAGGCCAACGCGGTAGATGACCCTATCCCGGCAAAAATTGCGCAGTCTGGTTTGCGTCTACAACTGGAAGCGATCATGACCGCTCCCGCTACGGCCGAGAAAGTACCCAAAGCCAGGATCAATAAGATGCTGGTTTTACCGGGCGCGCCCGATCGTGTGTTCATTCAGGACCTGCGGGGTATCCTCTATGAGATGACCGATAATACGCTGCGGGTGTATATGGATATGGCCAAAGAACGGCCCGGTTTTATCCCGGCTCCTGGTTTAGGCAGTGGCCTGGGGAGTTACGCCTTTCATCCGGATTTTTACAAAAATGGTCTCTTTTACACGACCCACACCGAAAAAGCCAAGGCCGCACCCGCCGATTTTGCCTACGCTGATTCAATCAAAGTCGGTCTGCAATGGGTACTGACCGAATGGAAGCTTCCCGATCCTACGAGCCGTGTCTTTTCCGGAACAGGTCGGGAACTGATGCGGGTAAACATGGTATCGAACATCCACGGCGTTCAGGACATCACGTTTGACCCAACAGCCCGGCCGGGCACGCCAGACTATGGGTTGTTGTACATTGGCGTGGGCGACGGAGGAGCCACCGAGAATGGCTATTATTTTATCTGTAATGACAAGACCCATATCTGGAGCTCTATACTACGGATCGACCCGCGAGGCACCAACAGCAAAAACGGACGCTATGGTATTCCGGCCAGTAACCCCTACGCCAGGGATAGCGACCCCGCAACGGCCAGGGAGGTTTTCTGCCGTGGCTTCCGGAACCCGAACCGTATCTGCTGGGCACCCGATGGAAAAATGCTGATTTCTGACATCGGGCACGCCAATGCCGAAGAGGTAAACCTGGGGCTAGCGGGCGCAGATTATGGCTGGCCCGAACGGGAAGGTACTTTCGCCATGCACTACCGGGGTAAAATGAGCAAGGTGTATCCCCTGCCCGAAGATGACAAAGCCTATCGCTTTACCTACCCCGTTGCCGTGTATGACCACGACGAAGGGAATGCCATTTCGGGCGGCTTCGTCTACTCACGAGCCGACATTCCGCAGCTTACGGGCAAATACATCTTCGGCGATATTGTCAACGGCCGGGTGTTCTACGTCGACAGTAGTCAGTTAAAAATTGGTCAGCAGGCACCCATCCGGGAAATGGCCATTGAGGTAAGCGGGAATGTGACCACGTTTCAGGCCTTGAGTGGGAGCAAAAAAACGGACCTCCGCTTTGGGTTGGGGCTCGACAATAAACTTTACCTGTACACAAAAGCCGATGGTACGATTTACGAAGTGAAGGGTTGCGCTGCTCAATGAGCAGGCGTGAAGTATGGGTTTGCCTCACCCCCAGCCCCTCTCCTTCACAAGGAGAGGGGAGCTACTCTACAGCAGCTTCGCTAACCGGCAGAGCTACGCTAAGCGGCTCCCCTCTCCTTCACAAGGAGAGGGGCTGGGGGTGAGGTAAACCGCAACGTCCGTATCCATTAAATGCAGAAAAGCCTCGCTTATGGCGAGGCTTTTCTGCATTTAACCGGTAACCTGGTTTACTCTTTCAGCATCGTTTTTGACTGGCTCTGGCTACCCGTGCTTACGTGAATCAGGAACATACCGGCTGGCAAATTGCTCAGCTCGATACGCTCGGTATGCTGATTGGTCAACACCTGAACTTGCTGCTCACGGACCACTTTACCGCGCAGGTCGATCAGGCGCAGTTGAACCGTCTGGTCAGCCGCGTTCCGAATCTGTACCGCTACCGATGAGCCAACCACCGGGTTTGGATACACCTCAAGTTGCAGCTTCAACGCATTCTCCCGCTCGCTTATCCCCGCTAACTCATTACCAGTACGGGCACCGACGGCTTTCACTGTGATGGTATAGCTGGTAGTGGTCGAAAGCTTACCCGGATCGGTCGCCGTCAGCGTAACAACGAACACACCGGCTTTGTCTGCCGACCCCGTGATCATGTTGGTTTTCTTGCTATAATCCAGGTCTTTAGGCAGGCCCTTTACATCATAATCCAGTTGGTTAGGCGTTTCCGCATCCGTGAACACTGAGGCAACATTCAACGAGTATGGCTGCTTCACACTAATTGTGGAATTGGCTACAGGCGATACAACGACAGGAGCCGTATTGGCTTTCACCGTCAGGGTGAAGACGGTGCTGGCCGAGAGTTTCCCCTTATCAGTGGCCGTTACCGTAACGCTGAATACACCCGCCGTCTTTGGCGAACCGCTGATTGTCATTGCCTTAGCACTGAAATCCAACCCCTTAGGCAGACCATCCACCTCGTATTTGAGCTCATCGGGCGTCTCGGCATCACTGAAGGCAGGCACCGTCAGACTAAAGTCGACATCAACGCTGGCAGTCTGATTGGCAATGGTTACCGCTATCGGTGCCGTATTGTATGGGGCCAACTTCGCCGTCAGGGTGAAGACGGTGCTCACCGACAGCCCACCTGCGTCTTTAGCAGTCACCGTTACATTCCACGTTCCCACTGTAGTAGGTGTCCCACTGATCGTGCCATTGGCAAAAGTCAGGCCTGGGGGTAGACCAGCCACCGTATACGCCAACGCGGCTACGCCAGCATCATCGGCAAAAGTATTCGCTGGAATAACGTAGTTAAATGGCAGACCCGCCGTGGCAGTCTGGTTCGGAACTGGGTTAGCAACCGTTGGGGCCGTGTTGGCCGGAACCTGTATGGTTACCGTCACCGACGTTGGCGCACTGAGACACGCATCAACCTTACACTGTATGCTATACACAAAGTCTCCGAGGGTGGCGGTAGGCACTGTAATCGAGCTACCCGACCCGCTGCTGGCCCCACTCCAAACGAGCGTACCGGCACAGTTGGCGGCGCTCAGCACAACGTTGGCCGTACCCTGAATGGCCGTAACACTCGCGATACTCGGAGCCGATACAGGTTGGTTCACCGTCACACTGGCCGATGCAATCGCCGTGCAGCCACTAGCCGAGGTAACTGTTACCGAATAGGTACCTGTTACCGAAGCAGTGATGGCCTGCGATGTTGCCCCCGTACTCCATAGGTAGCTACTGCCTTCAGTAGCCGTTAATAGTACACTTTGTCCAGCACATACCGCTGCACTGGCAGGCGTCACGGTAGCGGTTGGCACCTCGTTTACGCTTACCGTAACGGTGGTCGTAGCGGTCTGGCTATACGCATCAGTTACCAGCACACTAAAGGTATTGACTCCCGTAGTGGTCAGCCCTGAAACGGTTACTGTAGCCGTAGCCGCGTTCGCGATCGTACCGGGTCCCGTCCAGGCGTAGCTATAGGGAGCCGTGCCACCCGTTACCGCAACAGACAGATTAGCCGTGCCGTTGGGGCAGATCGTGCCCGGCGTAGCCGTTGCCATCAGTGAGCTGATCTGTGCTGGGTTTACCGTCAGCCTGAATGAGGTGCTGGCCGTCAATGTACCGGGGTCAGTAGCGGTGATGGTTACCGTGGCCATTCCCAACACCGTAGGCGTACCGGTGATTAGGCTACCAGTAAGGGTTAAACCATCAGGCAAACCAGTAGCCATATACGTCAGCGGTTGGTTATCCGGATCAGAGAAAGCAGAGGCTACATCCAAACTGAACGCCTGACCGGTTGTGGCAATTTGATTAGGAATCGCAGAAGCTACTGGTGCCCGGTTAGCCTGAGTTACCTGCACACTGACCGTCGCTGAAATGGTCTGGCTGGTTGGTGAGGTGGCATCTCCTGCCACTACCGTGAAGGTTTGCACACCGGCTGGCAAGTTTGTTACCGTAGCGGTGTTACCACTTGGCGTAATGGTGCCAGGGCCGCTGAAGGTGTACGTGTACGGTGCCGTACCACCCGTTACCGTGGCCGATAAGTTCGTAGTCCCGGTCGTTAGCAGCGTGGCTGGGGTAGCCGTAAAGCTAATGCTCAACGCTGTAACGGGCGAAGTCAGCGAGAGCCCCACAATCACCGGATCATGGTCTGAAGCCCGGAACGGGTCTGCATTGTAGAAGCTCGTATTAGATTCCGTGTTGTAATCCAGAATGATCGGCTCATCGGAGTTGATATGCCAATCGGCTGAACCGCTTACCTGGGCGGCCAGACTGGCATTGGCAAAGGCATAATCCAGAAAGCCAAACCGCCCATCGAAGGAATATGAATAGTCTGAATTGGGGCGAAGGCTGTTATAACCACCCGCTGATAATGCCCGAATGGGATCTTCCAGTGCATAAGCGTTATAATCGCCCAGTAACAAAACATCAGGATCACCAGCCGCCGCCGTAACCGATGGAATAAACGAGAGCAGGGCGTTGGCCTGAGCTACCCGATCAGCATTAGAGGCTCCCTGACCATCATTCTGGTCGGAATTGGCTCCAGCTCCGCTGCCTTTCGACTTGAAGTGATTGACAATAGCCGTGAATGTAGCACCACCATTATTCTCGCGGAATGTCTGGGCTACAGGCGGACGGTCAAACACCGCATTACTTGAACTCCTGGGCAATCCAACTGGTGTAACAGAACCCGGTTTATAAATGAAAGCAACCTTGATGGCATCTGTACCAACTGCGTTCGGCGCCGCGTTCGGGTCATCGATCAGATTTGTATCGTCAATATAGGCATACGTACCTGGTGCCGATGCCGCATTTAATCCATCGACCAGATTGCTGATTGCACCTGCTCCATTATTTTCAATTTCAATCAGGCCAACAACATCGGCATTTATTCCCGTGAGGGCTGCAATGATCTTGTCTCTTTGGCGCGTGAACTCAGGAGCGTTGTTAGCCCCACGCGGCTCAAACGATACCCCACCAGGAATTGTGACCCTTTGGTTATTGTCCAGATCCGTAAAATAGTTCAGGACGTTAAACCCGGCTACTTTCAGCGAACCGCCCACAGCGGGTGGTGTATTCGAGCGTGAATTCGTTGGCTCAAAGTTTACAGGCGTAGCTGTTTCCAACCGGTAAGCCCCTCTCCGGTAATCCAGAATACCCGTGATGCTCGACACCGCGTCACCAGTCCGCAACGTGTTTGTCGCAGAAAGAGGATTGCCACCCCGTCCGAAGATAACCTGCGCTGGGTTTGCGGTATCATTGGCATCGTCCAACGAAATTTGCCGCTTGGCTAGCTCTGCCTCATAGGCCGCATAGCCTGATACACTGGGTACGTTAAATTGAGTGTATTGGTCGAGCCGTGCATCGGTGCCTGCCTGGTTGCTTTCTCCCCCCGCTGCCAGCTGAACCCGGCCAAACCGGCCTAACTCAAAAACATTGGTCACAACCAGGTTGCCGCCGGCAGCCGTAGCCGTTACGAGCATCCCTTCATATTGCTCCAGAACCGATACACTGGACACAGGAAAAACCACTGAGGTTATGCCAGGCTGCACGCTGCTGGCACCAAGGTTGGTCAGATTCGCCGCTCCACTAAGGGTAAGCTGCGTTAGCCCGAAAGATTCCGAAACAACACCGGTCACGCGCACCTTATCACCCACGTTACCTGTAAATGCTCCGTTCTGATCAAGTACAAAAATACCCTCCGACGTAGCCGGGTTATTATCCGAATCACTGTCTTCCTCCTGAACATAGAAGCCGTTAAGCCCCCCTGTACCGGGGAAATTTCTCGTTACGACCGCTTCGATAGCTACCTGCTGACCAGCCAGTGGGCTGGATGGGCCCGCTCCCTGAACGGTAGAAATAAGGGTATTCGTAGCTACCGTGCCGTTTACTGTTGCACTTACAGGTACGTTCAGCGTAGCACCGCCACCTGTCAGAATTATTGTTCCTGTGTAGATACGAGGCGTGAGACCTGCCACCAGCTGAACGCTCAGCGTCGTACTGGCCAGCGCTGAGTTGCTGAACGGGATGGTTGTCGGCGAAACAGTAAAAGCGGCGTCAGACGACGTTACCGTAATAGTACCCGACGCGGTGTTCAAGTTACCTCCACGTACCGAGAATGTTGTATTGGCTGGTCCGCCGCCTTCTGTATAGGACAAACCGTTTATACCGGTTAGGCTATTTGGCGTAGCCGTCAGGCTAGGCGTAGAACTACGCGGATTTGGCGCACCAGTTGCAAAATCTGCCGAGTTGGTGTTTGTATCGGTAGCTCCGTTTCCAGCCCGTAGAATAGCCAGGGTGTTACTCGGAGCGGTTGCTGGTGCTGTTCCTTCGAAGCAGCTGGCTGTACTTCCAAACCCGACAAAGTCAACGATAGACGCACCCGTTGGGCAGGAGCCAGATAAGGCACCTACTACATTAACCAAAGCCACCTTACCTGCTGTGGCACCTATAGCAATAGTTCCAATAGCATCCGGTGTAGGAAGATCAACAGTTCCCCCTGATCCGGCTGCTTCCTGAATGAGGTAATAACCACCGGGAGCAATCGTACCACTCAATTGAGTAACCTGCCAGTTTGAGGTTCCCCCCGCTCCAGCGTACTGAACACTCCAACCCGCCAGGTTTACCGGTGAAGTACCGCGGTTATACAGTTCAATGAAGTCGTTCCTGTAGGTTGCATCCGTGTTACCTCCGCCACCATAGATCTGGCTAATGACTACATCGCCACTAGTTACTGGGGGCGTAGCTGAATTTACCTGACCACTTACAGCCACGTTGGCCATAAGCGACTCGCTTACGTTGGTTATTGTCCCGCTAACCGACCCAGGTGCGGCACCAGTCAGGCGAACATAGACCCTTCCGCCCTCAGCAGGTACGTTTGCCGTGGCACCAAAGCTGTTGGGATCAGTAGTGGTACTAACGGCGAAACCAGTTGGGGCAGAGACAGCGATTGGGCTACCGAGATTATTACCTGCAAGCACATAGCTCTGTGATGCCGATTCAGTACCCTGTATCGTTGAGAAGTTACCAAGCGTGTTGGGTGTGGCCGTTAAGGTGGCAACAGGTACCCCCACTGCCGACACGGTCCCATTCACCGTAAGATCACTCGCCGTTGAAGTGGCTCTGTCGAATATATACCACACGCCACCGGTGCTGGTTGCGCCATAGGGTACAATCCTGAACGTGACAGTACTGGTTTCGGGTAAATTCTGTAATGCGGTGACACTACTTAATGAAATAGAGCCAGCCTGAGCTCCCGTAGATGCAGAACTTAAGAAAGGAACGGTGGTTATATCAACGAATCCGCCCGAATTGATCTGGTATTGAATCAGCCCATTGGTGGGTCCTGTACCTGAGCGTCGGTAATCAAATGGATTGATCGACGAAAGCGACAATGTATAACCGGCATTGGCTTTAACGGTAAAGGTCACAAAAGCATTAGCCGTTATTCCAGCTTCCGCTGTAGCTGCCCAGCCATTTCCACCCCAGGCTCGCCCTGCCGCTGTAGCGGTTGTTGTAACGCCAGTGCCTCTGGTTAGGCCTGCTACTGTCACATTACTTCCCAATACTGTAGGTGCAAGTGGACTCACCCCATACCCTGTCTGAGTATTTACGTCCCACCCAGCTAGAGATGTCTGCGCCCAGGCAGCACTGTGGACCCATAGGAAGGCTACTAACCAAAGCCACGTTCGGAGAGTTTGTTGTAAAGATTTGTTCATGAAAATAATTGGAGAGATTTACTAAGCGGCTGCAAAAATACCCCACAACGCGTTGTGGGGTATTATGAAAATGTTATTATATTTTCATATACGGGCATTATCTCGTCGTTCAGCAACGTCCTCAGCCCCAGCATGAAGCTTAGTTGCTACCCCAAAGCCTAGATCAGCAATTAAAGCTTTACCAGCAAGCCCTAACCTGACAGGAAGACAGTGAAGTGGGTATGCCGCGTGGAAAACAGCGTGTAGCACAGAGTAAAACCCAGTGAGTTTTGCCTGAGTAGTGCTCTATAGAGCTGGCTATCACCGGTCTACCAACTTTATATCCTACTAAGGTATATAGATCGGCAGCCTGACGCTGTCTGTTGGAGTCAGCGGCGTTAATCGCTGAAAGGCATCCCGACGGCTTTGTACATCAGCTTCATCAAAGCGGCGATACGTTGGCCAGTCCACATAGGCGTTGTTTCGATCCCTATCTAGAAAACCACCCGACTCCAGGCGTTCCTCATCCAGCTCCGGTACGTAGATGACCGTCAGAGAGACTGAGATGCCGGGCTGTGGGTAAAAAGTCCAGGTTAACTTCATAAACGCTAAAGTACGTTAGGGCCTCATCACTGGTCAACAGCCTGTGACGAACGAATGTAACGGTCCTATATTTTATGTTAACAGGTCAATAACGGCCTTATGCTGCGGAAACAAGGCCAGCATCGATGCCTGATTGGCCAGTTCAAACTCAGCGAAATCAAACGCGGGCGCTACCGTGCAGCCAACCAGCGAAAAAGGAGGCTCACCGGGCATACCAACGGGTTTGGCCCCAAACCAGCATCCGGCCGACACAACAGCCTGAAAAACCTCGCCCCGATCCGGGTTAGTACCAAGCCTGATGGTCGACAACGTACCTGAGCCTGGTTCGATTACGTAGACCATGAGCGGGCCACCGGCGTAGAAATGCCACACTTCATCGCTCTGAATGCGGTGAAGAGCCGAACGGTTATGGTTTTCCAGCAGAAAATAAATCGCCGTACTATAGGGCCGGTCGCCCCCAAACCGATCGGGCAGGGCCGCGTGCGGAATGCTTTCAGCCGCCTGATAGGTCTGTGCATAGTAACCGCCTTCCGGGTGCGGTTCCATGTGATAGGTAGCGATGTAGGCAGAAGCAGTCATAATCAGGTGTCGGCAAGCAGGTATCAGTAAGCCGCTCTACAACACAACGGCACTACAGGTACGTTGTGTTGTAGAGCGGCTTACTGATACCCGTCAACCGCCTACTGTCTTGCTTTAACGATTGTGACAAAATCGCGTGACTTCAGCGAAGCACCGCCGATCAGGCCACCGTCTACATCGGGTTGCGCAAAGATCTCTTCGGCATTCTGGGCGTTGCAGCTACCGCCATACAGGACACTTGTCTCCTGAGCCACTTCGTCGCCGTATTGGCTGGCCAAATGCTGCCGTAGTTCGTAGTGCATATCCTGCGCCTGTTGCGCCGAGGCCGTCAGACCGGTACCAATGGCCCAGATCGGTTCATAAGCAATCACAATATTGGCCATCTGATCGGCCGGGAGGTGAAACAGGCTTTCAGTTAGTTGCCCTTTCACGAAAGCCATATAATCGCCATGCTCTCGCATCTCCTGCGACTCACCGCAGCAAAATATCGGGATTAAGCCGTTTGCGAGCGCACTGTTCACTTTCTCAGCTAATTGCGCGTTTGTCTCGCCGAAATACTGCCGGCGCTCGCTGTGACCGATGATCACATACTGCACACCTACCGATTTCAGCATAGGGGCTGATAGTTCGCCAGTGTAAGCACCAGCCTCTTTTTCGTGGCAGTTCTGGGCACCAAGCGCCAGTTTCCCACCCGTTAGGTATGATTTATAGGTGGTCAGGTACAGCGCCGGAGGGCACAATACCGTTAGTACATCGCCGGTTACTTCGGCGTTGATCATATTGGTTACCTCCGAAACCAGGGCCAGGCCCTCATCGGCGGTTTTATTCATTTTCCAGTTACCAGCAACGATCTTTTTACGCATGCGTCTTGTCAACTTAAGTATTTAAGGCTATGAAAGCGGGCGAAAATACGGTTTTTCGCCCGAATGATGGAATCCTTTGTAAATCACTACACTTAGTCTTAACTTTTTATAGATTTATGGGGTTTTTATAGTAATTTTCTAGTAAAGGAGACCTCTACAACCATGAAAGCGCTGAGCCTACTCATAGGGTTACTGTACGGCAGTCTGTCGGCGTTGGCATCCGATACGCCCAAAACGCCTGATAAGGACCGGTTTGGTTATTACCTTAAGGGTACCCGCATCTCGGCCCGTATTCCCTTTGAGCTACACTCCAATTTGATTGTCGTAAAACTCCGGATCAACGATTCGGATACCCTCAACTTCATCCTGGACACCGGCGTCAGCAACACCATTGTCACTGACCCGCTAGCGCTGAAGAAACAGTCGCTGAAACTTACCCGTAAGGTAAAGATGAGTGGCGTTGGCGAGGGGAATAGCCTGTCTGCTACCATCGCTATTGATAATGAACTGTCGATGGGGGTTATGCACGCGGCACATCAGAACCTGGTCATCCTCGAATCCGACATCCTGCACCTATCCGAATACGTTGGCATACCCATTCACGGCATATTTGGGTATGACCTGTTCAACAGTTTCGTAGTCGGCATCGACTTTCGCAATCGGGAACTGACCCTTACCACGCCCAAAAACTACAAGTATAAAACGCGCTACGGCGACCGGTATCCGATCATCATTCAGAACGCAAAACCTTATCTGGATGTAACAGCGCTGCTTTCTGGCGAACGAACCGTGCCGCTCCGGGTGGTGCTCGACACTGGTGCCGGCCACGCCCTAATGCTCGATGGGCAGTCGAGTGTGTGTGCCTTGCCGCGCCCCGAAAAGCTGCTGAGAGCACAGTTGGGCCGGGGCTTGAATGGCGTTATCAACGGCAGCCTGGGCCGCATTGAAGGCCTGCGCCTGGGACGGCATGAATTACAGAACGTAATCGCTTCGTTTCCAGATAGTTCTTCGTTCGGGATGCGCATCGTGAACACCACCGACCGGCAGGGCAACGTAGGCTGCGAACTGTTGCGCCGGTTTACTGTTACGTTCAATTATCCCGAACAATATATCGTGTTGAAACCAGTGCGCCGGTTAATTCGTGAGCAGTTTGAACACGACATGAGTGGTCTTGAACTGAAAGCCAAAGGCGATCGGTTCAGAACCTATTACATTGAAAATATCCTGGAGAAATCGCCTGCCGACGTAGCCGGTTTGCAGGAAGGCGACGAGCTGATGTTCGTAAATAATGAATTGGCGAGCGGCCTGAGCATCAGCGATATTCATAAATCGCTGCAACGTGGTGCCGGCAAAGAAGTGACGCTGGTTATCCGCCGCAATGGTCAGTTGATGGTGGTCAGCTTTGCGCTGAGACGGATGATATAAAAAAAGCCCCTTCCGCTTGGGAAGGGGCTAATACGGACGTTCACGCAGCGTGTGTAACGGTCGTCTACACCGACAAAGTGCCTTTTTTATAGGCATCGAGAAGGGTCGCTTCCAGACCTTTTTTATTGATCGTCTTGATGGCCGACGTCGAAACTTTCAACGTAATCCATTCGCCCGTCGATTCAACGAAGAACCGCTTCTTTTGAAGGTTCGGGAAGAATTTACGTTTCGTTCTATTGTTGGCGTGCGATACGTTGTTACCAACCTGCGTCCGCTTTCCGGTAATTTGACAAACTCTGGCCATGACTGTACTCGTTTTCCGTATGAGGGTGCAAAATTGGCGAAAAGCCTGTGAATGTGCAAATTATTTTTCTCTTCTGAACCCATACGGGCAGTGTCGGCATCCATTTTTGCAGCAATAACCCCGCTTCAGGTGGTAGCTGGCGGTGAAAACGACAAATCCCTCGCTGGTAAAATAGTAATCATCTTTAGCCAGCCCAGGTAACCTGCGTTTCTTGGAGTGATCTTCGGTCATGGTCTTCAGAACGTTATCTTTACGGTGGATTACCACAGCGCAACAGGCCGTTTACTTAAATGGTTTTGACGTATATTCTCTCACCGGTCTTAAAACGAGATTAAAAAACGCCAATGATACTTTCTGCCATCAGTTCCCCTGCCGAGCAGGCAATGCATCTTGAAGACAAATACGGTGCGCATAACTATCATCCATTACCAGTCGTGCTGTCGCGGGGTGCGGGCGTTTTTGTCTGGGATGTAGACAACAAGCGGTACTACGACTTTCTTTCAGCCTACAGTGCCGTCAGTCAGGGGCATTGCCACCCGCATATCATTGCCGCACTCACCCAGCAGGCTCAACGTCTGACACTTACGTCGCGGGCTTTTTATAACGATCAGCTTGGCCGTTGCGAAAAATACCTCTGCGATTATTTTGGTTTTGATAAAGTGCTGATGATGAATTCTGGCGTAGAGGCGGGTGAAACAGCGTTGAAGTTAACCCGTAAATGGGCGTATAAAGTCAAAGGCATCGCCCAGAATCAGGCCAAAACCGTGTTTGCGGAGGGTAATTTCTGGGGGCGTACCCTGGCGGCCATCTCCTCATCGACCGACCCCAATAGCACCAACGATTACGGTCCGCTGCTCCCCGGCTATGTCCTGGTTCCTTACAACGATTTGGCCGCGCTGGAAGCTGCTTTCGCGGCCGATCCTACCATTGCGGGGTTCATGGTCGAACCTATTCAGGGCGAGGCAGGGGTGCTGGTTCCCGATGAAGGCTACCTGCGGGGAGTTCGCGCTCTTTGCACCAGGTATAATGTGCTCTTTATTGCCGACGAAGTACAAACGGGTATTGGCCGTACCGGCCGCCGGATTGCCTGCGATCATGAAGCCGTAAAGCCCGACATTCTGGTGCTTGGCAAAGCGCTGTCTGGTGGCGTTATGCCCGTTTCGGCCGTGCTCGCCTCCAACGAGATTATGCTGACGATCAGGCCGGGTGAGCATGGCAGCACGTTTGGCGGCAACCCTCTGGGCTGCGCGGTGGCAATGGCCGCCCTGGACGTGGTGCAGAATGAACAGCTGGCCGAAAACGCGGAGGCAATGGGCCAACTGTTCCGTAATCGGATAAACGCCCTGCGCGCCGATACCGACCTGATTCAACTGGTGCGGGGTAAAGGCTTACTCAACGCCATTGTGATTCAGGAACGACCAGCGTTTGGTGACGAAACCGCCTGGGAACTTTGCCTTCGTCTGAGCGAAAACGGCCTGCTTTGCAAACCCACTCACGGCGATAAGATCCGCTTTGCTCCGCCCCTCGTCATCACCGAAGCCCAGATGAACGAAGCCTGCGACATTATTGCCAAGACGGTGAAGGCGTTTTAATGGGGTGAAGAGCGGTCCGCCGCCGCAGTTAACTCTTCACTCTTCACTCCCTCAGCACATCGTTCACATAATTCCCTTCCTCGTCTACCTCACCGTCGGCGTTGAATAATGTACCGGGGCCGGTTCGTTTGCCATTGCGGAAGGTGCCGACAAACTTATCGCCATCGGCAAACAGATAGGTGCCTTTGCCATGAGGCTGGTCGTAAGCAAACTGGCCCACATACCGATCACCATTAGGGTAATAGTAGGTACCATAGCCAGTTCTGAGGTTCGCCAGGAGGCCACCCTGGTATTTCACCCGGCCGTTTGGATAGAGTTGAGTAACCGTGGTTGGCATTATGCCCTCCGGGTCACTGGCAGTTGATCTGCCGACTTGAGCGCTACCTGAAGGCTTGCCGGACGAGGCAACCGCCGATGCAGCCGACTCGTTACGCCGCTGAGGGCTGGGGGTTACTGATTTCGTTCGGGGATAAATGGCATCCGCTTCGGTCCAGCCTTTCCGGATGGCATCCAGCCGGGCTGACCGACTGGGGTGCGAGGCCGACGCAGCCACACTTCCGAGCGCGCGAATAGCCACCAGCGACTCATCGAGTGTAGCGCCGAGCTGGTGTAGAACAAAGCCCGAGAACCGATCGGCTTCCAGCTCTTTCTGGTGTGAATTACCACCCATCGTGAGGGTATGCCCTTGCAAGTGATGGCCAATCTCGTGCGCCATAATACTTGTGGCCGACCAGTCGGTTTCGGTAGCCTCTTCAAGCTGCTGCATAAACGCACCGTCGTAAATGATAAATCGTTGCCCGTTCATCACCGTCGCAAAGCAGTTACGGGTCTCGGGGCATTCCACCACCTTGAAATTCTGCATCAGCCCGATAGGCTTCAGAATCCGGTCGATCACGCGCGTGGCGTGGTTACTAATGGTCTGCCCAGTATACGTGCAGGGAGCGGTTGGCAATTGACCACCTGTGTAGTTACAAATAAACGATTGGTTAGTAGCCTTGGGAGATTGAGCAAAGAGTGGGCCTATCAGTAAAGCACCAGCCAGCACAGTAGTGAGTGCAATCGTATTCATCATCAGTGAGCGTATGGGTATGCGTCAGTTACTAAAACGACGGAGGCTAACCCAACATTATATGACGACAAAGCGGCCTAAAATTTATTTCTACAGACTCACCTGACGACCCTGTTAGGCCTATCCATTGGCATTTTACTCAGGATAGAAGGTAGGCCCCCGGTAAGTTATGAACCACGTACCGACAAAAAAGCCAGCCGACATTTTCCGTCAACTGGCTTTTTTTATAAACGCGATGCAATTACATTATTCCTTGAGTGCAGCCAGGCGGGCCCGTTGAACAGAGCCTGAAACCAATATACTCACCTCGTATAGAATAACCAGTGGGAAGGCCACCAACAGTTGGCTATAAATGTCTGGCGACGGTGTAATAACCCCCGCAACCACCAAGATAACGATCCAGGCGTGCTTGCGGAAGGTACGCATGAACGCAGGGGTCAACACCCCCACTTTTGACAGCACGAAAGCGATCATCGGCATCTGAAACATCAGGGCGCAACCCAGCGATAGCGTAGCCAGTATGCCTATGTACGACGTGATATCGTATTGGTTCTTGATTTGAGGCGACAGCTGCCAGTTAGCCAGGAAGTTGATCGCCAGCGGAGAAGCCACATAGTAGCCAAACAAGAGGCCCATCAAAAACAATATCGACACGAAAAATACGGCCCCACGTGCTGCCCTCTTCTCAGTAAACTTCAAACCGGGTTTAATAAACCGCCATATCTCCCAGAACGCGTAGGGAAAGGCAAACGCCAGCCCGATGATGAACGAGATGGTAATCCCCATCGTGAAGTTGTCTGACATACCCAGTGCCTGTAGCTCGAAGTCGAGCTTTTTCACGCAAAGATCGGCGTAGCCCGTCAGATCCGACAACCGGCATAGCTGACGATACGCCCAGAAATCGGGGCGGGACGGGGCCAGGATAATTAAATCGAATATTTCGTGAATGAACACGAAAGCGATTATCGCGAACACAAATATGGACGCAAATGCACGTAACAAGTGCCACCGAAGTGATTCCAGATGTTCCAGGAAACTCATCTCGGTGCCATCGCTCACCTCCTCTTCCTCGGTGTCTCCGTCGTCGTAACCGCGCTGGTCAAATGCCTGATCTAATGCCATGTTTAATGAGTGAACGAGCGAGAGACTGAAAAAGTGAAAAACGGGTGCTAAACAACAAAGCAACTCAGCAGCGCCTATTCACTCTTTCATTCTTCCGCTCGTTCGCAATTATTTATGCGTATAACGGAAATGCCTTCATCCAGGCGTTAATTTTCTCCCTAACGGCACCAATTTTCTGATCGTTGTCGTGGTTCATCAACACCTCGTCGATGTAGTCCACGATTACTTCCATATCAGCTTCTCGCAGGCCGCGGGTAGTCATGGCCGCCGTGCCAACGCGCATCCCCGATGTAACCATCGGCGACTTGTCATCAAACGGGACCATGTTTTTGTTAATTGTAATGTCAGCTTTAATGAGTGTGTTCTCGGCCAGCTTGCCTGTCAGGCTGGTGGCCATACCGCCTTTGGTGCGCAGATCGATCAGCATCAGGTGGTTGTCTGTGCCACCCGAAATGATCCGGTATCCTTTATCCGTAAAGGCTTTGGCCATCGCCAGCGCGTTGGCTTTAACCTGAACGGCGTAATCGTAGAACTCATCGGTCAGGGCCTCACCGAAGGCGATGGCCTTCGCCGCGATGATGTGCTCGAGCGGACCACCCTGTGTACCGGGGAATACCCCCGAATCGAGCAGCGACGACATCTTGCGCAGTTCGCCTTTTGGCGTTTTCAACCCGAAGGGATTTTCAAAATCGGTACGCATCATGATCAGGCCGCCGCGCGTTCCCCGCAGGGTTTTATGCGTGGTGGTGGTCACAATGTGGGCGTGAGCGAGCGGGTCGTTCAACAGGCCTTTAGCGATCAGACCAGCCGGGTGCGACACGTCGGCGAGCATGAGAGCCCCTACCGAATCGGCAATGGCGCGAAGGCGGGCATAATCCCAGTCGCGGCTGTAGGCCGAGGCCCCACAGATCAGCATTTTTGGCTTTTCGCGCTGCGCCGTTTCCTCAACCACGTCGTAGTTGATGACGCCCGTTTCCTGCTCAACGCCATAGAATGTAGGCCGGAAATATTTACCCGAAATATTAACCGGCGAGCCATGCGTCAGGTGACCACCGTGGCTCAGGTCGAACCCCAGGATGGTGTCGCCCGGCTTTAGGGTCGCCAGGAACACCGCTGTGTTGGCCTGCGCACCTGAGTGCGGCTGTACGTTGGCCCAGGTTGCCCCAAACAGTTCTTTTACCCGATCGATAGCAATCTGCTCTACCTGATCCACTACCTCACAGCCCCCATAATAGCGCTTTCCGGGCAGGCCTTCAGCGTATTTGTTGGTCAGTACACTCCCGGCGGCTTCCATCACCTGCGGCGATACAAAGTTCTCGGAGGCAATGAGTTCAATGCCCGACTCCTGCCTGTGTTGTTCTTTGGCAATCAGATCAAAAATCTGTGTGTCGCGGGTACGGGTGGTTGTAGTTGTGGTCATTTTTTAAGTTAGTTTTAAGTTTCAGGTTTCAAGTTTCAAGTGGCGCTGCTAACTCACTATACTGTTGGTAATAGCAACGCCACTTGAAACCTGAAACCTGAAACTTAAAACTCATTTTTTGTACCCTTCAAAGGTACGCTGTTTCGCGCAGATGCGATTTATTGGCCATTAAAAAAGCCCCTCCATATAAGAAGGGGCTTTTCCTGTTCAAACCATATAGGTTTATCGAGCGAACCCGGTTTAGAACCGGAAGTGTGAGAACGCTTTGTTAGCTTCGGCCATACGGTGGGTATCGTCCTTCTTTTTGACGGCGGCACCTTCACCTTTTGCTGCAGCAATGATTTCACCGGCCAAACGGTCTACCATTGTTTTTTCACCGCGTGAACGAGCAAACCGGATAAGCCATTTCATGCCTACCGAGACTTTCCGATCTGCGCGTACTTCGGTGGGCACCTGGAAGGTGGCTCCACCAACGCGGCGGCTTTTAACCTCAACTGAAGGCATTACGTTGTTCAACGCCTTTTTCCACGTATCGATACCGCTTTCGTTGGTGCGCTTGGCAACCAGGTCGATGGCATCATAGAAAATGGCGTACGACAGCGACTTCTTGCCTTCGTACATCAAATTGTTCACAAACTTGGTTACCAACACCTCTTTGTACTTAGGGTCAGGTAATACGTACCGCTTGGGTGGTTTCGACTTTCTCATTGTGTCTTCAGATTTCTCTTACTCTGCCGTGGTCTTTCAACGGGCAGTGGATGATTGATTTACGAATGACGATGTACGAATTACGAGTTCTGCGTTGCCAGGGCCACGTTGGGCGCCTAAGCGGAGCTACATCGTAAATTGTACCTCGTAAATCGTACTTACTTTTTCTTCTTGGCTGGAGCGCCTTTGCCACCTTTAGCGGCAACAACCTGACCTGGCTTCGGACGTTTAGCGCCGTATTTAGACCGGCTTTGCAGACGACCGCTTACGCCGGCCGTATCGAGCGCACCGCGCACGATGTGATAACGTACGCCCGGCAGGTCTTTTACCCGGCCACCGCGAATCAGCACGATTGAGTGCTCCTGCAGGTTGTGGCCTTCTCCTGGAATGTAGGCGTTAACTTCTTTCCCGTTCGACAACCGAACACGGGCTACTTTGCGAAGCGCCGAATTGGGCTTCTTGGGAGTGGTCGTGTACACACGCGTACATACACCCCGACGCTGAGGACACGCATCCAAAGCTGGTGACTTCGATTTGAAGTTCAGCTTCTCGCGGCCTTTGCGGACTAACTGTTGTATGGTAGGCATTAACTAATTGGTTTTTTTGCTTTGGCTATCCCAAAAAATGGGAGTGCAAAGGTAAGAAAAAATGAGCAACAAGCAATCTCAATGCCTGGAAAGTCCTGGGCAATGAAGCTAACTGGCGGCTACGTGCTGGGGGTTTTTGCCGCTTTACGTCTTGTAGACTGCAGCAAGAAGCATAATGTCCATCAGGTTAGTAGGTTAGAATGAGCAAATTCCTGATTAAATTTGGAGTTCAACTCATTTCCAACTTCATCTGTGTATGAAAAGACAGTGCCTTGTGGTGGTTGCTGCGCTGCTAATGGCGGGCGGTACCACACTTGCCAATACCCCTCCCAAAAAGCAGACGCCCCCCGACCAGCGGAAATTCATCGATCCGAAGAACATGGATACCAGCGTAAAGCCGGGCGATGATTTTTACCGCTACGCCAATGGGTCGTGGTTGAAAAAAAATGCGGTTCCAGCGTCGAAAACGTCGTGGGGTAGCTTCAACGAACTACGCGAAAAAAGCGTGGAGGCCATGCGGAGCCTGCTCGACGAGTCGGCAAAGAATCCGCAGAAGGGCCGTCTGCAACAGATGGTCGGCGATTTTTACGCCAGTGGCATGGACAGCCTCACGATCGAAAAGCGTGGCTGGGAACCCCTGAAGCCTGACTTTGCCCGCGTAGACAAGCTACAAAACATGACCGATGTGCTGAACGAACTGGCTTACCAGCGTCGGCAGAGCAACGGCATGCTGCACGGTTTCTCGGTGTCGCAGGACCGTAAGAACGTGACCAAGTACCTGCCGCAGTTTGGGCAGGGGGGCACTACCCTTCCAGACCGCGATTACTACCTGAAAAATGACGCCCGCAGTACCAAAATCCGCGAGGCGTACCGCGATCACCTGACAAAAATGTTTGGGCTGATCGGTGATGGGCAGGCGGCTCAGAATGCCGACAAGATCATTCAGTTTGAAACGGCGCTGGCCCGCGCTCAGATGGCCCGCGTGGACATGCGCGATCCGTACAAAACGTACAACAAACTGACGGTGGCCGACTTCAACAAGCTGACCCCGCATATCAACTGGTCCGACCAGATGACGAAGTTTGGCGTAAAAGGGCAGGACACGGTGCTGGTGAGCAACCTGAACTTCTTTAAGGCCGTTGACAGCCTGCTGGTGGCAACGCCCATTGCCGATGTAAAAACGTACATGCGCTGGAATCTGCTGCGCGGTGCGGCACCGTACCTGAGTTCGCCCTTCGTGAATCAGAACTTTGCGTTCTCGAAAGTGCTGACGGGCCAGAAAGAGCAGACCCCCCGCTGGCAGCGCGTGAGCAGCCTGATCGACGGTACGCTGGGCGATATGCTGGGGCAGCTCTACGTGCAGAACTACTTCAAGCCCGAAGCCAAGCAGCGGATGATGACGCTGGTGGATAACCTCGAAGCGTCCTTCAAAGAGCATATCAACGGGCTGGAGTGGATGACGCCTGATACCAAAAAGAAAGCGATCAATAAACTGGTCTCATTCAAACGCAAGATTGGCTACCCCGATAAGTGGAAAAACTATGAGGGCGTGGCCATCAAGCGGAACGACTTCTTTGGTAACGTGGATGCAGCCGGCAAATGGTCATACAACTACATGATCAATCGCCTCGGTAAGCCCGTCGATAAAACGGAGTGGGGCATGACGCCCCCTACGGTGAATGCCTACTACAGCCCGGTAAACAACGAGATTGCGTTCCCGGCGGCTATTCTGCAATTCCCGTTCTTCGACGCCGAGGCTGACGATGCCATTAACTACGGTGGCATTGGGGCGGTAATTGGTCACGAAATGACCCACGGCTTCGACGATTCTGGTCGCCAGTATGATGCCGACGGTAACCTGCGCGACTGGTGGACGAAAGACGACGCCGCTAAGTTTAAGGAGCGGGCGGGTAAAGTTGAAGCGCAGTTCTTCGGCTACAAAGTGCTGGATACGCTGGCCGTAAATGGCAAGCTGACACTCGGCGAAAACCTGGCTGACCTTGGTGGGCTGGCCATTGCCTACGACGCCTTCAAGAAAACGAAGCAGGGCCAGGGTAACGCGGCTATCGATGGTTTCACGCCTGATCAGCGTTTCTTCCTGTCTTGGGCGCAGGTATGGCGAATCAACGTGCTGCCCGAACAGCAGGCGCAACTGATTCTGACCGATCCGCACGCCCCTGGCCAATACCGGTGCAACGGCCCCCTGAGCAACATCGATGCCTGGTATCAGGCGTTTAACGTACAACCGGGCGACAAGCTATACAAAGCCCCGGATCAGCGAATTCGGGTTTGGTAAAACAACGTGCACTGTTCAAGGTTCACTGTTTATAGTTGCTTCTCTCCATCTTGCCGAAGCAACTATAAACAGTGAACCTTTTGCTTTAACCTGAATTATAGCTATTAGCCATGCTAAACGGCTGATTTGACTCCGCTCAAGGTCATAGGCCGTCATGCCGAATTCATTTCGGCATCTGGATGTGCCTTATACCGTTGGCAGATAACAAGTGTGCTTTTGCCTCATCTACTTAAAAAAGCAACCTAGATGCCGAAATGAATTCGGCATGACGATCTGCTCATAATCCTTGAGCTAGCCTATCATTCACGCCAACTGAAACCCAAACACTACACTATACCCATGAAACTTGCTGCCGGTTGTGAACTTCGGTTCGATGTTCAGGACGATACACCGCTGATGTTGATGCTACGCCCCCGGTCTGGGGCCGGGCAGTGGATCATCAGCGAGACCTACGAGATGGAGCCAGAAGTGCCCGTCACTGAATTTACTGATCTGTATGGCAACCTATGCCAGCGACTCATTGCCCCAGCCGGTAAGTTCCGGATACGGACCCAGGCGGTGGTGCAAACCGAAGAAATCAGTGCTACCGATCCCGGTGCGCCGCTGACACTGGTGCAAAACCTGCCCGACGATGTCATGCACTTTCTGCTACCCAGTCGGTATTGCCCGTCTGATTACTTGGTTATCATTAAGGAAGCAGCCAGGATCGTGGGGAACGCCGAGCCGGGTTACGATCAGGTGGAGGCGATCCGGGCCTGGATCAACACCAACATCCGGTACGAGTACGGCACCAGCGACGCCACCACCTCGGCGGCCGATACACTCTACAATAAAGTCGGGGTATGCCGGGACTTCACGCATCTGGGTATTTCGCTCTGCCGCAGCCTGAGCATTCCAGCGCGCATGGTGGTTGGCTACCTGCACGAGTTGAAACCGATGGACCTGCATGCCTGGTTTGAAGCGTACATAAACGGTGTCTGGTACACCTTCGATGCCACGCAGACCGAGCCCAAAGGCAACCGCATCACCGTTGCTTACGGCCGCGATGCCGCCGACGTTGCGTTTATGACTCAATTCGGCCCGATGACTATGACAACCATGGAAGTGTGGGTGAATACTGATGAAACCGTTACAGCTTAGTATTGTCGGCCTTGGCTGGCTGGGTACGCCCCTCGCTGAGCGGCTGCAACAAACAGGCGTTACCGTTCGGGGCAGTACAACTACATCTGAGAAGCTACCATCGCTTCGGCAGAAAGGCCTCGACGCGCACCTGCTTCGGCTGAACCCGGCTCCGGAGGGTGACCTTGCAGCCCTGCTCGATGTCGACTATTTAGTCGTGAACGTTCCGCCCAAAGCCGGGCAGCAGGGTGATGCGTTTCATCCTGAGCAAATGCGCCTTCTGGCCAAACAGGTACGGAACTCGCGCATTAGGCATATCCTGTATGTTAGCTCAACGTCGGTCTATCCGGAGTTGAACCGCGCCATGACGGAAGCCGATGTGGTTACGCCCGATCAGTCGGCGGCTCCGGCCCTGGTCGAAGCTGAGCAACACTGGTTAGCCCTGGCCCCCGAACGGGCCGTCACCATCGTTCGCTGTGCCGGTCTGATGGGCGACCGTCGCATTCCGGGTAAATTTGTAGCTGGTCGAACCGTCGATAGCGGCAATGTACCGGTCAATTACCTTCACCAGACCGACGCGGTCGGCCTGTTAGCCGCCGTGATCGAGCAGGGCCTGACAGGGACGTTTAACGCCGTGGCCCCCCAACACCCCACCCGTGAGGCTATCTACCGGAAAAGCTGCGCCGACTTCGGGTACGCCCTTCCCACGTTCGTTGATCCCAGTGACCCTATTCCGTTTAAGGTTATCAACGGCGATAAACTGACGCAGGCCACCAGCTACGTCTTTACTTACCCCGATCCGCTGGGCTTTCCCTATTCAGCCGTGTAGGGCGGCCTTCAGGCATACCCATTTAAGGCAACGGCAAAAAAGAGCTTCGTTAGCTGAATTCTCAGGATTTAAACGGATTTTTAGCCATCCCGATCGATCCCACGCTCGTTATGAGAATCAGCCTCCCCTACGCCCGGCGTACGCTCCACCGCATTCTGGAAACCTCGGCTGGTAAACGCCGGGGCATCAGCCTGGTATTCAACATCACGTTGATTACCATTATCACCCTGAATGCCATTGCCATTGTGCTGCACACGGTGCCCGCCTACGACCAGAAGTATAGGCGGCTATTCACCGATTTTGAGCTATTCTCGGTCCTCTTTTTCACCGTCGAATATGCCCTGCGGGTTTGGGTCTGCGTTGAAAATGAACGGTATCAGCACTGGTTCTGGGGGCGGCTCAGGTACATATTTTCTACCTCGGCGATTATTGATTTGCTGGCCATTTTGCCTTTCTACGTCACCCTTTTCGCCACTGATCTGGCCATTGTGCGGATTTTGCGGCTCTTCCGAATTTTCCGGCTTTTCCGAATCTCGAAGTACTCCCATGCCTACCGCATGATTTTGCAGGTGGTTCGGGATAAAAAGGAAGAACTGTTACTAAGCCTGATAATGGTCATTTTCATGCTCATCATCATTTCCAGCGTGATGTATTACGTAGAACATCCCGCCCAGCCAAAGGTGTTTTCGAGCATTCCGGCCACAATGTGGTGGGGGATCAACGCCATGGCAACGGTAGGGTATGGCGATATTCACCCCGTTACCACCCTGGGGAAGATACTGGCCGGGATTTCAGCCATGCTTGGAATTGCCCTGTTTGCGTTGCCAACGAGTATTCTGGTTTCGGGCTTTACCGAAAATATTCGGTACCAGAAAACCGCCCGGCGCTGTCCCCATTGTGGGCAGGAGCTAATGCAGTAGCTGCCATTTTGACTTTTTTACACCACCCCCGCAAGTTCGGTGTTCAGTTGGGGCCTAACACCTAAAGAGCGCTGATGTGCAGAACGACCAACTCGACGAAATAGCCCGGCTCGACCACCTTCGACAAGGTAACGAATCTGCTTTTCGGTGGTTGGTCGACACTTACCAGACGCGGGTCTTTCGCACGGCCCTTGCCCTTGTGCCAACGCCCGAAGAGGCCGAGGATGTGGCTCAGGAAGTGTTTGAGGAAGTGTATAAAACCGTTGGTAGCTTTCGCGGTGAGGCTAGCCTGGCAACCTGGCTTTACCGGATCACGACCTCAAGGGCGTTGAAAAAAGAGCGCGATCGGAAACGCAAAAAACGCTTTGCCTTCTTAACCAGCCTATTCGACGACGATGAGCCGCAGAAACACGACCCGCCCGATTACCAGACGCCCGAAACGATGCTGGAGGCCAACGAACGCATCAGGCTGATTAACGGGGCGGTGCACTCGCTGGCAGAGAGCCAAAAAGTGGCGTTTACCCTTCATTACCAGGAAGACCTGTCGTACCAAGAAATTGCCGCCGTGATGCAAACGTCGGTGTCGGCGGTTGAATCGCTGCTTTTCAGAGCCCGGCAGGCATTACGAAAGAAGCTTACACCGTACATACATCTATGAACGAATCACCGCTAAATCCCACCGGTTCAGACGAGTGGGAAACCAATTTCCAGCGATGGGGAAAGCGCCCTCAACCTGACCAACGCCCCTTTTTTTACACGCGCCTGCAAGCCCGGCTCGCTGAGTCGCTCGCCGAGTCGGTCGAGGCGGCCGTATGGCTACCGTGGTGGCTCCGACAACCGGCTTACGCCTATTCTGCTTTTCTGCTGCTGGTGATGCTGAATGTGGGCGCGGCCTGGTGGACAAGCAGCGCCCAACCTGTGCCAGACCAGTCAGGATCGATTACCGCAAGTACCCCCATTTTAGATGAGTACGAAGTAGACCCGATTATTCTGGCTTATGAATGAACAGCGTCGTATCCGCTTTTTGCTGGGGCTCATTGTAGCACTGGTTGCCCTGAATATTGGCCTGCTCGGCTGGATATGGACGCGACCGGGGGCGTCGGAGCACCGGCGTACCCGATCGAACGTAGGGACGTTCCTGGCCGATACGCTTCACTTTACGGCACAGCAGCGGCAGCAGTTGAGCGGCCTGCAAAAGAGTTATTTCCAGCAACTGCGATCCCGGCAAAAGCCGCTTCGGCAAGCCCGCAGAGCGTACTTCCGCCTGCTGGACTCCTCGTTTACCGACGCGCAGCGCCGTGAGCAGGCGTTGGTCTTTCACCGGCAGGCGGCTGAGGCCGACCTGCTGACGCTGGCTCATTTCGACCGGGTGGCCGCCATCTGCACGCCCGAGCAACGACAGCTGCTGACCAGACTACTGAGCGAATTACCCGGCAGGGCGTTCCGAATGCCCGGCTTACGCCGTGGTATGAACGCCAGCAGACCATCGGCCATCGACTCGGCGCAGTGACGTACCTGCTCAGCGATTGAATGGGCTAAAGCCGGGCCTGCCTGCCTGTTCTCTACCCCTTTATCGACATTTCTAACAGTGCATAACTCAGGCTTTTGCCATGCGTATCCATGGTGAGCGAGGTTGTTACGCCACCGGTCAGCGCCTGCTGGCAAACGAACTGAAGCGCGGGCAGATTGGGTAATTCGTACCGGGTTATGTCGCCCGTCACAATGCCGGCCAGGTGCTGTTTAACGGCCTCGGCCGTAACCTGAGCGCATAGCAGCGGATAATCGTCGGCCTTGTAGGGAATGAGCGAGAGGGTCAGCGTATTGCCTTTGTCGCCCGCCCGGCTGTGGGCAATGTCGTAGAGCTTAATGGTCATGAGTGAACCAGCGTTACCTGTGGTGTTGGTTGATTTCGATCGATGAGCGTAGACACGATGCCCACCAGTTCATGAACATATTTACGGGCACCACCCCCGCCAGCAGGGCCGTTGGTGTAGAGGGCCTCCACTTCTTCGCCTACTAAAGCGGCCTGGAGCGCTGTTGCGGCTTTCCCCGCCACCCGAAGCCGAATTTCGTAGGGGTCCGGATAATGGCCAAAGTTGGTTCGATGCACCGACGTGCTGCCAATGTAGTCGATCCGCAACTCAGCGAACCGATCCTGAAGCCGCTCACGAATGATATCTCCGGCTAGTTTTGCCCGGTTGAGGGCGTTGGAACCGGCATACGAAATTTCCCCTTCGCCAATAAAACCGGCTTCATAACCCACGCTGACTTTCAGCGTATTGGGCCGGGCGGTGCCCTTTCCGCCTGTAGCCCGGATCTGATCGGGTCCCGTTTCCGCCAACTGTACCTGGGTGAAATCAGCCACTACGTCGGGGGTTATGTAGCGGCTGGGGTCCATCACCTCGTAGAGCAACTGCTCTTTGGCAGTCGCCAGACTCAATAAGCCCCCTGTACCGGCTACTTTACCGAAAACAGCCGTGCCATCCGGCGAAACATCGGCAAACGGGTGGCCCAGATGAGCCAGATCGGGTACATCTTTACGGCCCGGATCAGCGAAGTACCCACCCGTAAGCTGACCGGCGCATTCCAGCAGATGCCCAATGACCGTACCCTGACCCATCTGATTGGGATCGGTCGTCGACCAGCCGAATTCATGAACCAGCGGGGCTAAAAACAGCGACGGGTCGGCCACCCGACCCGTAATGATAATGTCGGCAGAGGTAGCCAGCGCGGGCAAAATGGCATCGACACCCAGGTAAGCGTTGGCCGACACCAGCGGCCCCGAAGCAGAGAGTGGCCTGCCCGTTTCCAGGGCCGTTTCGCTGCCCGAAAGCAGGGTAAACACATCGTCGCCGGTGACAGCCGCCACCGTTACAGAAAGCGATAACCGGTGGGCGATATCGACAATCTTTCGGGCGGCCGCCAGTGGATTAGCCGCGCCCATGTTGGTGATCAGGCGGACCTTCTTTTCCAGTAAATAGGGCAACAATAGTTCGATTCGGCGTTCCAGCAGGGGGTCGTAGCCCTGCGTGGCATCCTGCCGTTTGCGTTTTTGCGCCAGCGCGATGGTGCGTTCGGCCAGGCATTCCAGCACCAGATAGTCTAACTCACCCTGCTGAACCAGAACGAGGGCTGGTTCGAGCCGGTCGCCGGAAAAACCAGCCCCGCACCCGATGCGAACAGATGTTTTCATAAATGAATGGAGCCGGTTAACAGGGCCGCCAGCGTCATCACGACCGTTGTGCCGAACGCCCATTTGAGAATAAATTTCTGATGATCGCCCAGATCGACTTCGGCCAGACCAACCAGCAGGAACGTCGATGCTGTCAGCGGGCTAACCGGGAAACCAACCGTCATCTGGCCCAGCAATGCGGCGCGGCCAATTTCCAGCGGGTCGATGCCGAACTGCGTAGCGGTCTGGCTTAAGATAGGAACAACCCCGAAATAATAGGCATCGGGCGTGAATAGCAGGCTGGCGGGCATGCTGGTAATGGCCGTCAGGGTGGGTAGCCAGGCGGCATGTTGCTTGGGAATCAGCGAAACCATAGATGTTGCCATGGCGTCGATCATTTTGGAGCCGGTCAGAATGCCGGAAAAGACGCCTGCGGCAAAGATCATACTCGACACCATGAAAATGTTGTTTCCGTGGCTTCTGAGCACTTTCTGCTGATCGGGCAAGTGGGGGTAATTGATCAACAGCGCGATAATAGCGGCCGAAATGAACAGGGCCGGTGCCGGTACCCAGCCTTTCATGAGGGCAGTGATCAGGCCAACGGTCAACACGGCATTGACCCAGAACAGACGGGGCCGACGGAACTGCCGCTGCTGGTCGGTGAGGCCTTCCTGATGCACATACTCCAGTTCGCTAATACCCAGGCGTTTTCGTTCTTTCAGGCCGAACCAGTAGGCCACAAAAAGCACCCACCCGATACCGGCCACAATCGCCGGTATATTGGGGTTGAATAACTGAGTGGCGTCGGTTTTCAGCGTCGAGATAGCCCGCGCCGACGTACCTGACCAGGGCACAAGGTGCATGGGCCCCACGCCCAGCGCGACGATACCCGTCAGCATCAGCCGGTTGATACGCAACTGCTTGTAGATCGGCAAAAAGGCCGACATGACGATCATAAACGTAGCGGTTCCATCGCCGTCGAGGTGGACGATCATCGTCAGCACGGCCGTTCCCAGAATGACTTTCAGCGGGTCGCCTTTCACAAAACGGATGATGGCCGCAATGATGGGGTCGAACAGGCCGACATCGAGCATCATTCCGAAATAAAGCACGGCAAACATGAGCAGAATACCCGTCGGGGCCACCTGCTTAATGCCCGCCAGGATCATCTCCCCCAACTCGTTCGGGGTAAATCCAGCGAGGAAACCCATCACCACCGGCACCAGCACCAGCGCCGTAATGACAGACAGCCGCTTGGTGATAATCAGCAGCAGGAAAACGGCAATGGTGGCAAAGCCGAGGAAAGAAAGCATGAGGTGGGTTTAGTTTGATACGGTATGGCCTTACCAGAGCTACGACCAACTGGGGTATGGTTCTGCTCTGGTTATAACAAGCTTCATAAGGCGGAACTCTACCGTGAGCAGGGCACAAAGCAGCAGCGGCACGAAACGAAGGGTAGAGGAAATTTTATAGTGACACCAACAAGGGAAAGCTTTTTTCCGCCTAACCGCAAGTTTAATCCCGTTAAGGAGCCTAAGGGATGAAGGGCGTTGAACAAATGCGCCGTTTTCTGTGCTCATTCGGTATCCGACTCGCCTGTTTCATGGAGCAGGCCCACCAGCCCGGTCCTTTTTTACGCAACGTTATGAACCTATTCCTATCCTATATCAACCGATCTGCATTCGGGCTCCTGCTGCTGGTACTGACAGCTACCTTCAGTTTTGGCCAGCAAACCGGCTCGGTGATCGGTTACGTTACCGGCGCTAAAGGCGACACGCTTGTTGGCGTCACGATCAGGCTCAACGGTGTGGCCGACAGCACGGTTCGACGGGGGATGGTGACGGGCATCGACGGCCGGTTCCTGTTCGAGAACCTGCCAGCCGGAGACTACAAGCTGCTGGCCTCCTTTGTTGGCTATACCAATACGGAGCAGACCGTACGGGTCGATTCGGGGCGGGTAGCGCTGCCTGCCATCACCCTGATCGAGTCGGCCCGGCAGTTGAGAGAGGTGGTGGTGAAAGGCAAAATAGCCACGGCCGAGCAGAAAGGCGATACGCTCCAGTTCAACGCCAACGCCTTTAAAGTCAACCGCGACGCGCAGGCCGAAGACCTGCTGCGCAAAATGCCGGGGGTCGATATGAGCAGCGGGACGGTGAAAGTGCAGGGTGAAGAGGTACGCGAGATTCTGGTAGATGGCAAACCGTTCTTCGGCGACGATCCGACCATTGCCCTGCGGAATTTACCCGCCGAAGTGATCGACAAAATTGAAGTGTTCGACCGGCTCAGCGACCAGTCGCAGTTTACGGGCATCAACGATGGCAACACCCTGAAGACCATCAACATTATCACCCGTGCAGACCGGCGCAATGGCCAGTTCGGCAAGGTTTACGCGGGCCTTGGCACCCCCGTTGCCGGCACCGATGCCACCTTTGCAGCGGGTGGTAGCGTGAACCTGTTCAAGGGCGACCGGCGCATCTCCATTATCGGCCAGAGCAACAACATCAACCAGCAGAATTTTTCGAGTCAGGATCTGCTGGGTGTACTTGGCGGCGGGGGTGCCCCCGGTGGGGGTGGTCAGCGGGGCGGTGGCGGCCGGGGTGGTGCCGGGGGTGGCGGTCGGGGTGGCCGGGGCGGTGGCGCTGCCGGTGGTGGCGGTGGCAGCACCGACAATTTCCTGGTTGGGCAGCAGAGCGGCATCAACACAACCAATTCGCTGGGTATCAACTACACCGACAGCTGGGGCAAGAAAATGACCGTGCGGGGCAGCTATTTCCTGAACCAAAGTGATAACCGGAACGAACAGTCGCTTCTGCGGGAATACTACCCCACGCCCGGTATGCAGACCCAGACCTACCGCGAACAGTCGACCGATAACAGCACGAACCTCAACCACCGGCTCAACTTCCGGCTCGATTACACCATCAATCGAACCAACTCGCTGTTGCTAACGCCCCGGCTCAGCTTTCAGACGAACCAGTCGGGTTCACTGACCAACAGCGAAACGCGGCTCGGCACCAGCCTGCTGAACCAGTCTGACAACCGCTATACGGCACGCAACGAAGGCTATTCATTTTCTAACTCGCTGCTGTTCAGGCACCGGTTCGAGAAGCGGGGCCGTACGTTGTCGCTTAATCTGGGTACGTCGATCAACGACCGCGACGGCATGAGCAACCTGATGTCGATCAATGACTTTGTGGGCCTCGATACCACCACCCGGCAGGCGATCAATCAGCGCACCAACAACCTCTCGAACAGTTACCAGCTGTCGACTACGGTGAACTACACGGAGCCCCTGGGCAAGGGGGTGCTGCAACTCTCGTACAGCGCGGGTATCAACCGCAGTAACTCCGACCGGTTTACCTACCGCATCAACCCGGCTTCGGACCGCTACGATTTGCTGGATTCGCTGCTGAGCAACCGCTTCGACAACGATTACCTGACGCAGCGAGCGGGTGTGGGCTACAATGTGAATACAAAAAAGCTGCGCCTGTCGGCTTCTGTCGACCTGCAATATGCCGACTTACAAAGTGAGCAGCTTTTCCCCCGTACTGCACTGGTGAACCGCACCTTTACCAATCTGCTCCCCACCGTAACGGCCGACTACCGCTTTACCGACGACCTGCGACTTCGGTTCACGTACCGGACCAACACGCAGGCCCCCAGTATCAACCAGTTGCAGAACGTGCTGAACAACACGAACCCGTTATTGCAAACCATTGGCAACCCTGATCTACAGCAGAGCTACAGCCACGGCGTAACCGCCCGGTTCACCAAAACGGCGGTTGAGAAGGCGAGTAGTCTGGTTGCGTTGATCAGTGCCAATTACACCAACGACCCAATCGGTTCGTCGCTGTTTATTGCCGACAGCGCCGGTTTCGCCCCGGGCGTTCGTTCATCGACGGGTGAGGGCATTTTTCTGCAAAAAGGCACCCAGCTAACCCGCCCCGTAAATACCGAAGACGCGGTGAACCTGCGCGTGTTCGCCTCTTACGGCACGCCCCTGTCGTTTATGAAAAGCAACCTGAATGTCAATACCAGCCTGAACTACAACCGTACGCCCAGTCGTGATCAATTTTCAGGTGAACCGGGCGAACGCCTACGCCCTGAGCCAGGGTGTGGTACTGAGCAGCAACATCAGTGAGAAAGTTGATTTCACGCTCTCCTACACGTACGGCTATAATCAGGTTGTGAATACCCTACAGCCGCAGTTGAACACCTCGTTCAGCACCCAGCGGGCTGGCACAAACGTGACCTGGAACCCCTGGAAAGGCATTGTGTTCCGTTCAGACATCAACTATCAACAATACGCGGGCTTGTCGGGCGGGTTCAACCAGCAGTTTACGCTCTGGAATGCCAGCGTAGCCCAGCGGTTGTTCAAGAGCCAGAACGGCGAACTGAGGCTATCGGTATTCGACCTGCTGAACCAGAACAACAGCATCAGCCGCACGTTCTCAGAGACGTACCTGGAAGATAACCGGTCGCTGGTACTAAACCGCTATTTCATGCTGACGTTCACCTATAACCTCCGCCAGTTTAAGTCGTAACTGGTTAATTGGGTGACTATCATAAGCAGAGCATTACCCAATCAACCAATCCCCCAGTTACCTCGTCAACCGGTGGATCAACAGCGCGGTGCGCTGAATCAGCAGGGGGTATTCTTTCAGGTTAATCGTTTCTTCGATGCTATGGGCACCCTTCCCTGATGCGCCCAGCCCGTCGAGGCAGGGCAGGTACTGCGCCACAAATGATACGTCGCCCGCGCCGCGCGAACCGGGATCGCCCGCTTTCACAGCACCCAGGCCCATATCCTGACTGAGCTGGTCGACCTGCCTGCGAAGGGCATCATTGGCGGCCGTGGGCTCCATGGATGGAATGCCATCGGCAAAGGAGATGGTCGCTTTGGTTTGGGGGAGGCTTTTGTCGACAATCTCGCGCATTCTGGTGCGGGCACTTTCTTTCTGCGCTTCACCCAGAAACCGCAGGTCTCCTTTTACCAGCGCCGAGCCAGCAACAATGTTTGTTTTACCGACGGTTTCGGCCTTCGCCGTTTTATCATCGTACTGCACCTCAGCGCCGCCCACCATCAGGCCGGGGTTGAAGGTAAGGTTCTGCTCCTGCCCCAATGCCCGCCGAAACTCGGTCAGGATGCGCGATGCCTCGTAGATAGCTCCGTAGCCCATGGTGCTGAACACACCCGATGAGTGGCCCGACCGCGCTTTAACATTCAGCGTCCAGCTGCTCGATCCCCGCCGACCGGTAGTGACAGAGCGCAGCCCCTGGGCGGTTTCAAAAGCCAGCGCCACATCGCATCGTTTGGCGCGTTCGATAAAGTCCTGACGGCTTCGTTCGCCGCCCCCGGCACTCTCTTCATCCCCGGTGAAATAGATCGTGATCGAGGTATCATCGAGCAACTTCTGCGCCTGTAGCGCTTTCAGGGCCGCAATGATGAGTACGTCACCGCCTTTCATGTCATTGACACCCTGACCCGACGCGGTAGAATCGTTGACCCGCGTAAACGGCTCCATCGGCAGGCTCTTTTCAAAGACCGTGTCGAGGTGACCGATCAGGAAGAGTTTCTTTCCGCGTTTACCCTGCCGCGTAGCCACCAGATGCCCCGCCCGGTTGACCGAGTCAGGTAAGGTGATCCACTCCGTTTTGAAGCCGAGCTTATCGAATTCATCGGCCATCAGCTTGCCTACTGTCCGGACACCTTCTTTATTGAGCGTGCCACTGTTGATGTTAACGACCTTCTCCAGAAACGCTTCTGTTTCGGGCAGTTGTTTCCGCACGGTTGCCAACACGTTTTTCTCGGCCGTAGACAGTGACTGGCCCCAGGCACTGAAGCTTAGATAGTAAAAGGAAGGAAAAGAAAGGTATCTCATTGGCTGGTTATAAAAGTGAATGGTTGACTTGTTTACGGAGGCAAGAACTGATTTTACGAAGGCCGACCGGTTAAAATCGCGCTCGTCGGGTGTGCAGCCGAGGCGAACGATCACCAGCTGTTTTGACGGAATAATGATGACCGACTGCCCCTCAAAGCCCAGCGCCATGAATGCATCGGCAGGAAACGTTTTGTCGGCATGATCGATCCAGAACTGGGCGGCGTACTGTCCGCCGGAGTGCGGGGTTTCGGCCGATGAGTACGTCACCCAGCCTTCGGGCAGGAACCGTTCGCCCTGCCAAATACCATCCTGTAGGTAGAGCTGACCGAATTTGGCCCAGTCGCGGGCGGTGGCGTACATGAACGACGAGCCCACATACGTACCGGAGGCGTCGGGTTCCAGCACGGCGCTGTTCATCCCGATTTTCTGAAACAAGCGTTGATGCGGAAATGCCCGGTAGTCGGCCAGATTGGCAAACTGGCGGCGGATGATCTCCTGCAGGATATTGGTGGTTCCGCTCGAATACGACCACACCTCGCCGGGAGCCGCCGACGGTTTACTCTGAATGGCATAGGCCCCCGCCCCGTTGGCCCGAAAGAGCATGTAGGTAGCATCGCCGGGTTGGGCATAGTTCTCCTCAAAGGCCAGGCCGCTACTCATCCGAAGCAGGTTATCGAGTGTAATTTTCTGGCGGCTGTCGTTCCTCCATTCGGCAACGGGCGCGGGCTTACGAATGTCGAGCTTACCGTCTTTCACCAGCATACCAACCATCGCATTCGTAACGCTTTTTGTCATCGACCAGCCCAGCAATGGGGTTTGGACCGTAATGCCAGCCGCATATTTTTCGGCCACAAGCTGGCCTTTGTAGAGAACAGCCACGGCCCGCGTCTGAACGGGGTGCGCGGGGTCTTTTTCGGCAAAAGCCGCCTCTATAGCTTGCTGAAGGGCTTGCTGGTTGATGTTGCCGGGCAGTGTTACCGACACTGCCAACGGCTCGGCGACAGCGTTTGCTTTCGGAACCCCCGGCTGTTGCCGGAGTTCATCCTCCGTCGTTTCGTTGACCAGCGTACAGCCCAATCCTTCGCGATACATGGCCTTCACGCGGGCCAGCCCGTAGATAGTGGCGCTGACTGTTCTGGCGGCCCGATCTACCTCCGTGGTGGCAAATGGTACGGCGTACAGGTCCTGGGCCTGAACGGTTTTCAGCTCCCTGCCGGATACAAACACGCAGGAGCACACTGTTTTAGCCGCGTATGAAGAGCCGATATAGGCGTAAGACAGGCCATACTTCAGCCCATAGGCCATGGCACCAAGCAGCATAAGCAAAACTACATAGCTGATTATCTTTTTCCGGGACATGAAGGAGTAGGTGAGTTTACATCGGGCATAATAGCGAAAAACTAGTCCAATAAAAAAGCAGTAACCTAAATGGAGTTGCTGCTCTACGCATAAAATCGTTTGGTACCTCTTGTGTTTCTCAGGCAGTTGGATTTCCGAACACACCGTATGCCGTTCATGCGTTCAGCCTGGGGCGAAGTACGCTATGTCAGGCTTCTATGAGAGATTTCGTAATTTTATAGTCCAGTAGCCTTGTTGCCCGTCTTCACCCCAACGACTCTCAATGAACGTCACTCTCGCGCTCTTCGCATGGACTGTATTCATGACCGCACTTACGGCAGTGGCCCAGCCACCTGGTTCGCCTAACCCGTTTTTTAGTCCTTACAACACCCCATTTGGCGTTCCTGCCTTCGACAAGATCAAGCCTGAGCATTTCGAGCCAGCGATTGAGGAAGGCATGAAGCAACAAACCGCTGAAGTAGCGGCCATCGTGGGCAAAACCGCAGCGCCTACCTTCGCCAACACCATCGAAGCACTGGAAGCCAGCGGCGATCTGCTGAGCCGGGTAAATACCGTATTCGGGAATCTCAACAGTGCCAACACCAACGAGGCACTTCAGAAACTTGCCCAGGCGCTAGCCCCTAAGCTGGCCAAACATAGCGACGACATTTCGCTGAATCCAGCCTTGTTTGCGCGGGTAAAAGCCGTTTACGACCAGCGCAGCAAGCTTAAGCTGAGCGGCGACCAACAGCGGCTGCTTGAGAAAACGTACAAAAATTTCGTTCGGGGTGGGGCGGCCCTCCCGGCCGACAAACAGGAGCGCCTGCGGAAAATCAACGGCGACCTGTCGGTGCTCACGCTCCGGTTTGGTCAGAACTTGCTGGCCGAAAACAACGCCTACGCACTGGTTATCGACAAGGCCGACGAGCTGAGTGGACTGCCTGCTTCGGTGGTAGCGGCGGCGGCCGACGAAGCTAAGAAACGGAAGCTGGCCGACGGTCAGACGATTCGGAAATGGGTGTTTACGCTGCAAGGGCCAAGCATCATGCCGTTTTTGCAATATGCCGACAATCGGGCGTTGCGCGAGAAGCTGCTCCGGGCGTATCTGGAGCGGGGAAACCATAACGACGAACGGGATAACAAGGCCATTATGGCCAACATGGTCGCCCTTCGGGCCGAGCGGGCGCAACTGCTGGGTTACGAAAACCACGCCGCCTACATTCTGGAAGAAAGCATGGCCAAAACGCCCACGAAGGTGAGCGAACTATTGAATCAGCTCTGGACCGCCACCGTGCCCGTTGCCCAGCAGGAAGCGGCTGACTTGCAGGCCCTGATGGATAAAGACGCAGTTCCCCGTCGGGAGAAAAACGAGAAGCTGGCCAGCTGGGATTGGCGGTACTATGCCGAAAAGCTGCGCAAAGAGAAATTCGCCCTTGACGAGCAGGAACTCCGACCCTATTTCTCGCTCGAAAACGTGCGTGAAGGTATCTTCATGCTCACCAACAAGCTATACGGCCTGCGTTTCGAGCGCCGCACCGACCTGCCGGTTTACCACGAAGATGTGATCGGGTACGAAGTAAAGGAGGGCGACGGCACCCATATCGGCATCATGTACATGGATTTTCACCCCCGCGCCAGCAAACGGGGTGGTGCCTGGATGACCAGCTACCGGCGGCAGGAAATGGAGAACGACAAAAAAGTAACGCCGGTCGTCTCGATCGTCTGCAACTTCTCGAAACCCACCGGCGATGCGCCAGCCCTGCTCAGCCTGGACGAGACCCGTACCTTTTTCCACGAGTTTGGCCACGCCCTGCACGGGTTACTCTCCAACGTGAAGTACCAGAGCCAGTCGGGTACGTCGGTCCCCCGCGACTTTGTTGAACTCCCCTCGCAGATCATGGAAAACTGGTCGCAGGAGGCGCAGATGCTGAAGCTCTACGCCAAACATTACAAAACCGGCGAAGTCATTCCCGACGCGCTGGTTGAGAAGATCAACAAAAGCAGCCTGTTCAATCAGGGGTTCGAGACCGCCGAATACCTGGCCGCTTCCCTCCTCGACATGGCCTATCATACCCTGAAGCCCGGCCAAACGCCAACCGACGTACTGGCTTTTGAGAAGCAGTCGATGGACAAGATTGGACTCATCGAGCAGATTCCGCCCCGTTACCGGAGCACGTATTTCCAGCACGTTTTTGCGGGTGGGTACTCCGCCGGTTACTACAGCTACATCTGGTCGGCCGTACTCGACGCCGATGCGTTCGAGGTGTTCAAGCAGAAAGGCCTGTTCGATAAGAAGTCGGCGGAATCCTTCCGTAAAAACGTGCTGGAGCGCGGGGGTATGGAGGAGCCAATGACGCTCTACCGCAACTTCCGCGGTGCCGAACCCGACATTAAACCCTTACTCCGCCGGAGAGGTTTACTCAAGGTGAAGCCTTCGTAATCCTGTGGGTTGAGACAACTTTCAGGATCTCTTTTGTCATCCCGAAGAATGAGGATCTTGGCGTTCTGACTAATAGTGCCTGGCGCTTTCAACAGGAACCCCAAGATCCCTCCTTCTTCGGGATGACAAAAAACACGGGATCATAGAAATTCAAGAATACAAAAATTCAAAATTCTACCAATCAACCAGCGTGAAAAAAGCCCTTCTCGTCAGCCTGCTCTTCTTGTACAGCAGCCTGCTACTTGCTCAAAATCCAGCCTGGCAGGGTAAACAGTGTGCGGTAGCCCTAACCTACGATGATGGCCTGCAGGTGCATCTCGACAATGTGGTTCCTGTCCTGGATTCACTGGGTTTTAAGGGTACGTTCTACCTGTCGGGTAGTTTCCCGGGCGTTACAGGGCGCCTTGCCGACTGGAAGAAGGCCGCTGTGAAGGGTCATGAACTGGCCAATCATACGTTGTTCCACCCCTGTACGGGTGGGCCCGGCCGGGATTGGGTGAAACCCGAGCGCGATCTGAGCAAGTACACCTTGCCGCGTATCGTCGACGAGATTCGGATGACCAATACGCTGCTGGAAGCGCTCGATGGCAAAAAGCAGCGCACCTTTGCCTACCCCTGCGGCGACCGGACCATTGGCGGCGATTACTATTTCGAAAAAGTAAAGGGCGAGTTTGTTGCGGCCAGAGGCACAACCAGCGAGATGCGCCAACCCGCCGCTATCGATCTGAGCAATGTGGGTTCGTATGCCATCAACGGCCAGTCGGGCGACGAACTAATTGCGCTGGTGAAACAGGCCATGGCAACCAAATCGGTGCTGGTTTTCCTGTTTCACGGCGTGGGCGGCGAACACAACCTGAACGTAGCCCTACCCGAACACCGCAAGCTGTTGCAGTTTCTGAAACAGCACGAAAGCGAAATCTGGATCGCCCCGTTTATCGAGGTAGCCCAGTCGGTGAAAGCCCGGTAAGCGTTGTTTCACCCCGAAATAACCGTACCCAACAGGCGGGCAATCTCCACATCGACGCGTTTGAAATGCATGTAGTCGGCCATGAGCTGGTCTGACTCGGCCGGGTCGGTAACGGTGCGGATCTTTTGTAGCAACTCGTGCATCCGTTCTTCGGCAATTATCTTTTTCAGGCGCAGAATGTTACCGTAAGCCGCTTCGGCCAGCACACCGATATCTTCTTCAGAGGGCACAAAAATGTGAAACTTGTCCTGCCACTGATTGCTGATCTCGTACCGCTGCGTTGTCAGGCTAATAGCCTGGTATTGGAGCCCGTTGGCTTGCTGGGGCGTAATGGGTGCCTCGCTGACGGTGGACCGCTGATGCATGAAATCTTCGGCGGTCAGCGTCTCGCCCCGGCTAAATGCCTGCCGGTAGAGCGTTAGAATCAGGTCGTAGGGCGCGTGCTGAAAATCAATATCGTTCAGTTCACTCAGGATGTAGTGGCAAAGCGTAATGCCCGGTTCCAGCTCACGGGTGCCGTAGTTCATCAGCAACCGAATGCACTCTTCTTCCTGATACGACAATGGCGGACGGGCAGCATCCGACGAGGCCCTGGGCTTCGTGTCCGGCACCGCCGCCGCGTTTCCAGCGCTGGCTTCAGCGGCGGCGGGGGCAATTCCAGCTTTGTCAAGCAGATCGTTGAAGAAATCCTCCGGCGGAAAGTCGCCAGGGCCGGGTACATTGCTCCCCGGCTGACCGGCTGGTTTGGGTACGTTGTGTTGCGGGCATCGATTCGAGCATCGCGTTCCTGCTGGCGTTCGTAGTCTTTGGCCTGGGTGTCGCGCTGTTTGCGGATTAGGCGATTGCTTTCCGAAATCAGCGTTTGCTCATCGACATTCAGCTGGCGGGCGGTGCTCTGGAAAAACACCTGCCGCTTAATCGGGTCAGGAATACGGGTGATACTCCCCACAATTTCGGTAATGACCTCGGCGCGTTTGAACGGGCTATCGCCCGCATCTTTAAGTAACGCCGCCGTTTTAAACGCGATAAAGTCCTGGGTATTCTGGCTCAGATACGCCTTAAACGCCTCAGCCCCTACTTTCCGAACGTAGCTGTCGGGATCGTCGCCATTCGGAAAGGTAGCCACACTCACGTTCAGGCCTTCTTCCAGCACCATATCGAGCCCACGGAGGGCCGCTTTGATGCCCGCCGCATCGCCGTCGTAGAGGATCGTGACGTTTTGCGTGAAGCGGCTGATGAGGCGGATTTGCTCGATGGTCAGCGACGTACCCGACGAAGCCACCACGTTTTTGATGCCCGCCTGATGCAGCGAAATCACGTCGGTGTAGCCTTCCGTCAGGTAGCAAACGTCTTCCTGCCGGATCGTCTGCTTGGCCTGAAAGATGCCGTAGAGCACCTGACTTTTGTGGTACGCCTCTGTTTCGGGTGAGTTGAGGTACTTCGGCGCTTTGGGGTCGGGTTTCAGGATTCGCGCCCCGAAGGCAATCACCCGCCCCGATACGTTATGAATCGGGAACATGACCCGCCCCCGAAACCGGTCGAATATTCTTCGCCCCGGTTACCGGCCGATTCTTCACGCGTAACGGTCAGCCCCGCCTTACCGAGCAGGTCGGGGTTGTAGCCTTTGGCCTGCGCATCGGTCAGCAGGGCGTCCCACTGATCGGGGCTGTAGCCCAGGTCGAATGCGGCGATGGTGGGATCAGAGAAGCCCCGTTCGCGGAAGTAGCTCAGGCCAATACCGCGCCCTTCGTCTGACTTGAGCAGTTGCTCCTGAAAGAATGTTTTGGCGTAATTGAGCACGATATACAGGCTTTCGCGCTCGGTATGCTTCAGTTGCTCTTCGGGCGTAACCTCCTGCTCCTCAATCTCGATGTTGTACTTTTTGGCCAGGTAGCGCAGGGCCTCCCCATAGCCCAGGTTCTCCACGTCCATGACGAACCGGACGGCGTCGCCCGCCTTGCCACAGCCAAAACACTTATAAATCTGCCGGGCCGGGTTGACGTTGAACGAGGGCGATTTCTCGTTGTGAAACGGGCAACAGGCAATGTAATTGCTCCCACGCCGCTTCAACGACACAAAATCGCCCACCACTTCCAAAATATCGGCAGCCTGCCGGATTCGCTCGACGGTCTCTTCAGGAATACGCATAGACGAAGGTAAGGCTGGAAAGTCGTAAGTGTAATGTAGCCGTCAGGCCGGAACGCAGTTTCAGCTGGTGCGTGTATTCGCTCGTGTTAGTCAACGGTTCGATGGGGTAAATCGATTATCTTCCAGCCTTGTTACCGTATCGCTTAACCTATACCTTTATCCATGAGTACTTTCTCTCCCCGTCTACGTATCACTCCTGTACTTTTTCTGACGCTACTCACGGGATCTTTGCTGGCACAATCAGTTGACACTCCGTTTTATGAAAATCCGAAGGTAAGCAGCCAGAACACCGAAACACCCCATACAACCCTCTGGCCCTTTGCCACTGAGCAACAGGCAATTGCCAGCGATCGCAGTACGTCGCCGCGCATTCAATCGTTAAACGGCATCTGGAAATTCAACTGGGTGAAGCACCCCAAACTCGTTTCGGCCGATTTTAGTAAGCCCGAACTAGCCGATCAGACCTGGGACGATCTGCCGGTACCATCGAACTGGCAGGTGGTAGGGGCCCGCGAAGGGCGCAATTACGACCGGCCCATCTTCACCAACATTGTTCATCCGTTTCCTGCCAAACCACCGCTTATTCTGACAGATACCAACGCGGTGGGCCTCTACCGAAAACACTTTACCCTGCCCGCCGACTGGGTTGAACGCGAGACATTTCTGCACTTTGCAGGCGTACAGTCTACCTGCCGGGTGTTTCTGAATGGCAAGTACATTGGCTACCACGAAGACAGCATGACCCCCGCCGAATTCAGGATCAGCGAGGCGCTTAAGCCCGGCGAGAATATACTGGCCGTAGAGGTGATCAACTGGTCGGACGGAAGCTACCTGGAAGACCAGGACTTCTGGCGGCTGTCGGGCATTTTTCGCGATGTACTGCTACTCAGTCGGTCGAGATTGCACCTGCGCGACCTGCAGCTGACCACCGATCTGGACGAGCCCAATTACCGCAATGGCATCCTGAAAATGACCACCTACGTGCGCAACCTCGCGCTTCAGCAGATGCCCACCTACCGGCTGAAAACAACGTTGTACGATCCGAAAAAGCAAGTTGTCTTTACCGAAGTAACCCCGTCGACAACGGCCGTTGGCTCTGATCAGGAGGGGATAATCCGGCTCACCAAATATGTACAAAACCCCCTGTTGTGGTCGGCAGAGCTACCCAATTTATACACCCTCACGCTCCAATTAATCAACTCCGACGGTGAACTGCTGGAAGTGATCAGTCAGCAGGTAGGGTTCCGCGAAATGGAACTGCGCGGTGGCCAACTACTGGTCAATGGGCAGCCGGTGGTGTTTAAAGGCGTGAACCGCCACGAATTCGACCCCAACACAGGCCGCGTTATTAGTCGGGAAAGTATGATCCGCGACATTAAGCTAATGAAGCAGTACAACATCAACGCCGTGCGGACAAGCCACTACCCAAACGTGACGGACTGGTACGACCTCTGCGACGAGTATGGCCTGTACGTGATCGACGAAGCCAATATTGAAAGCCATGATCTGTGGTATAAAGGCTACGAAATTGCCGAACGGCCCGAATGGCGCGACGCCTTTGTGGCGCGGGGCCGGGCCATGGTGGAGCGGGATAAGAACCACCCGTCTATCATCATGTGGTCGCTGGGCAACGAAACCAGCATGGGGCAGAACTTCACGGATATGGCCAGCATCATCAAACTGGTCGACTCAACCCGCCCCATTCACTACGAAGGCCGCAAACCCTACAACCAAACCACGCTCAGCAGTTTCGACATCGTCACCACCATGTACCCCTCGGTCGATGAGATGGTGAAGCTGATGCAGAAAGACCCTACCCGTCCGGTTATTATCTGTGAGTACGCCCACGCCATGGGCAACAGTGTGGGCAACCTGAAAGACTACTGGAACGCGATTGATAAGTACCCCCGTTTGCAGGGCGGCTTCATCTGGGACTGGGCCGACCAGGGGTTGACGCTGCGCGACAAAAAAGGGAATCTCTACGTCGATCACATCAATTACATCGACGGGGCCAACGCCTGCGATGGCCTGGTCAACCCGGACCGGATGCCCCAACCCGAACTCAACGAGGTAAAACGGGCCTATAGCTACGTCAAGTTTATCCTGCCCAAACCCTTATCGGCTACCCAGACCAAAGTAAACCTGAAAAACACGTATACCTTTCAGGGCCTCGACAACCTGAAACTGGTCTGTAAACTGATGCGCAACGGCGAAGTAGTACAGCAGGGCACTGTGCCCACGCTGACCGCCAGCGCCGGGCAGACCATTCAGGTTACGGTTCCCTACAGTATTCCGGCTGTTCAGGAGCCGGGGAGCGAGTACTTTCTGGTGCTAAGCCTGCAATTGAAAGAAGATACCCCCTGGGCCGCCGCCGGTCATGAAGTGGCGGCCGAGCAGTTTCCGGTTCAAACCGACATTCCCATGCCACCGGTCATTGGCATCTCGCGCATACCGGCCCTCAAATCGGCCCCCTTACCCAACGGGATCGCCCTGCGCGGAGCCGACTTTGGTCTTCTCTTCAGTAAGGCCACGGGCGGAATCAGTCAGTGGACCTACAAGGATAAAGACATTCTGGAGGGGGAATCCAGCACGATGGGCGGTCTGGTAAAGGCCAGTTTCTTCCGGGTGCCAACCGATAATGACGAAGGCGGCGGTGCTGATTCGTTCGCCAGCCGCTGGCGGAAAGCAGGAGTCGATAAACCGGTCGTCTCGCCGGTGGATATGCGCGTTGAAAAGCTGGGCACCCAGCGGGTTCGGGTTACCTGTGTCAACGATCTGGTGATGGCCGGGGGCACGATCCGCCAAACCACCCAATACCTGGTTTACGGCACCGGCGACGTGCTGGTCTCCACTACCTGTACGGCGGGCACCGCCACGTCGGCAGCGGCTGGTACCCTGCCCCCACTGGCCCGCGTGGGCATGCAGATCAGCCTGCCCGCCAGCCTCAGTACGCTAACCTGGTATGGACGTGGGCCTTTCGAGAGTTATCAGGATCGTAAAGATGCGGCGTTTATCGGGCAGTATTCGGGGAGTGTGGCCAACCAGTTTTTCCCCTACACTATGGCCCAGGAGAACGGCAACAAAACCGATGTGCGCTGGGCTCACTTAACCAATGGTGCCACTACCACGGGGCTCCTGATTATGGCCGAACCCGACGGAACGGGCCCCGGCCTGCTAAACATCAACGCCCGCGATTATACGGATGAGTCCCTTTTGGCCGCCAAAAACCCGCACGCACAGACAGTAGTGCGCGGAAACACAACCGTAGTGAACATCGATTACCAGCAGATGGGCCTCGGTGGCGATGACAGCTGGACACCACGTACTCATGCCGAATACCTGCTGCCTGCTAACCGAACCTACACCTACAGTTTCCGCCTGCGCCCCACCGATGCCCGCACCGACCGCAAAGCAGTGGTTAATATGATCTTACCCCGATAATGAGTCCTAAGTCTTCTGTCTTCTGTCCTCAGTCCTCTGTCCTCTGTTGCGCTGCTTAGGTAAGTTGCTGATCAGCAGCAGCGCAACAGAGGACTGAGGACAGAAGACATAAAACAGTAAACTTGCAGCATGACTCCCTCCGAATACCGCCAACACGATGCCCTCAGCCTTGCCGACCTGGTTCGGCGAGGTGCTGTTACGCCGCTGGAACTGCTCGATGCAGCTATTGCGCAGGCCGAGGCGCAGAACCCCGCGCTCAACGCTATTGTGACCCCGCTTTATGAGCAGGGCCGGCGGATGCTCGATCAGCTACCCGATGGTGAAGAGGGGCAAAACATGCCATTGCGCGGCGTACCCTTCCTGCTGAAAGACCTGGAGCTTGAGTGGGCGGGCACCCCCATGAAAGCAGGTTGCCGGGGCTACGCCAGCCACGTATCGACAACCGACAGTTTTACGGTTACCAAATACAAGCAGGCAGGACTGATTTTTTTCGGCAAGACCAACACGCCCGAATTTGGGCTGACGCCCTATACCGAATCGCAGTTATACGGCCCGGCCCGTAACCCCTGGAATCTGGCTCACTCACCGGGCGGCAGCAGCGGCGGCTCAGCGGCGGCAGTAGCAGCCGGTATTGTTCCGGTGGCATCGGCCAGCGACGGAGGCGGAAGCATTCGCATTCCCGCGTCGTGTTGCGGCCTGTTTGGGCTTATGCCTTCGCGGGGCCGATCGTCGTTGGGTCCTACGTACGGCGAACTATGGCAGGGGTCAGTTCGTAGCCATGTGCTGTCGCGAACGGTACGTGATAGTGCTGCCTTTCTGGACGTCACTGCCGGTATGTCGCCGGGCGACCCGTATTCGATCGGGCAACCGGAAGTGCCCTTTCTCGACCAGGTAGGGCTTAGCCCAGGCAAGCTCCGCATTGCGTTGACAACGCAGCACCCGTTTTCCGGTCAGAAAACGCATGACGACTGTATAGCAGCGGTTCAAAAAACGGCCAAGCTATTGGAAAGCCTGGGGCACACGGTCGAGGAGATTGCCCTCCCCTACGATCAGACAGCCCTGAGCGAACTGTTTCTGACGGTGGTGATGGGCGAAACCGGGGCTACGATCCGGGAGTTGTCAGACTATCTGAAACGGCCCGCCCGCCGCGATGATATGGAGATGAATACGTGGGCGCTGGCACGCATAGCAGATGCCTATACTGCCGTTGATTTCGCCTACCAGAAGCACCGCTGGAACAGCCTCGCCCGCCGGATGGGGCAGCTCCACGAAACGTACGACCTGATGCTGACGCCAACCATGTCGCGGCCACCGATTCGCATTGGTGAGCTGCAGAATTCGGCCGCCGAAACACAGATCATAAAAATGGTCGATGCCGTTGGTGGGCTTAAATTGCTAAAAGGCAGCCGACAGATTGACCAACTGGCCGAAAAATCGTTTGGCTACATTCCCTTTACGCCCATTGCCAACATGACCGGCCAGCCCTCCATGTCGATACCGTTGCATCAATCGGCCGACGGTTTGCCGGTTGGGTCTATGTTTACCGCCGCACTGGGCAATGAGGCCCTGCTGTTCCGGCTGGCCGCACAGTTGGAGCAGGCGCAGCCCTGGGCCGATAACTGGCCACCCAGTCTAGCGTAAGCTCTTCAGATACAGCCCCTCGACGCGTTGGCGGGCCCAATCGGTTTTGCGCAGAAAGGTCAGGCTGGATTTTATACTGGGGTTGGTTTTGAAGCAGTTGATCGGGATCCGGTCGGCCAGTTCCTCCCAGCCATACCGGTCAACGAGCTGTTCGAGAATGGTGGCTAGCGTAAGGCCATGCAGCGGGTTATTGGGTTGCGAGTCGGGCATGATAAGCAGGGGTTGAGCAGAATACAGTACCAACAAAGAAACGGCCCGCAACGTCATCGGTGCGGGCCGTTTTTACGTCACTGCGTTCAGCTACGTTATACATCGCAGAGCATGACGGCTTCGCGGAGGCTGGTGAGGGGGTCACGCTTGGGAATGAACTCCTGGGCAACGTACCCCTTGAAACCCGTTGCCAGAATGGCTTTCATCACCGCCGGGTAGTAAATCTCCTGGGTTTCGTCGATCTCATTACGGCCCGGATTCCCGCCGGTGTGGTAATGCCCAATGTACTGATGGCTGGTCTGGATGGTGCGGATGATGTCACCTTCCATAATCTGCATGTGGTAAATATCGTACAGCAGCTTGAACTTATCTGACCCTACTTTCTTGCACAGGTCAACGCCCCAGGCCGTGTGGTCGCACATGTAATCTTTGTGGTTCACCTTGCTGTTGAGCAACTCCATAATCATGGTAATACCGTATTTTTCGGCACTTGGCATCAGGCGTTTCAAGCCTACAGCACAGTTTTCCAGGCCTACTGCATCTGACATACCCCGCCGGTTACCCGAAAAGCAAATGACGGTAGTCATGCCTGCTTCTTTAAGCTTAGGAAAAATACCCTCGTAGCTGGCTACCAGCTCGTCGTGAAGTTTAGGGTCGTTGAAGCCATCGTTGATGCCTTTACCAGCTCCCCAGGGCAATGCCGAGGTGAGGCCGTACTTTTTCAGAACAGGCCACTCTTCCGGGCCAACAAGTTCAATCGACTTGATACCCATACCCTTAGCCGCCTGGCAGAGTTCGTCGAGCGGAATTTTGCTGTAACACCACCGGCATACCGAATGGTTGATATTCCCCTTCAGCGGGGCCATTACGGCACCTTTAGGGGCAGTAGGATCATGATCTTTCATGAGTTGTGCAAAAGACGGTATGGCACTCAGCGAGAGAGCGGTACCAGTTAAGTTTCGGAGTGCGCGGCGGCGTTGCATGTTTTGAGGAGGAGTAGAAACGCGACGAGTAGCAGATCCTTTCGCTCTGTTACTTAGTCGCTCTT
>CAVVQL010000011.1:0-113685 GCA_963750355.1 uncultured Cytophagales bacterium | reverse complement strand
CCCTGTTAAAGTATTATTGCAATGAAAAACGAAATTTGTGCCTCGCTCCGCGTGGGTTGGTTTCCGGCGACAGGTAGCTCGCCCCCGAAGGCAGGTATTCAGCCCAACGGACAGGGGGTGTAAAGGTCGCAAGTCGTTCACGTTCAGTCAAGTAGCTTCCTCGTTCATCAGCCCCCTGGGGCGTTGGGTGATTCGTTCATGTCAGTGGGTATTTCACGTTACCGGCGACAAGATAACATATTGATTGTGAGCGTTCTTTTGTTGGTTTGCCACGTGCCTGTTGACAGTTTGAAATCCGTCTGACAGCGCGTTTATTCTGGCGTATCGCGTCTGGTTGGACAAGCTAATCAACTGTGGACAAAACGATCAAAATGCGTCTCGGCCGACACGGTAACGTACCTGAGTAGGATCGTTTGACAGCTTCGGCTTGTTTGTTTCGGCCTCTCTCGGCTTCAGCGGTTGTGTGTTTGGTTGGTTAGCTTTGCGGGGCCACTTACCTGGGACAGGAAAATGGTCGAGTAGGCCAGTGCGGCAGCCCAACCGGCAAAGGGTGCAAAGGTCAGGGCAACGTACCTGCCTCTGGCTTATCTTGCGGCCATCAGCCCTTGTGGTTGTTGGGTGGCCCATCAAGAGTAAATGGCGTGGGCGTGTTACGGGCGATAGGATAACAAACTGATAGTGAGCGTTATTTGTCGGTTTGCCACGTACCCGTTGACAGTTTAATGCCCGGCTGACAGCGCGTTTTTGTGGGCCTATCATGTCCGGTTGGACAGGTCAGTCATCTGTGGACAGAACGCGTTGAAAAGCGTTTCGGCCGACACAGGAACCCCGCCCTGCAGGGCAAGCTGTACCGGAGCGGTCCCGATCGAAGTCACATGGTTCAACCTCTCTCGACTTGCTTGGTTTGTGCGTTGTTGATTCGCGCTGCGGGGGCCACTTACCTCGGACAGGATTATCTACCCATCAGCACCTTGCGGGCTTCGCTGCTGCCCAAACTTCGGTACAAGGAACGCACCTACGGTGGGCTTTCGCTCATTTGACAGGCCCAACTTCGCGGGACAGAACGTATCTGTAGCTACTTGTAGGCTTGATTACGAACCAGTCGCAAATCGTTCAGTTCGGGCAACGTTTGGGTACAATCGGCAGGAATGATGCCCCGTGTAATCCAGTTGGTGACCACCTGCGTAGTGAGTTGGTAACGTTCCGCATAGCGTTTGATAGTGAGCCACTCAGCCAGATCAACTGTCTTACCAGTGGCGGGTAGCAAAGCAATAGCCGCGTCGGACTCGCGGCGGTAGTGAGCCAGATCTCGCTCAGTATCAGTAGAAAGTTGTGTCGGCGTTGCCATCTTATCAGTCATTCGTCGTCTGCTTGTTCCTGTTTGAGTTCTTCCACCAGTCGTTTATGGGTGAGGTAACGGTTGATCCACTCAGTTTCCTGGTCTTTGGCTTCCAACTCGTAATAGTGTTTATCGAGGTAGGCTTTGGCATGATCGCGTTGGGTCTCGTGAGTACGAATTAAAAAGTCGAGTTGTCGGCGGTTCATTGGGTAGATCAATAACGCTGACAATCTATACACTGTTTCGTAACAACACAAACAAATGGCTCTGCTGCTCGGTTTGACCACCTCAACCTTTCTGGGTGAGGTTGGTTGTGTGCTTGTTTGGTCAGCTTTGCGGGGGTCCACCTACCTCGGACAGGAAAATGGCCGATAGGCCAAAGCGGCACCCAACACGAACGCAGGTGTAAAGGTTGTAACGTACCTGTGTTTTAGCTTATCTTGTGTTCACCATCAGCCCTCTGGGGCGTTGGGTGCAAGCTCGCAAAGTGCCTGTATGCCAGCGTCCTGGCGACAGATAGTGCGTCCCTGAAGGCAGCGTTTGGGCCTCCATTTCGGCGTTTCGTGCGACAATTTGAACGCCTCGAATGGGCCGATTTGGGTTTCCATTTCGGGGGTTCGGCTTATAAGTTTGACTCTGTATAAAAAATGAAGCTATGGTTTGCTTAGGCGTAGGCAATACTAAGACGACTGCTAACCAGGAAAGTACAGTCGCACAATTTAGAGCCCTGGAACTTTTTAGGAAGAGTTTTTTAAGCCGTCATCCTGGCGGTATCGTTATTAGTGAGTTAGAATATAGGGGAGGTACGACGAATCCATTTAGTATCAGTGGTGGCATAAGGTATAAAAATCGGGAACAGGACCGGGTGATTCAAGCCCTCGCTTCTGATTTCAGAAACCATAATAGTCCCTATGATTCACGAAAACCAGATGGACTTGGTTTGAGTTATGACGGCCTGACAGGTGAGTTACTGGAGGTAACGACTAGTGGCAATAGAGCTAGTGCCGAAAGGCAGATTCAAAAAAAGCTGGACATACTTATCAATACTGTCAACCGGATAAATAATCTGCGGACGGACTGGTATGCCACAAGCTGGCGGCCCGCCGGTAATCATTTATTTTATCAGGTTCCACCACAAAACGGTGAATTATCGCGATACATTTGCTATCAGCCAACAATTCGTGATTCCGCAAGTAAAGGAACGGTTTTGTATGAAATCCACGCTATTGGTAGAGCTGAAAATCAGGCTTCGCCTTCTGCTATACCCCAAGGTGCGAAAGAAGACCTTAAGATCGCGTATAAACGTAGTAAACTGCAACCTCATACAATTAATGCCTGGGCGCGTCATTTCCTCGATACACATCCAGAATTCAGAGGATTTTTACGGAATTTAGTGTATTTAATGGGAGTAACGGCCGCAATAGTAGCGGTGGTACTTATTTTTGATCCTGTGCCTGGCGATGAAGTGATGGCGGCAAATGCTGCCGCTGCGCTTATTAGTCTTTCAACTGGAATGAGATGATGGTTGATTTAGCCACATAGAGCTGTTTGGCCGACTTTGGGGCTCGCTTGGCGGCTTCTGGTTATCAACAACCAGCCTAGTAGATACCCAACCGCTCTCCTGATGCTACTTCTTTAAAAACTGCACCACTTTCCGCGCAAATTCGGCTGTGGCCGAGGTGGTGTTGTGGGTTCCCGGCACGGTGGCGAGGGTGGCATTGGGCAGGGCGGCGGCTAGTTCAGATGCTTTGCCGTTGTCTTCGTCCTGATCGCCCGACATGACCAATACCGGTTGCTGTATGCGTGTCAATTCGGCGGGCGTCGTGACCGGCTGAAACTGCTGCATGTATTTCAGCGCCACCGTATCGGCACCCGATTTAATGGCGTACTCTACGGCCGGCTGTAGCTCAGGATGGCTGCCGGGCCGAGCGAGGGCTTCGTAAAAAGCGCGCCGACGGTCCCAGTTAGGGTCGGTGAAGCCCATGCCCATGCCGCCCAGCACGGCCCGACGGACCTGCCCTTTCGGCGCTTTAGCCAGCAACTTCGCCGTAATGATCGAGCCACGCGAATAGCCGACTACGTCGTACCGGGCATAGCCAAGCTGCTTCATCAGGCCCATTACGTCATACACTTCCTTGTCGTTTTCGTAGTCTGCTGCCTTGTGCGGCCGGTCTGAGCGGCCATTACCGCGCAGATCGAGCGTGACCACGGTATAGCCCGAATCGACCAGCATGGCGCGTAGTGGCGTCCGTTTCCAGGATTCGCCATTGCCAATAAAGCCATGAATCAGCACCACGGCGGGGCCGGTACCCACTTTGTCGTAGTGGATCTTCGTGCCGTCGGAGGTTGTAAAAAGTGGTTCCCGACCCGATTGGGCCATCGCCGCTGTGGCGAGGAATAGACAGGTAAGTACGTGTAGGAGCAATTTCATACCGGGTAGTGAAGTAGGGAAGATTCGGCTTTTTTCTCCGTCACTCGGGCAAAAGCGGCATCGTAGTCAGGGCGGGTGGTACCCATCCACTCATCCCAGAAGCGGAAATAGAGGCCGTAGTTACCCTTAAAATACTGGTGGTGCTGGTTGTGGTTCACCGACGTGTTGAGCCAGCGGGCCAGCCAGTGGCGGTTCCAGCGGGCGGGAAACAGTTCCCAGCCCAGATGCCCGTACACGTTGTAGGTAATCATGAAAAACAGAAAAGCCAGAATCGTAACCGGGTGCAGCGGCAGAATAAACGTCGCCAGCGGCACAATGGCGGCCTCTACTACGGCTTCGAGCGGATGAAAAGCGTAGGCCGCCCAGGGCGATGGGTTGGTCGATTTGTGATGAACCAGGTGCGTAGCCTTGAACAGCCGCGGATGGTGCATGGCGCGGTGCGTCCAGTAGAAGTAGGTGTCGTGCAGCAGAATAAGCAGCACAAACGACAGCAGGCCGTAGGCCGTTCCGTAGTCGGCCCACTTTGTGTACATCAGGTTGTAGTGGCGGCTGCTGGTCACAAACATCAGCCAGGTGATGCCCGCGAAGACCAGCGTTGTACTGACCGAATACAGAATCTCGCGCCGGTAATCATCCGATTTCGGGAAGCGGGGCTGAATTTTTTTGTAGGCGATTGCCGCCCGTTTCCAGCCGTAGAAGACTGCGTAAAATGCCCCCGCCACCAGCAGGTAACGCACCAGGTGGGTGAGCCAGATGGCAACCATGCCCCAGCCTGGATGTGACTTCAGAATTGTGTACATACGGGCTGAAAACACGGTTCAACCAAAGTCAGTTTCCGGCCGTTAAGCAGATTTTTGACCAGACCAGGCCATGACCGGTTGCGCGGCCTGGCAATGAACGTTGGTCGGCGCGGCGGTAAATAGTCTTTCTTTAGCTCGACCCGACTTATCGCCTGCGTAGATTTGGCAAACTGTTTCCTGCTGCCAATGCCGACTTTCACCCTCACCAACAACGACCGGACGTTTATCATGAATCACCTCGCCGTCGATGTGCAATCCCTGCTGCTCCGGCCACCAGCGGCGGCGGCAGGGCTGCACTTGCGCGAGATAGCCGAACAGATAAAGGCGCGGCAGAAAGCAAAACAGAAACTGCCAACCTGGTATAGCAACCGGGACCTGACCCTGCCCCCACCCCTGTCGGTCGAACAGGCTTCGTCGGAGCCGACGGCGGCGTATAAAGCCTCGCTTGTAGCGGGCCAGGTACTGGCCGATCTGACGGGAGGCATGGGGGTGGATACGGCGGCGTTTGCCCGCACCATGAACCACGTGGCCTATGTTGAACGGATGCCGTCTCTGGCCGGGCTAACCGCCCACAATCTGCCGTTGCTTGGCAGTCATAACGTGTCGGTCAACGTCGGCGATGGCCTCGACTGGATCGCCAACCAAACCGACCCGATCGATTGGCTGTACCTCGACCCCGCCCGGCGCGATAGCCGGGGTGGTCGGGTGGTGAGCCTGGCCGACTGCGAGCCCGACGTGCTGACGTACCTGCCCATGCTGCTGGCTAAAGCAACCAATCTGTTACTGAAAACCTCACCCCTGCTCGATATTGAGGGCACGCTCCGGCTGCTACCCACCACGCGGGCGGTTCATGTGGTGGCGGTACAGGGCGAGGTGAAAGAAACGCTGTTTGTTCTGGGGCAGCACCAGCAGCCCACCGCCGACGTGCAGATGACGGCCGTTAACCTGCGCGACAACGGTGATTCTCAATCCTTTTCGTTCCGACGCGGCGACGAAGCAACGGCCCCCGTTACGCTCGCCGACCCGCAAACGTATTTGTATGAACCCAATGCTGCCCTGCTGAAAGCCGGGGCTTTCCGGCTGGCAGGCGACCGGTTTAAGCTGGCCAAACTGGCCCCGCATAGCCATCTGTACACATCCGACGAGTTGGTAGCTGATTTCCCCGGCCGCGTCTTTCAGGTCGATGCCGTTTGCCGGGCCGAGCGGAAATCGGTCATCCGCCAGGTACCTGACGGGCAGGCCAACCTGACGGTCCGCAACTTTCCGCAGCCGGTTGATGTGCTGCGTAAGCAACTGGGTCTGCGAGACGGTGGCGACGTATATGCCTTTGCGTCAACGCTTCAAAACGGAGACAAACGATTGATTGTTACGCACAAAGCCGTAATATAGTCCCACACTTAGAACCAGTTTACTAACAATGACCATCCGTAACGTATTTTTGAGTATCAGCCTGTTGCTGGCAACCTGCAGTGCCCAGGCACAAACGGTGTATGCTGGCCAACAAACCATCGACAAGCAGGTGTATAAAGGCCTATTTCTAACCATACCCCTTGGCGACCGGCAGGTTGAGAAAGAATGGGAGAATTACGTCAAGTCGTTTGGCCGGGTTAGTGCCTCGCGGGGCGTTTACCGCATCACCACGGCCGATATACGGGATATTTCGTCGGAACCCATCAATTTCACCAGCCAGGTAAAAGGCAACAAAAAGTCGACGACGATCTTCACGGCTTATGATCTGGGTGGGGGTAACTACGTGAGTGCGGGCAACGGCAACTACGACGCCGCCGACAAGCTACTGAAAGAGTTTGGGGCCAAAGCCTTGTTCAATGACGAGGTTCGGGTGGCTGAAGAGGGCTTCAACGAGGCGCAGCGAAACCACCAGAAGATGGTACGGAAGGGCGAAACCCTGGCCCGCGACATTGAGAATAACAAGAAGGAGAAAGAGCGGCTGCAGCGCCGGCTTGAAGAGAACGCCAAAGAACTGGAGCAACTACAGAAAGACCTGGAAACCAATAAACTTGACCAGACCACCGCCCAGACCGAAATGGACAACAAGCGAAAAAACGTTGAAACGGTGAAAACAAGGCAGCAGTAAGCCCTTCTTCATCGCCACTTAAAAGCCTCCTGACTTGCAGCATGCAGCTCAGGAGGCTTTTTTAGGTTGTCTGTAGCGACAACAGCATATTGAGTATATATACTTAGTATACACCACCCGTTTGCTCGCCTTTTCAGTCGGGTTAGCTCTATTTAGATAAAAAAAAGCCCGTTAGCTTATTTTAATTTGCACAATCTGATGTTTTTTATCGAAAAATCTTTGAATTACATAGTTTTACTTACTCAAGTAGCTAATAGATCGATTGTCCAACTTATAGGCTGCCCCTCTTTATGGGGTAACGTGTCATGACGGCCGCGCAACAAACCACCGAACGCTTTTCGCTCTACCAGCACGAACACCAGCAATGGCTCCGGACGCTCGCCCTGTACTCTGATCAGGAGTCGTATTTCAACTCGCTCCTGTCGCACGTTTGCGACAGTACAGCCGACTACGAAATAGCCAATCGATCGGGGTCTTTCCGGCAGTGGTTCACCGGTTTGCGTTCACAGATGGCCCAGCTTTCCGAACTGATCCAGATGGAAGAGCAAGCCACCGCCCAGGGCACCCCCAACTGGCAGCGTCGGCAGGAGATCGACGAGCGCCACCGCCGCATGCGCAGCAGCTATCAGATGCTCGAACAGCAGTTCATTACGGTTCGCCAGCAATTCTACGCTTTCATTACTCCCTACGTACAGTAAGCAATCCGGGGGTATCTTGCCCCGCTATGCTGACTGCCACTCACCTTTCCAAATCATTTGCCGACCTGCCCGCCGTGCGAAACGTGTCGCTGACACTCGCCGCCGGCCAAATCATGGCCCTTGTGGGTGCCAGTGGGTCGGGAAAAAGTACCCTGCTCAATCTCATTGCCGGCTTGCTCGATGCCGACCGCGGCGAGGTCAGGCTCGACAACGAGCGCGTTGCCGGCCCTAAAGATGTGCTGGTTGCCGGGCATCCGCAGATTCGCGTGGTGCCGCAGGAATACCAGTTGATGCCCAACGTCTCCATTCGCGAAAACATCAACTACGCCCTCCGCTTCTACGAACGCACCTACCGCGACGCCCGCGTCGATGAACTGCTGCGGCTCTGTCGGCTGGAAACGGTGCAGCATCACAAACCACGCGAGGCGTCGGGCGGCGAAAAGCAGCGAACCGCCATTGCCCGCGCCATTGCCGAACCCGCCCGCGTGCTGCTGCTCGACGAGCCGTTCAGCCACCTGGATTTGCCCAACCGGCTGATTGTCCGTGATCTGCTGTTCGAGCTTGTCCGGCAAAAAACCGGCAACCCGCCGCCCGCCTGCCTGTTTGTTACCCACGATGCCACCGATGCCCTGTCGATTGCGGATCAGATCGGCATTATTCAACAGGGGCAGCTAAAACAGATCGGAACGCCCCGCGAGGTGTATTTCAACCCGAAAAGCACCTACGCCGCCCGCATGACCGGCCCGGTCAACAGCATCCGGGGTAAACACCTGGGCTTGCTGGGCCTTAGCCCGTCCGACGCCCCCGAGGCCTGCTTTGGGCTGCGCCCCGAACATATCATCCTAACCGCCGACGGGCCCGTGTCTGGTGTGGTGCAGGCCGTGTTTTTCCAGGGCCACCAGAGCGAGATCGAGGTGAAGGTGAGCCGGTACGTTTCCCTCCGGCTGCTGACCGGGCGCGACGATGTACGGGTGGGCGATCAGGTCCGTCTCGCCCTGCTCGGCGACCGACTAATGGCCATAGGCTAATGTTCTGATTGGTCGTTTGGCCTGAATCGCTTAACTTTCCCCTTATACACTAACCAGGAGACTATGCCCGAATTCACGCTTGGGATTGAAGAAGAGTTTCAGACCATCGATCCCGAAACCCGCGAACTGCGCTCGCACATGTCGAAACTTGTCGACGGTGGGCAAATAATCCTTCAGGAACGCGTAAAGGCCGAAATGCACCAGGCGGTGGTTGAAGTTGGCACCAACATCTGCCACAACATTCAGGAGGCCCGCCAGGAAGTAACGTTTCTGCGACGCGAAATCATTGAACTGGCCGAACGCCAGAACCTGCATGTTGCCTCGGCCGGCACGCACCCTTTTTCTGACTGGCAGCATCAGCTGATCACCCCCAACGAACGCTACGATCGGCTGATCGAAGAAATGCGCGATGTGGCCCGGTCGAACCTGATTTTCGGTATGCACGTCCACGTAGGCATTGCCAGCCGTAACGAAGGCATTCAGATCATGAACGCCGTCCGGTATTTTCTACCCCATGTCTACGCGCTATCGACCAATTCGCCGTTCTGGCGGGGCCGAAACACGGGCTTTAAGTCGTACCGCTCCAAGATTTTCGACAAGTTTCCGCGCACGGGCATCCCCGATTATTTCAGCAGCGCCTCGGAATACGATGAATACATCGCCCTGCTGGTGAAAACGGGATGTATCGATAATGGCAAGAAGATCTGGTGGGATATTCGCCTGCACCCCTTCTTCGACACCATCGAGTTCCGTATCTGCGACGTGCCCATGCGGGTAGACGAAACCATTTGCCTGGCCGCCATTATGCAGGCGCTGGTGGCAAAAGTCTACAAGCTTCAACGGGCAAACCTGAATTTCCGTCCCTACCGCCGGGTGCTGATTGCCGAGAACAAATGGCGGGCCGCCCGGTACGGCATCGAGGGGAAACTCATCGATTTCGGCAAGCAGGAAGAGGTGCCAACCCATCAGTTGATCTATGAACTGCTCGAGTTTATCGATGATGTGGTGGATGAACTCGGAAGCCGCCAGGAGTGCGACTACGTGCATCAGATCCTGAAAAATGGCACCGGTGCCGACCGTCAACTGGCTGTTTTCAACGAGACCAACGACCTTAAAGCCGTGGTGGATTACATTGTGCAGGAAACTTCATTCGGCGTCAGGTAGTTAAGATTACTATGAGAATTGCCATTTTAGATATGTATGCCAACGTGGCCAATGAAGGCATGCGTTGCATTTTACACGCCATCAAGACCGTTGAAGCTACGGATGGCGTGCCGCTACCCTACACGATCTTTAATGTCCGGGCCAGCAATCAACTGCCCGACCTGTCCTACGATGCCTATATCTCAACGGGTGGTCCGGGTATTCCGTTACCACTCGGCGAGGCCTGGGAGGTTCCGTATTTTGAACTGATCAACGCCATTTTTGCCCATAACCTGGCGCAGGAATCGAAAAAACACCTGTTCCTGATTTGCCATTCCTTTCAGCTGGTGGCCGGGCATCTGCACTTGGGCACGATCAGCAAACGCAAATCGACCTCGTTCGGTATTTTTCCGATTCACCGAACCGATGAGGGGATGGCCGAGCCGTTGTTCAGCGCGCTTGCCGAGCCGTTCTACGCCGTCGATTCGCGGGATTTTCAACTGATTGAGCCGAACATGGCCGAGTTCGAGGCGCAGGGGGCGAAGTTGCTTTGTCTGGAAAAAATCCGTCCGCACGTTAATCTGGAACGGGCCGTGATGGCGATTCGCTTCACCGACGAGATTGTTGGCACGCAGTTCCATCCCGAAGCCGACGATGAGGGCATGCTGCGGTACTTTTTGCAGGAGGAGAAACGCAGCCAGATCGTGACCAACTACGGGCAGGCCAAGTACGACGAAATGGTTGCTTACCTTCAGGACCCGGATAAAATTGCGCTCACCGAATCGGTGGTGTTGCCCGGTTTCCTGCGTACTGCAATGCGTGAACTTATTCCTGCTTAGGTCATAATTAAACCTGCAAGAACTTGGCGTCCCCGTCATAAAAAGACCTTGCAGGTTTCTCTACAGCAAAACAACCTGTAAGGTCTATTTATGACGGGGACGCCAAGTTCTTGCAGGTTTACCTTCCCTTTCCTACCATGATCGAATCCATTCGCAGCCACTACAACGCACAGTTTACCACCGACCGGTACCACGGGTTTCTGGCTCAGATTCAAACCGATTTCCCCGGCCTGTTGGACTTCCGGGTAGCCGAAACGCCCGTTTTTGTGCCGAAACAGCTCACGGATAAGATGCTGACGGCCTGCGATGATATCGTTCAGACCATTACCCAACCCGATTTCAAGGCCCAAACAGACGCGGCCATCCCCAAAGACCAGTTCGTGCCGGGCGAAGGGCCAGACAGCCACACCACGTTCATGGCGGTCGACTTTGCGGTTTGCCGAAACGAAGAGACCGGCGAGTTAGAGCCTCAGCTGATCGAGCTGCAGGGGTTTCCGTCGCTCTACGGATTTCAACCCTATTTATCAGACACCTTCCGGGCCAATTACCCCATTCCCGACACCGTCAATCACCTCTTCGGCGTATCGACCAACGACGATTATGTGGCCGCCCTGCGCGATCTAATCGTTGGCGACTGCCAGCCGGAAGAAGTTATTCTGCTGGAGATTTATCCGGAAAAGCAGAAAACCCGCATCGATTTTGCCCTGACAAAACACTACATCGGCATCGACGCGGTTTGCCTGACCAACATCAGAAAGCGGGGGCGGGAGCTGTATTACGAAAAAGACGGGCGTGAAGTCCGAATTCGCCGTATTTATAATCGGCTGATCTTCGACGAACTGGACGCGATGCCCGATCTGAAAACGGAGTTTACCCTCACCGACGATGTCGACGTGCATTGGGTGGGCCACCCGAACTGGTTCTTCCGCATCAGCAAGTACACACTACCCCTGATCGACAGCGCTTATGTACCCAAAAGCCACTACCTCAGCGACCTGACTACTACTCCAGACGATCTGGAAAACTACGTGTTGAAACCACTCTTCTCGTTTGCGGGCAGCGGTGTAAAAATCAACGTTACCCCCGCCGACATTGCGGCTATCCCGCATGAAGAACGCGGCAATTTCCTGCTCCAGCGAAAAGTGCGCTACGAACCGGTCATTACCGCGCCGGATGGTCAGGTAAAGTGCGAAATCCGGCTGCTGTTCATCTGGCCCGATGGGGCCGACAAGCCGCAGTTGATCACCAACCTGGCCCGCCTGAGCCGGGGTGAAATGATCGGCGTTCGGTTCAACAAAGATTTCGACTGGGTGGGCGGCACCATCGCTTATTTCGAGCAATAGGTTATCTCCCCATGCGGACCTGGTAGCTGGCCGACGGAAGCAGGGCCAGTTCTGAACCGGATACTCCGTCGGGACCGAAGGGAATATTCAGCGATAGATCGAATGAATGCCGCGCCCGGTTGAACCGGATGCCAGCCCCTAGTTTACCGAGCGAGAGGCCACCATTGCCAGCTAAGAGCAGGTTTTCGCTGATGAAAGTGAGGGATGGCTTGATCGACCGCACTATACTCACCGACAGCACCTGACCGAGCGATTTAGCGTTTGTGGCGGTCCCCAGGCCAACTGTTACGTTATTCTGCGGTTCACCAATGGAGACGACGCCCAGAAACAGCCCTGTGCTCGATACCCGATCGAACAGGGTTCCGTACAGTAGCTGGGCCTGGAGGCCAACCCGGATGCGTGGCCCCAGCGGGGTAGAGACCTTTGTTCCCACAGACCCGAAGAGAATAGGCACAAAGGTGAAAAAGCTGACCCCAACGCTCCAGTTATCGGTGATACCGTAGTCGAACTGGCTGATATATACGGATGAATTTCTGAAGTAGACGCGGCCGCTTTCGGCCTGATAGGCAGTAGGCAGGAAATTCAAGTACTGCGGAAACCTATTCCGGTAAGCCGCCGATGACACCTCTCCCCGGTTAGCCAACGAGTTGGCAACGGCCACGCGCTCCATGCGGACTACCTGATCGGCTGGCACATAGACGGTTCCGATGGTTGTTGTTTTCAACACCAGCCGACTGGCATCCTGGCTCAGCACCTCTCCGTTCAGCGTAGTACCATCCAGCAGCGTCACCACGTACTGAGTCGGCGACACCGTTGCCTGATTTGGCTGGCTGGTGTTTGGCCGTGCGTAAGTTGCCCCCGTAAAGTAAGCGGTCGAATCGGCCGTTACCGGGGCAAAATTGCTGATCTGGCTGAACAAATTTTTCTCTACATACGTAAGCTGACCATTTTTCATCTGCACGGTATACACCGAGTTGTCGCGTTTGATGATACGCCCCTGGATATGTGATCCATCTTTCAGTAAAATGTAATAGGGTTTACCAGTCGTCGTGTCAACCGGGGTTGTCTGTGCCTCGGCGATCAACGCGCACGTCAGCAGTAGAAAAAGAAGCGGAAGAACTGTTTTCACTAGCCGGTTGGTTTAAGAGTAGGTGGTGAGGTAACAAACGCAGCGCAGAACGCCCTGCTTGATGACGCCAAACTACGGCTATTGCCCATACAAGCGTGACACATCGACAACTTTTCTTTCAGCACATTGCCCAGACCACCGATTTCCCCCTCGCCCTGGAAATCGACCGGGCCGAAGGTGTTTACCTCTTCGGCCCGAATGGCGAAACCTACCTCGATTTAATTTCGGGGATTGGCGTGAGCAACGTAGGTCATCGGCACCCGGCGGTGTTGGCGGCCATTCAGGCCCAACTCGACAAGTACATGCACCTGATGGTGTACGGCGAGTATGTACAGGGCCCACAGGCCGAGCTTGCTCAGGCACTGGTGGCTTCCCTGAACGGCGCGACAACCAGCTACGGCCCGATCGATAACGTCTATTTCACCAATTCGGGGGCCGAGGCCATCGAGGGGGCTATGAAGGTAGCCAAACGGTTCACGGGCCGCACCGAACTCATTGCCTGCCACAACGCCTACCACGGGTCGACGCAGGGGGCACTCTCCCTCAGTGGCGACGAGAATTTTAAGCGCAACTACCGCCCCCTGTTGCCCGATATCCGGCACATTCAGCACGGCAACTGGACTGATTTGCAACAGATCACCGCCCGAACCGCTGCCGTTATTATGGAAGTGGTACAAGGCGAAGCAGGCGTGCGTGTGCCAGACCCAGCCTACCTGCACGCCGTTCGGGAGCGGTGTACGGCCACAGGTGCGTTGCTTATTTTCGACGAGATTCAAACTGGTTTTGGCCGAACAGGTTCCTTCTGGGCTTTTCAGGGAATAGACCCATCGGGAAAGGCGGTGGTGCCGGACCTGGTAGTGAGTGCCAAGGGCATGGGGGGCGGTATGCCCATCGGCGCGTTTATGGCCCCCGAACCGCTTATGGCGGTGATCAAAAATAACCCGATGCTGGGGCACATCACCACGTTTGGTGGCCATCCTGTCTCCTGTGCGGCCTCGCTGGCAACGCTGCAAACCATCCAGAGCGAACAGCTCTACGCCGATGCGGAACGTAAAGGGCAGTTGATACGCTCGCTGCTGGTGCATCCGCTGATTCGGGAAGTACGCGGCAAAGGCCTGATGCTCGCCGCCGAATTTGACTCATTCGACGTACTGAAACCCATCATCGACCGGGCCATTCAACCGCATACTGCTGGAAAGGGCGAATCCACGCCGGGCAATCCACGCCGGGCATCCACGCCGGGCGAATCCACGCCGGGCATCATTACCGACTGGTTTCTGTTCTGCAACAATTCCATGCGCATTGCCCCGCCCCTGACCATTACCGACGAGGAGATCCGGCTGGCTTGTGGGGTCATTCTGGCGAGTATCGACAGTTGGGCACTTCAGGGCATAGCTTCGTAGCTAAGCAGGTAAATGCCTCCTGGTTAGCTGATACCCGGACCAAGTCATAAAACGAGGTTAGTTTCCGCCGGTCGTTCCTCCGCTCAGGTTTGAATCAACGAAATCAGCCTGTACCTTTCTGTGGTAAAAGTCTGCCCCTAAAACCAGGCTGTCCAGGAGCCATGTCGACCAACGCTAACTCACTACCAGCGGCTTATGTATTGCCATTGTTAACAACGCTGCTTCTAGTCTGGTTGCCGGTTACGTCGATGGCCCAGGACCCATCTTCCCCGGCCGTTGTTGGGCCAAAAGACCCGTCCCGACGTTACGTTCGGCTGATGTTCGAGAATGATGTGCTGCAATTGCGCCCCACCGACATCCGCGACCATGATTTTACCAACGGCGTCCGTATCGATCTGATGGGTAATTTTTGGGGGAGACTGTTTACACGACAGGTGTTACTTGAGTTCCCCAAAGAACCGGGCCGCCGCTTTGATTACCTGTATTCGTTCAGCATCGGGCAGGAAATGTACACACCCGATAACATCAGGGTACCAACCATCATCCGTAACGATCGGCCCTATGCAGGCTGGCTCTACCTGGCATCGGGATTGATCACGACTGACCCCATTGGTGCCCGGAAGTTAACATCGAGCGTTAGCCTGGGGGTAATGGGTCCCATCAGTCGCTCAGATTCGGTGCAATCGTTTATTCACCACCTGTTTGGCTTCACCCACCCCGCTGGCTGGAATAACCAGATTGCCAATGACATTGGGCTAAATTATGCCGTTCGCTACGAGGCCCGGCCGTTTAAACAAATCCACCGGGCTTTCGACCTGATTGGTATGGTCGAGGGTAATTTAGGTACGGTCACCAACTACATTGGCGCGGGTGGTATGCTGCGTATTGGCCAGTTCAACGATTATTTTCAGAATGCCACCGGATTATATGATCCACGGCTAACTGCGCATTCTGTTGCTGACCCAACACTCTACAGTAGAATGGACTCCGTCAGGCGGGAGCAACTAAAAGGTCCGTCCAACCATAAACATCCCCAGTCGCCCGCCAACCGTCGTTTTCAGCTATACGGTTTCATGCGACCATTGATCCGGGCGGTGCTCGACAATTCGTTTTTGCAGGGAGGCTGGACCAGTCGATTCAGGAACCCGTATACTATCCCCTCCGAAGATATCGAACGGTTCTACATCAACGTCGAATACGGTGGTGTGCTCTCGTATGGTCGTACCCAGTTGACCTATTCGCAGTCATTCCGAACCCGGGAGTTCCAACAGGGTAAGGTTCAACAATGGGGACGGATCAGTTTACTGTTTGGATTCTGACCTTGAAATAGGTCACTGCTCTCTCTACCAGAACGGGTATAAACCGGCATGAATTAAGCCAGTTTATACCCGTTTTGGTATAGAACACGATGGACCGGTTGCCTACCGACTACACGACAGCCGCCGCCGATTCTTCTTCCTCTTTTTCATGGTCGAGCGATTCGACGAGCGGCTGACCAGGTTTACGGCGAGAGAGGAAGATGTACATGGCCGGAATGACAAACAGGGTCAACACCAGCGAGAAGAGCAGCCCGCCCACAATGACAACGCCGAGCGGTACGCGGCTTTTCGAGGCGGAACCCAACGCGAGGGCCAATGGCAAGGCCCCAAAGGCCGCCACAAGGGTAGTCATCAGAATAGGCCGCAGACGCATGGCGGCCGACTCAAGGGCCGCCGCTACTTTATCTTTCCCCTTGGCCATCTGCTCATTGGCAAATTCCACGATCAGAATGCCGTTTTTGGTCACCAGACCCACCAGCACGATGATCCCGATCTGACTGAAGATGTTCAGCGTCTGGTTGAATAACCAAAGGGAAAACACCGCTCCAGCCAGCGCCAGCGGTACCGTCAGCATGATGATGAACGGATCGACAAACGAATCGAACTGAGCCGCCAGAATCAGGTACACCAGAATCAGGGCCAGCGCAAAGGCAAAGAGCGTGTTCGACGAACTCTCGGCAAAGTCACGCGAGGAACCGGTCAGGGAGGTTTGGAAGGTAGGGTCCAGCACTTTCGCCGCAATAGCGTTCATTGCCGCTACGCCGTCGCCCACGGTTTTGCCGGGAGCCAGACCCGCCGATACGGTGGCCGATTTAAACCGGTTGTAGTGGTACACGCTGGGTGGGCTGCTAACCTCTTCAAAATTCACCACGTTGTCGAGCGGAATCAACTCCTGCCGGTTGTTGCGCACGTAGAAGGTACGCAGGTCGGTGGGTTCATCCCGGTTCTCGCGGTCGACCTGACCAATCACCTGGTACTGCTTGCCATTCATCAGGAAATAAGCCAGACGGCGGTTACTCAGGGCCAACTGCAGGGTGTTCGATACATCGAGTACCGATACCCCCAGATCGGTCGCTTTTTCGCGGTCGACGCTGATATTTAGTTCGGGCTTGTTGAATTTCAGGTCAACGTCTGAATTCAGGAAGGTAGGGTCTTTACGGACCTCCTCCAGGAACTGGGGTAGTTTCTCGCGCAGTTTATCGAAACTTAAGTTCTGCAACACAAACTGCACCGGCAGCGACGAGCCGGACCGGCCACCCGTGGAAATGGTCTGCTCCTGGGCCGGGAACATCTTGGCCTCGGTGAAATTTTTGAAGTCTTTGGTCAGCGCGTCGACGACCTGCTGCTGGGTGCGTTGCCGATCCTGGGGGTCGACCATGTTGATGAAGACAAAACCGGAGTTCACCGCACCCGCACCCGAGAAACCCGGAGCCACCACACTAAAGGTCAGCTTGGTTTCGGGCACCGAATCAAGTACCAGTTTGGTCACCCGGTCGGCGATAGAGCTCATGGCTTCATAGCTCGTTCCTTCGGGGGCAGTGATGGGTACCCGGATACGACCCCGGTCTTCGAGGGGGGCCAGCTCAGATTTCAGCGTGGCACCAACACCGAACACAATGGCCAGACAAGCCGCCATCATGATCCAGGCCCAGCGGCGTTTTTTCATGAAGCTACCCAGCGAATCACGATAGGTGTCATCGAGCCATTTGAAGAACGGCTCCGTTTTCTTGTAGAACCATGAGCTTTTCCCATGATCTTTCGAGGTCAGTTTGACGCTCAGAACCGGTGTCAGCGAAAGCGAAACGAAGGCCGAAATCAACACCGCACCCGCCACCACGATACCAAACTCCCGGAAGAGCCGCCCCACAAACCCTTCCAGGAAAATGATGGGCAGGAACACGACCGCCAGCGTGATCGACGTGGCAATAACGGCGAAGAAAATCTCTTCTGACCCTTCTTTGGCGGCCCGTTGCGGGTCCATGCCGCGCTCTATCTTTTTGAAGATGTTTTCGGTCACCACAATGCCGTCATCCACCACCAGGCCCGTTGCCAGCACAATTCCTAACAGTGTTAGGATGTTGATACTGAAGTCGGCGACGTACATGATAAAGAACGCCCCGATCAGCGAAACAGGAATATCGATCAGGGGCCGGAAGGCGATCAGCCAGTCGCGGAAAAAGAAGTAGATCACCAGCACGACCAGCACAAACGAGATCAGCAGGGTTTCCTCCACCTCTTCGATCGCCTTACGAATGAACGTACTTCGGTCGATACCAACGCTGACTATCAGGTCCTTAGGCAGCTCTTTCTTGATCTCACCGAAGCGTTTGTAAAACTCATCGGCAATGCTGACGTAGTTGGCACCTGGCTGCGGAACCAGCACCAGGATTACCCCCTGAACGCCGTTCTGCTTCGACGAGGTCTCTTCGTTCTCCGGCCCAAGGGTAGCGTACCCAACATCACGAAGCCGCAGGATCTGCCCGTTTGTCTGGCGGAGAATCAGGTTGTTGAAATCTTCTTCTGTCGTTAATCGCCCCACTGATTTCACCGTCAGTTCGGTATTGTTTCCGTAGATTTTTCCGCCGGGAAGCTCCACGTTCTGCGCCACCAGGGCGGCCTGAATATCCTGCACGGTAAGCCGGTAGGCAGCCAGTTTGGCCGGGTCGAGCCACATCCGCATGGCGTAGCGTTTCAAGCCGTAAATGCTCACCTGCGATACGCCGGGAATCGTCTGTAGTCGCTCCTGCAATACGTTTTCGGCGTAGTCCGACAGCTGCATCGGGTTGCGCGTGGTACTCTGCACCGGCATGAAAATAATCGGGTCGGAGTTGGCGTCGGCTTTGGTTACTACCGGCGGTGCGTCGATGTCCTGCGGGAGCTGCCGCTGCGCCTGCGACACCTTGTCGCGCACGTCGTTGGCAGCCCGTTCAAGGTCGGTATCGAGGTTAAACTCCACCGTGATGTTGCTCACACCGAGGGCGGAGTTCGACGAGATTGTGCGGATGCCCTCGATGCTGTTCAGCGTTTTTTCGATGGGCTCGGTAATCTGCGACTCAATGATTTCGGGGTTGGCTCCCGCATAACTGGTTCGGACCGAAATCACCGGCGGGTCGATAGCCGGGTATTCGCGTACCCCCAGAAAGGTGTACCCGATTACACCGAACAGCACAATGGCAATGGACATCACCATCGCAAACACCGGCCTTTTCAGGGAAAGTGAGGAAAGACTCATAACGAGAGGTGTCCTCTATCTTCTGTTTTGAGTCCTCTGTCTTCTGTCCTCCGTCTTCTGTTGCGCTGCTGATTAGCGAAGCAACAGAAGACAGAGGACAGAAGACAGAGGACTCAAAACAGAAGACAGAAGACGTTTTTTTAGCTTTGGATTTTTGACACGTTAACAGGTCCGTCTTTCTTCACGAATAAAAGACCCGTTATTACAACTGTATCACCGGGGCTAAGGCCTTTGGTAATCTGAATATTATTCTTGTCGCGAATACCAGTTTGCACTTCTACGTAGGTGGCTTTGCCGTTGCGAACCACCACCACCTGCTTGCCCCGGGTCTGTGGTAGTAACGCCTGAGACGGAACCGTCAGTGCCTGATCTTCGCGGAAAACCAGACTCACCTTGGCAAAAGCACCCGGCCGCAGATCGCGGCTGTTATTAGCCACCCGCGCCCGAATCCGCAGGCTGCGCGTTTCTACGTTCACGTCGGGTTCAATGGCGTAAATCTGCCCCCCAAACTCGTTCTGCACCCCATCCAGGGTGAAGGTAACCCGCTCGCCGTTCCGAACTGCCGAGCTATACCGCTCAGGTACCGAAAAATCGAGTTTCAGCGGGTTCAGCTGCTGCAACCGGGCAATCAGCGTCTGAGGGGTTACTACCGCACCCGGACTAACGTTTCGGATGCCAATAACGCCTGAAAACGGAGCCCTGATTTCGGTACGGCGTAACGAAGCCCTGGTCAGATCGATATCGGCAAGGGCTCCCTTCTGGTTGGTTACAATAATATCGTATTCTTGCTGGCTGATGCCGCCACGCTCCAAAAGCTGCTTATTCCGCTCTTCGATTCGGCGGGCGTTTTCTTCCAGCACCCGGTACTTCTGAAGCTGGGCCTGTAAATCGCCATCGTACAGTTTCACCAGTAACGCGCCCTTGGCAACGGGTTGCCCTTCACGGATGTTCAACTGAACGATCCGTCCGCTGATTTCCGGATAAATATCGACTTCTTCACTGGCAACCAGCGAACCGGTGGCCACTACGGCATTGGAAATGGTAGTTGGCTTCACAATGTAGCCGTTTACCGATGTCGGCCCGCCGGCACCGGCCGCGCCACCCGGACCACCTTTGCCGCCTTTACCACCAGCCCCGCCCCCCGCAGCGGGTGCGCCTCCGCCACCACCGCCGGGACCTGCGCCCGGAGCCGGATGCAAAATTTTGTTATATACAATCAGGCCTCCCAAGACCAGTACTACGAGACTAATAGCAATCCAGCGTTTCAAAATTTATATTCAGGTTAGATGTAATCAACGGCTATACTATAACGCCCAGTCCGAATAACAAAACAAATACCAGCGTCGACAAGGCTAACTGACCCAGTCGGGGGTTCAGTTCAGCGGGGTTCCTGTGCATTGCTACGGCCCGGCCATTCAGCACAAACAAGGGAAAAGACAACACATACAGGTACGCTGTCCAGTTCTGGCTGGTCAATAGGGTGTAAACGAGGGCACACAACATTCCACTTATAAGCAATATCCAATGGTAAGTAACGGCTTTTTTCAGGCCCAGACGGACCGGAATAGAGTGTTTACCCGTCTTGGCATCGGTCTCTATATCCCGCACATTGTTGATGTTCAACACGCCCGTGGCAAAGAACCCAACCGCACTGGCCGGCAACAACAGCAACGTACCCATCGACTGCGTGTGGAGGTAATACGTACCCAGCACACCCACCCATCCGAAAAACAGCAAAACAGCGATGTCGCCGTAGCCCGCATAGCCGTAAGGCCGCTTTCCGTTGGTGTACGCCACCGCCGCTGCTATGCAAAGCAATCCAAGCAGCAGGAATACCCAAAATAACCACGCCCCAGTTTGACGGGTCGCTTCGGCCAGTAACCATACACCCGATACCAGCGATAAACCCGCCGTGATCAGGATGGCTCTGAACATGGATTCTTTGGTCAGGTCGCCCGTGGCCACGGCCCGGCGCGGCCCTACCCGGTCGGGCGTGTCTTTACCCGATACCGCGTCGCCATAATCATTGGCGAAATTGGACAGTATCTGAAGAAAAATCGTGGTGAGCGATGCCAGCGCAAACGTGAGCCAGCTAAACCGACCCACCGAGGCGGCCAGAAAGCTCCCCAAAACGATACTGGCCAGTGCCAGCGGCAACGTTCGCGGACGAGCCGCTGCAATCCAGGCTTTCAAGGTCTACTGTTTTGAGTCTAAAGTTCAAGGTTCAACGTCTAAAGTCAAGGTTCAAGGTCTAAAGTCCAAAGTGGCGCTGCTAAAGTCAATTTATTCAACTAGGCACCGCCACGTTGAACATTAGACATTGAACCTTGAACTTACCTTTAAATGCCTACCGCTTTCTTAAACGCGGCGTCGTTGGGCTTCACGGCCGAAGCGAAGAAGTGGGTCAGCTTACCGTTCTCGTCGATGACGTACTTGCAGAAATTCCAGCCCGGAGCCTGGTCGTTCCAGCCGTTCAGGCTTTTTGTGGTCAGCCATTTATAAAGCGGAGCCTGCTTCTCGCCGACCACATCGATTTTCTCGAATAAGGGAAACGTAACGCCGTAATTCTTCTGGCAGAACGTGGCAATCTGCTGGCTGCTGCCCGGCTCCTGCCCGCCAAAGTTGTTGGCCGGAAAACCCAGCACCACCACTTTGTCTTTATGCTGCTTGTAAAAGGCTTCCCAGTCGGCATACTGCGGGGTGTAGCCACATTCGGAAGCGGTATTCAGAATGACCACTTTCTTGCCTTTATACTGACTCAGGTTCACGGCCTTACCCTCAAGGCTGTTCATGGTGAAGTCGTAGAGTGACTTCGATGGGGCGATGTCCAGCGTTTCGGGGGCTGCATGAACCGCCGATTTATCACTGAATACATGTTTGACTAATCGCGAAAAAGACATAGAGATTACCAGGATGGTGACCGCAGCAACCGCCAGGCCAATTTTAGTTGATGAACGCATAAAAGGGGAGAGATTTGTGTTTACATCTTCTCAGGTACGTCGATACCTAATAAACCCATGCCTTTGCGGATGGTTTCAGCTACCTGAGTCGATAGCGTCAGCCGCAGCGTGGTTTTTACCGGATCGGGCTCCGACAGGATCGACACCTCGGCAAAAAGGCGGTTATAGGCCTTCGCCAGATCGTAGACATACTGGGATAAGGATGACGGCGCAAAATTGTCGCCGGCATCCTTCACCCGCTGCGGATACTGCCCCAGCAAGACAATTACTTCCCGCTCCGTCTCGTGCAAGTCTACCATTTCGTCGGCGGCATCGGCTGTCGACAGACCATTTTCCTGCGCTTTCCTGAGCACCGACCGAATGCGGGCGTGGGTGTACTGAATAAACGGCCCCGTATGCCCATGCACATCGACCGACTCCTCCGGATTGAAGAGCATTCGTTTCTGCGGGTCTACTTTTAGCAGGTAGTATTTCAGGGCACCCAGGCCAACCATTCGGAACAGATCCTGTTTCTCGGCTTCCGTAAATTCATCGAGTTTACCTTTTGCGGCCTGCTCACCCGCTTCGGCGGCAACGTTCGTCACCTCATTCACCAGATCATCGGCGTCGACAACGGTACCTTCCCGCGATTTCATTTTGCCCGTTGGCAGGTCGACCATGCCGTAGCTGAGGTGGTAGCAGCCATCGGCGTAGGGCCGACCGAGGCGCTTCATGATGGCAAACAGCACCTTGAAATGGTAGTCCTGCTCGTTGCCCACCACCCAGATCGACCGGTCGGAGTGGTAATCGCTGAATTTCAGATCGGTCGTGCCCAGATCCTGGGTGATGTAGACCGACGTGCCATCGCCGCGCAGCACGAGCTTCTGGTCCAGGCCCTCGTCGGTAAGGTCGATCCAGACCGATTTATCGTCTTTCTGGTAAAAAACGCCGGACGCCAGCCCCTCCTCGACCACGTCTTTCCCCAGCAGGTAGGTGTTCGATTCGTAATAGGTTTTGTCGAAACTGATGCCGGTTTTCCGGTAGGTCTCGGCAAAACCGGCATACACCCAGCTGTTCAACTGCTGCCAGAGCGCTACCGTTTCCGCATCGCCCTGCTCCCACTTCAGCAGCATGCCCTGCGCCTGTTGCATGAGCGGGGCCTTTTTCTCGGCTTCCTCCTGCGCCATGCCACCGGCAAGCAGGTCGCTCACTTCGGCTTTGTAGGCCTTGTCGAACAGCACGTAATACTTGCCAATCAGGTGATCCCCTTTCAGGCCCGACGATTCGGGGGTCTCAAACGTACCGTCTGGCTGCTGACCGAATTTCTGGTAGGCCAGCATGGACTTACAGATGTGAATACCCCGGTCGTTGACCAGGCACGCTTTGGTGACAGCATAGCCATTGGCGGCCAAAATCCGGCTGATCGAGTCGCCGAGAAAGTTATTACGCAGATGCCCCAGATGAAGCGGCTTGTTTGTATTCGGCGACGAAAACTCGACCATGACCGACTGCCCGTTTGCCGGTAATACCCCAAAAGCAGGCTCCGCCGCAATCCGGTTTAGCGACTGTACATAGGCGGCATCGGCCAGGCTTATGTTCAGAAAACCCTGCACGACGTTGAACCCGCTCACCATCGGCGAATGGGTCTGTAGCCAGTTACCGAGTGCCTGCCCGATCTCGGCCGGTGACTTTCGGAGCGCCTTGACCAGGGGAAAAAACACAAAGGTGTAGGTGCCCTCAAACTCTTTCCGGGTGGGTTGCAGGCCAACCTCACCTGCCGGTACTGCATAAAGAGTCTGAATGGCCTGCTGAATGGCCGCTTTTAAGTCTGCCTGTAAATCCATTGCGATGTAGCCCCGTGTTTGGGGCGGAACGATCCGCTGCTGCGGTATATTAAGCCGCAAAAGTACGAAAGGGCTACGCATTTGGGCAATTCAGCCAGAAGATGTAGCTTTCGATAATTGGACACTGCCAGGCGGTTGCCCGTTACCCCTACTTATGCGATTATTCCTGCTGTTATGGCTGTTGCTTACCTCGCCGCTTACGCTGGCTCAGTTAGCACCGCTCAAACGTATCGATTACCCCGTCGATGAGAATACCGACGAAGACTACCGTGTGCTGCCTTTAGGCGAGCAGGGCGCGCTGATTACGTACCATAAACATGACGACTACAGCCGCCGCCCCCATACGTATACCTTCACCCGCGTCGACACCACCCTGGCTACCCGCTGGAAGGTAGAGTATGCGCTGACTGACAACTTCACACCCGACCATACCTTCGAGAACGACCGGTACCTCTTTTATCTGGCCGTTGAGCCCGATGCAGACAAGTTCAGCATCATGCGCCTGACCCTCGACGACGGTACCATTGATACCTACGTGGGCAAGCTCCCGTCAAGCCTGACGACGACAGCCTTCAGGGTGATGGGCAACATGGCCTATCTGGCGGGTTACTACCGGTCGCGGCCCGTGGTGATGGCTTATTCCCTGTTCGACGGCACCATCCGGGTGTTTCAGGGCCTGTATATCAACAACGTGGAGCTTGGCAGCATCGAGGTCGATGAGTTTCGGCAGGAGGTACACGTGGTGACCCATACCCTCAAACGTGATTGCCAGTTCACCCTCCGCTCCTACTCGCCCGATGGCCGACCGCTGCGGGTGATCGAGTACGGGGGCACGCAATACAGCCTCATCTCCGGAAAAATCCTTCCCATCAGTGCTGATGAGTCGCTGCTGGTGGGCAACTACTCCACTGATTGTACGCCCTATTCGCAGGGTATTTTCATCACCCGGATTCGGCATAACGAAACGGGCAAGCTTACCGTCACCACCGACCGGGGCGAGGCCATCCGGTACGTCGATTTTTCGCGCCTTAAAAATTTCTTCAACTACCTGAAACCCAAACGCCAGAAGAAAATGCAGGCCCGCCTGGCCGAACAGAAACGGCTGGGTAAAGAATTCAAGTTCAGGTATCGCCTGCTGGTGCATGACCTCATCCCTACACCCAACGGACTCCGGCTGGTGGCCGAAGTGTACTACCCGCAGTACCGGGGATCGGCCTCGTCATTTTCTTCACGTACCTGGCGAACGGCATCGAGTCAGCCGACCCGTTTTCAAGTATCGCCGCCGGTGCCGGGAAGCAACGGACAGCTTTACTCAGACGGGTACCGCTACACCCACGCGTTTGTCTGCGAGTTCGACCAGCAGGGTAATCTGCTCTGGGATAATTGCCTGCCGATCAATGACCTGACCGATGTGAACCCCGTCCAGAAAGTGCAGGTATCTACCCAGGGCGACCGGCTGGTGATGGCCTACGAACAGGATAGCGAGATCAGAACCGAGGTGTTTCAGCGCGACTCCGTGCTGTTGACCGGCGATACCTTCAAAATTACGGCCGGGTCTGAGCAGGAGAAAGTGCAGACAGCGGCCGACGAGCGGCTTTTGGCCTGGTACGGGCCTTACTTTCTGGCAACGGGCTACCAGAGGCTTGTTCCAGATCGCGGGTATGCGAGTAAAACACGCGAACTTTTCTACGTAAACAAGCTGATTTACAACGCGTTCAAACCCCGTTCGCCACTTGTAGATACGGAAAAAGCAGGGAAGCCAAAAGTACCCGGCCCCGACCGGCGATGAGTCAGAGCGGCGGCTTTATATCGGAACCCAGCCCCGGATTTGTGGGTTCTTAGGGCTTATGATACCCAATAACCGCGAATTGATTCACGCCCTCCGGCAAGGGCAACTCCTTGGCATCGCCGACGAAACGGGCTGGTCTGTTGCCGCCGATCCGCAGAACGAAGCCGCTGTGCAGCAGTTGATTGCCCTGAAAACGGCCACGAAAACACCCTACGATCTGACCGTGCTGGCCCGAAATACCGATCAGGTGGTGATGTACGTTCAGAAGATGCCCGATGTTGCGTTCGACCTTGTCGAGTTCACCGATATTCCGCTGACGGTTCTTTTTCAGAAAGGCAAAAATGTAGCCGCTGGCGTGGGTGAGTCGGAAATCGCCATTCGCAAATCGCTCAATGAAGACGTACAGTTCCTGCTCGGCGGGTTCGGTAAAGGAGTCATTACCCTACCCTTTGAAAGCTTCACTCTCCCCGACGCCGCCCGTAAAGTGGTAAGCCATACCCTCGGCGAAGCCTCGCGCAATTTTCGCAAGCCCCGCATTCTTCGTTTGGGTATGGGTGGCGAGATCGAGTTTCTGCGGAAATAACACCAGGTCATGTGCAGTGCCGTTCGGGCCCCGTTGGTTCACTGGCGGCGCAACCTGCGGCTTCTTATGGGTTACGACAATTTCCGACTTACCACTGGCTTACCATGAATTTCGCCGATTTTCTCCATAGCAAACCCGTCTTCGGGCGTATTGCCGAGTCGGCCCGGGCCCTGAACATACCCGCCTATGTGGTGGGTGGGTACGTGCGCGATCTGGTGCTCAACCGACCCTCGAAGGATGTGGATATCGTGTGCCTTGGCAGTGGCATTGCCCTGGCCGAAGCGGTGGGCAGGGCGGCGGGCGTCAACGTTGCCGTGTACCAGAACTTCGGCACGGCCATGCTCCGGATCGACGACCCGGTTGATGGCCCCATCGAAGTTGAGTTTGTGGGGGCCCGTAAAGAATCGTACCGGGCCGACTCGCGCAAACCGGTGGTGGAAGACGGCACCCTGGCCGACGATCAGAACCGCCGCGACCTGACCATCAACGCCATGAGTATCAGCCTCAACCCGGCTGGCGCACCCGATTCAAGCGGCAGTAGGTACGGTGACCTGATCGACCCATTCGATGGTCTGTCTGACCTGAAGCGGCGCATCATCCGCACGCCACTGGCCCCCGATCTGACGTTTTCCGATGATCCGCTGCGCATGATGCGGGCTATCCGGTTTGCCACTCAGCTGAACTTCGATATTGACCCGGACACCTTCGACGGAATTATTCGGATGAAAGACCGGCTGGGGATTGTCTCGATGGAGCGGATCATCGACGAGTTGAACAAGATCATCCTCGCGCCCACGCCATCCTACGGCTTCAAACTGCTGTACCATGCCGGTCTGCTCGACCTGATTCTGCCCGAACTCGTGGCCCTGAAGGGCGTGGAAACGGTGGATGGGAAAGGGCATAAAGATAATTTCTTTCATACCCTACAGGTTCTCGACAACGTGGCCCGCATGAGCAACGACTTGTGGTTACGCTGGTCGGCGATTTTACACGACATTGCCAAAACGCACACCAAACGCTTCGACAAGCGCGTAGGCTGGACCTTCCACGGCCACGAAGAAGTAGGGGCGCGGCTGGTACCAACGCTGTTTCGGCGGCTGAAGCTTCCGCTCAACGAGCACATGAAGCAGGTTCAGAAACTGGTTCGGCTGCACATGCGGCCCATTCCGCTGGTGAAGGAAAGCATTACCGACTCGGCCCTGCGCCGCCTCCTGTTCGAAGCGGGCCCCGATCTGGAACTACTGCTGACCCTCTGCCGGGCCGATATCACCTCGAAGAACCATGATAAAGTGCAGCGGCACCTTGGCCGGTTCGATCAGGTAGAGCAAAAACTACATGACCTCGAAGCGCGCGATCAACTGCGGAACTTCCAACCCGTCATTACCGGCGAGCTCATCATGGAGACGTTTGGCCTGAAGCCTTCCAAGGAAGTGGGTGAACTGAAGATTCTGGTGCGGGAAGCCATTCTCGACGGCACGATTCCCAACACCTACGAAGCCGCGTATCCGTTTCTGATCGAAGCAGCCCGCCAGCGTGATCTACCGGTGGTGAACTATGTTCCGCCGCCAGAATCCTAATCATCTGTTTACGAGTAACCTTATTTGTTTGTTTCTTGCACCTAATTATGGAAAAAAATAATTTTCGACGCTCATTCGGGGCGGGCCTGGCTATTCTGGGCGCAGTCGTTATTCTCTTTGCCTGCGTGGCTTTTATATCGGATGGCAGACCCACCCTTGGCCTTGATGTTTCGCGCGGTGAAGCGATCGCCCCTTTTGTAGTTGGCCTGATTTTCTTCGGTGCCGGTATCAACCTGATCAATAACTCGTAGGCCTTCAGCTGATTACCATGACGAATGGCTCCGCAGCCTGGTTGTTGCGGAGCCATTCGTCATGTTTAATCAGTTGAAACCAGTTCCTTCTTCGAGGCCAACAGCCAGGAGTAGGTGTTTTTGGGGACTGGAAGGCCGTTTGGCTGCAGCTGGAGGTACATCAGGTGCAGATGCGTTGGTGAACGGGATTTATAGGCGTTTAGCCCCGAACGGCCAACCTCGCCTATCTTCTGGCCAGCCGCCACCCAATCGCCCATTGTGATGGTCACTACGTTGTTGTGCGCGTAGTAAAACAGGCCATTACGCACCGGATCGTAGATCCATATCCAGTTGCCGCCCCGGTAGTCCTGCCCGGGTCGCCAGGCAGTTTCTACCGACACGACCAACCCCTCCGACATCGACAGTACATCGACCGGTTTACCAGTGCGATCGTCAACGGCGTCCTGGTTCACATCGCGGATAAAAATATCCTGCGCGGGGTGGCTCCCCCGCACGTTGTAATCGAACAGGTCGAACCCCGTACTGCGGTACCCTTCGCCATGCTTGCCCCCAATTGCGCTGGCTACGTGTCCCCTCAGGGGAAACCACATGGCCATTCGGCTGCGCCCCTGTTCCGATACGGTATCAATCGGAAACTCGGTGCTCGCCCGGTACCGTTCGCGCAGGCCCAGCATGGTTCGGCTGAAGATAGCCCGCGCCGAATCGGGCAGGATACTCTGCTCGCGGATCTGCACGTACAGCGCGTTGAACTGCTGGCAGTAGCTGTAGACGGTTGGCCCGGCATTGTCAACGGTCGGCACCTGCGAGGAAGCCACATTCAGGCCACTAACCAGCAGCGCAATGGCTACGCCTAAAAAGCGCTGTAAGAAACGAATGAAAGGGCGTGCAGGTAGCAAAACAGGGGTAACTTTTTGCCAAAAATAACGAATAGAACGCAGGTGTCGGCAAAACGCGATCCCGTCATTTACTGCCCGGTGGGCAAAATATGTCGTAGATGGTGTAGCTGACGGTCAGAAAAACCATGGTGTAATGGTCGTTGCGGTCAGGGTCGCTCTGATTCACTTTGGGGGTTCGGGGCGCTGGTGTACCCAGGCCATCCAGGTGGTCGGTCGATGTAAACCGGGTGCTGTATTCGATCCCAATGGTCCACGGCCGGGCGATTTCGTATTTGACTCCTACCCCCAGTGGGAACGCCAGCTGCATCGGTTTGTCGCCCGGTTGCCGCAGGCCATGCGAGAACAGGGCTACCCCGCCAAACACATAGGGTGTCCAGTTTTTGGTGTTCCGCAGCGGGATGTAGTTCCGGAAGTTGTACTCACCCATCAGGGCCGCCTCCCGAATCGTATTCCGGAACGAGGCTCCACGGGCTTTCTGGAACACATCTGTCGTCAGGCTATCAGTGCCAATCAGCCGACCTACCGACAACTGGGCGCGAAGCGCAAACGCTTGGGTGAAGTGATACTTAAAGAAAACACCGCCCCCCGGACGGGTAAACCTGGGATTGAGCACCGGGGCCACATCACCCGTGTAGAGCATGCCCCCGAACGCGCCGCCAAATTCAAGTTTCTGACTGAGCCCCAGCGTTGGACTGAGAAAAAGCCCGGCTACCAGGAGCCGGGCCAGTATGCCTATCGGTTGTCTGCTCACGGGTTAGCGTATCGGAGGACACTTAATTCGGGTCGGGATAAGATAATGGATCTGAAAGCTAGTCAGCAGATACGAATCTTTCAGGAAAGGAATGGTGGAGTCGCCCCCGCGTTGCAGAAACTGGTCGGGCCGGTTACCAGCGGCAATGATCTTATCGTAGCCTGATTGCCGGTTGTCGCCCGTGCGGGCCGCAAACTGCTCAACGAACGAGGCATTACCGTTCGCGTCAACAGCGATGCCCCGGTTCGAGAAAGCCCGGGCCAGCGGGGTAGACAGATCGGCCGGATTGGGGTAGTTCCCCCCCACATCGTCCAGATAATCGGAGAAGGTGGGCGTCATGCGTACCTCGACGGCCAGATCAAACTCCTCACTCAGCTTATAGCGCAGGCCCACCCCAACGGGTATTGAGATGGTCACCAGCGAGTAGGGCTTTTCATACCCCGGCTGTCCCTGTCCTTCCGTACCGAGGGGCTGCAGGGCTACCCATTGCTGCGCCTCTGCCGGTTGGCCTTCAGCAGCACGCGCCGTTAAGGCCTTCGGGTTATGGGCCACCAGGCCAACACCGAAGAGTGCATAGGGGGTTAGCTTCGGACGGTCGCGGGGGGTGCGGCCACCCGGATTAAAGTCATACGTGCCAATCAACGCAAACTCTTTCAGGTCATTCCTGAAGTGAAGGTTGCGGATATACTGCGCCGCGTATGTTAACGGATCACTTTTCGTATAGGTATAGTCATCACCCACGATGCGTGCCCAGGTGAAGGAAGCCCGCACCCCGATACGCGGCGTAAACTGGCGGGTGTACATCAGGCCGACATTCCAGCGAGGCAACGTGGTCAGCGTTCGTAGCGGCGCCCGATACCCCGCCAGATCACCAAAATAAGTGGAGGTACCAACGCCGAAACCAATTTTGGAATAGGGCAAAAACTGAGAATACGGGCTCTGTGCGTACCCCGGCTGTCTGGCTCCGCCTAGCAGCAGGGCCGACAAAATCCCCAGTGTAAGAATGGGTCTATACGTCATAAAATCGATTACGAAATAAAACTGGTATGCCTGTCACTAAACCACCAGCCTGTACCTGATTTCAGGTGCTCCTGTACCAGTGTTCTGTTCTCAGAACGGGCTACTGATTAAAATATTGGCGGGCGGGCCGATTTTCTAACGTGTGTCAGTTGCGCACGTCGAACCCCCAGTTCAGTTTACTCCGCAGTGTATTCAGGAAGTTATCATCGCTCAGCTTCACTAGGCGCGCCGAGAAATCGGCCCGCTGCACGTGCAGTTTCGTCGTTACGTCGACCGTTGTGGAGCGTGAATCCAGCGCGACCAGAAAATTTCCGCTCCGGCTCTCCACGTCAAACGACAGTTTGCACGAATCCATGATCACCATCGGCCGAACGTTCAGGTTATGCGGGCTGATGGGGGTAATGATAAAGTTGTTGGTCTGGGGAAGCAGCACGGGTCCACCACAGCTCAATGAATAACCGGTTGACCCGCTGGGTGTGGAGATAATGAGGCCGTCGGCCCAGTAGGAGTTCAGGAACTCGCCATCGAGATAGGTATGCACCGTAATCATCGAGGTGCTCTGGGTTCGGGTAATGGTGAAGTCGTTGAGCCCGTAGGGAATACCCTCAAAAATGTCGGTGTCGGCCTGTACACTCACCAGCGACCGTTCGTCGAGGGTGAATTTTTTGTGAATAAGGGCGTGAAGCATGAACTGAATGCCCCCCGGCGACACGGTGGCCAGAAAGCCCAGCCGGCCGATGTTGATCCCGACAATGGGTATCTGCCGGGGGCCCACGTGCGACACCACGTCGAGCAGCGTACCGTCGCCGCCGAGGCTGAAGGCGAAGTCGGCGTCGAAAATTTCGGCTGGTGTGTGGTAAATCAGCTGGCTGTTGTGGGTAACGCCCGCCGTTTCGAGAAACTGACGATAGGTTTCTGACAACTGCACCTCAGCCCCCCGTGCCGCCAGGGTATCGAACATGGACTGAACAAAAGGCCGGGCAGCTTCCTGGAAGGTACGTCCGTGAATGGCAATTTTCATGAAAAAATAAGTCGTAAGCCAGGGTGGCAGGTCATGCTGCTGCCGCCCACAGGAGGGACCTCGGCAGTGCGACGTATAAACCGGTGGCCTGCGACTCTGTTATGTATTCAGAAAGCGCATGAGCGCATTGAGGCGTTCCTGATCGAGGCTGTCGATCGGGGCACTGGCGAAGGCCGCGTCGATGGTATAGCCGAACCGTTCGAGCGTCGATACCGCCGAGGTAATGTCGCGCTGATTCAGCTTCAGCGTCAGCCGGGCCCGTTCGGTCAGCCCGTAGGCCGGACTGCTGTAATAGCTGCTGATGATCTTCACGTTGTTGGATTCAATCAACCGACTGATTTCCGACATCGAGTAGTCGTGCTCATCCAACGCCAGCACCAGAATAGCCCCTGACTCCTGAATGCCAATCTCGCGCGAGAACTGGCGCAGCAGCTCGGTTGTGCCGACGCAGCCCATAAACTCGTTGCCCTCGTTGACGATCGCCAGCACATCGAGCCGATGCTCGGTTGTCAGGGCGATCAGCTCCAGCAGGTGCTGACTTTCAGAGGCGAACACCGTTTCTGCCAGCCGCATTACATCACTTATCGGCCGCTCATCGTCGGGTATGTTCAGCAACAGATCTTCACTGACAACACCGAGATACTGGCTGCTGTCGACCACGGCCAACTGGGTAAGGTGGTGTTCCTGCATCCAGTCCAGGGCTTCAGCCACTGAATCGCCCGGTTTAAGGGCGGGAATCATAGGATCAATGAGTTCTACGGCGAGCATACTGGTGAGCGATGAGTGTCGAATGAAAACTAAGAAGAATTTCCGATAGTTCGGGAAACCAGTTATCGGTTGTCAATGAGCATTGATTCAACCGGGTGTTTCTCCAGCCATTGGGTAAGCAGGGCGTTGAACCGGGCCGGGTGTTCCATCATGGGGGCGTGGCAGCACTTATCGATGAAATGCAGCTCGGTATCCGCAATGAGCCGGTCGAACTCGTGGGCCACGTGGGGTGGCGTAATGGTGTCATTCAGCCCCCAGACCAGCAGGGTTGGCACCTTGATCTTGTAGAGTTCATTGGCGATGTTGGTGCGCTGCGCCGATTTGGCGATCTGCACAATATTCAGGCACTTGGGTATGCTGCTGGTCACCTCGAATACTTCGTCGATCAGCTCTTTTGTGGCTACCGTGGGGTCGTAGAAGGTGTACGCTACCCGTTCGGCCACAAAATCGTAGCTGCCCCGCTTCGGAAAAGAGCCCCCCATGCCATTCTCAAACAAGCCCGAGCTACCCGTAAGCACCAGCCGCTTCACCTCCCCAGGGTGCTTGAACGTATAGAGCAGCCCCACATGCCCGCCCAGTGAATTGCCCAGCAGCGTGAGGTTGGTCAATTCCCGGTAGGCCACAAACCGTTCCACAAACGAAACCAGGCCATCGAGGCTGGCCTCGCGCATGGGCATGTCGTAGATCGGCAGTACAGGAATGACCACCCGGTACCTGGGCGAAAACGTATTGATTACATCATCCCAGTTACTGAGTGCCCCAAACAGCCCATGGAGTAATAGCAGGCATTCGCCTTGTCCTTCGTCGATATAGCGAAATTCGCCTTCCTGATGTACGGTTGTCGTCATGGAGTGGTAACTGGTTTTGTCGTTCGTATAAAATTGCGCAGCAGCAACAGGCCTGATTCGGTCAACACGGCTTCAGGGTGAAACTGAACGCCCCACACGGGCCATAGCCAATGCCGGATTGCCATTACCTCCTCCCGGCCGCTTTCCAAACACACCGCCGTAGTAAGCAGTTCAGGCGGCAAATCGGTCAGGGTCAGCGAATGGTAGCGCGTTACCCGAATCTGTTCCGGTATTCCCCGAAACAACGGGTCGCGGGTATCAACCCGGATAGTTGACACTTTACCATGCATCGGCTTTGGACTTTTCGCTAAGGTAGCCCCGAAATAGGCACCTACTGCCTGCTGCCCTAAACAGACGCCCAATATAGGCAGGCGGTTATGATAGTGATGAACTACCTCCATCAGGCAACCAGCTTCGGCTGGCGAACCGGGGCCGGGCGATAACACCACGGCATCGTACTGGTCAGCTATCAACCTGGCGAGCGACAGGTTGTTTCGACGAACGACACAGTCAGCCCCTGCCTGTGTCAGGTAGTCGACAAGGGTATACGTGAAGGAATCGAAATTATCGAGCAGCAGAATACGCATCAGCGCAGTAGAGAAGTCTGGACAAAGTAGGCACTTCTAAGAATAATTGTCAACCGTTAAAATATAACCAGTTAGCAGCCAATACGTTATTTTTTTGCTAACTCTTTTAAATGCAATTTTTCGTAGAAAAGTCATACCAGTTTATTGGAAATAGTAGTGTATGGCCTGCCGTTTCCACCCCGTCTACCGGCAGCAGCATACGGGTTAAGCGGCAAATTTGACCATGCATCTATGTCGCATAACCCGTTTCTTTGTCAGAGGCTTCCCAATATCTATTCGTACTCTATGCCAATTGTGATCATCGGCGCCGGTATGGCCGGCCTGACCTGCGCCAATTACCTGCACCAGCGAGGCCGCGATGTACTGGTGCTCGACGCTCAGAACGCACCCGGAGGCCGTGTTCGTACCGATGTCGTGAATGGATTTCGGCTCGACCGGGGCTTTCAGATTCTGCTGACCGCCTACCCGGAAGCCCAGCGGCTGCTCAACTACACGGCTCTTGACCTTCAATTATTCCGGTCGGGCGCGGCGATCCACCACGAGGAGCCTTCGGGCGGCAACTGGATGAAGCTGCTGAATCCATTCACCGAGCCGTTGAGCGTGTTTCAAACGCTGGTTTCGCCCGTGGGTACGCTGGCCGACAAAATCCGCGTGGCCGAACTGATCCGGCACGTACAAGCACAGTCGACCAGCGAGTTGTTTAACCAGCCCGCCACCACTACGGCAACGTACCTGCGCGATCGGGGCTTTTCCGAGCAGATGATCGAGCGGTTCTTCCGACCATTTTTCGGGGGCGTTTTTCTGGAAGATGACCTGACCACGTCGAGCAATTTCTTCGAATTCTGCTTCAAAAACTTTTTTCTTGGCGAAGCCGCCCTACCTGCTCTGGGCATTGGTGAAATTCCGAAACAGCTAGCCAACCGCCTGCCCGATGACTCAATCCGACTCAATGCGCCCGTCGACCGGATTTCGGGGAAAACGGTACACCTGGCGTCGGGCGAATCGGTGGAGGCCGAAGCGGTGGTGCTGGCCGTAGATGCCCACGCTGCGGCGCGGTTGCTGGGTGAAGCAATACCCGCTCCTACCCGGTTCAACCACACCACCTGCACCTATTTTGCCGCCCCGGCTGCTGAGCGCCCCGACCGCATGAAAGCCGATAAGTTACTGCTACTGAACACAAAACGGTCGGCTGCGGTGCATAATATGGCCATCCTGAGCGATGTAGCCCCAGCCTACGCGCCTGCCGATCAGATCCTGATTTCGGTAAGCACCCAGGGCCTCATTCAGGTAGATGCCGACGCCCTCGCCACCCGGATTCGCACGGAGTTGACCGGGTGGTTTGGTGAATCGGTCCGGGGATGGCCTCATCTTCAGACCGATCACCTCCCCCAGGCGCTGCCTGCCTACGGCCCCGACGCCCGTCACCGGCCCCTCCGCCTGACCGATACCCTCTACCAGTGCGGCGACCAAACCGCCTACCCGTCGCTGAATGCCGCCATGCAGACCGGCAGGCTGGTGGCTGAACAGCTTTAACCAATACGTTTCACTCTTCTTTTTTTTACATGTCCCGTTTTTTCGCTGCCCTCTTCGCTACCTGCTGCCTGCTTATCCCTGTCGCTTCATTCAGCCAGGCTACTGATAATGAGTACGCGCTACTTCCTTTTCCGGCCCGGTTTACCGGTGGCGCCGGGCGCTTTACCCTCACCAGCACCACCCGCATTCTGACAACGGGTAAAGACCCGGCCCAAACGGCGGCCGCCCAGTTACTGGCCAATCAATTGAAACTGACCAGCGGACTGCCCATCGCCGTAGTGCCGTCGACGCCCGCCTTGGCTAAAGGCAAAAACATCATCTTCGAAAAACACACCGCCGGTCGTTGCGGGCCTGAAGGCTATACGCTGCGGGTTACGCCCGAGGGGGTACGCGTGGGGGCCGAAACGCCCAAAGGTTACTTCTACGCTGTGCAGACCCTGATGCAGCTGCTCCCTGCTGAGGTATATGGCAACACCCGCGCCGATGGAGCCAACTGGTCGATGCCCGCCTGTGAACTGCTCGACCGCCCGCGCTACGCTTACCGGGGGCTGATGCTCGATGTGGGCCGCCATTTTATGCCTGCGCCGTTTATCAAGAAGTTTATCGACCTGCTGGCCATGCACAAGATGAACACCTTTCACTGGCACCTGACCGACGACCAGGGCTGGCGGATCGAGATCAAAAAATACCCGAAACTTACCCAGGTGGGCTCTACCCGTAAGCAGACGCTCGTTGGGCATTACGCCGAGAACTACCCGCAGCAGTACGATGGCAAGCCGCATAGCGGGTTCTACACGCAGGAGCAGATCAAAGATATAGTCCGGTATGCGGCAGCGCGACATGTAACCATCATTCCGGAAATTGAAATGCCGGGGCATGCCCTGGCGGCGCTGGCGGCCTACCCCGAGCTGGGCTGCGAGCCCACCAAAGGGTATGAGGTCGGCACGCGCTGGGGAATCATTCGCGATGTGTATTGCCCCAGCGAGAAGACGTTTACGTTCATTCAGGACGTACTGACGGAGGTGATGGCCCTGTTTCCCGGCAAGTACATCCACATCGGCGGCGACGAATGCCCGAAAGACGCCTGGAAAAAGAGCGCTTTCTGTCAGGACCTGATTAAAAAGCTAAAGCTGAAAAACGAAGAGGAATTGCAGAGTTACGTGATCCGGCGCGTCGAGAAGTTTGTGAACAGTAAGGGCCGGGCCATCATTGGCTGGGACGAGATTCTGGAAGGTGGCCTGGCCCCCAATGCCACCGTGATGAGCTGGCGGGGTATTACCGGCGGCATTGAAGCGGCGAAGCAGAAACACACCGTCGTGATGACGCCCGGTGCCTTTTGTTACCTGGACAAGTACCAGGCCGACCCGGCCACGGAGCCAATCGCCATCGGCGGCTATTTACCCATCGAGAAGGTGTACAGCTATGAGCCTACGCCCACCGAACTGACGCCCGATGAGCAGAAGTACGTGCTGGGCGTGCAGGGCAACATCTGGACCGAGTACATCCACACGCCCGCCGAGGTAGAGTACATGACGTTCCCCCGTGCGGTGGCGCTGGCCGAAATTGGCTGGATGCCCGCCGGTCCGCGTAACTTCGAGGATTTTGCCGCCCGCCTGAAAACGCATCTGACACGGTTCGACAAGCTGGGCCTCAACTACGCCAAACGCCTGCTCGACGTGCGGGCCGAAACCCAGTTTACCGGTGAAGATGGGTCGGCATCCCGGCAGTTGCAGGTACGGCTGAGCAAGCTCGATTCAGACGGCAGAATCTATTACACTACCAATGGCCGCGACGCCACACCCACCTCGACCGAGTACATCGCGCCAATTACGCTGGCGAAGACCACGACCATCAAAGCGGTAACCGTACCGGCCAATGACAAACCTTACGCCGAAACGTTCTATATCCACCGCGCCAAGGGTAAACCGTACACCTACGCCACGCCAGCGGCAGAAGCCGCCGACAGGGAACGGAAACGCCTCACCGACGGACAGGTAGCGGCCAGCCCCCGCGATGATCGCCCCTGGGTGCAGGTCTCCGGCGGGAACGACATTACCCTCACCATCGATCTCGGCGAGGTAAAGCCGGTGACCAAAGTGACGGCTACCTTCCTGAAAAAAGTGATGTTTGGCGTCATGCCGCCCAAATCCGTCGAGGTGGCCCTGTCGCGGGAAGGCGATTCGTTCAAGGAGGCCATTGCCCAGCCCATCAATGAGCCGCTGGAGGGCCCCTGGCGCATTGTGCCGGTGGTCGCCGACTTCAAAACGGCCCGCGCCCGGTACGTTCGCGTAACGATAAAGAACTACGGTACCGTACCCGAAAGCCCCGAAAACGAGCGCTCAGGCCGACCCGCCTCCCTGGCCGTCGATGAAGTGATTGTGGAGTAATGACCATCCGCACAGGCCATCAATAGCTTATTCGCTAACTCATTGCTGACGCCTAGTCGAAGGGCCAGACGTCAGCAATGAGTTAGCGAATAAGCCTTTATGAAAAAATTTGTCCATTATTCACAGTAACCTACCCTCAAACCAGCCTGTTTTTAAGGGTAGATCAAGTGTGCGACCTTAAAACTTGAGGTATAGTGTCGCAGCTATTCGATGACTTATCGAACTGAGTACAAGTGCCTGGTTAACGTGAATAATCCCACTACGCTGGAACCACAGAAATCAAAAGCGCGTTACCTTGCGATCAAATGATCTTTTTGTAGCAGCTAACAAACCGCGATGGCGACGCAACCCGGTACCTATCCAGTGACAGAAGCGCAGACCCTCTCGCTTGCGAGTCCACTTACTCCCCTTCAACTCATTGACCGCTCGCGGCAGGGACTGGTTGGCACAGAAGCGGGTCGGGTAGCGAGTTTGCTGGGCGTTTCTGATAAGGAGATGGCTCCCCTGCTAAACCAATCCGTAGCCACCTTCCATCGACAGGCTAAAGCCGGGCGACTCGATGCCGCTACCTCAGAGCGCCTTTTACTCCTGGGGCAACTGGCTAACTACGGCACAACGGTCTTTCAGGATCAGGGCAAGTTTACCCGCTGGCTACGCCGACCCCTACGCCTGCTGGGTGACCGGGCACCCTTAGACCTGTTGGATAGCCCAACCGGTGTTCAGCTAATAGAAGACATTCTGGGACGCATTGAGTACGGTGTTTTTAGCTAATGGCCCTTATCGCACCGGTAACCCGATTGTATCGTATTCAGACCGACAGCCACCGCGAGACAATCGTAGAGGGGATGGGGGCGCAACTACGCGGAGGCCGATGGAATGCCAAAGGTCGGCCTATGGTCTATACCGCTACTACCCCCGAGCTATGTTTACTGGAATACATGGTACACCTTGATGGGACGCCGTTAGCCGAGCTGCCCCCGTTGATCCTTTGCGAGATCAGCGTACCTACAGACTCGATCACCGTGCTGGATACGAATGAACTACCTGCTGGCTGGGATAATCCCTACGTTACACCCGCAGGCTTGCCCGAGTTTGCTGCATTAGCTTTTGCCCGTTATAAAACGCTGTGCCTATCGCTTCCTTCGGCGGTGGTCCCTCTTTCGCCCTCCCGGAATGTATTGATCGATCCCCTACATCCTCAACGGAGTCAGTGCCGCGTAGTATCTATTCACCGCTACCCTATTGACCCGCGTTTACCTACTGCCGCCATGCCATAACGCTGATTGACTGACCGTTCAACTACTGATAGTGCACGACGATAGCCCCTGCTAGTCTCTCCGGTTAGGCGATCTCGACTTGCACCTGCTTACCCATGCTTAATTGAACAATCTTATTCAGTGTCAATACTTCGGTGAAATCTAAGCCGCGATACAGCCGAAGCTGTAAAGCTGACGTAGCTGAAGCGGATTTTTGGCCATCTTGGCTGTTTCAGGTAAGATGGCCATAAATCGGTTTATCAGTAACTGGTTGTGATACTGTGTCTTAACATCGGCCATTGAGAAGGCATTACGCTTGGCAGCATCCGCCGTTAACCCTGACTCTACTTTGGCAATATTGAGGGCTGTCAAGGACAAATTCACCTGGCTTTCCAGCTTGTTGATCGAGCGGGCCTGAGAGTCACTCAACCCCAAAAACTGCTTACCATCACGAATCAGATATTCCTGCTGGAAGCGGGCCTGGTAGTAGCCCACCAGCCGGTCTGCCGCCAGGGTCACATCGGTCGAAGACACCAGCCGATACCCCCTAACCTGCCCCTTACCGTCCAGCCACTGCACATACGCCAGACGGATGTTGGCCTTCAAAAAGACACAGTTGACCACCGCCGAATAAATCCGCTGCGTGTGATCCGCCAGCACTAACTCGAAGCGGCTCAAGTCGGGGTTTTTCCAGTCAATTTTGCCATCGTACTTGATACACAACGGACTCCCAGCCAAATTGCCCAGGAAATGACTCAGGTGCTGGGATTCAATTACTCCCAGTGCTCTCCCATCATTTAGACGCTTACCAGTCCGTACCCATCTACGACGACCACCGCGACCCATTCGACCGGCTGCTCATCGAAACTGCATTAGCCGACGAGCTCGTGCTAATCTCAGCGGATGAAAAAATTTAAGCGTTATACCGGGCAGATCACCCTCGTTCAATAGCGGCACTTCACATCCCTGGCCGTCGATGAAGTAATTGTGGAGTAAGCAGCTTTATCATGCAATGAGCCAGGCACTTAGCGGTACCTGGCTCATTGCATGATAAAAACAACGATTCTGATTGGTACTCCTGCGCTTGTTTGTAGAAATAACGGAACAGGATGTAAAAAAAGAGGTGTGGATAAAATCGGTTTGGTTAGCTCAAAGGTCGGTGTCTGTTCTGAAAACTCACTGTCAAATTGGGGACATTTTCTATCAATTTGGGGACATTTTGGCCTTAAAAGAGCGAAATCAGTCGTTTTTCACCCGGCTGGCTCACAAATCGCTGGGCGTCTGCTGATAAAATTCTTTGAATGTACTGGTGAAATAAGAGGGCGTATTGAACCCGACCAGATCAGCCACTTCAGCTACCGTTCTGCCTTCCTTCAGCAGGTCGGCGGCTTTACGGAGCCGGTATTGCTTCATCAGGTCGGTGGGCGTTAGCTGAATCAGGGTCTGCACCTTCCGGTACAGCGCTTTGCGGTTCATCGACAGCTGCTCAGCCAGCCAATCAACATTGATCGACGGGTCGGCCAGGTGGTCATCCAGGATGTCATAAACCCGCTGAAGAAATGGGTCGGGATTGGCCGGGGGTCGTTCTGTCGGGGCGGCGGGGCGGTCGGTGGGTAGGGCAAACGCTGGCGATAATGGTCAGCTAATTTCTGCTGCCGGGTAATCAGGTTATGCAGCCGCAGATGCAGTTCATCGACACTGAAGGGCTTCGAGAGGTAATCATCGGCCCCGTGCTGCAATCCATCGAGGCGGCTCTGCTGGGCTGTTTTGGCCGTTAGCATCACCACGGCGATGTGGTCGGTTTCGGCATGGCCTTTGATGAGCTGGGTCAGGGCAGTACCATCCATGCGGGGCATCATCACGTCGGTCAACACAATGTCGGGCAGTTCGGTTTGCACCACCTCCCAACCTGCCTGCCCATCTACCGCCTCCAGGATCTGGTAGGAACCAGCCAGTTCACCCACCAGAAACTCCCGCAACTCATCGTTATCCTCCACAATAAGGATCTGGGGCCGGTGGTCCTGGTCATCAACCTGGCTCGAAACAGGCCTGGGCGTACCTGATGACGCAACAAAACTGGGCTTACGCGCAGACCAGTCGGGCAGTGGCGTTTCCGCGTGGGTCGGTACAGCTTCGACTGGCAAGGTCAACCGAAACGTTGTACCCACGTTGAGTTGACTCGTTACCGTGATGGTTCCGCCCAGTAGGCCAATCAATTCGTATACCAGCGCCAGGCCAATGCCCGTGCCTTCATAGGCCCGCGTGGTAGAGGTGTCTGCCTGGTAGAACCGATCGAAGATATGGGGGAGCTGGTCGGGGGCAATCCCGATGCCTGAATCTGCTACCTCCATCTGCACGCCAGTCATCTTGCCAGCCGCCCAGACAGGCGAGACCGTCAGGGTTACCTGGCCACCGGCGGGGGTAAATTTCAAGGCGTTCGACAAGAGGTTGGTCAGAATCTTTTCCCACTTGTCCGCATCGAATACCTGCGTGTGTGGGGGCAACTGGTCGGCAGTCCAGGTGAGGGTTATGCCTTTCTGCTCGGCCGCCCGCCCAAACACCTCCACAATGTGGTGAAGGAAGTCTGTCAGGTTACCCTGCACCAGCGAAACGGCCATGTAGTTCCCCTCCAGCTTGGAGAGGTCGAGCAGTTGATTGATGAGCCGCAACAACTTTTCGGCATTGCGGTGCACCAGGGTTAACGTAGGCCGGTCGAATTGGCTTTTCTCCAGCAGCTTTTCGACCGGCGAAATAATCAGCGAGAGCGGTGTGCGGAATTCGTGGGTAATGTTGGAGAAGAACCGCGTCTTTAGTTCATCGACGGCTTTGAGTTGCTCGGCTTCCCGTCGATTGAGCGCCAGTTCCTGTCGTTGCTTTATCCGGTTGGTATAAAATTGAAAAAAGCCCCGGATAGCCACACCGGCCAACAGCGCATATAACCCATACGCCCACCAGGTAGCCCACCAGGGCGGAAGGATAATCACCTGTACAGTAGCTCCCCGTTCATTCCAGATACCATCTCTGTTGGCCGCCTTAACCCGAAAGGTGTAGGTACCCGGTGCCAGATCAGGATAACTGGCAAAATGACGGGTGCCGCTGTAGACCCACTGTTTATCCACGCCAACTAACTGATAGGCGTACTGATTCTTTTCGGGCGCTACGTAGGTCAGGGCCACAAAATCAAACGAGATGAAGTTTTCGTCATGGCTAAGCTCCGCCCGGTCACCTGTCAGGGGCCTGTTCTGATCGAAAACGCCCAGCCTGGTAATAAAAACCGGAAATGTGGTCCCCTTATAGATGCGGTCGGGGTGCACAATGGCAACGCCATTCAGGCTACCGAACAACAGATCTCCATTGAGCCCGTAGGCTACCTTACTCATAAACTCGTTGTAAGGCAGGCCGTCGTCGGTGGTGTAAATATGAAAAGTTTCCGTTTTGGGGTTAAATCGACAGATGCCGCGGGTGGTGCTTATCCATAAATGACCGTGCCTGTCGCTTATGATCGACGACACATGGTTGGCGGGCAGACCCTGGCGGGTTGTCAGGACCGAGAACCGGCCGGTAACCGGATTAAATCGATTCAGGCCGCCTTTACTGGTTCCCATCCAGACCACTCCGTCGCTATCCTCAAATAGAGCGGTAACCGCGTTATCATTCAACTGACCAATCGGTGCAGATGGATTAGGATTGTAGCGTATGAGCTTTCCTGTGTTGGGTTGCAGGCGGCAGATTCCTTTCCCAGTACTGGTCACCCAGATGTCGCCAGTTCGGCTAACCAGCAGGCAATTCACAAAGCAGGACCCGTCAGCAGTGTCATCGGGAGTGGGCCTGTAATACCTGACCTGCCCGTTTTTGGGGTTAAATTGCGCGATACCCCCATTTCCGCCCAGCCACAGGAAGCCAGCGGTGTCTTCAGCAATAGCCTGTATCTGGCGAATGCGGGTAGGATAGCGGACAAACCGGCCGGTCAGTCGATTCATGCGAAGCAACGCACTTACCGTGCTAACCCATAGTTGTCTGCTACGATCTTCGTAGATCGCCTGAACATGATGCTCTTCGGCCGGATTCAGCGGATTGGTCAGATCGAGAGGAATCAAGGTTTTCTGGCCAGTTGTGGGGTTATACCGGTAAAGCCGTTGATTCTCTGAGCCAATCCAGATCATGCCTGTATGGTCCTGAAGCAGGGCCGATATGTTGTTCTCAGCATGGCGAACGGAAGGGGGAGCCGGTACGAGTTGCACAGTGGTAAACATGGCCGATGCAGGAGCCTGCTTATTGATACCCAGGTGCGTACCCAGCCAGAGCGTGCCATTCCGGTCGTAGTACACCGCCTGCACACTGTCGCTTTTTAATCCTGAGGGTAGCGCCGGAGTAGTCCGGTAGGTACGTACCTGATGCGTTCGGGTATCAACCTGCTGCAACCCTTCCGTTGTACCCAGCCATAACTGGCCATCCTGGCCCTCGTGAATCGCATCTGAGAAGATATGACGATTGACAGGCTTATTGCCAGCATACGAAATAAGTTCGGGTGCTTTGCCCGTACCATCAATCTGTAGAAGCCCATGCCTGTTGGTACCTGCCCATATCCTGCCGGCCTTATCCTGATAGAGTGTGCTAACCCAGGGCTGGCTATTGGCGGGGGCTGATTTGAGCGGAACCAGTGTAAACCCGCCCGACTGGCGATCGAATTGGTATAAACCCTTGAGGGTACCCACCCAAAACCGGTTTTGCGCGTCTTCGAGGCTGCATATAACCGCCGTATCAGGTCGCGGGGAAGGATACAATGTATACGCTTCCGTTTTGGGGACATACCGGATTAAACCGGCCCCTGACCCGATCCATAACGTACCCTGCCGATCCTGAGAGATACCCAGTGTCTGTTTCCACTTGGGCGAAGGCACCTTGATGTTTACCAGTGTAGCTGTACCCGTCTGTTTATTCACCTGGTGCAGGCCACCTCCCCCGGTATAAACATCATTTGACGTTGTTACCCAAAGGCGGCCCGAGGTGTCTTCATACAGGTCTGATATAGCATTACTTCGGAGCGAAGTAGTTGGGTTGTTCGGGTCCTGCTGAAAAACGGTAAACGTCTGGCCATCGTATTTGTTGAGGCCGTCGGAGGTACCGAACCACATATAGCCTTCGCGATCCTGAAGAATGCGTCTGACTGAATTAGTAGACAGCCCATCTTTAACCGACAAATGCTCGAACTGATTGGGAATGGGATACCCGGAAGGATTTTGTTCAGCACGACTCACTGAACCAGATGACTGGGCGAACCCTGACGTCAACGGTGTAACCAGCAGGATGAGCAGGACTAAGCATACCCTACTTACTACCGACAAACAAAGCATTCGAAAACCTGACAAGCGCTATTCTATTTTCTTACGGTTACCATGTTCGGTTAAATTACATAAAATACACGAAATAGTTACTAAACGGTCACCGTAAAGTCACTACCCGTTAACGCCGGTCACTCTTTAGGTAGACGGCTCGCCATGAACCTGGTGGGTGTCTGCCGGTAGAACTCGTTGAAGACAAGGGTGAAGTGAGAAGCCGTTTTGAAACCCACCAGCTCCGCCGTTTCGGTAACACTGTGCCCTGCCCCCAGCAGGTCAGCGGCTTTCCGAAGTCGGTACTGCCGCATCAGGTCGCCGGGAGCCAGATGCATCAGGCTATGCACTTTCCGGTACAGCGTTTTGCGACTCATCGCCAGTTGGTCGGCCAGCCAGTCAACACTGAGCAAAGGGTCGTCGAGGTGCCCATCCAGCAGGGCATAAATCCGGCCTAAGAAGGGATCCTGGCTTGCTAGAGGACGTGTGGCCGGTGCAGAAGACAGGTGATCCGACAAGGCAAACGCCTGGCGATAATGGTCGGCCAATTTCTGCTGCCGGGTAATCAGGTTATGCAGCCGCAGATGCAGCTCGTTGACGCTGAAGGGTTTCGAGAGGTAATCGTCGGCCCCGTGCTGCAATCCGTCGAGGCGGCTCTGCTGGGCTGTTTTGGCCGTTAGCATCACCACGGCGATGTGGTCGGTTTCGGCATGGCCTTTGATCAGCCGGGTTAGTGCATGCCCATCCATGCGGGGCATCATCACATCGGTCAAGACAATGTCGGGCAGTTCGGTTTGCACCACCTCCCAGCCCGCCTCTCCGTCTTCCGCCTGCAGAATGTGGTAGGAAGGCGACAACTCGCCCACCAGAAACTCCCGCAGTTCGTCATTATCCTCCACAATCAATAGGCGGGGAACTGGATACGGGGGCTGCTCATCAGCAGGAACAGGTGCCCGCATAGCCAGTTGCGCCACGGCGCCGGTCTCATGCCCAGACCAGCTGATCGGTACAGCGTCAACGGCCGTTGATTCAGCCCCGACAGGCAGCGTCAGGGTGAATGTGGTACCAACGCCCATCCGACTCTCTACCGTGATGGTCCCGCCCAATAGGCCGACCAGTTCGTGCACCAGCGCCAGACCAATGCCCGTGCCTTCATAAGCGCGGGTCGGCGAGGTATCCACCTGATAGAACCGATCGAAAATATGGGGAAGCTTATCGGGCGCAATGCCAATGCCCGAATCAACCAGCTCCATCTGCACGCCCGCCATCTCGCCACCCGCCCAGACAGGCATCAGTGTCAGGGTAACGTGTCCACCGGCGGGGGTAAATTTCAAGGCATTCGACACTAGATTGGTCAGAATTTTTTCCCATTTATCAGCGTCGAATACGTGGGTCTGCCTGGGTACCGTGTCAAGGATAGTCGTGAGGGTTACGCCTTTCTGCTCCGCCGCGCGCCGAAACAGCGCAACGTTGTAGTGGATAAAGTCGGTTATGTCGCCCTGCATAAGGGAAACGTGCATGTGGTTGCTCTCCAGTTTAGAGAGGTCGAGCAGTTGATTGATGAGCCGCAGTAACTGCTCGGCGTTGCGGTGAACCAGGGTTAACACGGACCGGTCGAACCGATTTTCCTGAAGTAGTTTCTCCACCGGCGAGATGATCAGCGAAAGGGGGGTGCGGAACTCGTGGGTGATGTTGGTCACGAAGCGCGATTTAACCTGATCGAGTTCCCGGAGCTGGTCGGCCTGCTGGCGGAGTTCGCGGGTACGCTCGGTTACCTGCTGTTCCAACTGTTCATTCTGTTCGGCCAGCAGTTGCTGTTGTTCCTGCTGTTGCGCCAGATTCCGGGCCGACAGGCTTTTTACCTCCTGTAACTGAACCTTTAGCTGCTTATTGACGAAGCCGTGTTCCAACGCCAGACGAAGCGATAAGGTAAGCGGGGTACACAGAAACGACCAGTAGATACATGGTATGACCGAACCAGTCGCTATCCATAAAAGGGAAGTACACATACGGCAAGAACGGCAAACGTAACGGTCAGCGCCAGGTTGACGATTGAACCGATTGTAATGATGCGGGCCCCCAGCAATCTGCGCCGTAGAGCTACCAGCGACAATCTGACCAATTCGAATGGCAGAAAATAGCTAACAACAAAGTAGGCTAACTGGTATTCAGCGATCATGGGGAACAAACCGAAGCCCAACGCTGGCAATAGACAGCCAGAACAGCCACCCTTTTCTGAAATTGAACAACTGGTAATACGTCAGAATCACCAGACAGGGCAACCACCAGTCAATCACCGAACCGTAATAACTAATTGCCCGCTGGCTCATCAGGTGGCTGAATAGTGTGCCTGCCTTGGCCAAAAAGGTAAAGGTTGAAAGCAGGTACATAAGCGGCGGCATACAGGTTGGCCCATTGGCGGCGGTAGGCAAAAAACAGGCTCAGGTGTAAAATAAAGAGGATGAAAGATATCCCCACTTTGAGCGTATCCGAGAGGGTGGCCTGTAGCGAATTCGGTCCGATAGCCGGTAGAGCCGTCGCTGGAAACAGGGTTAGATGGACGGCGTTCGATTTCCAGTTGAAGTTTCTTTTGTTGTCGTCCAGCCCTGACTGATAGGCAAAGCGTACGGCCAATACATGGTCGGATGAGGATCGAAGGGGGAAATTGAAAGCCGCGTAAGGGTTGTATGCCAGCACACTGTCGGGATTGGTACTGATGGTGCCGAAGCGATACAACAGTCTCCCATCCAGATACAACTCCGAAGCAACTGCTGAAACACATCGAGCATCAGCAGCGGCAACTCCGGCCCCGTTGTCAGATGCAGCCGAAGCCAGCCAATACCGGCCTGCTGTAGCTGAGGCAGGTCGTGACTGATTTTTGGTTGGGTCAATGCTACTCCACTGGCTATCATCCAGGGCTGGGCTGGCTCCGTCTGGATTGTTGCCGGGCTGAAACCGCCACCCCTCTTTCAACAGAAATCCGTCGGCGGGTACGCTGGTCAGGGAGAGAGCAGCAGCGGCGTGCTGGGCATACGAAGTTGTCAGAACATGCATCAGCAGCAGGCTGCCTAACAGCCGGGCCAGTACTGTTCGCCATACGGGGGCCGGGGTGCGCTGGTTTTGCATCAATACATACGGCCAAACTGGGCAATTGATCGGGATTGGGCAAGCAGCAACTTAACGGGGGGCATAGGCAGGAGGAGCGCGCTACAGGTAGTTCCGGCATGGACACAGTACGAAAATTAAGTAGCATTACTTAACTTTCGTATGACCATACGATTAGTTATCTGCTTGTTTAAGCAAAGCTGGTTGTTGCCATACCCGGCAAGAATTAACTTTTTCCCCATCAGGCTAGCTGTTTGGTTTGATTTCCAGGCAGATTACAAGGGTTTTGGTAACGGTTGAAAAATAACCTGGTAAACTTGCTATTCACCTCATGCATAGCTTATTGTGATCAGTGAAGACGAAATCGGACAGTACAAGCAGTTGGATGAGCGCCAGCAGCGGGTTTTACTAAGGCTGAAAGCAATTCCCTGGGACGCACCGGCGTTCGAGTGGTCAGCGAAGCTTTCGGTGTGAACCCCAGGACCGTGCGTGAGGGCAAACCAGAGTTGTCGGATTTGCCTGAGGAGCCGCCCCAACGGGTGCACCGGCCAAACCCCAACGGCGTTTCGAAAACGACTGGCAGCCTAACGCCAAACGGGCTTATCAGTATGGGTAAGGGGTTAGGCAACGGCCCTATCGCAAAGGCAATCTCAGCTACTTTTGCATCGTTAACCTGTTCTCTATCGTTGAACAGCTTCATTCCACCAACAATGAACCTACGCGCTGCCACTTCATCGCCCTTCTTTTGCTGGCTGATCTTCTTCGGGGCGCTGCTACTGACCACCCCCACTACCCTGGCGGCATTGCCCGGTAAAACGGGCGTGCGTTCCAGCCACACAACCGGCCGACTGAAACCAAAGCCGACGGTTAAACGCAGAACGGCCAAACCAACCGGGCGGCGAACCGTAGCTAAAAAAGCGGCGGCAACGAAAAAGTCGGCCCGAGCCGCTACACCGGCCAGGGCGAGCCGAGGATCGTTGAGCGGCGCGGTCTTTTATCTGGCTTCGGGCCATGGCGGACCTGATCCGGGAGCGATCGGGAAGTATGGCCGTCAACGCCTGCCCGAAGATGAGTACGCGTATGACGTGACGATCCGGCTGGCAGAACTACTGAAGCAACAGGGGGCCAAGGTATTCATGCTGGTGAAGGACCCCAACGACGGTATTCGGGACGCCGCCGTGCTGAAGATGGACCACGATGAGGTAGCGTATCCCCACAAATCGATTCCGCTCGACCAGAATGCCCGGCTCAATCAGACCACAACAGCCGTAAACAAGCTATATGCCAGCCATAAGGCCGCCTACCAGCGATTTATTACGATTCATGTCGATAGCCGCAGCCAGGGTCAGATGATCGACGTTTTCTTTTACCACCATAGCAACAGCAAGACCGGCAAAAGGCTGGCAAAGCACATTCATCGGCAATTCAGCGCCAACTACCGCCGCCACCGGCCCGACCGCCCCTACTCGGGTAATGTATCGACCCGTAACTCGCTGTACGTTATCCGAAACAGTCATGCGCCCACCGTCTTTATCGAGTTGGGCAACATTCAGAACAAGCTCGACCAACGGCGGTTTTTACTGGCCTCGAACCGGCTGGCTCTGGCCAACTGGATGGCGCGGGGCATCGTAGCCGACTATCACTCCCCTTGACGCAACCCATACTGTGCCAGGTCGGTAGTGTACTGCTTCCTCTTTCTCCTGCAAACCAATAGGGCAAACTGAACCCCAAACGCCCGGTACGCATTACTTTTGCGGTATGTCCCGTTGGGCAACTGTTCTAAGCCATCATCAATGCGTAAGCTCCTAGTCATTTTACGGTCCGCTTTTGCGGTTCATCTATCAACGGTCCTTCTGGTGGCCTGCACCTCGTCTGACGATTACGTGGAGCAGGGGCGCGCCCTATTGCGCGAAGGCAAGTCGCGGGAGGCATTGGCGGCGCTGAACCAGGCGGTCGAGGCCGACGCCGACAATGCCGATGCGTTCAACACGCGGGGGGTGGCCTATTTCGAGTTGAAAGAATACAGCAACGCCCTGCTTGATTACAACCAGGCCCTCAGGCTGAAACCCGATTTTTACCGCCCCTACTACAACCGGGCCTTGCTGAAGACAGCCCAGGGGGATATCCAGGCCGCCCTGAGCGATTATTCAGAAGCGATCCGGCTGGCGCCAGATACTGCCAAAACGGCTAGCTCAGAAACGTACCTCAACCGGGGTCAGTTGTTTGCCTTACAGGGACAGATTCAACCCGCCCTTACCGATTTCGACCAGTCGGTTAAGCTAAACCCCCGGAACGCGCTGGCGCTCTACAATCGGGGTAACCTGCGCTTCAACCTCAAAGACCTGAACGGTGCCCTGGCCGATTTCCAGGCTAGTATCAGCGTCGACCCCACCTTTGGTAAAGCCTTCTACGGCCTCGGACTGGCGCAAATACTGGCCAATCAGCACGATGCGGCCTGCCTGAGCCTTAAGCAGGCCCAGAAGCTTAATTACGCCGACGCCGCCAATGCCATAGCCGCCTACTGTCAGTAAATTACCTCACCCCCGGCCCCTCTCCTGAAAAGCAGGAGAGGGGGGTACCACTACAGTAGCTTTGCTAATGAGCAGAGCCTTCTCGGAATCGGCTCCCCTTCCTTGTTTTAAGGAGAGGGGCTGGGGGTGAGGTTGAAATCCCCCCTCCCCTACCCTCATGCGTAAATCCCTTGCTCTCATCTTCGCGCTGCTGTTCGTGCTTTTTGCCGCCTTTCAGTACAACGACCCCGATCCGCAGGTCTGGATACCCATCTATGGGTTCGCCGCAATAGCCTGCTTCATGGCCTACGCACGGGTGGGGCAGCCCTGGTTTTTTGGGCTGATGGCCCTGATCTATGGCGTGGCGGCCGTGTACCAGTGGCCCCCGGCTTTTGAGGGTTTTCTCCTGAACGAGGTGGGTATGAAGACCGTCAACATCGAACTGGCCCGCGAATCGGGTGGGCTGGCGATCTGCGCCATGGCCATGGGGCTGATGGGCTGGCTGGTTAGCCGGGACAAAAAACACTAACTTAGTAGCCTGCCTGACCGAACCGTCGGGCCGTCATCATGAACAAACTAGTACTCTCCCTGGCTGCGCTGACGCTGACAACCGGCGCTTTTGCTCAGCGAAAAGCGAAGAAATCGGCCTCAGTGGCACCCGTCGCCATTGTGGCTACCACCGCTACCGACCGCATGGCCGCTGCCACCCAACGGACTCAGCTCACCCAGACATCGCTGCTCCGGAACGTACCCGTGCGGTCGATCGGCCCCACGGTGATGAGCGGGCGCGTCGTCGATCTGGCGGTGAACCCGCAGAACCCCAGCGAGTTTTACGTGGCCTACGCCAGCGGGGGCCTGTGGCGAACCGAGAACAACGGCATCTCTTTCACGCCCCTGTTTCAGAACGAAGCCGTGATGACGCTCGGTGCTTTGGCCGTGGACTGGAAAACGGGCACGATCTGGCTGGGTACGGGCGAAGCCAATTCGAGCCGGTCCTCCTATGCAGGCATGGGCTGCTACAAAAGCACCGATCGGGGACGGACCTGGCAACACCTGGGCCTGGATGATACGCACCATATCGGCAAAATCGCCCTCCACCCCACCGAGCCGAACACCGCCTGGGTAGCGGCCGTGGGGCATCTGTACACCGACAATACCGAGCGTGGTATCTACAAGACCACCGACGGCGGACAGACCTGGAAAAAGACGCTGTTTATCGATAACCAGACCGGAGCCATCGATGTAGACGTTGACCCAGCCAACCCCAGCGTGCTGTACGCGGCCATGTGGCATAAAGAACGCAAGGCGTGGGATTTTGTAGAAAGCGGCAAGACATCGGGGCTCTACAAAAGCACGAATGGCGGCGATACCTGGACGTTGATTTCTGGCGGGCAAAGCGGCCTTCCGCAGAATGATAAAACGGGGCGTATTGGCCTGACGATCTTCCCCGGCGACCCAAAAACGCTTTACCTGATTTTAGATAATCAAACGAATCGACCCGAAAAAGCGACGGATAAGAAAGCGGTGACCGACTCGCGGAAGCTCACGAAAGAGCGCCTGAAGGTGATCTCGAAAGATGAGTTTCTGAAGGCCGAAGATTCATTTATTGCCGAGTACCTCGAAGAGCAGAACTTCCCCGAACGGTATTCGCCGAAGGTGCTCAAAGAGATGATCGTGGCCGACAAGATCAAACCCATCTCGATTCTGGACTATACTGACGATGCCAATTCGCGGCTCATCAACGCCGAGGTGATTGGGGCCGAAGTCTACCGCTCCGACGATGCCGGTGCCAACTGGCGCAAAGTCAACGCCGACTATCTGGATGGTCTGTACAATACGTACGGCTATTATTTCGGTAACATCTGGGTGGCACCCGACAACGCCAACAAGGTGGTTATTGCCGGTGTACCGGTCATTGGCTCGGAAGATGGCGGCAAAACCTACCGGTCGATGGATCAGGGCAACGTGCATTCCGATCACCATGCGCTCTGGATCAACCCGACGAACAACAAACATCAGATTCTGGGGAATGATGGCGGCATCAACATCACCTACGATTCGGGCAAGAGCTGGTTCAAGGCGAATACACCCGCCGTTGGGCAGTTTTACGCCGTTGCCGTCGATATGGCGAAACCGTATAACGTGTATGGCGGCCTACAGGACAACGGCGTCTGGACCGGCCCCAGCACCTATCAGGCCGATAACGACTGGCAGGCAACTGGCCGCTACCCGTACCGCTCGCTCGTCGGTGGCGACGGCATGCAGGTGCAGGTCGACTGGCGCGATAACAACACGGTTTACTCTGGTTTTCAGTTCGGCAACTATTTCCGGGTGAATAAAACCGGCGGCGAGATGAAACGGCTGGTGGTACCAACCGAGGTGGGCGAACCCCGCCTGCGCTGGAACTGGCAGGCCCCCATTCTGATCTCGCGCCATAACCAGGACGTGATCTACTTTGGATCGAACCGGTTTCACCGCAGCCTGAACCGGGGTGATGAGTTCAAAACCCTGTCGGGCGATCTGACGGCAACGGCCGACCGCAAAAGTCCCCGAGAAGGTGACGTTACCTTTGGTACGCTCACCACGATTGACGAGTCACCGCTGCGGTTTGGTTTGCTCTACACCGGCTCTGACGATGGGCTGATCCACGTCTCCAAAGATGGCGGCAACACCTGGACCCGGATCACCAGCGGCCTGCCCGAAAACCTGTGGGTGAGCCGGGTAGCGGCCTCCGCCCATCAGGAAGGCACGGTCTATGCGTCGCTGAATGGCTACCGCAACGATCATTTCAACGCCTATGTGTTCGTCTCAACCGACTACGGCCAAACCTGGACGGCCATTGGCAAAAACTTACCGGCCGAGCCGGTCAACGTGGTGAAGGAAGACCCGAAGAACCCGAATCTGCTTTATGTTGGCACCGACCACGGCCTGTATGTTTCGCTGAACAAAGGGGCAACCTTTATGCCGTTGAGCGGTGAGGGTGCGGCTACCCGCCTACCTGCCGTGGCCGTTCACGACGTGGTGGTTCACCCCCGCGATTCCGACTTGCTGGTCGGTACCCACGGCCGGTCACTCTACACCGTCAACCTGGAACATATTCAGCAGCTGACCGATTCGATTCTGGCCAAACCCTTGCATCTGTTCGCGCTGAAACCAGTCACCAGCAGTGCGGCCTGGGGTCGGAAAGTGCTGTACGAAGACACGCCGACGTATTCGATGACGATTCCCTACGTGGCCAAACAGGCGGGGCGCACCTCGGCGACCATCAGCACCGACAAAGGCCTGACGCTGCGCACCCTGACCGACACCACCGAAGCCGGTCTGAACTACCTGGTCTTCGATTACACGGTCGATACCACGCAGCGGGCCGCTTACCAGACTTACCTGAACGAAGGCAGAAAGAAGGATGCGCCGATTATCGACCTGGCCCTGACCGATACCAAAAAGCTGTATATCCGGCCGGGTAAGTACAAGGTAACGCTCACCCAGAACGGCCAGACCGTTAGCCGTGAGCTGGAGGTAAAAGCCCCCGAACGCCGGTCACGTCGCCCCGTCACCTTCGCCTCGCCCGACGAGTTTGAGCAGTGGCGCGAACAGGAAGAAGCCGAAGGCGGCGGTGAAGGAAAGTAAGTTTTAACGGAGGGGTATTCTATCATTTTTACATTCAGGTACGTTCCAAAGATGGTACCATGATTAGGGGGTAGCACCCAACGGTATGCACGGTTATAAATAAAAACAGTAGTCACAGAACCAGCCCGAAAGCATGATTATTACTATTCCTGATGAACTCATTGAGCAGGCTAACTTATCGCCCGGCGAGTTACGTACTGATCTGGCTGCGTATCTCTATGAACATGGTCGCCTCACAATGGGGCAAGCCCGGCGATTGGCTGGTCTGGATTTGATTGCCTTTCAGCACGAACTAGCCCGGCGCGATATCGTTATCAAATTTGGTATTGACGACTTTGAAAAGGACTTGAAAAACCTTAATCTGTTATAAGTGTTGGTCGTCAGCGATACCTCACCCATCACTAATCTTCTTCAGATTGGTCAACTCGATTTGTTGCATCTAGTGTTTGGTCAGGTTATTATGCCACAAACCGTTTACGAGGAACTTAAGGAGTTACCCCATCAGCAACTGGCCGTGGATGGTGAATCCTGGCTAATGGTTCGGGCATCGCTCCAACCTGATTTTGTGGCAGCACTGCGGGATGAGTTGGACCCCGGCGAAGCCGAAGCTATTGTACTGGCCCTGGAAATTAATGCCGATTACCTGATTATTGATGAGTTGAAAGGTCGCCACAAAGCCGAAATGCTTGGTTTACGAATTGTCGGTTTGTTGGGCATATTGGTACTGGCGAAACGGAAAGGTCATATACTGAAAGTTGAGCCATTGCTGATTGAATTAAGAGAAATAGCAGGCTTTCGCATTCATCCAGCATTGTACCAGCGGATAGTACAGATGGCCGGTGAAAGTAGCTAATCAAGTGGCTTTCTGTTTGCGAAAAGAAACACATCTTACACCGCCATTTCCAGCGGCACGGCTTCGGTTTTGCCTTCGGGCAACAGCTCGGCGACCGGCTCAACGGTAACGACGATGAACTTGGAAGTCGGCGTGTTGCTGATATCCGCCACACTGGCTATCGGTACCAGCGGATTCACTTCGGGGTAATACCCGGCCGTGTCGCCTTTCGGAATGTTGTAGGGAATGGCCACAAACCGCTCCAGTTTCCGCTGTTGCCCGTCGAAATGGCTGGTGATGTTCACGAGCTGCCGCTCCCGAATGCCGCGCTGCTTCATGTCGTCGGGGTTCATGAAGATCACGCGCCGCTCGCCGTACACGCCCCGGTAGCGGTCGTTGTAGTCGTAGATCGTCGTGTTGAACTGGTCATGGCTGCGGATCGACATCATTACCAGTTGGTCGGGGGCAAGGTCGTGTTTCACCATATCCGTCACCGTGAAGTTGGCCTTGCCATTCTCGGTGGTAAACTTCCGTTCGCGGGGGCCGTTGGGCAGGTAGAAACCGCCCGGCATCCTGATCTTCTCGTTGAACTTATCGAAACCGGGAATCACCCGCGCTACTGCATCCCGAATCAGGTCGTAGTTTTCGGTATAGCCCACCCAATTAACCTTTGTGCGGTCGCCGAGTGTGCTGATCGCGATACCCGAAATAATGGCTACTTCGCTCAGCATTTCGCCGTCGAGCGGTTGCAGCACCCCTTTGCTCTGGCTGACAACACCCATCGAGTTTTCGCAGGAGGTGAACTGCTGACCCGACCGCTGCATGTCGATATCGACGTGGGTGAGGCAGGGCAGAATCAGGGACGTTTTACCCGTAACCAGATGCCCCCGGTTCAGTTTCGTGCTGACAAACACCGTGAGGCTCTGCCTGCGGAGACCCTCGGCCACAAACTCGGTATCGGGTGAGGCCGACAGGAAATTACCCCCCAGACTCACAAACACCTTCGTTTTCCCTTCGTACATCGCCTTAATCGAATCGACGGTATCGAGGCCATGTTCCCGTGGTGGATCAAACCCGTACTCGTGTTGCAGGGCGTCCAGAAACTCCTTTTGGGGCCGTTCCCAGATGCCCATCGTGCGGTCGCCCTGCACATTGGAGTGCCCCCGCACCGGACAGGTACCGGCACCGGGTTTGCCCACGGCCCCTTTCATCAGGTGCAGGTTCACGATCTCCTGAATGCTCATGACGCCGTTTTTCTGCTGTGTAAGGCCCATCGCCCAACAGGTAACGATCTTCTGCTTGGGCGCAATGATGTTGGCCGCTTCGAGCAGTTGCGCCCGCGTCAGGCCGCTCATTTCTTCAATATCCTCCCAGCTCGTGTTCCTGATCGTGGTCAGAAACTCGTCGTACCCCGTCGTGTATTCCTGGATGAAGTCATGGTCGATGACTACGCCCGGATTCAACTCTTCGGCCCGGATCAGGTGCTTCATAATGCCCCGCAACACCGCCATATCCCCGTTGATCTTCACCTGTAAATGCAGATCGGAGATGGGTGTTCCCTTGCTCAGCAGGGTACCCACCGCCTTAATGGGGTTCATGAAATCCTGCGGGTTTTTGAAGTGGCTCAGCCCGGTTTCATACAGGGGATTAATGGCGATTATCTTCGCTCCGTTGCGTTTGGCAATCTGAAGCGCCGTCAGCATCCGGGGGTGGTTGGTGCCGGGGTTCTGCCCCATAATCAGGATCACCTCCGCCTCATGTACATCATTCAGCGTGACCGATCCCTTGCCCAGCCCCAGCGTCGGGCTGAGGGCCGATCCGCTGCTCTCGTGGCACATGTTCGAGCAGTCGGGCAGGTTATTGGTACCAAACTGCCGCACGAAAAGCTGAAACAGAAACGCCGGTTCATTGGGCACTTTGCCCGACGTGTAGAAGACCGATTCATCGGGCGATTCCAGGGCATTCAGTTCATCGGCCACCAGTTGAAACGCCTCGGGCCAGCTAATGCGCGTGTAATGCGTTGCCCCCGGCCGAAGCACCATCGGGTGCGTCAGGCGGCCGGCATTGTTCAGGTCCCGGTCGGTCATTCGGGACAGGTCGACCAGGCTGTGTTTGGCAAAAAACTCGGGGTCAGCGCGGCGGGTATCGGCGTCAGAAGCGGTTGCTTTGGCCCCATTCTCGCAAAATTCGGCCACCGACCGGTGATCGTCGGGATCAGGCCAGGCGCAGGACGAGCAATCGAAGCCATCTTTCTGGTTGAGCTTTGTTAATGCATGGGTACCCCGTCCAACCCCCGCTTCGCCCCATGAGAATTCCATCGACTTCAGCACGGCGGTCACCCCGGCCGCCACCGTAGCGGGCTTACCCAGCTTCAGGCCGGTGAACGCTTCGGGCGGTTGGGCCAATACCGGATTTTTATGCTTCGCGCCTACATTATCGGGCGTCGGGAAAACGCCTTTGTCAAGCGGTCCGACGGCTCGGTCGGGTTTCCCCTGCGGGTCGTAGTGGTCGTTGGTCATTTCAGTGCCCTGTTCGGGTCGTTCACCGCTTACCGGCTTGTTTTCAGCTTGCTGTTCCGCCGGATTACTCGGCTTCTGCTCGCTTTGGGGAGACTTTTCCATGGTATTAGTCGACGGTGAAATGACTGCCCGCCAGCAGGCTGTGGGTGATAAGCGACCCCTTAGGCCTGCTTACCCAGTCGGCGGACAGCGTGTGAAACTGATCTAAGCTAGAACCCCGTGTTGATCATCTTTGTTGAGTGCCCTGGCTCACCTGCGCATTAAAAGCAGATTAGGATGTGTCAAGCCATACGCGCTATGGTGGTGTGCTAGCGAAGTAGACGTACCACAGACCAGGCGTTCCCAACTTAGATTGGGGACGCCTGGTTCATCCTGGCGGTGGCTTTATCAAGATTTTCTTTCATTCTGAACCGAACAATCCGGGCAATCAGATCAAGCGGAAGCGGTTTGTCGATCGGGAATTGTACTGTTCCCTTCGAACACTTATAGGCCGAGAGTTCCTCTTTGAAAGCAACAATGCCGGATGATGTTGGGTAAAAACCGATGTGGTTTTTGTAAGCGGCAAAAAACACCAGCTTTCCCTTGAACAGGTAAGCCGGCATCTGATAACTGATTGTCTCTTCTGCCTCCGGAGCCGCCTGTTTTATCGCTGCCCTAAGGTCTTCCAGCAAGTATTGAACCGGCTCCGGAAAATCAATCAGATACTCGTTTACGGTTTTGGGCGCGGGCTTCGACAGGTTCATAAACGATACGGTTAACTAATTGACTGATTGTTGACGGCCAACCAAACGCACTACTTCTCGCCCGGATGGTATGTCCGCTCGACATGCTGCTGCACGTCTTCGGGGTAGAACCAGACGTCTTTGAATTTCCCTTCGCAGTAGAGCGGGGCCTGGTCAATGAAGTGAACGTCGCCCGGCCTGCTGCTCTGCCCACCCGTCACCACTGAGCGGGCTTTTACCCGTGGGCCAAACTCAACGACAGCCACAAAACTATTGCCCACGTACCCGTACCGCCTTTTTGTGCCGGGATGCGTTCTGGCCCCGAAAGCCGCCAGCGACCCCCAGGCCGACGAGGTGAACCCAACGGGGATACTCGGCTTTGTATCGTCGTAGGTTTCGTCAATGTTGCCGGTCAGGCGCTGGTAGCGGTTGATCTCGCCCCAGGGTGTTTTCCAGCTGCCAAAATCACGCGTCAGTTCCTTCAGCACATCGGCTAAGGCCGTTACTTTTTCCTGCGCACTGGTACTCTTGATGGTGAAAGCCGTTAAGCCCAGGTTGTCGAACCGCTGATCAGCCGCCGCGCGACCACGCGCCAACCGCTGGATTTTTTCGCCCCACAGAATAGCCAGCGTTTCGCCAATCGAGTTGACTCCGTAGGCTTTATCCCAGGCGGTCAGTACCTGCATTGCGTCGGCCAGGTCTTTCGACTGGTTTACGGCATCGCCGGAAACGGTCTGGTACGCCGCTACCAACGGCGGCAGCAGGTCATCGAAAGCAGCCAGGTGCGGGTCGTTGGCCGCCGCAATCAGCGTATCGAGGGTGAAGATTGGTTTACTGCTCAGCACCCGAACGGCGTTGATACCCCGGTAGTTTTCGGCATCGGGAGCCATATAAGCGGGGTACTTCGCCGGATCAGGGCTGCTGCTGCCCGACACGGTAAACGGCGTTGAGTTGCAGTTCTGAATCCAGCCGCTGGCCGGGTTACGCACCTGCACAATGTCTTCGACCGGGTGGAGCCCCTTCCAGTCGGTGGCCGGATTGCTCCCATCGACGGGCTGATTCCAGTCAAATTTGGGGTCCCGTCGGGGCATGAAGTTACCGTGCCAGTAGGCGATGGTGCCGTTGCGGTCGGCGAAGACCGTGTTGTTCGACGCGTTACCATTCAGCCGCATCACCGCCTTATAACTTGCATAATCCGTCGCCTTGGTGCGCAGATACGACTGCGACAGCGCATTCAGCGGCGTGTTCATCATGTCGATGGCAATCCATTTTCCGTTTAGCTCACCCGCAATGGGGCCGTGCTGCGTGAAATACAGGGTGAAGTCTTTGTACTGAATGCCACTACCCGATTTGTAGGGCAACCGTACGGTCTGCGTCCGAACCGGCTTGAGCGCAGTACCATGTTTGTAGTAGAGCGTGTTGCCCTTTTTCTCGATGGTTTCCAGGTACTCGTCCATCGAGTCGGCATAGCTGGAGGTGTGCATCCAGCCGCAGTTTTCGTTGAACCCCTGATACACGAAGAACTGCCCCCAGGTCACGGCCCCATACGCGTTCAGGCCAGCCTGACTAACCATGTGCACCTCCGAGCGGAAATAAAAGGAGGTATGCGGGTTAATGAGCAACAGCGCGTTTTTCGTGGCGCTTTTGGCGGGTGCCACGGCAAACCCATTCGACCCCACGGATTCGCGCTGAATAGCCGTCCCCTCATGGTACTCATTGGTCATGCGCCACGACGTTGATTTACGCTGCTCGTAGAACGCTTTTAGCCGTTCGATGGACACCACGCTGATGTTACCGCCGATGCTGCCTTCACTGAACATCAGCGGCATCCAGGGCTGAAAACGGGTCAGCAGCCGGGGCTTTACAGTGGGGTGGGTATAGAGGTAATAATTGGTGCCGTCGGCGAAGGCGTCGAGCAGTTGCTTCATCCAGACCGGGCTCTTTTTGTAAGTGGCAATGGCCTGGGTGGTGTCCATGAAGAGCCGCGCCCGCAGATCGTGATACAGCGCCGATTCGCCCTCTACCTCCGCCAGCCGACCAATCGACGTGATGTAGTTTTCTTCAACCCGGCCAAAGTCATCTTCGCACTCGGTGAACAGCAGCCCGAACACCACGTCGGCATCCGTTTTTCCGTAGATATGCGGCACGCCCCAGGTATCGCGTGTGATGGTGACCTGCCTGGCCCGCTGCTGCCAGCGGGCAATGTCGGCTTTACTAAACGCTTGTCCGTTTACGCTGTATGCACTAAATAAGCTGGTCAGAATGAACAGGAAACTGACCAACCGCGATAAAGAAAGAGTCATTGACGATGGTTGTGATGAAGAGTGAATACACAGTATTGAGTGCGGACCGGTACGCGGGCAGGGCGCCCCTACCTCAGGGTATGCTGGTTCGTGGATCGGGTTTCTGTACCAGCTGAAACTCGCGCGGTGGTTCGGCGCCCAGCAGGTGCTTCACAAAATAATCCCACCGCCGCCGGGTCATGTAGGGCGTGTAGCTGCCAAAGCCATGACCGCTGTTTGGGAACAGAACCAGGTCGTAATCTTTGTTGGCTTTTTCCAGCGCCTCAACCACAAGCAGTGTGTTCGATGGCGGCACGTTGTTGTCCATCATGCCATGCGCCAGCATCAGCTTTCCCTTCAGGTTTTTGGCGTAGTTCTGGTTGGCCTGCGCTTCGTAGTCAGCCGCTGACGTTAAGCCGTTGTAGCGCTCGCCCCAGTCGTCTTCGTAGTTACGGTTATCGTGGTTGCCCGACTCCGAAATGCCGACTTTAAAGAAATCGGGAAACCGGAACATCGCCGTTGCCGTGGCAAAACCACCGCCTGAATGCCCCCAGATGCCCACCCGGTCAATGTCCAGGTACGTATACTGTTTAGCCAGCTGCTGTATGCCGGTGATCTGGTCGGCCAGCGTATTTTCGGCCATGTTGCCATAGCTCATGTCGTGGAAGCTTTTCGAGCGCAGGGGATTGCTGCTGCCTTCTATTTCTACGACCACAAACCCCAGTTCGGCCAGCGACTGGTTATCTTTTCTCGACGCCGAAAACGACCAGTTGCCCACGCTGCCGCCCTGCGGACCGGGATAGATGTAGTCGACAACCGGGTACTTTTTGGTAGGGTCCAGATTGGTTGGCGTGTACATCAGGCCGTAGAGATCGGTCTTCCCGTCCTGCGCTTTTACCCGAATGGGGGTGGGTGGCCGCCATCCCGTCGCGGTCAGCCGGGAGATGTCCATTTTCTCCAGACTGACCATCAGCTTGCCCTCTATGTTCCGCACCACACTCACCGCCGGTACGTCGGGAGCCGAGTAGGTATCGACGAAATAGAGCCCGGAGGGCGACAGGTTAACCTGATGATTACCGGGTTCGGGGGTAAGCACGGCGAAATTTTTCCCATCGAACCCGACTCGGCACAACTGGGCGAAGTATGGGTTGGCAGCCTGCCGACCGACGGTCATGAAGTAAAGCAACCGTTTCGTCTCGTCGACTTTGAGCAACCGGGTTACCACCCAGTCGCCTTTGGTGATCTGGTTTTTCACCTTGCCCGTTGCCGCGTCGTAGAGATACAGATGGCCCCAGTTGTCGCGCTCCGAGAACCAGATAAACTCGTTTGTTTTGGCCAGATACCGCCAGTTAATCGCCCCCCAGCCCGATTCGTACTGGGTGGGTACTGTTTCCTGGAAAACCTCCCGCACGGCCCCCGTGGCGGCATCGGCAATGCGCACTTTTTCCTGTTTATGATCCCGCGAGGTAGACACAAACGCCAGGCTCGCCCCATCCTCTGTCCAGTTCACATCGTCGAACGTGCCGCTGCTGGAAATATCGTCACTCAGGGTGGCGCGGTGCGGGTCGGGCGGAACCTGCAGGGTGATCACTTTGGGCCCATCGACCTCGATAATCACCCGCTGAATGGTCGGAATGACTTTATCGCCCGGCAGGGGGTACTTCCACTGCCGCAGCGTAGGCTTGCCCACGTTGGTAGTCACCAGGTACATATCGCTCACCTCGCGCTGATCCTGTTTAAACGTGGCGATCTTTTTCGAGTCGGGTGACCAGGCCAGTATGGCGCGGTCGCTCGATTTCCAGCCAGCGTTGTCGGTAGCATACCCGAAGTCTTTGATACCGTCGGTGGTCAGCTGCGTTTGGGCACCGGTCTGTAGATTACGTATCCACAGGTTGTAGTCTTTGATATAGGCCGCTTTTTTCCGGTCCGGCGAAAGCACTTCATTCCCCTCCGCGCCTCTCGGCACGCGGCCACCGTCGCCCAAAGCAGGCCGGGCTTTCGTGGTGTCGATGGTGAGCTGATTGCCCGGCATGACAAAGCGCCATGATTTCCCCCCAGCCTGAAACATAACCGCCTGGTTGTCGGGCGAGAGGGTGAAGCTTTGGAACGGAAGCTTGGCCGCAACGTAGGTAGTGCCGGTTGCCTGGCTGAATGCGCCAGCCAGCTTCTGATGATCAAACGCGGGGGCACGGGTTCCTTTGGCGGGATCGACCAGGATAAACTCGCTGCCATTGGCATTCAGATCGCGATACCAGAACCGGTCGCCCGGTAGCCAGTTGGGGCGACTGTTCCCATGGTCGATGAGTTGTTCGGCGTTGGTCGACAAAAACCGTTGTGCCTGCTCATAGTCCTTCGCGGTCAGGGTAGGCCGGGGCTGGGCGCAGACGGAGAGGGATAAAATGAAAGGGAGACTGACCAATAAGCGTCTACGCATAATTAACCTGGTGCCGGTGATAACGTGTATAAAGGTGGCGTTTACCGGTTCGACGCCGGCTACCAGTCACAATACTACCTAAAAATAGGCAACCGACTGACTACTGGCCTTCTCTTCTCTGAAAAAGCCTTTGTATGGCTGTGGATGATGGGCCACCATGTTGCTGACGCGTTGCCCTTCGACTCCGCTCAGGGTGACGGCACACTCAGGTAAGCTAGCAATAAACTTGAGTAGGACGGTCACCCTGAGCGGAGTCGAAGGGCAGCGCGTCAGCAACATGTAAGATCACTTGGCTAACCCTGAAAACAGCTTTGGTGCCACGCGGTGGTGCGTTTGCTGTTCGTAGCCATACGACAGCCGGATCAGGGTTGGCTCCGCAAAAAGCCGTCCCAGAAACTGAATACCTGCGGGCAGATCGCCGGTGGTGTAGCCCATCGGAACGGTAAATGCAGGCAGGCCCGTGGCCGGGGAAACCAGCTGACTGTTATCTCCTTTATACCCTTTGGCATCGCCAACCAGCGCGGGCGGGTAATTCCAGGTTGGGTAGATCAGCGCGTCGACCTGCTGCCGGTCCATCTCGGCTTCAACGGCGTTGCGGTAGGCAAGCCGGAGCGGATCGGTGTAGGCATCGCCGCACGGAATTTCAGGGTGCGTATACCGCCCCGAACGGGTTTGTTGTTGCGTCAGCCGGTCGCGCACGATGTCTGAAAAACCACCCACGCGGATAATGTCTTCCAGGGTTTTCAGGGTATCCCGTTTAACGAAGGTCCGGAGGTAGGTTTCCACGTCTTCTCTAAACGTGGCGCATCCCTGATTGGCCCGTAATGAATCGAAATCCGGAATGGTCACGTCGACGACCTGCGCACCGGCTCGGGTCATGTCAGCGATGGCCTGCTCGAACAGCGGCTTGATTTCGGGGTGAATATTCTTGTCGGTCAACTGGCGCATCACCCCAATCCGGGCACCTTTCAGCCCATCTTTCCGTAAGAACTGCGTGTACGTTTTCGGGATTTTGCCCTGGCTGTTTTTCGTAATCGGATCATGGGGGTCATAGCCCGCCGTAACCTCCAGCAACCGCACCGCATCTTCGACCATGCGACACATCGGCCCACCCACATCGTTGCGACTGAACAACGGAATAATTCCGTACCGGCTGATCAGGCCCAGCGAGGTACGCAACCCCACCAGCGCATTATGCGACGACGGCCCCCGAATGGAATTGCCCGTATCGGACCCCAGGCCAACGGTACCTAAATTGGCCGCTACGGCGGCGGCCGTCCCCCCGCTCGAACCGGCGGGTACATAGGCCAGATTGTACGGGTTCAGGGTTTCGCCCGCCATTGAACTCTGCGAGTGCATGGGCGTAAAAGCCCACTCGGCCATGTTCGATTTTGCCAGCACAATCGCGCCCGCCTCCCGCAGTTTCTGCACCTGCCAGGCATCTTCGGTCGGTATAAACCCTTTGAGGGCAATGGAGCCGCCCGTTGTTTGCAGTCCCTTTGTGTTGAAATTATCCTTCACAATCACCGGAATACCGTGCAGTGGCCGCAGTTTACCCGTCTTTCGGAACTCAGCGTCCAGGGCACGGGCCGTGGCGATGGCTTCGGGATTGACGAGGATAATCGAGTTCAGCTTGGTCGGCTGGTCGTAGGTACGTATGCGTTCCAGGTACGCATTAACCAACTGTTCGCTGGTGAGTGACCCGGTTCGGAAGGCCCGGTGAATATCGGCGATTGTCGTTTCAAGGATCTCGAACTTATTGACCGCCGCCGCTTTCACCCTTGACTGGGCATGGGCAGGCTGGCACAGGACCGGACTTAACAACAAGCATACAAGAACGAGACGAACTGGATGAAGCAGGGGCGCAATTGGTGGCATACGAGATAGGCTAACGAGCTGGTCGTCGGGTAAAAATAGGCTTTCCGATCAGAAATAGGCCATTACTGGCAAAAATGGCCTGTATAGTAGCACGCCGGTTACCTATACGTCAGCCAATTGCTCTTTCACCACGGCGATACCACGGGTTATCTCGTTGTCGAAATCAGTCCAGTTGCATTCGAGCGACAGACCACCCTGGTACTTTATCTGCTTCAGGGCGCGGAAATAGGGCCTGAAATCATCGCCTTTCACACCGGGTGCGGTCCGACTTTGTTTTTCGGCCAGATGGCAGTGGGCAATGTACTGCCCGTATTTAACAATCTCGGCGGGCTTTTCGTCTTCCCTGAGCATGTGGTAGATGTCGCATTGCAACCGAAACCAGGGGTTGTTGACCGCCCTAATAATTTCGACGCCATCGGCCAGGCTGTTAATAAAATTGGTTTCGCCCCGGTTGAGCGGCTCAATGGCCAGCGTTACCCCGTATTTCTCGGCGATGGGCGCCATTTTCTGGCAGAGCGCGATATGCTGCGCTTTGGCTTTATCGCGGTCGAAGCCGTCGGGAATGGCGCGTGACCCACCGCTGCCAAATACGATATTTTTCGAGCCGCACTCCTTCGCCCGTCGAAGCGCCAGTTCGGCCCGTTCCAGAATGGCTTCGTGGTGCAGGTCGGGGCCCACCGACTTTAGTTTACCCGGAAAGAAATAGATGTATGACCTCACCGGAACCTGTTCTTCCTTCAGCGCCAGTACATTTTTCCGATACTGGTCATCGCCGCCCGCGTCGGGAATCAGAAACCGGCCCACGCTTTCCTCGACGAATGAATAACCCAGCCGCTTCAGCAAATCAGCCTTATCGTAAGCAATTCATTTGAAAAATACAATAGCTCGTTGCAACTATAAGTGGACTTTTTCTGGACTTTACACCTCCACGTAGTTCATGTCTTTATGGAAGGTCTCCTCCACGAAATGCAGGGCCAGCAGGGAGAAGAAGACAATAACGCCGCCGATGAGCAAGGGGCCGTAGGTTAAGCCCAGCGATGGTTTGAGGAGCACGAAAAGAGAGGTGAGCGGCACGGTAGCCCCCCGCACAAAATTGGGAACAGACGTAGCCACGGTGGCGCGTAGGTTGGTGCCGAAGAGTTCGGCCGCCAGCACGATAAAGAGGGTCCAGTAGCCGTTGCAGAAGCCCAGACAGGCGCAGAGGAAATAGAACTGAGTGGTGCCTTTGATCGGGGCCAACAGGTACACCAGCATCATGGAAAACGACAGCAGGATAAAGATCCGAATCGCCTTTTTACGGCTTTGCAGGCGCTGACTCAACAGGCCACTCACAATGTCGCCGAACGATTGACCGGCGAAGGCAAGCATGACGGCTTTGCCCGCGATGATCGGCTCGACCAGCCCGGCATGACGGCCAAACTCCGGCGAGAACGTGATCAGTATGCCGACCACGAACCATAACGGAATGCCTACTACGATGGCAAGCACATACTTACGAAGGCGTGCGGCGCTGGTTAACAGCGTCAGGAAGTTGCCCCGCTCGACGTTTCTGGTTTTAAGGTTCTCGAACAGCCCCGATTCAAACACATTGACGCGCAGCACGAGCAGCAACAGCCCCAGCCCACCGCCCACGTAATACGACATGCGCCAGGCGAAAATATCGGCCACGAAATAAGCCAGAATCCCGCCCAGCACACCCATGGTCGCCACCAGCACCGAGCCGTAACCCCGCAGCCGCTGGGGCAGAATCTCGGCCACCAGCGTGATGCCCGCGCCTAATTCACCCGCCAGCCCGATACCCGCAACGAAGCGCAACGCGGCATACTGCGTCAGGTCGGTGACCATGCCGTTGGCAATGTTGGCTACTGAGTACAGCAAAATCGACCCGAACAGCACCGTCAGCCGACCGCGTTTATCACCCAGAATCCCCCACAACACCCCGCCGATCAGGAGCCCGATCAATTGCATATTGAGCAGAAAAACGCCTTCGGGCAGCAGTTGTTCGTCGGTCACGCCCAACGCTTTCAGGCTGGGCACGCGAACGACGCTAAACAGAAACAAGTCGTACATATCCACAAAATAACCCAGGGCGGCCACTAAAACGGGAATCTGTAGCAGGTACTGACTCGTTGACTTGGGGGGATTGGTTGTTATCATAAATGGAAATTGTGGGCCTTGGGTATTGATGGTGCGGTGTACTAAATGCTCTTGTCATCCCGACGACAGGAGGGATCGTGGCGTTCTGCTGGAAGAATCTGTCCTCTACTACAGGAACGCCACGATCCCTCCTGTCGTCGGGATGACAAAAAATCTACATAACCGTGTACTCACCGCAGGCCGATGGATCAGACAGTGGTCGGAACGAGGTAAGGGGCTCTGTATTTGCGGGTGAGCATGGCATTGGCATCTTTATCGCCAATGAACATCTCTTTCTGCGGATCGAAGTTGAGCGTGCGGCCCAGGCGGTAGGCAATGTTGCCCAGGTGCGCCAGTGACGCCGCCAGGTAGGCCGTTTCTACCGGGCCGTTCAGCATCTTCTTATCCCGTGCCCGTGCGGCGTCGGCGAAGTTTTTGTAGTGATCGCCACCGGCATTTCGGGCGGGGCCGGGCTCGCGGTTACGGCCCAGGTACGTCTTGTAATCCGAATAGCCGTTGATGACCATGTAGCCCTTGTCGCCGTAGAAGATGTTGCCTACTTCTACCCCATCTTCCTTGTTGGTCATCCAGGGACGGACCTCAAATTCGATGATCTTGTTCTGCTTGGGGTAATGGTAGGTCGAGGTCAGCACTTCGGGCGTTTCCTTGCAGTCGTTCCACAAAAATTTGCCGCCCGCCGAGGTAATGACCTCCGGCAGGCCCACGTCGAGGCCCCACATGCAGAGGTCAGTTTCGTGGATACCCTGGTTGCCAATATCGCCGTTGCCGTAGTCCCAGAACCAGTGCCAGTTGTAGTGTACGTAGTTCTTGCTGAACTCCCGCGCCTGCGCCGGGCCCTGCCACAAGTCCCAGTTCAGCCCCTGCGGAACGGGCGAGTTACCCATGTTGCCGATGTCGGCCCGCCACTTATACACCGTTCCGCGCGCCATGTACACCTTGCCAATGAGCCCATCGCGCAGGTGCTTAATCGCTTCCTGAATGGCAACCGAACTTCGCAACTGCACCCCATGCTGCACGATCCGGTTGTATTTACTGGCCGCTTCAACCAGCTTGCGTCCCTCGTACAGGTTATGGCAGGCCGGTTTTTCAACGTACACATCCTTACCCGCCTGACAGGCCCAGATAGCCGCCAAGGCGTGCCAGTGGTTGGGCGTGGCAATGCTCACGGCGTCGATGTCTTTGTCGTCGTAGACCTTCCGCAGGTCCTGTTCCCGCTTAACCTTCTTATTGTATTTAGTCTCAAACTCGCCCGCCGTTTTTTGCAGCACCACATCGTCCACATCGCAGAGGGTCGCGACCTCCACGTTCTCTAATTTCGAGAAACCGGCGATATGGTCTTTACCGCGTCCATTTATGCCAATAACGGCGACGCGCAGCCGATCATTGGCCCCAAAAGCACTACTCGGAATGATTGTAGGCAACCCCAGCACAGCGGTGCCAGCGGCAGCGGTCTGGATGAATTTACGCCGGGAATACGGAGAATTTTCCATAAATTAAGGTAAGGGTTTAGTCGTTAGGAATTGGACAATATGCTACTTAAGCTTTCTATTTTCGTTGTTTTCGAGGTGCTTTTGTCATCCCGAAGAATTGAGGGATGACAAAAAATACCATGTACAAAAGTTCAAACAGCTTCAACTATAACCTCGCCAGGGTTAGGCCGCCGTCAATCATAAATACCTGCCCCGTCGAGTAGGGGAAACTGCCCTCCGCAAGGGCCGCCACCGCCCGGCCCACGTCGTCGGGCAGGCCCCAGCGCGGTTGTACGGTCAGCCCGTCGGCAATCAGTTGATCGTATTTGGCCGATACGCCCGCTGTCATGTCCGTTTTGATAATGCCGGGACGTACCTCATAAACCGGAATACCAAACTCACCGAGCCGCACGGCAAACAATTGGGTGGCCATGCTCAGCCCCGCCTTAGAAATACAATAATCACCCCGATTTACCGATGCCACCGTGGCCGAAATCGACGAAACCGTGATGATACTGGCCTGAAAGGCATCGTCTTCCGCCCGCTGCCGGACCATCCAGTTGGCCACCGCCTGGGTTAAAAAGTAGGCACCTTTCAGGTTGGTGTTCAGCACCTGATCGAAACTGGCCTCGGTAGCTTCCAGTATGTCGGCCCGCACGCGGGGGGCAATTCCCGCATTGTTGACCAGCACATTCAATTGCCCGAAATGGGTCCTGATCCTGGCAATCATCGCCGCCCGTGCGTCGGCCTCAGCAATGCTACCCTGGCAATAGATCACGTCGACCCCCAGCGCCCGTAACTGGGTCAGCACCTCCGCAACGGCCGATTCATCGCGTACGCCGTTGATAGCCAGATCGAATCCTTTCCGGGCGAGGTGTTCGGCAATGCCCAGGCCAATGCCCCGGCTGCTTCCCGTAATGAAGGCGACTTTTTTCATTAGCTAGAAGCAACTGATTGTTGATCATCCGCGAGTATCAAATCTGCGAGGTCTAAGCAGTGACTCACACTCCGTCTAAACCCCTGCTCCTGCCCCACTTTATTCATCATTCGCAGGTTAAAAAGTCTGATTCCAGAAAGTATGACTTCGTTATTCAAGATATTATAGAAATCTGTTTCATGTACAAATAGCGCTAATTCATCTCCTTCTGTAATTTCAAATACATTTCTCAATTCAAATTTTAGTGAAATAATGTTTTCAAATAAATCACCAAAAATAAGATTATCTTTCAGATAGTTTAAAAATGGAAGTTTTGAAACAATGAACATAGCTTCCATTGAGTCATCTTCATTAGCCCATACCGATAACACAGGCACTGCATTTATATTAATTCTGGAAATACAATTATCTTGTTTTAAATGTTTCGGTAAGCAGGTAACGTTCCAATAGTTGTATTCACTTGCAAGATAATTTGGAATTGATTTTTTCATATATGAAACAAGAAAGGCAACTAATTTCGAGTAATACGGCATATTTTTTAATAAACAAAATCGTTCTGCGAATTGCTGTCTAACTAAGGAGTTATCAAATTTCTTGCCGGACAAATAATTATACTGCATATTAGAAATCCATGCATTTTGTTTATCGGGATTGAATAAGTTTCTAAAGTTTATTTGTTTTATATTTCTTATTCGCTGTAAATTTTGCTCAAAAATAGCTATCATTCGGTTCTCTTCTTTAAGTAGATATGCTTCTAAAACCGGTTTAAAAACAATTGAATTGATATCATCAAACCGCTTGTAATGCTGTTTTAGCCTAATCTTAATGTTTTTAGCTTGTCCAATATAGTATTCATCATTAGTAAACTTTAAAATGTAAACGCCACATTTACTTTCATCTGAAATTTCCGAAAACCCTGTAATTTTAAGATAATCGAACGTATCTACATTACCAATAACTGCATGATTGTCATGGTTTTGGTCATCCGAAATTCTATTAATGTGTGTGATTTGGTCTATTATTTTTTCATTTTCAAGATCTAATAACAAGATAAGCTCATAGATTTTCACCGCTTCTTTCAACTGATTGAGCTGAACATGTGCCTCAGCTTTCCAAAGAAGTAATTCGGGGTCTTTATGCGTTTCCAAATAATAGTCAAAACTTTCTATAGCTTTGCTATGATTATCAATACATGCGTAGGAAAGGCCTAAAAGGTCAAAAAAACGACTCTCACTATCTATGGAATGTGCCTTTTCTATATCTTCTATAGCAAGAGGATAGCTCTGTAGATCGAAATAGCAATGGCTCCGATTGTAAAATCCACTGACGTATTCCGGATTTAGTTCTATAGCTTTTGTAAGGTCTATTATGGCCTCTTCAAGTCTATCTAAATCATATAAAGCTTTACCTCTTGCACCAAAATATAAGTAGTTAGAAGGGTCTACTTCAGCTTGCGTGGTACAATAATCAATTAGCCCTACGAAGTTTTTTTGTTCATAGAGGTCTTCAAGAATCAAACGAGGTGTCTTTTGCTCAATCATTGTCGACATCCTGGGAGACGTACTACCAGGATTTTAGTAGCCTCTTCACAGCGTTTCCTTGATGGCTTTTAACTGCTCGGCTTCGGGTAGTTTTTTGTACTGCGGATCGAGCGGGTAACAGCCCGATACAAGGCCGTTTCGGGGGGCTGTGGTGCAGTCAGAAAAGGTGCGGCAAATCAGGTTTCGGGTGAGCGACCGGCCAGCGATCATGTCGGCGGGCATGGTGGGGTACGACAGCACCATGCGCCCAAAGCCTACGCTGTCGGCCATGCCGTTGCGCAAGACGTACTGGGCCACGTTGGGCAGCCATTCCTGCAAATACGAATACCCCGACCCGATAATAACCAGTTCGGGAAAGGCTTTTTTCAGTTCGCCCGTCACGTCGATCTGCCGCTTTACGCCCAGCAGCGGATCTTCGGGCGGCAGATACCCGTCAGAGGGCGGGAACAGGGCGGGGCGCATCAGGTGCGGGTTGTAATAGGGGCTGCCGCCTGTGATGCAGATCAGCTGAATACCCAGCGATTGGGCCAGTTCCAGAAACGCCTTTGGCTCGGTCAGGTCAATGGCTAGCCCCGTTTGCTGGCCACCAAACGCGAAGGGGTAGGTATCGGCATGCTCCGGCTCGCCTACGTCGTTCAGCCCTTTTTTGAAGGGCAACAGATCAAACGCACTGAGCCGGATACCCATTTCCAGACCGGGTGCCGCCTGCCGGATGCCTTCGACAATGGTACGCAGAAACCGGGTGCGGTTCTCGAAGCTGCCGCCGTATTTGCCGGCCCGGTTTACCGCGCTCAGAAACTCATGCCCCAGGTAGCCGTGGCAATGCTTGATGTCGACAAAGTCGTACCCGGCCTGTTGGGCCAACACGGCCGCATCGACATACTGCTGAATAATGGTGTCGATGTCCCCGTCGGTCAGCGTCGGGTAATCGGCGTCCATCCCGAACTTCTGATTGAGGTATGGATGCGTGTACAGGATTTTAGACTCGAATTTTTTATGGCTGTTTGGTTTACAGAACCGCCCCGAATGGGTGAGTTGAAGCCCGATGACCAGATCGTCGGTCCGGCCGAATTTCTCGCCATGGGTATTCAGAATCAGCTGCCGGAGGCTCACCAACTCGCCGATGTTCTCCTGGTTTATCACCAGTTGGTTCGGGTTCGCTTTCCCGTCATGGCAGACCGCCACAGCCTCGCAGCCGAATAGCAGTTTAGCCCCACTTTCGGCGAATTTCAGCCAGCGTCGGCGGGTAAATTCCGTAGGTTTCCCGTCCAGCGTACCGTCCCAGCCCTCCATCGGCAAAATGCACAGGCTGTTGCCAATTGTTTTGCCCGATTTCAGACTGATCGGCCGGTTAAACGGGCTTTCAGCGGGTGGCAGCAGCAACTCGTCGAAGGCCAGATCGACCGCATTGGTTCGCAGGTACTGGGTCAGATCCGAGGCCGTTTTGATCTGGGCCATTCGGGTGTATTTCGGTTTGTATTTACCACTCATGCTGGTTGAACGCAGGAAAAGAACGTGTAATAAGGACCGCCATCAATGATTCGCTGAACATACAGGGCAGCCTCTCGGATATGGTAATCGCCCCACATACTCGATTCGCCGTAAGGAATCTGGCTGCCCTCCGGTACGTAGTCCCAGCCATTAGGGCGGTGATAAATGGAGTGCAGGAGCAACCCCTGATGGGTTGGGTCGGTGCTGAGATACGGCGCATCGAGCAGGGTATTCAGCACCGTCAACCCGGCCTGCCAGTAGGTCTGGCCAAGTTGGCGGGTATCTTCGCCAGTTATCGGCTGGGCAGTCGGGGTGGTCAGCAGGTAGTGCCCCAACCGCAGCAGCCCCTGGGCCGCAATCGCCGCCGCCGAGCTATCGACCGGTTCATGGTCGTTATACGGGTTGGCAGGCTGGTTTAGGTAATCACCGAGCCTATAGAGATTAGGTGCGCCGGTATCCCAGTACGGCACCCCATCGGTGGGGGTATGGTCGAGGTAAAAATCGCAGGTGGCCCGGGCCGCTTTCAGCATCATCGCTTCAAGGCTTTCGCGCCCGCCCAGATCAGCCAGTGCTTCGTCGGGTATGCGCTGTAGGGCTTCTAGTTCTTCGGCAAACCCACACATGGCCCAGGCCAGGCCACGGGTCCAGGTGCTGAACCCGGTGTAGCCCTGCTGTGAATTGGGACAGCGGTAATGGCCGTCGGTGACGTTGAAAATGCTTTCGTGCGCCGTGCGACCCCACACATCATACGAATCCCGACCGTCGCCGTAATAGACCGAAAAATCGGCGGTAGCTCTGATATGCTGCACCGCCCGTTCCAGCAGGTTGATGCGCCTATCGCCTTCGCCCTGGAAGGTATGGCCCAGCAAATGACTCACCACCAGCGCCCGGCACGAACGGATGGTATCGACAAACAGCGAATGCGGCCCGTTGAACGAATGAATAAATCCGGCAGGCGTTCCTGCGGCGGCAGCATCGGCCCTGATCGGCGTCCAGCGGTTGGCCTGTACGGCCCCCGAAATTTTGAGGGCCAGCGCATAGAAGTTTTTCTCCCACTCATCGACGGGGATTTTACCCTCCTGCATCAGCCGCAGCAGGTTGCCGTAGGTGCTGACGTTGTTGAATCCGTGATCGTGTACGCCCACATGGCTCACGTGTGGGGCCATGTGGGTGAGGGTGTTGCGGCGACCCGATTCCAGAAATTCGGTTTCGCCGGTGGCATCGAACTGGAGGATAGCCGAGCCATACTGAAATCCCTGGGTCCATTCCGTCCAGCCGCGGGTGGTGTAGCGCCCCTGCATGGTGAAGACGGGCGACCCCCCGGCCGGGTCATACTCCTGCTCGATTAACCGTATTTTTTGGGCCGATAACAGCCAGAATTGCTGGAGCTTCGATGATAAATCAGAGGGGTTGAGCGAGGTATTGACGTGCAACATGCTGAATGGAATGACGGGATACGGAGTAGCAGGGGCTACCCAAGGCTGAAAACCAGCATTCGGCGGTATTCTACTTTCAGCATCCCCTACCAGCAGCCTGTCGACAGGCTGCTGGTAGGGGCGTTTCCAGGCTACCAGGTACGTTACACCCCAACAACCTGTTCGCGGCTAAAACATACCTGGTACCCTGCTTACCCAGCCACCGGCACCAGTGGCTTAATACCCAGATGCCGACGCCAGTAATCGCTGACGAATACCTGATGGGGGTCCATCTCTTCCCGCACGCTCAACCATTTATGGAAATTTGGATACCGCTCACCCAGGTAAGAAATTCCTTCCCCGCTGTCGCCCTGCGGGAGGAATTTACCCCAGTGTGGCCGGAAATCCAGTGGTTTAAGCAGGTTCCAGAACGCGGGGTAGAAGTCGGTCGACGGTGACCCTTCGTTGTAACCAAACCAGAACATGTCGATGCGGAACACATCCGTTTTATAGGCCGGACTCAGCCAGAAGTCACTCGCCTTAGCGGGGTAGATCTCATACGAGAATGTGCCTACGTGATCGGGATGATCGGCGAAAAAAGTCCTGAGGGTGTTCAACACCTGCGGCCCTTCGTCGATGGGGAACCACAGTTCAGTAAACCAGACCGGAATCAGTTGGTCGCTGATCCCATTGTCCATCGGAATACCGCTATACCAATAGTCTTTGAAATCCTGCACGCCATCGGTCAGAAAGAGGTTTAGCAGAAAGGGCACAATATCCTCCCGGCCAATTTTGGCCAGGTAGTTGTAGAGGGCCGAATCGGCACCCAGGTGCTTCTCCAGAAAGGCGGGAATATCAGAGAAGCCCCTCATCATCAGGTCGGCCGCAAATTCGGCGGGAATGGGCGTGGGTATCCCAAACACGGTGATCTCCTGCACTTCTTCGTAGGGTTTGGGAACAAACGCAGCGTCGGTGGGCTGGCTTTTTGCGTGCCAGATCAGCACCTTGCTGACGCCGTCCTGCGGCCACCACATGATCCGTTTGTAGGGAAAGGCCCGGAAAAAATCGGGGAGCGACTGCAACGATGGCTTGTCTCCGAACAGATCAATGGGGCACTCCTTCTCGGAAACCGTTGTTTCGCGGCCAACGATATTGAAGCTGTCGACGCATTGAAACGTAGCCGAAACAAGGATACCAAACAGGCCCAGCCCTACCCCGACCGCGTAGAACGGATTGTCGTCCGTACCCGCATACGCCGGATCATCTCTGGTAAATACCTGCCGCTGAGCCCCATTGGGGCCACCCGTAATGAGGGTTACGCTCACCAGCTGCTCGTTGAACGACGCGGTAAGATTACTACCCGACGAGCCAGTCGACAGAAAGCCGCCGACGGTCTGGTGGGTGATACCGCCCAGATCAGGAATCGCCCAGCCCACCGTGGGTCTTGTTGGGTCGGGACGGTGCTGATCGAGCTGGTAGACCAGTGAATTCGCCAGCGTGGATTTATTGGGGGTATTGGTGGGGTCGCTTGGGTCGAGGCCCAGGTGGCAGCCGCCCTCCACCGTTACCTGCTGCAGCGAATCGTTGAAGGTAACAGCCCGCATTTTCGACATCAGCACGTAAATCCGACCCTCCTTTGCTTCTGCTTCAAGCTTACTGATGAGGGGGCGGGAATGGGCCGCTCCGCGCAGACATACCACCGTGCCGTCCTGATGGGCTTTGTTGACGAGGTACATCACCTCGCTTTCGTTGGCTGGCAGATAATACGTAGTGGTATCATCGATCAGCAGTTGTTCAATAATCGGTTCTGGGTTCATGCAGTTAAAGGAGTAGAAAGTGAATTAAGACAAAGACCTGCCGTTGGCTAATTGAATAATCATTTCCGTGCCTTCACCGACAATGCTCTCCGACCCGAAGGTGCCTCCGTGGCCTTTCGTCACGATGTCGTAGCTAAGCGATAAACCCAGGCCGGTGCCCTGCCCGGTGGGCCTGGTCGTGAAAAAGGGTTGAAATATCTTGGCCCTTACGCTCTCCGGCATTCCGGTTCCGTTGTCTCTGATGCGGATGACCACGCCCGGCTCACCCGATGCCGTGACTGTGGCTGACGAACGTACCCATACTGTCGGTGTAAATGCAGCGCCCCCCCCGGCCTTCTGTACCTGCGTTGTCTTTTCCTGAACGGCGTAAAAGGCGTTCATCAACACGTTGAGCAGCACCCGCCCTATATCTTGTGGAATAACGTTGAGCCGACCAACGGCGGGGTCAAGGTCAAGCGTTAGCTGGCAGCCAAACGCCTTGTCTTTCTCCTGCATCCCGCTGTAGCTCAGTTGGGCAAATTCCTGGCAAAGCGCGTTGATATCGGTTGGCTCCCGTTGTCCGGTACGGGTGCGGGAGTGTTCCAGCATGCTTTTGACAATACCAGCCGCCCGGCCGCCATGATGCGTAATTTTCCGGAACGCATCGGTTAGCCCGTCGGCCAGGGCAAGGGCTTCGTCTTTATGATCGGCGGTCAGTTCCTCTTTCAACTCGTCGAGCATATCGACGCCCAACTCCGAGAAGTTATTGACGAAGTTCAGGGGATTCTGAATCTCATGGGCAATACCCGCCGTCAGTTCGCCCAGGCTGGCCATCTTTTCAGCCTGTACCAGTTGAGCCTGCGTCGTGCGCAGGTCATCGAGCGACTGTTTCAGGGCGGCGGTGCGTTCAACCACCTTCACTTCCAGCGTTTCGGCGTAGTCGCGCAGCTGGTCGTTGGCCCGTTGAAGCGATTCCGTCATCTTGTTGAAGTGCAGCGTTAAATCACCAATTTCGTCGGATGCCCCAACGGGTACGTGTGCCGTCAGGTCGCCCGCATTTACCTGTTGTACACCCGCCAGCAATCGCTTAACGGGGTTGGTCAGACTCTGACGGAGCAAAGCGGGCAGCACCGTCGCCACGAATACGGTTGCCCCGGCAATAATGGCAAACATCTGGCCCAGGCCTTTCTGCTGGGCCATGCGGGCGGGCAGTTCGCTGGGGAGCAGCGGCGGAAAAAAGACCAGGGTAACGACCGTAAGGAAGGTAACGACGGTGACAAAGCTAAAGCCCGCAATTTTGATCTGGAAACTGGCGGGCACCGCCGAGAAGGTGATGTAAATAATGATCTGAGCCAGGTTGCAGAGCCAGATAAAGATAAAAAACGTCCAGTAGCCAATGGGGCTATAAAAGCCGAATGCCACCGCGACGATACACATAAAAATAAAGCCGCCGTTTACCAGGGCCAGCGCGTTATGGGCCAGAGCCGCCTGTTTGTCAACGGTTTGCAGCAGGCGCGCCTTACGCAGGCAGATCACCAGCGCCCAACTATTGGTCAGGAGCCCATACACGAACGACGACGCCTGAAAAACGAACAGGTACTGTTATTGGCAAATTCATTCCAGGCAGTAAAGGCTACGAGGGCAACGGCCGTTGGGATAACGATGCGCACCATGAGCCGGCGTTCCCGTTCAAAGGGCTGGTATAAAAACAGATACAGGATCTGAAAATAGGTAAGCATCAGCATGGCCAATGCCGGGCTGTAGATCAGAACGGTTTCCAGTTTATACACCAGGGTGCCTTCAACCGACGGGTGCAGACTAAACCGAATGGTCTGGTCTACCTGCCAGACAACAGAGGCCAGGTAGTTCAACACCATCCACCGCCTGATTGTGGTTCCATTACGCAGTCGGAGCAGGTACACAAGCATAGCGATCTGGGTAGTTGCCAGAATAAAGGCCATGATTGAATGCGTATGCAACAGAATGAGGCGACTCATCGACCAGAATGGATTAATAGAGCAGGAGAACGACAAAGCAGCGCTGAATCAGTAACGCCAGGGTAAATCCATTTTTCTGTAGCGTTTAGAGCCAGTTAATCAGCTAGTTGGCCGCTGAAATACAGCTCAATATACGTACTTGCCTAGCTACTTAGGCCTACCATGTGCTAATTCACAGGACAGACAGCCTGTTTTACTCGTTCTGCCCAAATAGAGTACATTTACGGGCAATATGTCAAGTTAAAAAACGCAATGAAAAAAACCGCTTTACTTACCGGCCTGCTCTTCCTGGCCCTTACGGCTGCTTCGGCCCAACCGTTCCGGGGCCTCGATAAATCGCCCATGGACATGGCCTACTACCCCGACGATTACGCCCATGACCGCAAATTTGCCCCGGCTAAAATCGGCACCGACAAAGCGATGGTTCGGGTAACGTACAATCGCCCGGCGAAGAATGGGCGTGAGATTTTCGGCAAACTCATTCCCTACGGCAAAGTATGGCGGGCGGGGGCCAACGAAGCGCCGGAGATTAAATTTTATCAGGACGTGACGATCGGTGGCCAGAAGATCCCCGCCGGCAACTACGCCCTGCTGACCATCCCCAACGAGAACGAGTGGACCATCATCCTCAGCTCGGACCTTGACCAGTGGGGCGCGTACAGTTACAACCCGGCACTCGACGTGGCACGGGTGAACGTACCGGTGCAGAAATCGGACAGCGTAATCGAGAATTTTTCGATCCAGTTTGCCAAAAAAGACGCCAAAAACGCCACCATGTACCTGGGTTGGGACACAACGATGGTTGCCGTGCCGGTTGGCCTGTAAGTTAGCCGAACAACCAGCCGACCAGTTTACTGATTTAAACCAGTAAACTGGTCGGTAGCCGTAGTTTCCTGCTTCACCTTATTGACGCCCGCCTCTAGGGCAGGGCAAGCTGTCGGATCATTCCCTGGAAAATGTAGCCGTGGAAAGGCAGTACCGAATACCAGTAGAGCCGACCCCAGACGCCCAGGGGACGAAACGTGGCCGTTTGCTCCAGGGTGTTATCGGCCTGGAGCCTGAACTCCAGCCAGGCCTCGCCCGGTAGTTTCATTTCCGCGTATAACAGCAGGCGCTTCTGCGATCGGCTGGCCAGCAACACCCGCCAGAAATCCAGGGCATCGCCCGCCTTGATGCGGCTTTGACTTCGGCGGCCCCGCCGCAGTCCTACCCCACCAACCAGCTGATCCAGCAGCCCCCGCAACGCCCAGAGCCAGTTGCCATAATACCAGCCCGTTTGCCCGCCAATCGACCATATCTTGTTCAGTGTTCGCTCGGCGTCGGCCACCTTAATCCGGCGTTGGTCCTTAAAACAGCCCTTCACCGGCACTTCGATGTACTGGGCCAGCCCTTTGTGCAGTACCGGCGTCGCCAGGGCATCTTTCCAGCTGGAAATGACTTCGTTTTGTTCGATCTTATCGAAAGCCATCCCGATTGCCTCTTTGTACGGAATCAGGTCAATACCGAGCAACTGATCCAGATTATTGGCCGACCCCACGACCTCTACTTTCATACTGTCGACTAAATGGCTGGCCAGCTGGTACGACGTAGCCGTCACAAAATAAAGCCAGTACGACGACAGTTTGGGGGTCATTACGGGTACCACTATAATGGTGCGCTTAAGGCCCCTGACCTGGGCAAACTGCAGGAGCATCTCCTTATACGAGAGCACATCGGGGCCACCAATGTCGTAACTGGCCTGATACGTTTCCGGCCGAAGCAGTACCCCGGCCAGAAAAGCGATGACGTTACGAATGGCGATGGGCTGACAGCGGGTATGCAGCCAGCGGGGCGCAACCATAACGGGTAGCTTCTCGACCAGGTCACGGATAATCTCGAAGGAAGCACTGCCCGAACCAACAATAATGCCCGCCCGCAGGGTAGTCAGCGGGATGCCCCCTTCGGCCAGAATATGTTCTACCTGCTGGCGGGACCGTAGGTGCTTCGACAGGTCGGGTTGGTTGACGATGCCGCTTAAATAGATGATCTGGCGGGCAGAGGTGGCTTGCAGGGCTTCCACAAAATGCTGGGCGGCGGTGGCTTCCAGTTCGGTGAAATCACCGGTGGTACTGGCCATCGAGTGAATCAGGTAGTAAGCCGCGTCAATATCAGCCGGGATGTGGTAGAGGGTATCTTTCTGGAGGAAGTCGACCTCGATGACCTGCACCTTGGGCGAGGCAAGCTCCTGGGGCTGGAACCGGTGCCGGTCCCGAACGCAACAGACCACGTCATGGCCGTCCTGCAATAGAATTGGCAGTAATCGTTGGGCAATGTAACCGGTGGCTCCCGTCAGCAGGATCTTCATTTTCTTCCCAGGTCGACGGCCCGATTAGTCGCGCCGCTGTCCAGGGCTGTTTAACCGGTTGTGGAGCGTCAAGGTTTAGCCCATTGGGTTTGCCGGCCGTGGGTACCTACCTGTAAAAGCTACCCCGATGGGCAGGCTCACGCACCATTTCTTCGTTGGGCGCAAGGTAAACGCAATAGAGTTTATCCCCGGTCACGTAGCGCCATTGGTCTGCCCTTAGGCTTCCTCGTGAATCAACCCTTTCAGGCTCTCGGCTACTTCGGGCGTTACCGTTACCCCATGGACGGTGCTTGCGTGGTCAGCAGCCTGAGTCAGGATTTCCTCGTCCGTCTCCCCTTTTATCTGGGCATTGCAGTCAAACCCGGCATCGCGGCAGTTAAGCGTTTTCATGATAGTGGTTGTTAAGGTCTGTTGCTAATAAGGAGTCGGATGAGCACGTACCTGATCGAGTCACAGCCCGACAGCAGGAGGCACCAAACCAATCGCATTTGCAATGTAAAGTACAGACGGTCGCCCAAAACCGGCCAGCCTGTTTTATTAAACGGCTGGCTGATTTTGGGCGACCGCCCCGTGACTGCGAATGAATTAGCTACGGCTATGTGTTGCCCCGGCCTGTATAACCTGCCTAGTTGACTGCAAATGAGCAATTGAGGCAACCGGCTACCTTATCGCTTTTTAGCAGCACGAACTGGTTCGGCGGATAAATTCGCGGTGAAAAACGGCAGCATCTTCTGCTCGATACGCTCGGCAATCCGGTTCAGGTGATCGCCGTCGTACTCTTCGTAGGTATGCGGAATCTGATAACTGGTCAGCAGGCCATCCAGAATCTTGATGTTGGCGGCGATACTGGCATCCTTCGACCCGGCATCGAACGCCAGCGCGTGCAGTTGCTTCAGATTCCCAACGTACTGGTCAACGGTTGCCAGCGGGGCGTTGGCCGCCCATTTAGCCGTTACCAGTGGCTGCGGCTGGCCTTCCTTCACCGGCAGGTCCAGGTAGAACGGCGCGTTGGTTGGGTTAGGCGACCACGAAGCCGCCGAGGCAAACGCCGCTTTGGTGCCAAAATCCGCTTTCTCCAGGTCAGCCAGCGTCTTGATCCCCTCCATCCGCGCCGCCATAGCCGCATTTACCGACCCGTTCATGTTGGGCAGCATGCAGCAGGGACTGAGCAGGTACAGACTGGAAAAGATCTCCGGGTGTTTCTGCCCAATCCGCATACTGCCGTAACCACCCATCGAATGCCCCGCCAGTCCACGGCTACCGGCCTGCGGAATGGTGCGGTACTGCTTGTCGATATAAGCCGACCAGTTCCGTAGCGACAAAATCCTCCCAGTTGCCAATGGTGACCGAGTTGGAATACATGCTCCCGGCATACCGGTTATAGGCATTCGGGGTCACGATGATAAACTCCCGCGTTTTTCCCTCAGCCAGCGCCTTATCGACCACGGCAGGCAGGTTGATCCAGTGCTTGGTGAGGCCGTACCATTGGGCGTCGTTGTCCGTAAACCCATGCAGAAAATAGATAACCGGATAGCGACGGTTCTTATCGGTTTTATAACTGGGTGGCAGATACACCGACACGTCCCGATCGGGCGAATCACCCGCCAGGTTGCCCTCCAGCCCCTTCCCATGCACTTTTATACGCTCCACAGTACCGGCCTTAACCGGACTGGTCTGACTGAAACTTTGGGTGGCGACCGATAGACTCACTATGCCAGCCAGCAGGAGTAAGTAGAGTAGCTGGCCAGGCTTGGGCAACTGGCGGTGTATGGGGGTTAGTTTCATAGTACTAAAAGATGACGGCCTCATTTTTCTGTCATTAACTCCGATCCAAAAGTGCCTTGAAAGTTGCCAGATCGATCACTGTGATCTTCGGAAATTCAACCCCAGCAAGTACATTGTAATGGGTATCTTCCGTGACAATGAAATCAGCGTTGGCCGCGAAAGCGCACTCAACAAATTTATCGTCGTCAGGGTCACTGGTAATCAACGACCACTTATAAAACACCTCAACCCGAAGCACATTATCAGCGCGTGTCAGCAATTGAAATACCGGCTGACTAGTCTCTTTTGAGAAAAAGCGCTCAATGATCTCCACGTATTCGGTCAACACTTCATTAGATAAACAGAGCGTAAATCGCTGTTTACTAATCGCTTCAACCAACCAATGATAGCTCGACTTTGATGAAATAGAAACCAGCAAGCAATTTGTATCAATAACCACTCTCATGGTTGCCGTCTTTTGCGCAGATCTGTCCGAAGCCACTGCTCCATTGTTTCATTGGAGTAGCCGCGCTCATCCCAGACCTTATCAGCGGCCTGCGTTGCCTTGTCGGCAAAAAAGTCATTGATCAACTGCTTAATAGCCAGCAAGTCTTCCTCAGAGACATCGTTGGCGTAAAGACGCAATAACTCAACCTGAAGATTCGATAAAGGAGGAGAAGCCACCGTGCTCATCGTCGTAAAGTAAATTATAGTAAGTTTCTGTCATTCCGACGGCAGGAGCGGTTCGACCGCTCCTGCCGTCGGAATGACAGAAAACTAGTTGTTTACATCGTAATCAGCATAAAGTTACGCCATTTCCACCACCCAGTCGTCTTGCTCGACGGTGGTGTTTTCTTTGAGCAGCATCTGCTTGACGGTGCCGGGTTGCTGGGCGGCCACGATGCTTTCCATCTTCATGGCTTCGATCACAAACAGCGGCTGGTTCTTCTTCACCTCGTCGCCGGGCTTCACCAGAATGCGCGTCAGGCGGCCCTGTAGCGGTGAGCCAATGTCGGTGGGGCTGGTCACCTTCTGGTTCTGCGCCTTCACCACTTTCTGCGCCTTGTCGCGTACCTGCACCTGTCGGCCCTGTCCGTTCAGCTCAAAGGTGATCGTGCGCATACCCGACGCGTCGGCCTCCGACATGAACAGCAGACGCACCAGGATGTTCTTCCCTTCGGCAATCGGCACCAGAATCTCCTCGTTGGGTTTCAGGCCGTAGAAGAACGCGGGCGTGGGAATGATGCTGACGTCGCCGTACTGATCGATGGCCTTGTAGTAGTCCTCATACACCTTCGGGTACATCTGGTACGAGAGGTAATCGAGGAAGCCATCGTTACGGGGGAACGCCTCCTGAAATTTGGTAAAGTCGGCGTCGAAATCGATCGGGGCCAGGTGCTCGTTGGGGCGGCCCGTAATAGGCTCCTCCCCTTTCAGCACCACCTTCTGAATATTCTCGGGGAAACCACCGTAGGGTTGGCCCAGAATACCCTTCATCAGCTCCTTCACCGATTCGGGGAACGACAACGCCTCGCCCCGCTCCAGCACATCCTCAGCCGTCAGGTTGTTGGCGGTCATGAAAATGGCCATGTCCCCCACCACTTTCGACGAGGGCGTTACCTTGATGATGTTGCCAAACAACTGATTGGCAACCGAGTAGTTCTTTTTCAGCGTCTCGAACTTGTCGCCCAGGCCCGTAGCAATGGCCTGCGGTTTCAGGTTGGAATACTGACCGCCGGGAATCTCGTTCTCGTACACCTCGGCGCTCCCGGCTTTCATGCCGCTCTCGAACGGATAATAGTACTCCCGCACGTCTTCCCAATAGTTCGAGTAGGCGTTCAGCGACGACAGATCGACGGGGCAGTCGCGTTCGTGCCCCTGCATCATGGCCACCACCGAGTTGAAATTGGGCTGCGACGTAAGGCCCGACAATGCACCCAGCGCACAGTCGACAATATCGACCCCGCATCGATGGCTTTCAGGTACGTGGCCGCCTGAATACCCGCCGTGTCGTGGGTGTGCAGGTGTACCGGAATGCTCAGCGATTTCTTCAACTCACCCACCAGCAACTGCGCGTCGAGGGGTTTCAGCAGGCCGGCCATGTCTTTGATACACAGCAGGTGCGAGCCTTCATCTTCCAGTTGCTTCGCCATGTCGAGGTAATACTGAAGCGTGTATTTCTCGTCGATGCCGGTGTAGCAAATGGCCGCTTCGGCAATGGCATTGGTGCGCTCGCGAACGGCGCGGATGCTCACTTTCATGGCCTCGACCCAGTTGAGCGAATCGAAAATACGGAAGACATCGATGCCCGTTTCGGCCGATTTTTCCACAAATTTCTCGATCAGGTTATCCGGGTAAGCCGAATACCCCACCGCGTTCGAGCCCCGGAACAGCATCTGCAACAGCATATTCGGCATGGCCTCGCGCAGCGCCGCCAGCCGCTTCCAGGGGCTCTCGTACAGGAACCGCATCGACACGTCGAAGGTGGCCCCGCCCCAGACTTCCATCGAAAACAGTTCGGGGTGGTTCTTGGCGAATCCTTCGGCTACTTTCTGCAAATCCTGGGTACGTACCCGCGTGGCCAGCAGTGACTGATGCCCGTCGCGGAAGGTGGTGTCGGTATAGAGTACGCACTTCTGGTCACGCACCCAGCTGGCAAAACCCTCGCGGCCCAGTTCGTTCAGGCGGTCGCGGTTACCGGCGGGGTAGGCGCCGTACTGGTCGTAGATCGGAACAACGGGCGTACGGAACACCTTGCTGTCGTCGCGCTTCTTCACTTCCGGATTGCCGTTCACGATCACCTCGCCGAGGTAACGCAGCACCTTCGTGGAGCGGTCCTGCGGCTGGCGGAGGTTGAACAGTTCGGGATGGCTCTCGATGAACGATACCCGCGCCTCGCCACGCTGGAAAACCGGGTGGTCGATCACGTTCATCAGGAACGAGATGTTGGTTTTCACGCCCCTGATCCGAAACTCGACCAGCGCGCGCTGCAACCGTTGGGTGGCTCCTTTCAGCGTCCGTCCCCGCGCCGAGACCTTCACGATCATCGAATCGAAGTAGGGCGAAATCTTCACGCCGGGGTAGCTGCTGCCTTCATCGAGGCGGATACCAAAACCGGCGGCGTTGCGGTAGGCGATGATAGTCCCAAAATCAGGCTTGAAGCCGTTGGCCGGGTCTTCGGTCGTGATCCGGCACTGAATGGCGTAGCCGTTGAGCGGCACCTCGTCCTGATGGTTGATGTAGATCCCGTTGTCGGACAGGCGATAGCCCATCGCGATCAGAATCTGCGACCGCACAATGTCGATACCCGTCACCTCTTCCGTAATGGTGTGCTCGACCTGAATACGCGGGTTTACCTCGATGAAGTAAATGTTCTCTTCCCGATCGACCAGAAACTCCACGGTACCGGCGTTGCTGTAGCCCGCCGCCTTGCCAATTTTCAGGGCGTAGGCATACAGTTGCTCGCGGGTCTGCTGCTTCAGGCCAAACGACGGCGCCACTTCCACCACTTTCTGGAAACGCCGCTGCACCGAACAGTCACGCTCGTAGAGGTGAATCAGGTTGCCATGCGTATCGCCGAGCAGTTGCACTTCAATGTGCTTTGGGTCTTCAATGAATTTCTCCAGGAAGATCGTATCGTCGCCAAACGCGTTTTTAGCTTCGTTCTTCGCTTCGGTGAATGCTTTTTCGAAGTCGTCGGGATTCCGAACCACGCGCATACCGCGACCGCCGCCGCCCGCTGCGGCTTTCACCATGACGGGGTAACCAATGCGCGCCGCTTCTTCGCCCGCCCGGCCCACCGACATGTTCTCTTCCCGCGAATCGGGAATCAGGGGTACGTCGGCGATGGTAGCCAGGTTCTTGGCCCGGACTTTATCGCCCAGGGCTTCCATGGCTTCGGGCGTGGGGCCGATGAAAATAATGTTCTCTTCCCGACAGCGTTTCGCCAGCCTGACGTTCTCAGACAGGAAGCCGTAGCCGGGGTGAATGGCGTCGATCTTTTTGCTCTTGGCCAGCTTAATGATCCCTTCTACGTCGAGATACGGTTTCAGCGGTTCATCATCACGCCCGATCTGGTAGGCTTCATCCGCCTTGTAGCGGTGCAGCGAATACCGGTCTTCATAGGTGTAAACGGCTACGGTGGTGATACCAAGTTCGGTGGCGGCCCGCATGATGCGGATGGCAATTTCACCCCGGTTAGCAACCAGCAGGCGGTTGATCGGGCGGATATAGTCTTTCACGGAATCAAAGAAGAATGATTGAAAGCAGGCTGTGTTGCCAGATTTGTAACAAATGATTGACTGAATGCCTGTCAGTGTATTGTAGATGCAAATTTGTTGAAAATTCGGCAAAATGAGCCATATACCGAATTTTCATTGCAAAAGGCAGCTTTTTCGGGGAATATTGCAGGAAATACACCACTATAGCCGGGCGTTTACTACAAACGCCCGGCCGACGCCTGCCAAAACCCAATACGCTGGTCATGTTCGACCGAAACGCTGGTCTGGTAAAGGAAGGCGCTCTGGTTATTCGATTACTCTCTACCTACCAATATGATCGCTGAAGAACCTAAAACCGACTTAAAAAGCCCCATTCGGGTCGCCTTTGAGCGGCTGCGCCAACAGGCAACAGCCATGGCCCTGACCACCGCCACCGAACGAATCGACCGGTTGAAGCGCGTAAAGACCTGGATAGAAACGAACACCCCTGCTATTCACGCGGCGATGTACGCCGACTTCCGTAAACCCTCCGCCGAAGTCGATCTGGGTGAGCTGACGGGGTTGCTGGGTGATCTGCGCTACACCATTCGCCACCTGAAGCAGTGGATGCGGCCCCAACGCGTGCCTACGCCGCTTTCGATGGTGGGCACGAGCGGCTACCTGCGTTACGAACCCAAAGGCGTGGTGCTGATCATCGCCCCCTGGAACTACCCCTTCGATCTGATGGTCGGCCCGCTGATTGCGGCGCTGGCAGCGGGCAATGTCTGCATGCTGAAACCGTCGGAACTAACGCCCCATACCGCCGCGCTGCTGAAGCGCATGATGAGTGAGTTGTTCCCGCCTGAGGAAGTGGTTTTGCTTGAAGGAGATGCGGAAACGGCGCAGGCGATGCTGGAACTGCCCTTCAACCATATTTTCTTTACGGGCAGCCCGGCGCTGGGCAAAGTAGTGATGGCCGCCGCCGCCAAACACCTGGCTTCGGTAACCCTGGAACTGGGTGGCAAATCGCCCTTTGTGGTCGATGAAACGGCCGACATAAAAAAGACGGCGGAGATTCTGGCCTGGGCCAAGTACTTCAACAACGGACAGACCTGCATTGCCCCCGACTACCTGCTGGTGCATGAGTCGGTGAAGACGCCGCTGCTAAACGAGGTAAAAGCGGTGGTCGAACGCATGTACGGTGCCGATGCGCCCACCCGCGCCGCCTCCGACAGTTACGCCCGCATTGTGAACCAACGGCATTTCCTGCGCGTGAAAGGCCTGATCGACGATGCCGTTCGGAAAGGGGCCACGGTGCTGATGGGGGGGCGGACCAACGAGGCGGAGAACTACGTGGAGCCGACCCTGATCGACGGGGCCACCGACAATATGCAGATCATGCAGGAAGAGATCTTCGGCCCGCTGCTGCCCGTCGTCAGCGTAAAAAACCTCGACGAGGTACTGGCCCATATCAATAGCCGCGAGAAACCACTGGCCCTGTATATCCACAGCCGCAAGCAGCAGCATATCGATTACCTGATTAACCGCACCTCGGCGGGCGACACGGTGATCAACGACGCCATGATTCACTTCACCCATCCGGAGTTACCGTTTGGCGGGGTCAACAACAGCGGGATCGGGAGCTACCACGGCTACTTCGGCTTCCAGGAACTGTCGCACCGCCGGGGCATCCTCCGCCGACAGTTCGGCACGATGAATTTCCTCTTCCCGCCCTACACCGATAAGGTGAAGAAATTCATTGGCTGGGCCATGAAGTTTTCGTAGGACTGCCCCCCGCCGTAATGCCCCCCGCCCTAAAGGGAGCCCGCTAGCGCATTCTTATTGCTTACGCGAAGCCAGTCTTGCGCCAGCAGGCTCCCTTTAGGGCGGGGGGCATTCCGGCAGGGCTCAAGGCTGATACGGGCCGCCGGTTTCGCCCCAACCCCATTTTGGCATGGGCTCACCTTCCGTTACTGGGTTTTTCTCACTGTTCGAATTGAGCACAGCCAGACGGCTGCCCCATTCCAGATACCCAACCAAAGCCGAGCGGAATTCCGGATCGTCGGGTAAACCAACCTCATCGGCGCTGTCGAGCAGTAACGTTATCCAGCGTCGTCGCTGGGCTTCGGTGAGGTGCTTGCCGATATGGTGCTCCACCATGCCGGTATGGCTCCCTCCGTCGGCCTGGGTGTAGCGCGGTGGTCCGCCAAACACTTCGCCGATGAAGTGGGCTACGTGCCGGGCGTGGTCGGCCGACATGTGGCTAAACACTGGAGCCAGTAGTTGGTCCTGAGCTACTTTAGCGTAAAAATGCGCAGTCAGTTGTTCCAGCCGGTCGTTTTCACCAGCCCAGGCGTAGAGTGTCGGAATTGTTGGCTCGTTCATCGTATACTATTTTCAGCAAATTACTGCCCGATATGAAGCGCGTAAAAGTAGGTGTTGTTCAGGCTACGCCGGCCCTGTTCGACCTGGAAAAGAGCGTAGAGCTGGTTATCTCCTGGATCGACAAAGGCGCGCAGGCCGGTTGCCAGCTGCTTCTTTTTCCCGAAACGTTTATTCCCTGTTACCCGCGGGGCCTCCGGTTCGATGCGGTGATTGGCCGACGCTCCGAGAAAGGCCGACAGATGTGGCTCGACTTCTGGGCCAACAGCATCGAAGTGGGCTCAACGGAAATGTACCGCATCAGCGAGGCCATCCGAAACGCAGGCCTGATGGTGGCGCTGGGCGTTACCGAGCGGGAGCCGGTAGGCGGGTCGTTGCATTGCAGCCTGCTTTACTTTGGTAAGGATGGGGTACTGCTGGGCAAACATCGCAAGCTTAAACCCACGGGGCTTGAACGCTACATCTGGGGGCAAAGTGACGGCGATTCACTGGTTAGTTTCGATACCGAACTGGGCAAGATCGGCGGGCTGATCTGCTGGGAAAACTACATGCCGCTGGCCCGCACGGCCCTGTACCAGAAAGGAATCGAGATTTACCTGGCCCCAACCGCCGACGCCCGGCCAAGCTGGCAGTCGACCATGCAGCATATCGCGCTGGAAGGCCGGTGCTTTGTGCTGGCCAGTAACCAGTACGTCACCAAAGCCGATTATCCCGACCGCTATCAGGAAGATCTGGTCGACGAACCAGCCATCATGAGCGACGGGGGAAGCGTGATCATCTCACCCATGGGCGAGGTATTGGCCGGGCCGCTCTGGGGGCAGGAAGGACTGCTGACGGCCGAACTCGACTTTGCCGAACTGGTTAAAAGCAAGCTTGATTTCGATTGTGTGGGGCATTACGCCCGACCCGATATTTTCCAACTGTCGGTGGTCAATCAACCCGATATGCTGAAGGTCGATTGACGGTTTCGCGGGAGGCCGGATGGCCTACCCCGCCGCAAAAAATACGCGTTTCACCCGTTCGCTGATGCCCGTCAGCACTTCGTACGGGATCGTGCCCATGCGCTGCGCCAGGTCGGTCACCGGTACGTTCGGGCCGAAGATTTCGACCTGAGTCGCCTTCGCTGGCCGGGGCATTGGTTACGTCGATCATGGTCATGTCCATACAGACGCTGCCGACGGTGGGGCACAGCACACCGTTGACCCACACCTGCCCTACCCCATTGCCCAGGCGGCGGTCGTAGCCGTCGGCGTAGCCCAGCGCGAGGGTGGCGATGCGGGCATCGTGGTCGAGTACGCCCCGCCGGCTGTAGCCGACGGTTTCACCCGCCTGCACGGTTTTGATCTGGCTGATGGTGGTCGTCAACGTACCCACCGGCCGCAGCAACGAGGGCTCCGTCTGGCTGCTTTCAACCCCGTAGAGCCCAATGCCCAGCCGTACCATGTCGAGCTTGAAATCAGGAAAGCGAACAATGCCCGCCGAGTTGAGCAGATGGCGCACCGGTCGGTAGCCAATGCCTGCTTCCAGCACCGCCACGGCGCGGCTAAAGGTCTCGAACTGCTCCTGCGAGAACGCGTTGAACTGCGCCTCGTCGGCCCCCACCAGATGGCTGAAGACGGTCGCGATCTGCACCGCCGGATGGGCATTCAGGTACGTTACCACGTCTGGCAGTTCAGCTTCCAGAAAGCCAAGCCGGTGCATGCCCGTATCAATTTTCAGATGACAGGCCGGGGGCGCGGGGTGCGGTGCCTGGGCGAGGAAACGCGCCCATTCGTCCAGGATCCGCAGGCTGTAAATTTCCGGTTCGAGGGCGTTGTCGAGTAAGATCCGGAAGGTTTCCGGGTAGTCCGCCACTGCGGAGGGATTCATGACCATGATCGGTAACTTGATGCCCTGTTGGCGCAGAAAAACGCCCTCGTCGGCATAGGCTACCGCCAGCCAGTCGACCCGGTGAAACTGAAGCAGCCGGGCCACTTCGGCGCTTCCACTGCCGTAGGCAAAGGCTTTCACCATCACCATGATCTTCGTTTGGCTACCTACCCGTTCCCGGTATTGGTTCAGGTTATGCGTTAGGGCGTCGAGATCGATGTGCAGCACCGTTCCGTGTACTTTTTGCTGCAACCGGTCGACGATGCGCTCGAAGCCGAATGCCCGTGCGCCCTTGATCAGCACCACACTCTCCCGGAATCCGTCCCGGAACCCGTCGCGGCATTGTTGGGTGGCGTACTGGACCAGAAACGTATCCGTATCGGGGTAAAAAAGACTACCAGCCGGAAACGAGTCTTTATGTCGGCTGATGACCGGGCCGATGCCGATCACCTGCGACACGCCCTGTTCGGCCAGTAACTGCCCAATGAAGGCGTACAGCTCTGCCTCGTCCTGACCCGATTGCAGCACGTCTGACAGTATGACGGTCTTGTGCGGCCGGTTACCCTGCTGTTTCTGAAAGTCGAGCGCGAGCCGCAGACCGGCCACATCATTGTTGTAGGAGTCATCGATCAGCACGCAGTTATTGATGCCCTCTTTCAGCTCCAGGCGCATGGATACGGGCCGCAGGCGGGCCACCCGGCGGTTGAGCTCGGCTTCGTCGGTGCGGTCCGCCGCTGCGGGGCCCAATGTCAGCATCGTCACCACGCAGTGGGTCAGGTTCTCGACCGAAGCCGGGTCGGTAAAGGGCGTGCGGATGGTCCAGTGCCGATTATCCGAAGCAGTGATCGAGAGCCTGTCGCCCTGTACCAATACCTGATAGGCAGCCTCGGCCCGACCCTCCCGCGACCAGCCGATCAGTTGACAGTCAGGGTTCACGGCGGTCAGCAGCATGTTGATCTCGTCGGCCACGTCGGCCTGATCCAGCGAATAGATCAGCGTTTTGGCCCCAACGAACAGCCGCAGCTTCTCGGCTATTTTCTGCTTACGGGTTTTAAACCCCTCGTCGTGGGCCGTACCGATGTTGGTGAAAATGCCAATCGTGGGCTTGATGATCGCCTCCAGCGCGGTCATTTCGTGGGGCCGCGAGATGCCCGCTTCAAAGATCGCCAGGGTGTGGGTGTCGTTCAGTTGCCGAACCGACAGCGGCACGCCCACCTGCGAGTTGTAGCTTTTCGGACTCCGCACCACCACATACCCGCCTGAATCCGGCGTGGCCGTAGACGCCCCTGCCCCATTGACCGGCCCCGTCAGCAGTTGCGCCAGCCATTCTTTCACAATGGTTTTACCGTTGCTGCCCGTAATGCCAATGACCGGCAGGGAAAACGTCGCCCGGTGCGCGGCCGCCTGGGCCTGCATGAACGCCACCGTGCCGGGCACGTTTATAAATTCAGCATCGGCATACTGCGCCTGATCAGGCACTGGCTGTTCGACCACAAACTGCCGGACGCCCTGCCGATACAGTTCGCCGATGTAGGCATGACCGTCGTGGTGATCGCCCCGAATGGCGAAGAAAACGCTCTGACCGGGTACCATCACCTGCCGCGAGTCGGTAAGCCAGGAATCTTTTAGTGGATAAGGCACGGGGAATGAAAGGAAAATGACTAATGAGTAATAAACAATGGACGCGCTGCTTACCCAAAATAAGGCCCTGCGGAGGCGTCTTTAGCGTTAATAAAGGCTATTTCTTTGGTCGGTTGCTGACGCGAGGCCCTTCGACTAGGCGTCAGCAATTATCCATTTCACCCTACATCCAGCCGCGCCGTTTGAAGTAGATGGCCATACTGATGCCCAGCATGGCCATGCTCCCCAACACCCAGAAATAACCGGTGCGGGTGTGAAGTTCGGGCATGTTGTCGAAGTTCATGCCGTAGATACCCGCGATGAAGGTCAGCGGCATAAAAATGGCCGAGAAGATTGTCAGCGTTTTCATTACCGAATTCATCCGGTTACTCGTCGTAGACAGGTATACATCGAGCAGCCCCGGAATCAGTTCGCGGTTGGCATCAAGGGTTTCCACCACCTGATTCACATGGTCGGCCAGGTCGCGGAGAAAGGGGATGGTACCGGGCTGAATCAGGGGCGATTCTTCCCGCAGCAACACGCCCAGCACATCCCGAAGCGGTTGAACATAGCGACGCATCAGGCTCATCTCACGTTTCAGGGCATACAGGCGCGCCAGTGTATCGCGCCCGGCCACATCGCGGATAATGCGGTCTTCAATGTCGTCGAGCTTTTCGATCATCCCTTCGATCACCACGAAATAATGATCGACAATCAGATCCATGAGCGCGTACAGCAGGTAATCGGCGCCGTTGCGCCGGGTCTTTCCCGCCGACGCCTGAATGCGATCCAGTACGGGGACGAAGATGTCGCGGGTTCGTTCTTCCTGGAAGGAAATCAGGAAATTATCTCCCAGTACCAGCGAAATATGTTCGGCGTCGATTTCCTGCGTTCGGGCGTTGTGGTACAGCATTTTCATCGTCACAAACACCACCGGCGAGCTCGACCGCTGATCTTCGTAGAGGTCGATCTTGGTTTTCTGATCGGTGTTCATCACGTCTTCCAGCAACAGCGGGTGCAGCCGGAACTGCGTACCCAGCGCCCCAACCACCGACGTCTCGTGGATGCCGTCTATATTGAGCCAAAGCACATGGGGGTTGTTGCCATTGGGAAGCTGACAGGCACTCAACTTCCCCGACTCATCGACCTGATACGCCTTCTCGTTGTACTCGATCCGCTTTATTCTGGTCTCGTGCGAAATCTCCTTCCCCACGTAGGTCAACGTACCCGGCGACATACCTACCGGCCTTTTTGCGCCTTTATTTCGATGTTTTGCCAACGAGTTAGCTGCTTAAACCCTGGTACCGATCCAGCGTCAGGGTACAAATATCGCGTTTTAGGCCATGCACCGTTACCGGGCCCTCCCCAACCGCTTTACCGGAGGGAGAGACAACCCCACCTGGTAAGGCTTTTTTTCTCACGGCTTAACCACTTTACTGACGTTGACCAGTTTGTTGTCGCGGTAGATAAGCAGCAGGCAGAGACCGCTGCCCAGTTTTTGCAGATTGAGTTGCGTGCTGTTTCCGGTCAGCTCACGATCTCGGCCCAGCACCCGTGGCCGGGCACGTTATGCCATTTAAGCGTTAGTACGTTGTCGACCAGGTGGGCGATACCGTGATGCGTTCGATCGACCCCATACTGGCCGTTAAACCGGCAGGAAGGTCGTTTTTGGAGGATAGAAGCAGCATTACCCGGTAAACCCCCGCACTACTCAGCAAACCCTTTGCGATCAGGGGCGTTTATGTGGCAACGTTCAGAACCCGTTAGCAGGTCGGCTTTGTGCCCTTCTCGGATGAATAGCAACGCCCAAAACCGGTTAGTAGCGCTCGGCAACCAGCGCTGCTGACCAAACAGGCCACGCGCTGTTCCATCCCTGAAAAGGCCAATAACCCGACACTAAATTACCTATAGCAGTATGCAACCGATTGTCATGAAAGCAGCGGTCATTAACCAATATGGCGAAAGCCATGAGTTAACGGTCCAGGAATTACCCAAACCCAACATCGACACGCACGATGTCCTGATTCGGGTGCACGCGGCGGGGGTCAACCCGCTCGACACTAAAGTACGCCAGGGTGCCTTGCACAAGCTACTGGCCATCCTGTTTCCGAAGATACTGGGCGCCGAATGCGCCGGTGTAGTTGACGAAGTAGGGCTGATGGTCACGGATCTGCAACCCGGCGACCGGGTGGTTGCGTCGTTGGGGGCCTTCGGTGATGGCTACGCCGAATACGCGGTTGCCAAAGAAAAGTACGTGGTGAAGCTGCCCGATAGCATTGATTTTGTTCAGGCCGCCGCCATGCCTGTTGCCGCCGGCACGGCCCTACAGGCCCTGCGCGACAAAGGCCACCTTCGCCCCAACGACCGCGTGCTCATCAACGGGGCCTCCGGGGGCGTGGGTACCTTCGCCGTACAGATCGCCAAAATCATGGGGGCCCACGTAACGGCCGTTTGCAGTGCCGACAGCGCCCCGTTGGTGCGGCATCTGGGGGCAGATCAGCTCATCGATTACCATACCACCGACTTCACCAAACTTCCTGAGATATTCGAAGTCGTGTTCGACGCGGTAGGCAAAAGTTCGTTCGACGAATGCCGGGATATCCTCACTGCGGAGGGCACTTATGTTACAACCACTCCCACCCCGAAGCATGTGTTCGACGAGGTGGCTTCGGTGTTCGAGAAGCAGCAGTCGGAAATAGTCATGTTCACGTTCACAGAAGAAGATATGAACTGGCTGCTGAAGCAGGCCTCTGAAGGAAAACTGACATCGGTGATCGACCGGACGTACCCCCTCAGCGAGGTTGCCAGCGCCCATGCCTATTGCGAAACCGGCCACGTGAGAGGCAAGCTGGTGCTGACGGTAGCGTAACCAGCCGAAGAGTTGGCTAGTACGCCCGGCGAACCCGTTGCCTCAACGGACAGGCAATGGCTAAAAAAAGCGGCTCAGGGTAACCCCGAGCCGCTTTTTGTTATTTCACCCTCTCCTGCTTGCGCTGCATTTTCCGGCTGCGCCGCCGTTCAACGATCTTTTCGCGCTTGTCAGCAGGCAACGCATTCAGTTTGGCCTGACGCTGGGCCCGGTGGGCTTCGCGGAAGGCTTTCCGCTCGTCGGGCGTCATCTGAGCAAATTTAGCTTTGCGTTCTGCCTTCTTGGCGGCCCGTTGCTCGGGCGTTCTGTGGCCATGCCCCTTGTGCAGACCCTGATGGGCGGGCGATCCGGCAGTGCTTGGTGATTGGGCGTAGGCACCCGCCGAGAGCAGCAGGATTGCAACTACTAATTTTATCGTTTTCATAATCGTGTGTTCGTTTAACAGAGTCGGACGTTGGACAGTAAGTCGACTAAAAGGTTTAGCTGACTGCAATTCATCGGCGTAAACATGGGTATTCGTGGGTAAATTTGTCTTTTCGATTATGTGACTACCTATGAAATGACTTCACTTCAGCAATCGTTCAGCGTTCCCTTTACCTATACAGTCTCGTTCACGAATCAGCTGTTCAACGAGACCAATCCCCTCTTTCGCGCTTTCCTGCAGCAGCAGGCCACTACCCCGGCGGCCAGAAAAATGCTGTTTGTCATCGATGAGGGCGTACTTACGCTGCATCCAACGCTCTTTGCCGACATCCGTTCGTACCTGAGCCAGGAAGAGACAGTAACGCTGGTGGCCGATCCGCTGGTTGTGCCAGGGGGCGAAGCGGCCAAAAACGACCCCACGCTCGTCGACCAGATCATCGATGCGGTGAGTGAGTACGGGATCGACCGGCACTCGTACATAGTCGGCATTGGCGGCGGGGCGGTGCTCGACCTGGTGGGCTATGCGGCGGCCATTGCGCACCGGGGCGTTCGGCACATTCGTATCCCCACTACCGTGCTGTCGCAGAACGATTCGGGGGTGGGCGTTAAGAATGGCGTCAATTATCGGGGGAAGAAAAACTTTGTGGGTACGTTTGCCCCGCCCGTTGCCGTTTTCAACGATGCCCATTTCCTGACCACCCTCGACGACCGCGACTGGCGATCGGGCATTGCGGAGGCGATAAAAGTGGCGCTTATCAAAGATCTGGCCTTTTTCGAGTGGCTGGAGAGCCACGCCAACGCGCTGGCCCACCGCGATATGGAAGCGATGAGCTACCTGATCTACCGCTGCGCCGACCTGCACATGAAGCATATTTCCGGGGGTGATCCCTTCGAAATGGGCTCGGCCCGTCCGCTTGATTTCGGTCACTGGGCGGCGCATAAACTCGAATACCTGACCCACTTTTCAATCCGTCATGGTGAGGCTGTCGCCATCGGCATTGCGCTCGACGTGGTGTATTCGCAGTTGGTCGGCCGGATTCAGGAAGCTGACGCCGACCGGGTGCTGCACGTATTGCATAGCGTGGGCTTCGACCTGTTTCACCCGGCCCTTGCCGAGAACAACAGTGAACACCTCGTTCGGGGCCTGGCCGAATTCAGGGAGCACCTTGGCGGCGAACTCACCATTACGCTGCTCGATGCTCTGGGCAAGGGTGTTGAGGTTCACGAAATGAACGAAGCGCTGATTCGTCAGGCGGTGGCCAAACTCGAAGTTGATTCTTTATCGAATGTTTAATCGGCGTAGCCCCTAAATCCGATCAGCCATCCTTCCCCATGCACCTCGGTTACTGCACTAATATTCATCCCGGCGAAACATGGGACGATCATTTTCAACACCTGCGCGACCAGGTGCCAGCGGTAAAAGCCGCTGTTTCTCCTGATTCGCTCCTGCCGCTGGGGCTCCGGCTGGCCAATCAGGCCAGTATCGAGCTGACCAAACCCAACCGGCTGGCCGAATTCCAGGCCTGGCTACAGGATACGGGCTGCTACGTGTACACCATGAATGGCTTTCCGTATGGCGGTTTCCACAACGAACGGGTGAAAGACCAGGTTCACGCCCCCGACTGGACCACCAGCGAGCGCGTCGATTACTCCATTCGCCTGTTTCATCTGCTGGCCAAGCTATTGCCCGAAGGCGAAACCGAGGGCGGTGTTTCTACCTCGCCCCTCTCCTATCGCCTCTGGTTCGATTCGGCCGAAAGCAGGCAGGAAGCGACGGAAACGGCCACTCAGAACGTGTTGCGGGTGCTGGATGCGCTCATCCAGATTCGGGAAACGACCGGCAAGATCCTGCACCTCGACATTGAACCCGAACCCGACGGCCTGCTCGACAATGTGGCTGATTTTGTGGCCTGGTACACCACTACCCTTCGCCCTGCCGCCCGGACGTACCTGGCGCAACAGCATGGTTTAGAGGTACCGGAAGCCGATGCTGCGTTGCGCAACCACATCCAGTTGTGTTACGACGTGTGCCATGTAGCGGTGGCCTACGAAGAAACCGAGGCGGTGCTGGCTTCACTGGCTCAGGCCGATATTCAGGTAGGGAAAGTGCAGATCAGTTCGGCCCTGCGGCTGAGTTTTGAGCCGGACAGCGAAGCCAGTTACAAGGCCATTGCTGCGTTCAACGAACCAACGTACCTGCATCAGGTAGTGGCCCGGCTGGCCGATGGTACGCTCAACCACTACGGCGATTTGCCCGAAGCGCTGGCCGATTTCAACGCCGATACCCACCGCGAATGGCGGGTGCATTTCCACGTGCCGCTCTTTACGGAACAGTACGGACTATTGCACTCCACCCAGAACAGCGTCATCGAGGTGCTGAACCGCCAGCGTCGTCAACCGTTTACCAATCAACTCGAAATCGAGACCTACACCTGGGGCGTACTCCCGCCCGATCTTCAGGCACCCATCAGCGAGTCGATCATCCGTGAAATGGAGTGGGTAAAGGCGACGGGAGTCGCATTGAACTAACCAGTTTCAACACAAGTTTCTACCATTGACCAAACGTACAAGACGATGAGAACGCTAAACATTGCTATATCAGATAGCGAATACGCCAGGTTTGGCCTAAAGCAGGATCAGCTTACGTTTGCGGAGTTGATAGACGTTCTGAGCAACGAGTTAATGCGTCAAAATTTGACTAAATGCCTGGAACTCGCTGACAAATACGGCCTCTCCAGGATGACAATGGATGAAATAACAAATGAAGTTAAAGCGGTGAGACGAGATGCAAAAAATCGTAATTGATACGAATGTACTTGTCTCAGCACTCATCCAGCGCAGCTACCCAAACCTAATTATCTACGAACTTTTTATAGACGGCAAAATTCAGCTTTGTGTGTCTGATGAGTTGATAGCGGAATACTACGAGGTATTATCAAGACCCAAATTTGCGCGCTTTCACGACTTCTTTATCCGTGCGGAAATACTGCTGGCTGAAATAGTATTGAAAGCGGTCAACTATCAGCCAACTATACAACTCGAATTGATTACAGACGAGGATGACAATATGATCCTGGAACTTGCCGATGAATGCCAGGCAGACTTCATTGTTACCGGAAACACGAACGATTTTACTTTTTCAGCTTATAAACAGACAAAAATTTTATCACCAAGAGACTATTGGGAGAATTATAATCCCCGTTAACAATTGCTGAATCAATCAAGCCGTCTCTATGGCAGTTACTCATAAAGCGGTCTAGCCCATCCAAAACATATAGTTTAAAAGACAGTAGGTTAGACAAAAATAGCAGCATTGGGCTTCAGTGTGTTGTTTATCCAACTTACCTCAACTTCTATGAACAAGACCGTAGTTATTGATATTGTTGGCCTGAGTGCCAGCCTGCTTGGCGAGCATACGCCGTTTTTAAGTCAGTACATTGCGAAGCGGCATCTGACCTACATCAGGCCGGTGCTGCCCGCCGTGACCACTACCTCGCAGAGTTGCTACGTTACCGGCAAATGGCCATCTGAACACGGTATTGTGGGCAACGGCTGGTATGATCGGGAAGACGCCGAAGTGAAGTTCTGGAAACAATCGAACAAGCTGGTGCAGGCCGAAAAGATCTGGGAACGCGCCAAACGGAAAGACCCGACCTTCACCTGCTCGAAAATGTTCTGGTGGTACAACATGTACGCCGCCGTCGACTATTCGGTAACACCCCGGCCCCAGTACCATGCCGACGGGCTGAAAATGCCCGATTGCTATAGCCACCCCGCCCAGCTGCGCGACGAGCTAAACGCGAAGTTTGGCACGTTTCCGCTGTTCAATTTCTGGGGACCCAATGCCAACATCAAGTGCTCGAAATGGATTGCCGACGCCTCCATGTACGTCGATGACAAGCACGACCCCACGCTGACGCTGATCTACCTGCCGCATCTGGACTATGGCCTTCAGAAATTCGGCGTCGACTTTACCAACATTGCCCGCTGACCTGCGCGAGATCGATCAGCTGGTAGCTGAGCTGGTCCAGTTTTACGAGAAAAAACAAACGCGGGTGATCCTGCTGTCGGAATACGGCATCAATACCGTTAACCGGCCTGTGTATATCAACCGGGCCCTGCGCGAAGCCGGCCTGATTGCCGTACGGGTCGAAGCGGGCCGCGAACTGCTGGATGCGGGGGCCAGTGCGGCCTTTGCCGCGCCCGACCATCAGATTGCCCATGTCTACGTAAATGATCCTGCCCAATTAGCGCGTGTAAAATCCCTGCTGGAAGCCCTTCCGGGGGTGGCCGAGGTGCTCGACGAAGCGGGCAAGAAAGCGCATCACCTCGATCACGAGCGGTCGGGCGATCTGGTTGCGGTGGCCAAACCCGATAGCTGGTTCGCCTATTACTACTGGCTCGATGATGCCAAAAAACCAGATTATGCCCAGGCGGTCGACATCCACCGCAAGCCCGGCTACGACCCCGCCGAGTTGTTTATGGACCAGACGAATCCGCTCATCAAGGCGAAAGCAGGGTATAAGCTGGCCCGTAAGTTGCTGGGGTTCCGGTACCTGATGGACGTTATTTCGCTGGATGCCACGCTGGTGAAAGGGTCGCATGGTGGAATCGACATTGGCCGGGAGTATTACCCCGTTCTGATCACCGATCAGCCCGCTGAACAGCCTGAACTTGATGCCATTGCCGTCTATGATGTGATCTGGCAACACCTGAATGCACCAGTTTTACAGCCAGCACGTTCTGAAAATGCTTAGTTTTGGGGAAAAAAGAAGTAACGCTGACATAGCCCCCCGCCCGGACGCGGGACCGCCTGAAGGGGAGCCTGCTGGCGCATGAAGAAAGCTGCGAAAGCAATACGAATGCACCAGCAGGCTCCCTTTAGGCAGTCCCGCGTCCGGGCGGGGGATACGCTGATTACCAAATTCAATACGCACATGCGCCAATCCGAAATTAACTTCACCGTTGAACTAGACAACGACAACGTACCCGAAAAAATCTATTGGGACGCGACCGACAACCCCAACGAAGGCCTGAACGATACCAAGGGTATATCCATCGCCGTTTGGGATAATTACCACCACAATACCCTGAAGATCGACCTGTGGACCAAAGACATGGAAGTGGGCGATATGAAGCGGTTCATGATCGAAATCATGGGCGGCGTTGCCAGCACGGTTCGCACCGCCACCAATGATACCGCCATGGCCGACGATATCGACAACCTGTGCCGCACGCTGAGCAAACGCGTAGAGGCCGAATTCAAGGCGGAAAAGCAGGGCGGGAAGTAGTCGATGCCCACACACGCGTACCTTTCTACCTGCACCGTATCCCTTATGCACCGTACACCCTGGGGTAGCATTACCCCCTCTTTTTTAGTTATCTTCCTGCTGTGCGCCGGACAGGCAATCGCCCAGAAAGGCATTGCCTTCCAGCAAGGGTCTATCAGCAGCGTGTTCAAAACGGCCCAGAAAGCCGGTAAGCCGGTTTTTGTGGAAGTCTATTCGCCCGACTGCCACGTCTGCCAGAGCTTCATGCCCACCCTGGCCGACAGCCGGGTTGGTAAATCGTACAACGCCAAGTTTATCAGCACCAAAGCCGATATCAACCAGCCTGCCACGCGGGAATGGCTCAAGTCGAGGAAGTTTTATATTCCGTCGCTGCCCCTGTTCCTGTATTTCAGCCCGAGCGGTGAGCTGGTGCATTTTGCCATGAGCCAGAATACACCCGACGAACTGATCCGGCACGCCAACAATGCAATAACCCCGGCGGCCCGGAGCCAGAGCTGGAAAAAGCTGTATGCCTCGGGCGAACGGTCTCCCAATTTCCTGATCGACCTGGCCATGTACAGTCGGGTTATCAGCGACACTGCCACCAACATTGCCGCCATGGAAGACTATGCCCGTCAGCAGCCCGCCAATACCTATGCGAGCAACACCAACTGGCTGGCCACGCAGAAGCTGGTGCTCGATATGGACAATCCACTGGCCCGCAGCCTGGTGAGCAACATTGCCGTCTACAGGAAACAGTACGGCAAGGCAGCCGTCGACGTAGCCGAGAATATCCTGATGTCGTCGCTGTACAGCAGCCGGGGCGGGCGCTATTCACCCGCGCAGATCAAGCAGGTGTACGACGGGCTGGTTCGCATTGGGATCGACCCTAAAATGGCCTCTTCGCGCACGTTGTTACCTGAAGTGAACGCTTATTTCCGGCTGAAGCAGGCGGGCATGGCGGCCGAACGGATGAACAGCCATGTCGACACCCATTCGCTGTCGGTTCCCGAATACCTCTACGTGGCCCGCCTCTTTAACCGACAGAGCCCCGACCCCGCTGATGTACCGTCGCTGGTGAAATGGACTGGCAAAGCCCTGTCGCTGAAACCAACGCCCGCCGAGCAGGCCGATCTGTATTACGAGCAGGCCGAAGCCTACCGCCGCGCCGGCCGTACCACCGAAGCCCGGCAGGCGGCAACCCGTTCGCTGGAACTAGCCCAGGCTGGCCGACTGAACACAAAACGAAATACCGAACAGATTAATAAACTTAAATGAAGTCTAAAGTTCAAAGTTGCTTTGCCCCCAACCCCCTAAAGGGGGCTAAAGCGCTGCTAGCCTGCCTTGCGGAGCTTTAGCCCCCTTTAGGGGGTTGGGGGCAAAGCAACTTTGAACTCTAGACTTTGAACCTTGAACTCTTCCCCCATGCGCACAGACTGGACCCGCGACGAGGTCGCTGACATTTACAATAGCCCCGTTTTAGACCTGATTTACCGCGCGGCAACGGTGCATCGGCAACACCACGATCCGCAGGAAGTGCAGGTGTGTACGCTGTTGTCGGTTAAAACGGGCGGTTGCCCCGAAGACTGCGCCTACTGCCCGCAGGCAGCCCGGTACCACACCAACGTGAAGGTACATAAGCTGCTGGAGGTAAACGAGGTGCTGGAGGCAGCCAGCCGGGCAAAGGCATCGGGGAGCAGCCGGTTCTGCATGGGTGCCGCCTGGCGTGAGGTGCGCGACAACCGCGATTTCGATAACGTACTCGACATGGTACGGGGCGTCAATGCCATGGGGATGGAGGTCTGCTGTACGCTCGGTATGCTCACCGACGGGCAGGCGCAGAAGCTGAAAGAAGCGGGCCTGTACGCCTACAACCATAACCTCGATACCAGCGAAGAATTTTACGGCGACATCATCAGCACGCGTACCTACGACGACCGCCTCGATACCCTGGGGCACGTTCGCGAGGCGGGTATTTCGGTCTGTTCGGGGGGTATTATCGGCATGGGCGAATCGCACAACGACCGGATCGGCATGCTGCTGACCCTGGCCACGCTGCCCCAGCATCCCGAATCGGTGCCGGTCAATGCGCTGGTGCCCGTTGAAGGCACCCCCCTCGAAGAGCAGGAACGCGTGTCGGTCTGGGAAATGGTCCGCATGATCGCCACGGCCCGCATGATTATGCCGAAGGCCATGGTTCGGCTGTCGGCGGGTCGGGTACGGATGACCACCGAAGAGCAGGCGCTGTGCTTTCTGGCGGGGGCCAACTCCATTTTCGCCGGTGACAAGCTCCTGACCACCCCCAACCCCGACACCGATGCCGACCAGCAGTTGTTCCAGACCCTGAACATCCGCCCCAGGGCGGCTTTCAAGAATGAACAGGGCGATCCAACAACTCGGCAGGCGACCGTCAAATTCAAGCAGATCCCCGTATAACCTATTACGAGCGGGATTACTATCCAGTCGGAATGACAAGCCAGACGCCACCAGCGTCTGGCTTTTTTCAGTTCCACACGCCATTCACCCGCCAACCCAGAGCAGCGCATCCGTTACCTCACTATTTAGTCGCTAATTAACCGGTCATAACTGAAAAGTGACCGTTAGCTTACACCCCTTCGTACTTTAGATTTGCCAACGCGCTCGGTGTTGCTGAGTGCTTAGGCAGGTTGCCTGAACGTTACACGGCTCTTCTTCCCCGTTTAATGAATCCTCTTGGCAGCATTGTGGTTGCTACACGCTTCAACAAGACAATGCTTCGAGCCTGTCTGGAGGCGTTGTCACGGCAAAAACTGTTTCCCAGCCAGTTTGAGGTGATTGTCGTGGATCTGGGTAACGACAAGGCAACAGCAGCGGTGTTACAGGAACTAAGCGCTTTAACGGATGTGGCTATACGTCAGCGGCGCGATCGCACTGGTAAGGCGCAGGTGGTTGTTGGCCGTACTCAGTATTCATTACCGGTCCGGCAAGCCCCTATACCGGCCGCAACGAACGTCTTTTGCCAACGAACGCTGCTGGACAAGGTTGGCGGTTTCGACGAATGGCTGGGGCCGAAGAAAAGCGACGAGGCAGACTGGTTTGCTAAACAACCAAAGCAGCCATACCTGTTACATCCTGTACAGAGGCGCTTGTCAGTTACCAAAGCCGGAAAAGAACCTGGTATTCGGTGCTCAGGGTCGCCCTGTCAAACCTGTTTTAATTACTGAGTACCAATTACTTTCCAACTTAACTTATGAGCGTTGTCAAACCAGCCATCCAACATCCAGCCCTGATTGCTTATCTGGCCGGCGCCAACAATTACACCTGGCTGCACTTCCGTAATGGCGAGAAAAAGATGCTGGCCAAGCCCATTAGCTATCTTGAAACGCAGCTCACTGATTTTATCCGGGTGCATAAAACGGCCCTGATCAATCCGGCCTGCGTAGAGAAGCTACAGCAGCCTCCGCGCCAGCGCATGGCTGGCACCGTTGAGCTTAAAGGGGGCATTGTGTTGCCGGTGAGCCGTCGGCGGTGGCGCGAGGTGGTCATTGCCCTCCAGCCTTACCTCTCACCCGGAGAAGCACCAGTTGGCGTACTAGACGAGGTTACTGAAAAACCAGCGGCTATACCTCTATCCGCCGCGCCTGCGTCTGTTTCGGCCCGGCCAATCATTCTTGTCACCGAAGAGCCCAACACGCAATCGATCAAATGGGCGATTGAGTCCCGTTGGGCACATTATGTTCTTCATACCTCGCCGCAAAGCAGCCATCTGCCGCGTGTACTGGGCCTTCTCGACGAGGACGAGTTACCTGCGCTGCTTATTCTGGATGGGCGCACCTCTACCCTGGAACGGCTCAATACGCTGCAGCAATTGAAAGAGCATGACCGGTTCAGCCAGATTCCGATCGTGATGATTGTGCAGCCAAACGACGAGGCCGTCATGACCAGCTACCGGCGGCGGGCAAATTCGGTCATAACCCTGCCAGATAGCTATACACCGCTAGCCGCTACCATCGAGAAAATCTGTCAGTTCTGGCTCAGAACAGCTTCGTTGCCAACGATCGTTTAAGGCAATCAGAACGCCATCCGCATGGGGGGCAACGTGACGGTTTCCCACCAGTAGATTCGAAGTTGTTTGAAGTAGTCGAGCCATTCCGAGTAGACCGTTGGCTTAACGAGGTACGACGAACTACCCCGACGATACGCCTCGGTGATGTCGGCCTGTACATTCGAACTGCTTAACATAACTACCGGAACCTGGTTGCAGGGAGAAGCCAGGTTTCTAATATCGGCCAATACCTGCCAGCCATCATTCCGCTCGGGCAGGTAGAGGTCCAGCAGGATTAGTCTGGGCATCTCCCACTCATCGCGAGACCAGTCAGCAAGCAGTTCGTGGGCCTTGTCACGATTAGCCGCTCGTACGGGAATCACTTCGGGCAGCATCTGCAACATAGCCCGCTGTATAAGCACCCAATAGTCGTCGTTATCCTCGACGACCAGGATCCGGGCCCGCTTAAAATTCGCCCTGACTGTTTCGTTGTCCTGCATATACGTCTTAGCCTGAGTTGATGATCAATAAACAGCTAAAATAACTGTTTTTACCACAAAAAGGACACCGACATCCTGGTTCTTTAGCCATCGGCCAGGCAGGCAAGGCCCGTCAGTTGCCTTGGCCATTGCCAGCTATCAGGCGGCCATACGCCGATGCCAGCAGGCAAATCAGGCGGTTTGGAGCTTTTTGCCTTTAGCAAAGCGCGCCTTGAGCTTGGTCCAGGCAATCAGGTACGCATCCTTATCAAACAGCCGCGAATCGAGCCGGGCCTGCCGCAGGAGGTACAGCCCCACGGGCAGCAACACGATATTGGCCATCCAGGCGCCTATCACCACCGGCCAGGCACCGTCTTTGGCAAACTTATCGCCCAGCAGCGTCAGCACATAGAGCACGATAAAGAAGAGGATCGACACCAGCACAGGCAGCCCAAAACCGCCCTTCCGGATAATAGCGCCAAGCGGAGCACCAATCAGGAACATAATAAATACCGACACTGCCTGCGTGAATTTGTGATGGCTTTCCAGTTCGTAGGCATACGAGCTTTTCTGCTTTTCACTCATAAAATTAATGTTCGACTGGGCATACGACAGCATATTCTGGGCCTGCGACAGGGCCATTTGCTCTACCTCTGCCGGGTTTGAGGTCCGTAGCGGGCGGGCCAGCAGGCTATCTATCCATTTGCCTTCGGTCACCTTCTTTGCCTGACCAGCAGCGGCCGGTTTGAACTGGTAAGTGTAGTAGTTTTTCGAGGAGGCGGCCACACTCAGGCTGGCCCGGTTGGCGTCGCGTTTCAGCGAATCGGCAATGGTTGTCAGCTCGGTCAGCGTCTTCATGTAGGGGTGGTACTCAAACTGCTGCTCGTCGGTGCGGTGCAGGCCAAATGATTCCAGGCTGATCACCAGTTTGTAATGGTTGAAGCCATTCCGCATGAACTGCGTCGGCTTAACGACCCCGCCACTGCTGTAGGATACCGACGAGCGGCCATCGCTGTATTCCTGGTAGTCGTTGCCGTTAGTCAGCTCAAACACCAGGTACGACCGGCTGGGGTCGGTGTACATCCGGCCCGATTTAGCCAGAATAATCTCCCGGTTGCCCGATTCGATCCCCGATGTACTGTTCTTGTAGATAACCAGGTTCGTCAGCGAATCGCCCCGTTTCTTATCCACTTTGATGCTGTAGCCGGGCAGGTCGTTGTAGAAGATCCCTTCTTTTAGGTTGAGGGCTGCCTTGGCCGTTTTTATGTCGTAGAGCAGGCTATAGGCTTTCAGGTTGGCCCAGGGTGCCACGCGGTTGTTGAACCAGAAAGAGAAACCCATAAACAGCACGGCCAGCACCAGCAGCGGACGGAGGGCACGGGTGAGCGAAATGCCCGCGCTTTTCATGGCGGTGAGTTCAAAGAATTCGCCCAGATTACCGAACGTCATCAACGAAGAGAGCAACACGGCCAGGGGCAGTGCGGTGGGCACGGTCAACACGGCAAAGAAATAGAGCAGTCGGCCAAAGGTAACCAGCGTAATATCTTTGGAGACGAACTCTTCGATGTATAGCATCAGCAGCCGCATCAGAAAGATGAAAATGACAACGGCTAATGTCAGAAAGAACGGCCCGAAGAACGACTTCAGAACAAGTTTATCAATCTTTTTCACGTACTACGAAGGAACACCCGATGGGATAACGTGGACCATGCAGCCCAGTTGTAGTAACGTTGCCTACGGGGGTCATTGTTCAGTATCCGTTGCCCGTTATGCTTTTTTAACGGGGCTGAGACTATGATTACGCGCTTTCTGGTGGGGATGACCGGCTCAGGACCCGACAATTTCTTTCAGCTTATGGAGCATGCCATCCCACATATCCTGGAGCTCATCTTCGTCGGTCGTGTTCGAGTAATCGGTGATGCGCAGGTAGGTTGCCTGCGTGAGTTCACTGACATCGACCCGAAAATCGACGTAGTTGCTGTCGTGGCCGTTCTCGCCCGTGTTCAGAAACTCGAAGCGTACGCTCTTGTTTTGCCGGAGCGACGTTTGGCGGGCCGGGTGGCTCTCGTCATCCCAGATGAAATCATATCTATGTTCAGGCAGGGTATTAACCTTGGCCGCAAACCATTGCGACAGACCAGAAGCGGTACTGATGTAGGGGAAAAGTACTTTTGGAGAGGCCCGAAGTTCATATTCGGTGACAAATTTAAATTTCTCCATGAGGGTGACATACTTAAAACGTGATACTAATTTTCGTTCGATTGGCTCTCCGTCAGCCTTTTACCTGAAAACCCAGGGCGCTATAGGTGGTCTGATGAACAAGCTTTCAGCAAGGTAACGTAAAAAATATACTAAATACAAGGCGTGGCCCGTTGGCCCAAAAAAGATTTTCCGTACTTTTGCAGAACAATTCGGCGGGGTAGCTCAGATGGTTAGAGCGTAGGATTCATAACCCTAAGGTCGGCAGTTCGATCCTGCTCCCCGCTACTTCTAAAAATAAAAAACCTCGATTCTGACCTAGAATCGAGGTTTTTTATTTTTAGAAGGTTATATTTACTAATACTGCCATAAAGTAACAAGTTTGGTCTCAACCGATTCGATGGAATCCACTTTACTCCCTACACCCAACAGGCAAACGGGCTTGATTTTGACGACATACAATCCATCACTCAGGACGCCGACGGGCTGTTGTGGCTCATGGGGCCGGCGAATACGTCTTCCATTACCCGCTTCAATCCCCTACAAGCAGCGGCGACACGCCACTAAAAATAATAGCCCCTGAGCCACAAAGTAACCAAAAGAAAAAAAATGAATATTTGTATCTATCCATTACTAGCTTAACGATCTATTGATCAGTATCTTTAGTTAATAAACCACCCGGCAGTCTACTCAAAGACTACCATTAGTTAACGTAATTTGTGCTACCTTTTTTTGTAACTAAAAAACTCTGTATTGGGGTTTTCATTGCCTTTCTGACGACGCTTTCCCTGATGGGAACCGCGCAGGTTAGCCTACCTACATCCCGCCAGATTTACCAGCGGGGTCTCGACAATTTCACCTTTATCCCGATTCAGGGTCAGTGCCCCAGTGGAACGGTTCGCATTGAGGCGACAGCAACGGCTCTGAACGGAGGCAGTAGCGTAGGGTGGACAGCCGTAGTTAAGCCCGTTTCCGGTACGTCGTTTTCGGGGCGGCTTCGCTTGCAGGGCGGCTGGTATGGCCTGAGTGTACGGGCCATCGGCAACAGTGACAACACACTGGCAACATGGACTGTCGACCGCGTAGGGGTAGGCGAAGTCTTTATTATAACGGGACACTCAGTAGCATCAGGTGACCCGACCATTGCCTTTCCCGCCGCTACTGACGATCGGGTTAATACCATTGCCCGGCCTACCTCATCTGCCGAGCGCGACAACTACGACAAAAATCCAATACCGGAGCTGATGCCCCGAACGTGGGGGCAGTTTGGCGAAGTACGGCCAGCGCCCTTTGGTGATTACTGGTACTTCTGGTCAAGATGTGCCGAGAAACTCGTTCAACGGTTGGGTGTACCCGTGGCTATGTATCAGGCCGCTTTTGGGGGAACCAACCTGGAACATATGTGGAAAGCCTCACAGGGAATCCAGTTTGAACATGGCTTTGTCAACTCTGCTATACGGATGCCGTACATCAACGTGAAAAACGCCCTGACAGTCTATTCGGCGCAAAGCGGCGTACGGTCGTTATTATCCGACCACGGAGCCAACGACTGGCCGAATCCCAATCTAAACCAGATCGTGGGGTACTACAAAGGCTGGCTGGATCAGGCCAGGGCTGATTTTGGGTTCCCGGTATGGGCGCTCATCAACCGGGCTTCGGTGACCTTTACGAGTGGTGATACGTTTCCGAACGTTCGCGCGGCACAGGATATCACCGCCCAGTATACCAACTGTGCCCCCGGCCCCGATTATGACACCCAGTTACTACCCTCAGACCGGCGCGACAATGTTCACATTACTGCTTCGGGCATGGATAGAGCAGCCCAAATCTGGGCTGATGCTGTTAGTGATTCGTTTTTGGCGCGGGCAACTCCGTTTCAGCCAACATGGACCAATGGACTGACGACAACGCCCGTAGTAACACCTGTTGCACCCGTAGTCGCTCAGGCTCCGCCTACTCAGAACGCCACCCTCGGGCAGGCTTTCACCGCAACGCTGGCAGGCAACACCTTCACGGATCCGGGCAATCTGACCCTGACCTACTCCTGGACTAATCTGCCTGCTGGCTTAGCAGGCAACGGGCTGAACATAGCGGGTACCCCGTCGGGCTCTGCCGGTACGTTCACCGCTACGCTGCGGGCCACCAACACCGCTGGCCTGTCGACCGCAACCAACGTCTCCTTTGTCTATACCGCAGCTACTACGCCTACTCCGCCCACTACCCCTACTCCGCCGGTCGTAGTGGTGGGCACTGGCACAGGAACAGGCTTGACGGGCAATTACTATAACAGTGCTGACCTCTCAGGAGCCATCAAAATGACACGTATCGACCCAACCATCAATTTCAATTGGGGTGGAGACGGTCCTGGAGGCGGAGTGAATTACGATTGGTCTACCCGCTGGACAGGGCAGATCGAAGCGCCCGTAGCGGGCAACTACGTCTTCCAGACCAACAATGACGACGCTACCCGTATCTGGATTGATGGCAACCTGATCATCAACGACTGGAACGGTCACCCGGCTACAATCATGACGGGCAGTATCAACCTGTCGGCGGGCAAGCACGAGATCAAGTATGAGTACGGCGATTGGGGAGGCGGGGCCGTCGCCTATCTGGGCTGGCAGCTTCCCGGTACGTCAGGTATGGTGACGGTTCCCAAAGAGCGCCTGTATCCTTCGGCTGGCACAGCCGTTGCCCAGGCTCCGGTGGTGTCTTTGGCTCCGCCTACTCAGAACGCCACCATCGGTCAGGGGTTCAACGTCACCCTGGCCGGGAACACCTTCACGGATCCGGGTAATCTGGCCCTGACCTACGCATGGACGAATCTGCCGTCTGGCTTAGCAGGCAACGGGCTGAACACTATCGGGTACCCCGTCGGGGGCTGCCGGTACGTTTACCGCCGCGCTGCGGGCCACCAACACCGCTGGCCTGTCGACCTCCACCAACGTGACCGTTGTTTACACGGCAGCCACTACGCCTACGCCGCCCGTTGCCCAGGCTCCGGTGGTTTCTTCGGCTCCGCCTACTCAGAACGCCACCATCGGGCAAGCTTTCACTGTGACGCTGGCAGGCAACACCTTCACCGATCCGGGTAATCTGGCCCTGACCTACGCATGGACTAATCTGCCGGCTGGCTTAGCAGGCAACGGGCTGAACATAGCGGGTACCCCGTCGGGCTCTGCCGGTACGTTCACCGCTACGCTGCGGGCCACCAACACCGCTGGCCTGTCGACCGCAACCAACGTGACCGTTGTTTACACGGCAGCCACTACGCCTACTCCGCCCACTACCCCTACTCCGCCGGTCGTAGTGGTGGGCACTGGCACAGGAACAGGCTTGACGGGCAATTACTATAACAGTGCTGACCTCTCAGGAGCCATCAAAATGACACGTATCGACCCAACCATCAATTTCAATTGGGGTGGAGACGGTCCTGGAGGCGGAGTGAATTACGATTGGTCTACCCGCTGGACGGGGCAGATCGAAGCGCCCGTAGCGGGCAACTACGTCTTCCAGACCAACAATGACGACGCTACCCGTATCTGGATTGATGGCAACCTGATCATCAACGACTGGAACGGTCACCCGGCTACAATCATGACGGGCAGTATCAACCTCTCGGCGGGCAAGCACGAGATCAAGTATGAGTACGGCGATTGGGGAGGCGGGGCCGTCGCCTATCTGGGCTGGCAGCGTTCCCGGTACGTCAGGTATGGTGACAGTTCCCAAAGAGCGCCTGTATCCTTCGGCTGGCACAGCCGTTGCCCAGGCTCCGGTGGTTTCTTTGGCTCCGCCTACTCAGAACGCCACCATCGGTCAGGGGTTCAACGTCACCCTGGCCGGGAACACCTTCACGGATCCGGGTAATCTGGCCCTGACCTACTCCTGGACTAATCTGCCGTCTGGCTTGGCAGGCAACGGGCTGAACTCTAGCGGGTACCCCGTCGGGCTCTGCCGGTACGTTTACCGCCGCGCTGCGGGCCACCAACACCGCTGGCCTGTCGACCTCCACCAACGTGACCGTTGTTTACACGGCAGCCACTACGCCTACGCCGCCCGTTGCCCAGGCTCCGGTGGTTTCTTCGGCTCCGCCTACTCAGAACGCCACCCTCGGTCAGGCTTTCAACGTAACCCTGGCAGGTAACACCTTCACGGATCCGGGCAATCTGGCCCTGACCTACTTGTGGGCTAATCTGCCGTCTGGCTTAGCAGGTAACGGGCTGAACATAGCGGGTACCCCGTCGGGCTCTGCCGGTACGTTTACCGCTACGCTGCGGGCCACCAACACGGCTGGCCTGTCGACCGCAACCAACGTGACCGTTGTTTACACGGCAGCCACTACGCCTACTACCCCTACTCCGCCCACTACCCCTACTCCGCCGGTCGTAGTGGTGGGCACTGGCACAGGAACAGGCTTGACGGGCAATTACTATAACAGTGCTGACCTCTCAGGAGCCATCAAAATGACACGTATCGACCCAACCATCAATTTCAATTGGGGTGGAGACGGTCCTGGAGGCGGAGTGAATTACGATTGGTCTACCCGCTGGACGGGGCAGATCGAAGCGCCCGTAGCGGGCAACTACGTCTTCCAGACCAACAATGACGACGCTACCCGTATCTGGATTGATGGCAACCTGATTATCAACGACTGGAACGGTCACCCGGCTACAATCATGACGGGCAGTATCAACCTGTCGGCGGGCAAGCACGAGATCAAGTATGAGTACGGCGATTGGGGAGGCGGGGCCGTCGCCTATCTGGGCTGGTACGTTCCCGGTACGTCAGGTATGGTGACGGTTCCCAAAGAGCGCCTGTATCCTTCGGCTACCACGCCGGTTGCCCAGGCTCCGGTGGTGTCTTTGGCTCCGCCTACGCAGAACGCCACCATCGGTCAGGGGTTCAACGTCACCCTGGCCGCTAACACCTTCACGGATCCGGGTAATCTGGCCCTGACCTACGCATGGACGAATCTGCCGGCTGGCTTAGCAGGCAACGGGCTGAACATAGCGGGTACCCCGTCGGGCTCTGCCGGTACGTTCACCGCTACGCTGCGGGCAACCAACACCGCTGGCCTGTCGACCGCAACCAACGTCTCCTTTGTGTATACCGCAGCCACTCCGCCTACTCCGCCTACTACCCCTACTCCGCCGGTCGTAGTGGTGGGCACTGGCACAGGAACAGGCTTGACGGGCAATTACTATAACAGTGCTGACCTCTCAGGAGCCATCAAAATGACACGTATCGACCCAACCATCAATTTCAATTGGGGTGGAGACGGTCCTGGAGGCGGAGTGAATTACGATTGGTCTACCCGCTGGACAGGGCAGATCGAAGCGCCCGTAGCGGGCAACTACGTCTTCCAGACCAACAATGACGACGCTACCCGTATCTGGATTGATGGCAACCTGATCATCAACGACTGGAACGGTCACCCGGCTACAATCATGACGGGCAGTATCAACCTCTCGGCGGGCAAGCACGAGATCAAGTATGAGTACGGCGATTGGGGAGGCGGGGCCGTCGCCTATCTGGGCTGGTACGTTCCCGGTACCTCAGGTATCGTGACGGTTCCCAAAGAGCGCCTCTACCCAACATCGGGTTCACCTCGTATGGCTTCTTCAGAAGAAGAGACAGTCTGGAATACCTTTCCAAATCCAGCCAGTGAAGTGGTGCATATTGCCTACCCTGCCAATCACCGCGGCAAAAGCTTTGTGCTGACAATGGTGAGCATGAGCGGTGAGCGGGTGAATCTGCAACCTGGCGCGGTTACCAATGATGGTACCAAGCTAACGGTTGCACTACCTACCCTTCAACCGGGCCTGTACCTACTGGTTGTCCAACTGGAAGGCAAACGGGTACATACCGCTAAAGTAATGGTAGGGTCTACCCGGTAAGCTTAGTAGTACGTAAACAAAAACCTCCGCAGTAGTGCGGAGGTTTTTTTAATACCCTTTGGCAAAAGGGATGCACCGATTAGCCCAGCCCGCCCCAAAAGCGGGTTTTGGCGTTGTATAGGGGCTATTTGTGCAGCTTTAGCTACTACTACTGGTTATTGATCCGCTTATAGACCTTGTTCAGCATCCACTCTTTCACCAGGTCGCCGAACTCTTTATCGCCCATGACCCTGGCGAAGATGTCCTGATTCTGCTCCATGCGGTCGATGAATTTTTCAATGAACAACTCATCGAACCCGTAGCGAAACGTTTCAACGGGGTTGTTCTGCGCCTGGTAGATCAATGTCTCATCGCTGACCAGCTCCTGTTCAATCTGGTCGAAAAATAACTTGTCGCCGTCGGTGAAGTCGGTGCTAAACCGGTCGTTCAGGACGTGAATGATCTCCGAGAGATGGGCTTTCTCTTCTTTGTCGCGCGTCATGCCGGTTTCGGCGTTACCCCGCAACCCATACGCTTCGCCCGATTCCAGCACCATCGACTCGTTGTCGGCGATCTTCTGCAAGCGGTAGTAATCCAGCGCCACTTCGTCGTTGAGTTGCAGGCGGTCGCCCATCTCCTGCCGGGGTAGTTTGAGGTGCAGGTACTTGCCAAAAGCGTAGAACTTCTCCAGCTCGACGTCGCCAAAAGGCATGATCTGCGCCAGAAACGCGTATAGCCGCAGCCACTGATCGAGTTGCTTTTTGAATTCGTCCTGCTCTTCCGGCGTCAGCGCCCTGAACCGATCAACGGCCGGACCAACGTACCCATACAACTTGCCCTGGTCTTTGGTGGTGTTGACAGACGCAAAGAAAACGGCACTAAAGCTGTTGATCTCCGACTGCCAATACACCTGCCGACTAGCGAGCTTGTTTTTCAGATCATACAGCAGATTGGGGTCGGTCTCCTCATCCACCGTGGTTTGCTCGTAGTAGGGCTGAAAAGAAGCGATGATCGTTTCGCGGTCGTTGGCAAAATCGAGCACGAAGGTGTCTTCTTTGCCGGGGTGCGTGCGGTTCAGCCGCGACAGCGTTTGCACGGCCAGTACGCCGTTCAGCTTCTTGTCTACGTACATGGTGTGCAGCAGGGGCTGATCGAACCCGGTCTGGTATTTGTTGGCCACCAGCAGCAGTTGGTACTCCTCAGACTCGAACTGTTTAGGCAACGCTTTTTCGCTGAAGCCGTTTAGCTCCACTTCGGTCACGCCGGTGGGGTACAGGTCATCGATCACTTTGCCCGAGAACGCCACCAATGGCCGGATGTCCTGATAGCCTTTTTCGCGGATGTACTGTTTGAAGGCCAGGTAATAGCGCAGGGCGTGCAGGCGCGAACCGGTAACGACCATTGCCTTGGCCTTCCCTCCTATTTTCTTGCTGACGATCTGCCGGAAATGCTCGATGATGACCTCGGTTT